>JAPXRZ010000007.1:0-128928 GCA_033813295.1 Methanolinea sp.
GTGTGTGGATGCCCATGGAGCGGATGCGCTGCTCAACCAGGCGGGCAATCTCCTGGGCGGTCTCCACCGATGCACTATCGTACCCGTAGAAGGTTTCCACGAGGCGGGTCTCCTCCACGATCTGCCGGACGATGCGCTGCCTGTCCCATTCCAGGATATGCCCGTCCGTTGTTCGGACGGAGGGCATCGCCGATATATAAACCCCGCCAAGGGTGGATTGCCGTGTCTCCCGGTCGGCCATCAGTTCCCCTCGAGCAGTGCGCGGACGCGGTCTTCCTGAAGATTCCCTGCTTCAAAGAGGTCCTGCGAGGTGAGAAACCGGGAGCCGCGCCGGAGGACCGGGGCCTCATTGACAAAGACCCCGTTGATGCGCAGTTCGGTGAGGGACTCCGCGGTGGAGAGGTCGTGCTCGCGGTAGGGAACATCCTGCTCTTTCAGGAACTGCTTCAGGGTGTCACAATTCGGACAGAATTCCAGGGTATATACCATGACTGTTCCGTTATCCACTCTTGTGTCCCCCAAAATGTGCATTAACAAGTATATTCGCTCTCCGGAAAAAAATATTTGACGATCCACCCAGGATTATTACATTAAGAGAAAGGTGTCCGGGAAAAAACTTTTTTATTCGCCATACAAAGAGGAAACAGGCAATGCAGGGATATTTTTCACAGGTTCTCAGGATGATTGGCAATGGTGCGGCTCTTTGTGGCTATTGATCTGCCGGACGACGTGAAGGAGCGGCTGGCAGGGATACAGGAGGATCTCAGCCGGTGCGAAGCCCGTATCACCCCTGTGGACCCGCAGATCGTTCACCTGACGCTGAAATTCATCGGGGAGGTCCCGGAGGAAAGAGTCGGGGAGGTGAAAGAGGCGCTCTCCCGCGTGAAATGTTCGCCCTTTACTATCCGGGTCCGGGGGATAGGGGGGAATAATCCGCGGCAGCCCCGGGTAATCTGGTGCAGGGTGGAGGACGAGGGGTGTTGCGAGATCCTCCACCGTTCAGTAGAGGAGGCCCTGTCCCCGCTAGGGATCCCCCGCGAGGCCCGACCGTTCCGGCCCCACGCCACGGTAGCACGGGTAAAAGAGTTCCATCCGAGCATCCTCTCGCGGGTAAGGCCCCACCAGGATGCTGACCTGGGCTCCTGCAGGATAACCGGGTTTACCCTGAAGAAGAGCACCCTCACCCCGCGGGGCCCCGTGTACGAGGATATTATGGAGGTCGCCTTTTGAGGTCCCGGCTCGAGGAGGATGTGCTCTCCCGTATACGGCCTACTGGTGAAGAGGTTGCCCACGTGTGCGGCGTCGCAGACCGGATTATCGGCATGGTGATGCAGGGGGACCGCGCGTCGGCCATGGTGGTCGGCTCGGTGGCCCGGGGGACCTGGATCCACGGCGACCGGGACCTGGACATCTTTCTCCTGTTTGACCCAGCACTTACCCGCGAGCAGCTGGAAGAAGAAGGACTCGCGCTGGCCCGGGAGATAGCCGCTTCCCTGGCCACGTCGTTCCGGGAAAAGTACGCCGAGCATCCCTACATCAGCGCGGTCATAGACGGCCTCGATGTTGACCTGGTGCCCTGCTACCGCGTGGAGTCTCCCTCAAGTCTCCAGTGTGCAGTTGATCGCACGCCGTTTCATACCCGGTACATACGGAGCCGGATCCTGCCCTACCTGGACGATGTGTTGCTCCTGAAGCAATTTGCCAAGGCAGGAGGGATATACGGGTCAGACCAGATGACCGGGGGATTCTCGGGCTATCTCTGCGAACTCCTGGTGCTTTATTACGGGGGTTTTGGCCCGCTCCTTGAGGCAGCCTCAACATGGCGCCCGGGAGTGGTCCTGGACCCCGAGTCCCACCGGAGCAGGGACTTTCCCGAGCCCCTGGTGGTCGTTGACCCGGTCGACCCGGGAAGAAACGTCTCTGCCGCGGTCTCTCTCACCCGCATGTGCGAGTTTATAGAGATGGCCCGGGGATACCGGGAAAATCCCTCGATGGCATTTTTCTTCCCGGAACTGGAGCCTCCCATCTCCATGGACGAGATGCGGGAGATACTTCTCGCCCGCGGCACGTCGCTGTATACAATAACACTCCGTACTCCCCCGTACATCGCCGATATCGTGGTCCCCCAGCTCCGCAAGAGCCTGGACTCTGTCAGGGCCCTCCTGGAGCGCCATGGGTTCGTGGTGAACCGGGCCGACTGCGAAATGCACGAGGACCGGTCCGTCCTGGCCTTCGAGCTCCTGGTGGACCGCCTCCCGGCCATCCGGCGGCATACCGGACCGCCCGTCTGGAACCGGGTCAATGCTGACAAATTTATCGGGAAGTACCTGGATACCGGAGAAAACAGGTTCCTGGCAGGCCCGTTCATCGAAGACGGCAGGTATGTGGTGGAAGTCCGCCGTCCCTACACCTCTGCAGAGGACCTCCTCCGCTCTCCGGAGCCGCTGGGGGTGGCCCTGGGAAAGCACGTCAAGTTTGCCATGGAAGAGCGGTGGGATGTCACTGCAGGTGCCGAATGCTGGAACGAGGAGTTTGCCCTATTCTTTTCCTTCTTTCTCCGGAAGACCTCGCCGCTGGCCAGGCTGCGGAGGTGGCAACGGGATCACACGTGAAATCCGGGACTATTTTCAGGTCGATGCTACACCATCCCGGGATTCGCGTCAGCACGGCAATCTCTCGCTCAGTCGGTTTGGAGAAGCCAGTGCTCTGGAAGCCGCCTTGCGGTTATTCTCCATAAAATGTCGTGATTTGATACTTTTATATAACTCTGCACCCAACGATCCCTTAATTTCCATGCTGCCTGCCCCACGCGAGGACGCTCTCTCTGAAGTGATCGGTTTCATCCTGATCCTCGCTCTCATCGCCGGACTCGCATCCCTATACATTACCTACGTGGTTCCTGCACAGGGCAGAGAGGGAGAAATCCTGCACATGGCCGAGATCAACGACCAGTTCCTGGGTTATAAAACCGGCGTGGACTCGCTCTGGCTCAATTTCCAGGCCAATGTCCCAATCTCCCGGACATTTACGCTCGGGACCCTAACCGGTCTGACCCAGGGTTCATTCGTGATACCATTGTTCCAGGCTTATCCCTCAAGCGGAACGATGGTTGTGAACGGAAGGGTGGAAACCCTTACCATAAAGGGAGATGCCCTCGTTCAGGGATTCCCGGGGAACAGTGCACCGAACATGACACCTATCCGTTACGAGCCGAACCATATCTACGTGCAGATGATGTCCACAAATGTATCAAAATTGGGCGGCCTTACTCTCACGCCCAGTTCTGGAAGCTGGAAGATCCTGCTGAACGTGACCACCGTCGGGCTCCCCGGGCAGGTCACGGTATCTACAGTCGGTACTATCCCGACGTTCACCGGACAGGGGGCAAGCGATATCAAGTACTGGATCGAGAATTACCTTATTCCCTGGGGAAATACCGTCAATACGACGGTGATAGGTGCAGCCGCATATTCACAGTCCCTGACGATAACCATCTTCAAACACGGGAATACAACAGTGACGGAGCTTCCTGTTTCGACTAATATGAAGAGTAACCAATGGTATACCATTGACCTCCTGGATGATGCCTATGGGCTCGAAAAGGACTTGAATTTGCCATTTAATCTCGTCGAACCGTTCAATTCAACAAGCAACTGGATACAGTACCGGTATCCCGTTTCCGTTGGCTATGTCGGGCAATCCATCAACCAATCTCATCCCATGGGATCTCTCGGATACTATTCCAGCAATAAATACTGGATCCAGCAGAACTATTATTACCAGCAGGGTGGTGTGATTCTCGAACAACCGGGCGAGGGTATGGTGATGAGAGTGATGCCTCTTATCAGCATCACAAATCAGAATGGAATCCCGTCTGTCAGGATAGTTGACATTACAATCTCTGGATCGGGAAATGTCGGCGGCGGTTCTCCTGTCCAGGTGATCACAAGTCTTGATTCCGTATCTCGCAATACTCTGGGGGGATATACGCTGGCACAGGGGGTTCCAAACGCCCGGAACGTCTCCATCACCATAAATGCTCAGGATGAACCCTCCGCAAAGATGTGGAATCAGACATTCGCCGGTATTAAAAGGAGTGCCGATCCGGGAATAAGGAACTGGATTTCCAATACTCAAACGGGAAACCGAGCAATACTATCAATTAATAACCCGATTCCCGGGAGTTCTGAGCATGATATCATCCTCGAATATTCACTGGTGAATCTGAGCGCAGAATTACAGCCAGTCGCCGTATGAGACTTATTTCCAATGGCGATTCGGCGGTTTCAGAGATCCTGGGGGCACTTCTCCTCATCGCAATAACAAGTCTGGCGGTCAGTATCGTCGGGGTCACCATCCTATCCAGCATTCAAATTTCACAAACTCCTTCCATCTCTGTATCAGTTACAAACCAAAGCAGATCCAATTCAATTATCCATGACGGTGGAGATCCGCTTCCCGCCGGTTCATATCGTATCTACGTAAACAACGTGGATCAGACAGCATCCTTCATCCCGGATGCCGGTATGACCGAGTTTAAAGCAGGAACATTACTGCAGTCGGATGGATCCTTTCTGGGACCCGGACAGGCACCACGAACGGCAATGATCGTGTATAGGGTTTCAGGACGGGAAAGACCCTTCTGATACAGAAAAATTTCTCATGAAAATTGCATTGTCCCCCTTCCCAAAGGAAAGACTCTTATCTGTAATAATATCACAAAGAGAATAGCTTGGAAGTGATCCCGGGGTGACCGAGGATAATACTTATGAAAAATGGAAATATTCCGCTGTTTCGGAGTTGATTGGTACAATTCTGCTCGTCGGCCTCGTCATCGCGGCCATGGCTATCATTACCGTCCTTCTAATCTCCAATCCTCCTCCTGAAGAAATTCCCCACTTGAATGTTCTGGCGTCCAGAGACGTTACCTCCAGACAATTTTTCCTTTATCATAATGGTGGCGACGTACTGCTCGAAGAAAAGACCGTTATCCGGATAAATAATGATCCTGCACCCGTTCCTCGCAATGCTATCGCTATACAATATGCAAACGGTACCAGAACCAAATGGTATGGAACGAACATTCCATGGAAAATAGGGGATACCCTGATCATTCCTTCGGCAACAGACCCAATGAGTATTGCCCTCATTTATCAGGGATCAACCTCGCAAAGCCTCATCTTTACTGCAACATTCATCCAGGGCAGCTAGATTTATTCTCTCATCGATTCGCCATGATCCTCAGCAAACTTCAACGGACGGCTGTCATCGCTGCACTCATTGCAGGGGGAGCAATAATCCTGGCAGTACTCGGGATCCTCCTCTTTATTTCTCCTCAAACAGGGATTTCCGTTCAGCTCAACCTCACCATTTCAGATGGTCAGGTCCAGATCACCCATGCCGGGGGTGAATCCCTGCGTTGTGACATGCTGGCTATCATAGTGAATGGCGAGCCGATATTGTTTCCATCTGAAAATACCGGCGAATGCCATTGGTCCATTGGGGAGACTGTCACGATTCCAGTTGAACCAGAAGATCGGGCACAAAAAATCCGTATCCTCTATGGTCCGGCGAACCGCCAGACCGAACTCATGCATGCCGAGATACCCGGGAAGGCGCCTATGAAGGAGATTCCTTCTGTTCCAGGTCCTGCTACGAGCCAGGAAGTCCTCCATGGCGCCCCTGCACCCACTCCTCCACAGACCACAATTCCCATCCCTGTTTCCACTCCGGGTATTCCTTCCGCCTTGTTCTCCGCCGAGCCCCGGTCCGGACCGTTGCCGCTCACGGTGCACTTCGTCGACCTCTCCACCGGGGTCCCGGATGCGTGGACCTGGTCGTTTGGTGACGGCACTGACTCGGAAGAGCAGAACCCGGTCTACACCTACACCAGGACGGGCTCCTACACTGTATCACTCAATGCGCGGAACCGGTACGGGGGGCATTCCCGGATCATGCAGGGTTTCATCAGCGTGGCCGCGGCTGATGAGCGGGAAGTCGTGGTCGATGTGGCCCGCGGCGGTTGGGTGGAGGCCGGGGGCTTCTTCCAGTGGAAAACTGGCCCTGAGGGGGGAAAGGTCAAAATCGGGGGCCGGGTGTTGGAGATCCCGGGAGGTGATACTGTCCGCCTGGTCGTGGAGGCACCCGGGAAGGGAAAGATCTCGGTGCGGAATGGAACAGTCCTGGCATTCTCCTTTGACGATGTCTCCCTCCACGAAAACGGGATCTTCAGGGCCAGGGGGTCCATCAGGGAGATTGCTGTCCCGGGTTCCGGCTTTATCTCGAGCCTGGCCCTGAACATCCCTGCAGGGCCGGGTGCCGGCCGGGTACTGGAAGGCGGGGTGCCGGTCCCGGATGCAGCTGTCGGGTCGGCTCTCCGCGTCTCGTCCACCCGGCCGGGCGGGGATGGCGACCTGTCCCTTGACTGTTCCCGTCACGATTCTACCTATTTCCAGGGGTTCGCCACCGCGTTATCCTCGTGACACGGAGGCTATCTGGGTACTATTGTTTTGATCCATCATTCCAGGGCGCATAACCCGTCATCCGCACCAGATCGGGCGAATAAGAGGATAGTTTCATATAGACCAAAGGAAAAATTGACTGTATTAGACGTTAAAGCCGTTGGCTTTACGTTTTAGCCGGATTTCATATTATAACCGGGTGGAAAGAATCATGGACAGGGAATCGGCAATATCCAGAAACATTGTCCTGGCTCTGGTGGTATCGGTAGCGATCATCGTGGTGGTGGTGGCAATAGTCATGGTCCTATTCCCGCCCCACCAGGACGTCGTGCCCAGGTTCAATGCAAATATCGAACGTTCAGGGAACCTGGTCTATATTTATCATGATGGGGGGGACCCCCTGCAGAAGAGCCGGACTGCCATCCGGATCAATGGCCAGGTGATCACGCCGGATTCGCTATCCTTCCTTCACGCCCAGGACTGGCCCTGGACCCCGGGAAAAACCCTTCGCATCCAGTATAACGGTCAGGGCACCCCAGACCTGGTCGAGGTCGTCTATGTGGGCAACTCAGCCCAGACGGTGATCTTCTCCTCACGTGCGGAAGGGACCCCGGAGACTCCCCTGCCCATCACGACCCTCCCCATCTCACCTGGACCGACCACCCCCGTGGCACCAGCCACGACTGCAACCCCGGCAGTTACCAGTACAGGGACCATTACGCCTTCCTCCACCGGACCTCTCGCTCCACAACCCCCGGTTCCTTCCTTCACCGGCACCCCCCGGTCAGGCCAGTTCCCCCTGTATGTCCAGTTCACTGACCGTTCGAGCGGAGCTCCCAGTTCATGGCTCTGGAACTTTGGCGACGGGCAGTCCTCCAACCAGCAGAACCCCTCGCATACCTACCAGAACCCCGGCACCTACTCGGTTACCCTTACCGTGGGTAACCAGTACGGGACCAACCAGGTGGCGGAACAGGACTTCATCGCCGCCGGCTCAGTTCCCGTGGCCAATTTCATGGCCGTACCGGCCGAAGGCTTCGCGCCCCTCACCGTGCAGTTCAATGACATCTCCTCCGGTGCCCCCACCGCCTGGGAATGGAACTTCGGGGACATGACCACATCCACCCTGCGCAATCCCCAGCATACCTATCCCGGTGCCGGCTCCTACACCGTATCCCTCACCGTGACCAATGCATTCGGGTCCCAGACGCGGATCCAGTCCGATGCCGTTCGCGTAAATGCACTGACCCGCGAGGATATCTACCTGACCGGGAGCAGGAGCGGGACCATCTCGCCAGGATACCTCCTGTTCTGGGTGAATAGCACCGGTGGGTCGATCAAGATCGCCGGGTCCACCATTTCGTTCTCTTCCGGAGATGCCGTGCAGCTCTTCGTGGATGAAAGCCAGAACGGTGTCATCGACGTCAATGCCAATGGAATCACCGCGTTTAAGTTCGATGACGTCCGCATGTTCGTAAACGGTGAGTTTGTCCGGGAAGGGACCGTTTCAGCTATACGGATCCCCGGCTATTCCGGCCTTCGTTCAACATTCTCAATCACCATCCCGGCGGGCGATACCAACATGGTGCTCTACGTGAGCGGAAACAGGATACTGCCCCCGGATGGGGCCTCGGTAATCATATCCAACCTCGGTGTCAACTCGGAGGGCCAGATGAACCTGGCGGTGAAGACCAGTTCACTCGAGTACCGCGGCGGTGCTGATGGTTACCGGCTCGGTTAAGGAAAATTAGCAGACTATTTTTTTTCTATCGCCGCACCTGCCTGGTTAATATTTCTGGATAGCCCCTGTCACTGGAATACATCCGCCCGGTGCCCGCAAGGGGAAAACCGGCAAAGCAGCTGACCCGGAGGGACATCCGGAACGCAGCAGCGGCCTCCCGGGCAGGATTATGGAGTCCCGGTTCCGGGCAGCACAGCTCTACCTATTGAGATTGCCTGCTAGGCCGCTTTTTTCGCCAGGTCCTTCAACCGCTGGGTGACAAAATCAACAAGCTCCCTGGACTCGTCCCTGGCATACCGGATGAATCCCTCGTAGGAGGCCCTGGCTTCTGCGACGCGGCCCAGTTTTTCGCAGGCCAGCGCCTTGTTGAGGTGTGCCCGTGCATATTCCGTGTTGATGGAGAGGGCCTTCTCGAATTCCCTGATGGCCAGCTCGCACTGGTTGCGGTTGTAGTAAATGTTACCGATATTATAGTAGGCTTCGGCCAGGTCGGGCTTGATCTCGATGGCCCGCGAGAAGTCTGCGATGGCTTCCTCGATGAGCCCCTTCTTCCCGTACTCTATCCCCCGGTTGTAGTACGCCGTGGGGTTGCCGGGGTTGAGCTCGATGGCCCGCGAGAAGTCTGCAATGGCCTCGTTGTACATCCCACGCATGGCATATGCATTCCCGCGGTTGTTGAGTGCCTTCTCGTTATATGGGCTGAGTTCAATAGTTTTTGAGTAATCCGTGATTGCCTCCTCCAGGTGCCCCTTTTTCTGGAAGGCCACACCACGGTTGTAGTAGGCCTCTGGGAGATCGGGCTTGATCTCGATGGCCCGCGAAAAGTCTGCGATGGCTTCCTCGATGAGCCCCTTCTTCCCGTACTCTATCCCCCGGTTGTAGTATGCTGTGGAGTTGCCGGGGTTGAGCCCGATGGCCCGCGAGAAGTCTGCAATGGCCTCATCATTCATTCCTTTCCCGGAATATGCGTTGCCACGGTTGTTATATGCCTTTTCGTTGGCCGGGTTCAGCTCGATGGCCCGGTCATAGTCTGCGATGGCCTCGTCCAGGAGGCCCCTCTTGTGATACGCAACACCACGGTTGTAATACGCCTCGGTCAGGTCCGGGCGGAGGCGGATTGCCTGCCCGAGATCCGTGATGGCCTCCTCGATGAGCCCTCTCTCCCCATACTCGATGCCGCGGTTATAGAAAGCAGTTGCATTCTGCGGGTTCAACTCAATGGCCCGCGAGAAGTCTGCAATGGCCTCGGTGCACATACCTTTTGCAGCGTATGCATTCCCGCGGTTATTATAGGCCCTCTCGTTTGCAAGGTTGAGATCGATGACCCGGGAAAAGTCTGCAATGGCCTCATCCATCTTCTGAAGCTTCTCGTATTCCAGCCCCCGGCCCATGTATGCAGCCTCGTCGGCTGGATGGCTTCCTATCACCCGGGTATAATCGAGGACAGCCTCTTCGGACCTTCCCAACCGGCTGTATTCCGCAGCCCTCGCAAGGTAAACGTCTCTTGCCCCTGGATCGAGCCGCAGGGCATTGGAATAATCATCCACGGCCCTGGAGTTGTTACCGAGCCTGCTGAACTCGCGGGCCCGGAAGAGGTATGCTTCGCCGAGGCGTGGGTTGATCTCCAGTGCCCGGGAAAAATCGACGATAGCTTCCTCGCTCTTTCCCCTGGTCCCGTATTCCCTGCCCCTGGCCAGGTATGCCTCCGCTGATGCCGGGGAGATTGCAATGGCCCGGGTAAAATCCGCGATGGCCTCGTCCGAATTTCCGGTATGCTGGTGAAGCTGCCCCCTCTGCAGGTACGCCTCCATGTACGAGGGATCCCCGTCAATGGCCCGGGAAACCTCGGCCATGGCTTCGGGCACATTACCCATGGCTAGGAATTCCCTTCCCCTGGAGAGACAGGCCCGGGCGCACGACGGATCTATGGCGAGGACCTTTGCGAAATCCTCCAGGGCTTCTTCGTGCAGTCCTTTTTCGGAGTGGGCCAGGGCACGATGATACAGGGCTTCCGGGTAGACGGGATTGATCTGCAGCGCCCTGGTGTAATCGCGGATAGCCATGTCCAGGAGTCCGATCCGGAAAAATTCCCTTCCCCGGCGGTACTGGGCCCCGGTGAATTCAGGATCGATCTCGAGGGCTTTGGTGAACTCGGAGATGGCGCGGTCAGAAAGCCCGGATTTCTGGTACTCCTGGCCCCGGTTGAAGTATGCTTCTGCATACTGGGGGTTGATCTTCAGGGCGCGGGTGAAATCGGTGATGGCCTCCTCCATCATGCCCATGCGGTCATACTCGTTCCCCCGGTTGTAATACGCTTCGACAAAACCGGGGTCAAGATCGATAGCCCGCGAAAAGTCAGCCATTGCCTGCTCAAAGAGCCCGGCCCGGGTATATTCGAGGCCCCTGCGGTTATACAGTTCTGGGTCGTCGGGGTACTGTTCGATCTCCCTTCCGATGGCCATGATGGCCGACTCATCGCCGGGATACGGCTTTTCTCCCCCTTCCCGGATGCCAGCGGCCCCGGGCGCCGGCCCCGCATGCTCCCTGTCAGCGCCGGCAATATCCCCGGAAGGCGCATCGGCAGGACCTGCCTCTGCAGGTTCTCCGGTGGTGCCTGCCGCGGATGGTTGCTCCTCAGCGCCTGGTGCTCCGGCCTGATCGAAGATGGAAATGGCAAGCGTGAACTCCCTGATGGCATCATCGTACCTGCCTATCCGGTTGAAGAGGACTCCCCGGTTGTTATAAGCTTCCACGAAATGCGGGTTGATGGCAATAGCCTTTCCATAGTAATCGATGGCAGTCTCAACCAGGCCTATTTTGCTGTATTCGACCCCGAGGTTGTTGTATGCTTCGGGATACGAGGGGTTCACCTGCAGGCAGTGCTGGTAATCGGCAATAGCTGCTTCCGACTGCCCCATCTTCCCCAGGGCGACCCCCCGGTTATACAAAATGTCCGGGTTTCCGGGCGCGAGCTCAAGCGCCCGGGTATAGTCGGCAACGGCGTCATCGAGGTGCCTTAGCTGTGAAAACTCCACGCCCCGGTTGAAGAGGGCCTCGACAAAGCCGGGGTCCGTCTCAAGGGCACGCGTGTAGTCGGCGATGGCCTGATCATGCAGCCCCTTCCGCGCATACATGACCCCGCGGTTGTTATACGCGGCTGCATATGCGGGGTCACGCTCCAGGGCGCGGGAAAAATCGGCAATTGCAGCATCATACTCCCCGATGCGGGAATATTCCACGCCCCGGTTGTAGTATGCCTCGGTAAAGTCGGTATCCTTCTCGATCGCTGTGGAAAAATCGCTGATAGCCTGGTCGGGCCTGCCGAGCAGGGAGTGTGCGACTCCCCGGTTATAATAAGCCTCGGCAAAATGAGGGTTGATCTGGATGGCTGTAGTATAATCCTCGATGGCCGGCCCGTACTCACGTTTTGAGGCGAGGGCGACTCCGCGGTTCTGGAGGGCTTCGGCATCCCGGGGATCAATCGCCAGCGCGCGGGTGTAGTCAGCAATTGCTTCATCAAGGAGTCCTTTCTTGTGATATGCCACTCCGCGATTGTAATACATCTGGCCGTCCATGAGAAGAACCCCCCGGGCAGGCGCCTGATAAAACCCAAATTCCCTTACTCTGACATGGGAATCATGTCTTCTTAATCGTTTTCCTTTCTGTTTCAGCGTCAAATCCTGGATTAGCATGAAAGGCCCTGTATTCAGCACACCATATCGTGCATGAGCATGAAATTCGAAATGGTTATAGATGGAGAGGCCCAAAGAAATGCATAAACTTTAGAACCGGACCTGATCCCCCGTTTGAATTATCCTCCTTCACCGCCTGCAAGACCATCCGTGTTTGGTTTGCTGGATCTCAACCGTGCACGAGTCAGAAAAGAGGTCGCCATATGCCATATGCAAAGATCCTTGCCCTGTTTATCCTCGCAGCAGGTCTCTGCTGCCTCGCAGCCCCGGCAATCGCAGAGATCCAGTCCATGGTTCTGTATCGGTCGGACTTTTCACAGGACCCGGGGTGGACTACCAACAGCCCCACGCGCTATTACTGGGACCCGGACCTCCAGATGTACCATTTCAGGACGGAAGGGGGGACCAATGGGTATGCATGTGTGCCGGTGGGATACGGGGGGGATTCCTTCTCCCTTGACTATGATGTCATTCTCCTTTCAGTAACAAATGGTGGAGCTTTCAGGCTCGGGATCACCAGCGATGAGATGGACATCACCCGGGGGACCAACGTGCTGTCGATCTTCGAATATGGGAAATACGGACAGCTGATGTCCCTCCGGGTCATTGACCAGAACAACCACCTCCACGAGACATCGAGCTTTTATGATTCCTACTGCAAGGGCCAGCCGGGCTGCGATACCAGGTACTTCTCAGAGAACAGGACCTATCACGTAACCCTCCGCTACAACAAGGAACTGCAGAATGCAGATGCCAGGATCATCGACAAGGAAAGCGGAGAGCTGGTGTGGGGCTACTATGTGGATATCGGCCAGGACCTCTTCTTTTTGAGCCGCATCGCCATTACCACCAAGGGCGACTATGCATTTGGTTCCAGCGCCGAGGGGTACATAGACAACATCGAACTCGTCGTCCAGCGGCAGGTCACCCCCATGCCTACGCCGACGCCCACGGAGACGGCACCTGCCCCCACCACCGTAGTTACCACGAACCCCGCGACCACGACGCCAATCCCTACCAAATCGCCTTTCCCTGGAATTCTCGGCTGCAGTTCGCTTGTCCTTGCCTCGGTCATGGCATGGGCGCTCCGCTGCCAGGGCAGGCGTCCCTAAAAGACTATCCCTCTTCCCGCCCACCCCTTTTGTATGCAGTACAGAGGCCAAAGAGAGGTAGGGCAATGACGGATCCTGCCGACGAACACGTTATGGAAGCTATCGGGCGGTGCCGGGTCGTGGTCAGGGACGGCAGAGTTGTCGAGGTGGGCGAACCGGTGATCTACTCGTGCCCGCTGGCCAGGAAATTTGCCAGGCCCGTCCATCCCATCGAGCCTGGAGCGGTAAAAGAGAACATCGAACACCGCATCCGGTCATTCGGACTCTGTACACCTGATAGGACCGTTATGATGGAGGGGGACTATGTCGGTTTCGGGGCATCGGAGCTCCTCTCGGGCGCAATTCAGGCAGGCCTGGTTGACTGTGCAGTGATCGCGGGGGACGGGGCCGGCACGGTTCTTGCGCCGGTTCCATCCCTGGTTCAGGGGATCGGGGGGAGGATGTCGGGGCTGGTGAAAACCTCTCCCCACCCCGAGGTGATTGCCCGGATCGAAGCCCGCGGCGGCCTGGTCCTGGACCCTGCCACGGCCCGCATCGACCAGGCGGAGGGGGTAGCCCGAGCCTATTCCGAAGGGTTCGGGAAGGTGGCAGTCACGGTAGCGGGTGGTGAGGAGGCCCGGTTTATCCGGAAAGAGTTCCCGGCAACCCTCATTATTGCGGTCCACACGACCGGGGTGTCCCGGGAGGAAGCCCAGGTAATGGCGGATTCTGCAGACCTCGTTACGGCCTGTGCCTCACGGCATATCCGGGATGTAGCGGGAAGCCGTGCCCTTATGCAGGCCGGATCGGCCATTCCCGTCTTTGCAATGACCGGGCGGGGAAAGGAGATAATCCTCGAGAAGATCCGCCATATATCCTCCCCGCTCCTGGTCACAGGCATGGAGCTCCCGTTCTCCGGGAACGAGTGCCCGGACCCGCTGGTCTGACGGGAGCCGTTCCTCTAACCTTTTATCATTTCCATGGCCAGTCCCGTGCTGTGGTCCCGTCCCTCCATTCCCTGCCGGTATGTGGTCCACAAACAACCCGGCTCTGAACCCGGTACCTCATCCCAGACCGAAAAACGCGAAATCTACCGGCAATACCTGTGAAAATAGCGAACGCGATTTTCATGTTGAAATATTATCTCCCCGGATCCTCGGGATCAGGTGCCGGGATCTTTTTTTGCGGCGCAAGTAGGGAAATAATATTCCGTGCCGGGCTCTGTTCAACGGTTGATCCGGACCGCTGCCATGCACATGGTACGATTGATTGGAGACAGGTCGCGACGCCGCCGTGGCTACCTGTTGACAGGGAAGACTGCCAGGTAAATAAGAGAAAAAGTCTATTTTCCCTTGCCGCTCCCTATCACGATACCATTCTCGATGGTGTAGAAGCCTTTGGCGAACTTCACCTGGTAGGTGCGGAGCCCGGCTGCCTCGGCCTCATCGACCTGCTTTCTCATGCTGGCCTGTTCTTCCGGGGAATGGTTGAATACCATGTTCCTGAACCGTGACTCTGGCATTTTGAGCCCGCGGACATATCGATCCTGAGCATCATACCCGGCCTCTTCCGCGGTGTGCTGTTTCGGGTCAAAGTCTCCCATGAATAATCCCCATGTTCGCCATGAAAGATAATAGTCACCAAACTGACATGTCCCTCTCCTGGAAACAGTAGGAATGAGGCCGGTAAGGCAGCTCCCGTTCCAGCAGGGAAACAGGACGGCAACAGCGAAACAATCGATTGAGGATGGGCATACAAGGAGCTGCACATAAAATTGACAGATAAACTCAAAACCGCTGGATAGGAACTTTTTATTCTCATGCGAGGGAAGGGATTTGAACCCTAGAACTCCTTCGAGACCAGCCCCTCAAGCTGGCGCCTTTGACCTGTCTCGGCAACCCTCGCGTCTGCCAGTATATTGAGGTTGTCTTGCTAAAATAAAGTATCCATCCCCATCGCGGCCTCCGGCCTCCGGGTGGTGCGGCAGATCCGGTGTGCATCCATAAAACAGCATCAATGCCTGCATTTGGACAGGGATGTATATTTATTAGACGGGGGCCCGATATCAGTGCATGTGGTCGGAGATAGTTCAGGAGTTCCAGGACTCCCCCTCCCAGGCAAGGGTGGTGAAATTTCTCCTGGAGAACGGGTTCGGTGTCAGCAGCCTGGGAAGGATTACCTGCAACGGCATTGAAGTCCCCGCCACCCAGGTGGCAAAGGCCCTCTCTACCGACAGGCGGGTGGTGGACGCCACCGCCCAGCGCATCCTCTCTCTCCCCCTCCACCGGGACATCTTCACCCGTATCAGGGCCACCCCCGACCTGTCGCAGGTAGCGGAGCGCCTGGGCCTCTCGGTCATGGTCATCCTCCCCCGCGACGCCCGCGAAAAGGGCATCGTGAGCGCTGCGGTCCGGGTCATCGCCGAGGAGGGCCTCTCCATCCGGCAGCTGTTCGTGACCGACCCTTTCCTCTCCGAGGAGCCCCGGCTGGTTATCATCATAGATGGAGATTTCATCCCCGCAGTAATCGAAGGCATCCGGCGGCTCCCCCAGGTAAGGCAGGTCATCCTGTAAGGCTTCAGGATCTGGCCAGGATCCATGCGGACATATGCGGGGGCGAGGGAATGGCTGTGAGAACGATTGAATCCGCCCCTGGCAATTTTTCCAGGGTCTGATTTCAGAACCACACCCGGATGGTTTGTAAGTCCACCTCGACGGAGTTTTGGCAGGCAAACCTGCAAAACGGGATGACGGGAAAACCGATCGCTATCCCTTCCCGGCAGTTTTGCCGGGCCTGCTGTTCAGGACCAAGCCTGGATTGGCCTCACCGGTCATGAAACATCTCCACCTCCAGCCAGAGCCGGTAAATGCGCCTGCGGGTGCGGCGGGGAAGTGAAAATGCCCGGTTCATCCGCTCCTCCATGGTTATCCGCCGCGGTCCCCGCACCAGGTTATCGGCATTGGCCACGACCCGCTCCTCCAGGCTGCGGGGCACACAGTCAACAGGCAGCAGGCGGAGGAGGGTGCACTCGTCTGCGGTAAGGCCGGCCCCGGTATGGCACTCAACTACCCGGGCAACCGCCTCGAGGATGCCATGCCGCCGGCAATATGCCGCCCCCTCCTGGGCATGGTGGATGTTGTGGGTCACACCCCTGCCGATATCGTGGAGGAAAGCCCCGGCCTCGAGGACCCGCCGATTGGCAAGGCCCGGCGCCTGGGCATATTCCATGGCAAGATCCCGCACGGCGCGGCAGTGCTCCCTGACCCGGCGGCTGCACCCGGCTTCCCGGAGGAGCGCTTCGCACGCTCCGGCAAGGTCGTCAGGCATGCCCGAGTGTTTCTTTGAGCGTCCTGATCCGCTTCTTCA
This sequence comes from Methanolinea sp., assembly GCA_033813295.1. Classification (GTDB taxonomy): domain Archaea; phylum Halobacteriota; class Methanomicrobia; order Methanomicrobiales; family Methanospirillaceae; genus Methanolinea_A. The sequence goes on from JAPXRZ010000007.1 coordinate 16,352, forward strand.
GCGCCCGGAGGAGGATCTCGTTGTCAAAATGCTCCAGGGCCTGGTCACAGGACGGGCAGACAAACTGGCAGTCCATGCTCTGCATAAAGGTAAAGATGATGCCGCAGGCCTTGCAAATATAGAAATCGTTCTCTTCCTCGTATCGCTCCCGCGCCTCGAGCTTCTCGAGTATGGCCTCCAGGTCCTCGGCAATGACATCGTATATCCGGTCCGTCCTCAGATGCCAGAGGTAGGTGAGCCAGCCGGTCTCGTTGTTCTTGATCCGGCGGTACTCGGCCAGGCGTTTTTCGTACAGGCTATAGAGCGTGTGCCGGACCGAGTTGAGGTTGATGCCTGTCTGGGTGGCCAGTTCCTCGTCGGAGAACTCCCCCTCGGCGGGGAAGGTCTCCAGGAGGGCGATGCCCTCCTCTCCGATGAGGCGGTTGAGGTAGGCGCGGATTGCGGGATGTACGAGGATTTCTTCCATAGGCCCTTCAACCCATATATTGTTGGATGCTCTTCATATGCTTATCCAGCATGGCAAAGGCCTCCTCGCGATCGGCTCCCTGACCGAACACGCTGATGACCGCCTGGCCTTCTTCAAACTCGGTGCCCGGCCAGGGGATATCGGCAACCGCGGGAGAAAACCGCGAAAGGTCTTCCTTCATGACCATGTCCCGTTCGGCGAAGACGATGGTCCGGACCGCAACCCGTCCCGCCCGGGTTCGCTCCGCGGGCAGACTGCCCCCGCAGGCCCTGGCATGGAGAGAGAACAGGTTCACCCCGGCGGCCATCTCCACGGTGTCCAGGGTTGCCTGGAACCGGGGGTTCACCTCGATGGCCCACGCCCTGTCGCCAAGGACGAAGTCGATCCCAACCGTCCCCCTGCACCCGCTGGCTGCCGCAATCTTTTCACCGATGCCCCCCAGGAGACCGGCCCGGGAATCGCGTAGCGGGGTCACCGATCCGCAGAACCCGTACTCGGCCCGGCCCGAACCACGCAGGAGCTGTTCATTTACGGCAATGGCACGGGCACGTGAACCATCCGCAACGCAGCAGACGGAACAGGGGGCGCCGGAGACCACCTCCTGGGTGATGGCCGGGGCATGGTTGAATGCCTCATCCCAGGCCCGTTTCTCGGCCTCGCAAAAGACCACCATGTTCCGCCACCCGCCGGAGCCTGACCGGGGCTTGACCATGGCCGGGAACTGCCCGGGCGGGAGCAGCCTGGGAGCTTCAACCCCGATCTCTTCAAAAAAATCCTGGGTCGCGCACTTGTCCATGAACCGTTCAGCACTGCGCGTATCTGCTCCCAGCAGGGGGACGGGCGATTCCAGGAGTTCGGCGCCCGAGGTCGGCACCAGCCAGTCGATTTGATGTTTTTGGCACATCTCTGTGATCGCCGGTATCAGTTCATCCAGCTCTTCGAACCGGGACCTGTCCCGGGTGTACCATCCCAGGTCCCGGTCGCAGAAGTGGTCCACGGCATAGACCTCGTAGCCGGCCAATTTTGCGGAACGCGCAACGTGCCTTGTGGAAAACCCTGCGACCAGGACGCTTTGGCTCATCTTTGGCTCATAGCTCCTCGGTGACCTTGCCGTCCCGGCTGGGGACGACCCGTATCCGCGCGCCGGGGAACGCGGCGAAAAGCTCCTTCCCCTGGAAGAGGCGGTCCAGGAAGACGGCCAGGCTGGAGATCTCGGAGTGAGGCTGACCTGTTACCGCGATGTTGTAATCGGCAAGCCCGAAAACCTCGCCGGGGACCTTCTCAGCCCCCACAACGACCAGGATCATTGCCAGGGCCCGGAGCTCCTCCTCGCGGTCGGGGAGCCGCTCGCCATACATGGTCAGGTGGACTACCTTTCCCCCCCGTGCTTTCCATTCCCGGATGCATGCTTTCCAGTTGACCTCGTCCTCCGCAAAAAAATCACCTCCCCACCGCGCTGCTACGTCCCGGATGCTCTCTATCACGTCCGGGTCCCTCCCGGCGAGGTACAGCCCCCTGGCCCCGAGCGCACGGGCGGCGAGGCCCACGTGGGTCGTGACCCTCTGGTCCCGCTCCGGCCGGTGACCGATACGCAGGACGAAGACCTCGGTCACTCCTGATTCCCCGGTTTCCTGGCCTTTATCACCCCGCCCTCGATGACAAAGGGGCAGGACTGGTCATATCGGGCCTGGCAGAGCGCCAGCATCTCCCCGACAGGGAGGGCGCGGGCCCCGCCCGGCCCGCATTCTACGAGCATGGCCTTTTCGAGGCGGCGGAGTGATGCGTGGATCTCCTCAGGGCTGCAACCTGCCTGCCGGGCCAGGTCATCAGGGGCCGCGCCCGGTTGCGCCACAAGGACATGGTATACCCACCAGTCCAGGTCTTTCTCGTTCACCTGTACTGGTTCCCCCCTGTGGCACGATATTATTTTTGAACGCCTGCGTCCCGCCAGGTATATACCCGCCCCGGTCCAAGAATCCATACTTATGGAACCCGGGGAGCCCATTTCACGTGCGGATCTGGCCGCCCTTGCCGATGACCTCCTGGAGGAATCCGAAGAGGACCCTCAGGAGTTGGCCCTCCTGCTGGACACCCTGGACCCGGCCATCCGCCGGGAGCTGCTGATATCGGACTTCCTCAACGCGTGCCAGGCCTTTTTCTACTATTTCCGAAAATTCCCGGGGGACCTGGAAATGGAGCGCCTTATCCTGCAGCCGGCCTCTGCACTGGTAACAGGCGTCATAATCGCTGGCATGGACCTCCTCGAGGTGGTTTTCCGGGTAGAGGACGACCAGCCGGTCATGAGCGTGCGCGATGGCGAACAGGTCCTGGTCAATTACCGGGGAAAAGATGCCTATGCCAGGGCCGTCCGCTTCATGGATGAAGCTTCCTAGGGAGCCCTGACATCACCAGGGCCCTCCGGTGATGCGGTCCCTGTCCACGGCGGCTCGTGCGAGGGGCGGGAGCCGGCCGAAGGACCCGGTCCAGTCCCCGGAGACGACAAATATCCCGTCTATCTCACCCCAGGGGACCCTGTTCATGACTGCAGTGTTGCCAGGAGTGATCTCGTTGCATACGGCTGTTGCCCAGGCATCCGCGAGCGAAGGGCTGCCGGAAAAGACGGTGACGGCATCTGCCGTTCCAAAAGATATGGAGGGCCCGACCGTCGCCGATGAAGTGCAGACTCCGAGCACTTCTGCCTGTCCTGGGACAATGAACGCCAGCCTATCGCTCCATGAAGATGCCCCGGCATGGATGCCAACCCTGATGGGACGATCGGTGACCATGGCAATGTCTCCGCCGTTGTCTATCACGGCGAACCTTGCCCCGGCCCGGATCATGGCCTCCACCCCCGCCCAGGCAATGGTCCCTGCCACGGCAGCCATGGGCCCGACCCCGGCTGAGACTCCTGCCGCAGCCATCCGGTCAACCACCAGGGAGCCGGAATGCACGTCGTACGGTTCCAGGGTGGTCATAAAGAAAGGGTCCCCTGAGATATAGTGCTCAAGCTCGTGCCGGGCCTGCATGAGCCCTTCCCGGGCAGCCTGGACATGCGCTTCTTCATCGGCCAGGATAGTGGCGATCGTCTCCCTGAAATGGAACCGGCTCCGGATCATGCACATAGAGAATTACCGGCCGGAGAAAAAACCCGCTGCCCCGGGGGTGGTATGCAGCCCATTCCAGCTGCCTGTGCACCGGACCATGGGAGATATTTTTTAAGTGCCCGGAACGAGCCTCTCTTTGGAAGGATGCTGCACTGGGGGAGGATGGGGAGGAAAGTGAGGCGCAGGGTGGGCTTTCGCCTGCCGTACCGGTACCTGGTGATGCTGCGGGTCACCGACCCTGGGATAAACCTGGGCCTCGACCGCCTCGCAGCTGCCTGCAGCCCAGGCGGCGTCCAGCGAAGGGTCAACCACCTGACATTTGCCGGTCCGCTGACCCTGAAACCCGGGATCGGCGCGGATCGGCTCTGCAGGCTCGTTGAAGGCAGTGCGAGGGGCCTCGAAGCTGCAGGCTGCACCCTGGGCGGGTACGTCGCCCTCCGGGGCCGGAAGGGATGGGCGGTGGCGGTGCGTGCCGAACCGGCCCGTGATTTCACTGCCCTCTACCGGCGGTTCTCCGCGGCAGTCCCCTCGCTCTGCGAGACCTGCACGTGGATCGACCGGGAACCTGACAGGCGGGACTTCCATATCACCGTTGGGTCCGGGTTTCTTCATCAGCAGGCTATGAAGGTCCTCCGGTGCATCGAGAGGGGCACCATGGGAGGCTCAGGGAACGATGGCGTTTCGGTTAGCAGGGGCCCATCACGGCCCGGGATTCCTGCGGGTGAACCGCTGACAGCCCTCCGGCTGTCGATAGCCCGGAACGGGGCACTCTGGCGTGAATATGACCTCCCCTGTCGCCGCTGGCTTGACAGGCCGGGCATCTATAGCCGGGAGGCCTGGAAGGACACCCTGGCCGCATTCCGCCGGCGCCGCGGTTACGAACTGGATGACCCTGCCCAGGAGTGGGGCCATGCCGTCTTTCTCATCGCCGACCTCCACCTGGGCCATGCAAACATCATCCGCTACTGCCACCGGCCGTTTCCCGATGTGCAGACCATGGATGAGGTCCTGGTCAGGAACTGGAACTGCCGGGTGGGACCGGATGACGACGTTTGGTTCCTCGGTGACCTCTGCTACGGCCCTGACACTGCCCCTCCGGCCCGCTACCTCTCCCTGCTCCGGGGGAACATCCACCTGGTCCGGGGGAACCATGACCAGGGGTTCCCCGGAGCCCCCGTTACACACCTCCTGGAATTCGGGGGCGAACAGTTCCTGCTGGTCCACGACCCTGCCAGCGCACCCGGGGATTTTAACGGATATACCATCCATGGCCACACGCACAACAACCAGTGCCAGGACTTCCCCTTCCTGGACCGCGACCGCCGCCGGGTAAACGTCAGTGCTGAACTCGTCGGTTACGTGCCGGTATTGCTGGATGAGATCCTGGACATCATCAGGGCATCGCCGCCGGGGACCCGGTTCACCACGCTCCGGGAGGCAAGGGAATTTTTAAGCGGGAGGGGCATCTCCAATCGCAAAACCGGGTACAGGGAAGAGCCGGGGACCTGACCTGGCTCTCGGGAGAGGGGAAAAGGCGCCGTCCGGAGAGCAGCAGGACAATTCACGGTCCTGCCTCGCCCCTCCGGGAGAGAGCCCGATGGGGGCAGATATCGATGCAGCGGCCGCACAGGACGCATTTCTCGCCGGCCATCCTGAGCTTGAAATCCTCATCCATGGAGAATACCTCCTGGGGGCAGATGCTGATGCAGGCGCCGCAGTCCACGCACTCGCTCTCATCGAGGGCAAGGACGTCCTCGAGGATGTGCACCGCCGCCCCGAGGTCAGCGAGCCGGTCCTTGACCAGCCTGCAGGACTCGTCCGGGATGTCGATCACGGCTTCACCCTCCGACGAGTCGATAACCGCACGCTCGACATTGATCAGGACACCGGTATCGCGGACTACCTGGGCGATAATCGGCTTTTTTCCTTCCTTCTTGGAGAATGTCACCAGGAGTTTCATTTCAGCCACCTCCCGCCGAAGAGCTTGCCAAGATCCATGGCCGTGAGCATCCCCACCACCCGGTACTCCCGGTCTACCACGGGAAGCGCGCTGATATTATATTTCTCCAGTTTCCGGACGGCGACATCCACCGGCTCGTCGGCAGTTGTGGTGATGACCTTCTTCCGCATGATGTCCTTGACCAGCGGTCCCTTGGCAGGGTTGACCACGGCCTTTGAGATGTCGTACGTGGTGACAATCCCGACCAGGACCCCCTCTGCGTTGACCACCGGGAGGTGGTTCGTCTCCCCCTTCAGGAGCTTCTGGGCGGCAGTACGGATGGGCTCTTCCTGCGCGATGGATATGACCTGCCTCCCCATGATCTCCATGACCCGCGGGCCTTTCTTGGTCTCATGCATGGGGCCTGCGGTCTTGCGGCTGTCAATGGGCCGCGTGGGCAGGGCCAGGGTCATCTTCCCCTCCCGGATCCAGCTTTTCAGCTCCCCGGCCACCATCCGGGCCCTGCGGAAGCTTGAGAGCGAAGACGTCCTGATCTCCTCGCCGTTGATCTCCACCGAGCCGCTCTTGAGCTGGGCATAATTCACCTTCGCCAGGCTCGGGCGGGACCGGGAAGGGATCCCGTAATCGACCACATCCACCCAGATGTCCCCGTCACGGACCGCGGTGTCTCTCACCGTTTGAAGATCGAGGACCGGGATGGGGATTCCAAGCCCGATATAGAGGGTGACCCCGTACCCGGTCATCGTGGCTGCCCGGATATATTCCGGGTTCATCTGCTTCATGTCGGCGGTTACCATCAGGGTACCGAACCCGGCCGCAGGCGAGTGCTGTGTCCCCTCGCCGACCACCATCCCCGGCGCTCCGCCAAGGAACGCCATGGACCCCGACCCTATCGTCCGGAGCCCCGGGTCGTTGCTCAGCGGGTTGAGGAGCCCCGCCCCCGAGTAGGTGATGTTACCACAGGATGGCAGGAGCATACCCATGTAGGTGTGCAGGATCCGATCGGTGGTATTGCTGGCCGCGTTGTACCGCTGGTACCCGTTCCGGGGATTGCACATGGTGGCCTGGTTGAGGTTTTCCAGGAGGATCTCGGTGGTGATGGTCCGGCGGGGATAGCAGTCGGTCCCCCGGGAAATCGCCCGCAGTCCGACCGATCGCCCCGAGATGAAGTCCTCGATTACATGGGCTCCGCCATATGCCTCCTCCCGGGTGGTAGACTGCTGGGTCGCCCCGATATACGCGTCCACCGCGGCAAGACCCCCGTATGCCTCCACGTCATTCAACCAGATCCGTTCCATGCGGATGGGGGGGTCCGCGTGGCCGAAGTTGAGGAAAGCTCCCGAAGAGCACATGGCCCCGAAGGTTCCGGTGGTGACCACGTCCACCTCGGCGAGTGCTCCCTTCTCCCCGAGGTCAGCCACGATCGCCGGCATCTCCTCGGCCGTGACCACCCGGGCGTTGCCGTCCCGGATGCGCTCATTGATCTGGTCGATGGACTTCTGCATACTATCATGTTTTATTAGAAATATTTATAGATGTTTCGTATTACTCAAGGTAATAATTGGTATTTAAGCGATCAAGAGGATATACGTGTAATGGAAATTGGGCACCTTATCAGCATTCTTGAAGGGGTCGCGCCGCCGGAACTCGCCGAGGAGATGGACGCCGGCAGGATCGGGCTGATCATCGAGGGAAGGCAGCAGGTGGAGCGCATCTGCTGCGCACTTGACCCGACGCCGAAGGTCGTGGATGCAGCCATTGCCAGGAAGGCGGATGTACTGGTCGTCCATCATACCCCTCTCCGGACCCCGGTCACCTCGGTCCGCGGGCCGCTCGCCGGGTTGATGCGCCGCATCCTCGCTGCGGGGCTGAACCTCTTCGTGCTTCATACCAACTTTGACCATTCACCCGGGGGGATCAATGACAGCCTTGCCGATCTCCTGGGTCTCCAGGACAGGCAGCAGCTCGCGCTTGGCCTCGTCGGCGACTGCACCATTGGCATTCCCGAAGTCTCGGAACGCCTCGCCTGCCCCCTCCGCGTCTGGGGGCCCGCCCGGTTACCGGGGTGCCTCGCCATTGCGGGCGGTTCCGGTTTCTCCCCTGATCTCCTGGACCAGGCCCGGGACCTTGGTGCGGTGGCCTTCCTCTCTGCAGATTTGAAGCATTCCGTTGCCAGGGGCTCCCCGCTGCCTCTGATCGAAGCCACCCATTATGCCCTCGAGGCGCCTGGAATGCGCATGCTGGCCGCACGGATGGGCTGGGAATTCCTTGATGACCCCCCGGAACTGACTATATGGACGAGAAAGAACTCTGGGATGCGATAAAATCGGAGGGGTGCCTCTCCCCGGGTCTTCGGGAGGAGATCATCCGGGTGCATGGTGAACGGGGAAGAAAAGCCCTCCAGGCCCTTGATGAAGGACAGGTCAAGCGGTACCGTGACTTTGTTGTCGTGGTCGGCACCTCCGGCGAATACATCGTGGAGGAGGAGTTCTGTACCTGCCAGGATTTCCTCTTCCGGGGAAAGAGCTGCTGGCACCTCCTCGCCGCGAGGCTGGCCGCACTATGCGGGGGCTGGGAGGTCTATGACCTCTGGTACCAGGAGACCTGGCCGCCGGTCCTCTAGGGGAATCCAACAGTTTTTATCGGTTAAACACGAATAAAATGGTATCACGTGGTTTTCCATGCTTGAAGATGAATATCAGCTCGAATATTTCAGGACCCACGGGCTGACCCGGAAGGTATGCAAAAAATGCGGGGCTGCATTCTGGACCCGGAACCCGGACACGGTGACCTGCGGGGATGCCCCCTGCGAGACCTACAGCTTCATTGGAAACCCGGTATTCCGCTTCCACACCCTCGAAGAGATGCGCGAGGCGTTCCTGTCCTTTTTCGAGCGGAACGGCCATACACGCATCCAGCGCTACCCCGTTGTGGCCCGGTGGAGGGACGATATCTATTTAACTATCGCTTCCATCGCCGATTTCCAGCCCTGGGTGACCAGCGGGGTAGTCCCGCCCCCGGCCAACCCGCTCACCATCTCCCAGCCCTGCATACGGCTCAATGACCTCGATTCCGTGGGACGCTCCGGCCGGCACCTGACCCTCTTCGAGATGATGGCCCACCATGCCTTTAATTCTGACATCGAGGAGATCTACTGGAAAGACCGCACCCTTGAGCTCTGTGAGGAGTTCATCTCATCCATCGGGGGGCACCTCGCCAGGGTCACATACAAGGAGCATCCCTGGATCGGTGGGGGGAACGCCGGCCCGAGCGTGGAGGTGCTCATCGGGGGCCTCGAGGTCGCGACACTCGTCTTCATGAACCTCGGGCGGCAGAACACGGGAAAACCGGGGATCGATCTCAACGGGGAGATGTACTACCCCATGAAGAACTGGATCGTGGATACGGGCTACGGCCTCGAACGGTTCGTGTGGGCTTCCAAGGGCTCTCCCACGATCTATGATGCGGTATTTCCCGAGATGGTGAGCCTGGTGATGGAGTCGGCGGGCCTCGCCCACGTCCTGGAAGACAAGGAGTACACCAAGATCCTTTCCCTGAACGCCAGGTTTGCCGGGGTCATGGACATCTCCGGTACGAACCTTTACCAGCTCCGCAAGAGGGTTGCCACCGCTATCGACGTCCCCATCGAAAAACTGGACCGGATGATTTCCCCCATCGAGAAGGTATACGCCATCGTGGACCATACCCGCTGCCTGGCCTACATGCTGGGAGACTGCATCGTGCCGTCGAACGTCCGCGAAGGGTACCTGGTCCGGCTGGTCCTCCGGCGGACGCTCCGCATGATGAACGACCTGGGCATCAGGGAGCCTCTTGCCGACATGATCGAGCAGCAGATGCGGATCGCGGGGACCGGCAACTTCGAGCAGGACCTCCTGGTAGTCAGGGAGATAGTGGAGCGGGAAGTGGAGAAATACCATGCCACCCTGGATCGGGGCACCAGGATCGTCCAGAAGATCGCCCGCAATTACAAGAACAAGCGGGAACGGGTCCCCTTAAAAGAGGTCATCACACTCTACGACTCCCATGGCATCCCCCCTGAGATCGTCAGGGAAGTGGCGGTCGCCGAGGGAGCCGTTGTGGAGATTCCCGACAACTTCTATTCCCTGATCGCGGATATGCACTCCGAATCCGGCCCGGTCAGGGAGGAGGACCCTTATGCCCGGTACCAGGACCGTATATCCGGGCTGCCCGCCACCCGCAGGCTCTACTACGAGCAGCCGTCCGACACGGAGTTCGATGCCATGATCATCGACTTCTTTGACGGGTATGCCGTGATGGACCAGACCCTCTTCTATCCCGAGGGAGGGGGACAGCCGGCGGATGCAGGGGTCCTGATGAGTACCGATTCGATGGTCAGGGTCGAGGATGTCCAGAAGATCGGAGACGTCATCCTGCATCGCGTTAGCGGCGGTGTCCTCCGGCGCGGCGACCGGGTAAAGGGGGTTGTCGATGAGGAGCGGAGGCGGTCCCTGATGCGCCACCACACGGCAACTCACCTCCTCCTCCGGGCATCCAAGGAGACGCTGGGGGCCCATGTGCACCAGGCAGGCGCGCAGAAGGGCGTGGAGAGCTCCAGGCTGGATATCCGCCATTTCAAGCACATCACACCCGAGGAACTCCGCCGGATCGAAATTGCCGCCAACCGCATGGTCATGGGAGACCATGTCGTGGACGTCAGGCATCTTGACCGGACGCGTGCCGAACAGGTCTACGGGTTTGCACTCTACCAGGGGGGAGTGCCCCCGGGAAAGGAGATCCGCGTAGTGCAGGTCGCCGGCGACGCGGAAGCATGTGCAGGCACGCACTGCCGGACGACCGGGGAGATAGGGTGCATCAAGATTATCCGGGTCGAGCACATTCAGGATGGAATAGAACGGCTTGAGTTTGCGGCGGGGCTGGCAGCAGTCGAGTACGTCCACCGGCTGGAACGCCTGGTCAGCCAGTCTGCCGGAGTGCTCTCGGTCCAGCACGAGAATCTCCCCACTACTGTAGCCAGGTTCTTTGGCGAATGGAAAGAGCAGAAGAAAGAGATCGAGCGGCTCAGCCAGAAGATGGTGGAGCTGGAATCGGAGAACCTGAACCCTGAGATGATAAAAGGCCTCCCGGTCGTGGTCAGGCGCATCGACCTCCCGCCGCGGGAACTGGCCGCCATCGCGGCCAGGGTGTCCGGACAGGGCGGTGTAGCGCTCCTGGCAAGCGGATCAGAGAGGGCCAGCGTGGTCCTGATGTCCGGTGCCGAGCCGGTCGACGCCGGTGAGATCGTCGGGCAGGTCAGCACCCTGCTGGGCGGGAAGGGAGGCGGTTCCCGCACCATGGCCCAGGGCGGGGGCCCGCAGGTCGACCAGCTGGACCTGGCCCTGAAGGTCGGGAGGGAGCGGATCTTCGCAGCACTCCAGTAGGGGTGCGGCCGCACCCTACCACTGGAACGCAAAAGGAACGGGATTGTTCCCTTTGCGGTAAAATCACGGCAAGATGAAATTGTCAGGGGCATTTTCGAGGGGAGACAAGGAGCGGGATAACAATGCCTGATGGGGATATTACTGCCGGGCGTGGACAGGACACGCAACCCGGGCCGGTCCCGGGGGAAGTGGTGGTGCTGCAGCCCGGGGACGAACGTGCCCAGAAGATCGGAAAGGCCATAGCCAGCCAGACGGCAAACGACATCCTTCACTCGCTGCAGAACCGGGCCATGACCGCAACGGGCCTTGCCGAGGCGCTGAACCTCCCCATGGGAACGGTGAAGTACCACATCGAAAACCTTCTCGAAGCCGGTCTCCTGGAAGTCAGGGAGACGCGGTACAGCGTCAAGGGCCGGGAGGTCAAGGTATACGGGCTGCGGGACCAGCTCCTGATCGTGGCGCCCCGGGTCCACAGCATACGCTCCATCCTGCTCAAGTATGCTTCGCTCTTCGGCATAACCGCCCTGGCCTCGCTCGCCATGTATGCCATTCTCCCCCTGGTCCGGCGGACTGCGGAAGCCCCTGCCGCGTTCACCCGCCAGGCCGGCGAAACTGTCCTCAATGCCACTCCCACGCCGTTTCTGACGCCAGAGGTCACTGGTGCCGTTGCAGGGAAAGGTGCCGGTACGCTCCCGGTGCCCAGCACCATTGTTCCGACCCTGGCCCCTGCAGAAGTTACCGGTGCAGCTGTCCAGGGCGGGGCAGGAACGGCAGTGAATGCCGTGTCCACCGCCGCTCCTCCACCACCCATGGAGGCAATCGCCGGCCAGCCTTCCGGGATCGCCATTGCATTCTTCCTGGGAGGATGCCTTATCATCCTCCTCCTCCTCATCTACGAGGTCTATACCTGGAGAAAGTCCCGGTAGGGATACCTCCTTCATAGGGCCTTCATATTGATGAGTTCCGGGAGGAAACATCGCTGCCTCCCTCTCCAGCAAGCTTTAGTGCATGGAGGAAGTCCCAGTAAGATAACCGCCCTCTTGATGATTATGTATAGATGAGATCCGAAAATGCCCCCCCCGTGCCCACCCAAATAGATCCTGCATGGGGGAAGTCCTCGTATGTTACTTCCTTCCAGAGGTCTATGGAACAGGCCTGCTGAATTTTCATCCTCCTCCAGAGCGCTCAAACGGCAATGCGATCCTGGCAGGACAGGGGCCTGTCTCCGGGCGCTTGGAGGAAGTTGCGGCAGGATATCATGTTCGTCTTCCTCATCACCTAATAAGCCGAATCCTGGGGGTGCCACCCTCACTGCTCCGTCATCTTCTCTTCGCCTAATGAGGAAAAGAAGACTGCGGACGTATCGGCTGGAAAAGGGTCCTTTTGGTACGAATATTTCCGGGAAATGGATTAGGATACGCCAGAAATACCGTCTGCCCGGGGCTGGCTGATGGTAAAATAGAATGTCGTTCCCTCCCCTACTTTGGAATCCACCCAGATGGCGCCGCCATGCCGTTTGATGATGCGCTCTGCAATGGCCAGCCCAATCCCGGTGCCTTCGTACTCGGCAGGGTTGTGGAGTCTCTGGAAGACTCCGAACACCTTGCCAACGTACTGCATGTCGAAACCGACTCCATTGTCCTTTACATAATATACGGTTCCGCCATCGCGTTGCAGCGAACCGATCTCGATCCTGGCAGGATCTCTCTGCCGGGTGAACTTGAGAGCATTGGAGAGGAGGTTCAAAAATACCTGGCGCAGGAGGGCAGGGTCTCCCTCGAGCGCCGGAAGGTCGCCGGTGACCACCTCGACCGATCTTCCCTGCTGGAGAGCCGAGAGCTCGGTCAGGGCCTCTGTTACCAGCTGGGAGGGGTATATGCGCTGGGTGGAAAGGGGCTGCCGGGACATCCGGGAGAAGTTCAGGATGGCATCTATCAACTGGCTCATGTACTGGATGTTCTGTCGGATCCGGTCCAGGTACATCCGGCTCTCAGGCGTAATCGGATCCCCGGACCCGGCAAGGAGTATTGAGGAGAAGCCATCAATGGCGCGGAGTGGTGCCCGGAGGTCGTGGGAGACCGAGTAGCTGAAGGCCTCAAGTTCCCGGTTCGCCTCGGCAAGGTCTCTCGTTCGCTCTGCAACCCGCTGCTCCAGCACCTCGTTGAGCTTCCTGAGCTCTTCTTCCACTGATTTAAGATGGGTGATGTCATTTCCTATGGAGAGCACCTCTACAACGTTCCCGCCGGCGTCATAGAGCGGCTTGTTGGTCCACGCGATCCAGACCCTCTTCCCGGCCCTGGTTATATTCTCATTCTCAGTAATCTGATACTGTTCGGGGTGGACGGAGAGATCGCGGATCCGGTCGCCGAGGTTCATCCCCCGGCTGTCCCATTGGGGCACGATGGTCCCGACAATGTTTCTCCCGCTCAGCTCGTCCGCGGAATACCCAAAGAAGTCCAGGCCGAACTGGTTCATGAAGGTGACATTCCCGTCAGGGGTGAGCCGCAGGATAATACTGTTTGCACTCTGCACGAGGGTCCGGTAATCCTCCTCGCTCCTCTGCAGCGCTTCCTCGATCTGCTTCATCCCGGTGATGTCGCGGCCCACCGACTGGTACTCAATGACCTTGCCGGCTCCATCAAAAATGGCCTTGTCATTCCACTGCTGCCACCTCACCTGCCCATCGGGAAGAACGATCTGGTGTTCTATCGTGTCTGACGGGTTATCCGCGGAGAGACCGGCAAAATACCGTCTGACCCGCTCCCGGTCAGCGGTCGGGATGACCGGCTTCCACCGGGTGCCGACAATCTCCGAGCATGGGAGGCCGAAATAGCCGCAGTAGGCATCATTTACAAAGACATGGGTACCGTCCGGACGGAAACGCGCGATCATCTCAGTCTGGGTCTCCACCACGTTCCGATAGCGCTCCTCGCTCTGCTGCAGTTCGGCCCGGCTCTGCTGCAGCTGCCCGATGGTTCCTTTAAGCTTCTCCACCATGTCATTGATGCTCCGGGCCATGCTCTCGAATTCCCAGGTCCCAGGGGGGGCGATGGCATGGCCCAGGTCTCCGCGGGCTATCCGGTCCACGTCATCAACGATACCCTGGATAGGCCGGGCGAGCCGGCGGGAAAGGACATAAGCTGCCAGGCCGCCGAACCCCAGCACCACCATCGCCACCATGACATGGGCCATGAACAGCCAGCCCAGGTCGTTTGTCACCTTAGCCTCGTTATAGACCAATTCCACGATGAGACTGGTATCTGCGGCATAGAGCGGGTCCTTCATGTCAACAAAGAACCACTTGGTACTGCTCCCCGGCCCGGGGCCGGAGAACTCGAGACTGGTCCGGTCCCGGAGGATGGCATCCAGGACCTGGGACTGGTTCGGGTCGGGCCGGTAGCTCGAGTTTCCCACCACCCGCTTCTGCTTCTGCCAGATGCGGATCTCCTCGATGTAGGGGTTAAAGGCCATAGCCTCCCGCCTGACGTCCCCGTACTTGAGACCTTTTCGGTCAGATAGAAACTTGGGAGAGGCAAGGCCGAGTTCGATGACATACCGGTGGTCAGGCGTCGGCATGTAGGCAAACTTGGTGAGGGTGCCATTTACCCACTCGGTGACAACCCGGTCAGGGTAAAACCCGGGAGTATACCAGATGTCCATGAGGTACTGGTAGAAATCCGGATAGATGACCCTGAAATCCAGGCCTACATCCCGGGGGAGTGATGAACAGACCACGACGCCGGACGCATTGACAAAACTGATGGACATGCCGCCCGCATCCTCGGAGAGAGCTGCCAGGTCCACGAGCGCCGGATCCCCGCCGGAGCGGTTATAGGCCTCCATGACCAGGCCGGTCTCCTCCTGCATCTGGTCATTGAACGTGTTGTCGTACATTTTTAAGCCGGTGTCGATGCGGCGAAAGGAGGATGCGATATAAGCTTCGGTCATGTTCCGAAGCGTCCGCTCGTTATCCTGGTACGACGCGGCCATGGTAGTGTAATTGATGGCAACCCCCGCGACCACGATGATGATGATCACGACCAGGATCACCATCATCAGGCGGTACCAGAAAGGTTGCCGCTTCACCATCGCTCCATCCCCCGACTCAGCTTTTGCATGCGCTTCATGGACAGTTCAGCCCGGGGTGAAGGCATATGCCTCATATGACCCCAAGAGGGGCAAGATGATTAAAGTTGCTGAATCGAAAAAAAGTCTCCAAATACAATGAAAAAATGTATCCGGGAAATCGGCCGTTTTTACATACTGGCCAATCGGGCTGCATAGCTTCGCCCGGGTTCGTTTCAGACCCTATCATCTCCGGCGGAAGGTAACCCTGACGGCAATGCCGGTGATGACGCTATGGGCAAAGTTTTTTCAATACACCAGATTCCCTTTGCATTGCATAGGGACACGGAAAAATACCGGAAGCATTTTCATACGAAAAAAGGCAAGTTGGGCCTTTTTGAAAGAAAATTTTTCAACTCCTTCCACGGGTAGCCATGAGGTATGCTGCAGCCATCCCAATGAGTACACCGGTAAGGGGGAAGGGCATCGGCGTTGCCTGGCTGGTGGCAGGCAGCGTCGTCTGCTCGGCCGTCGTGACAGGGGTAGTGTCCGGGAGGGGTTTCGATACGGAAAACCTGATGGTGGCCATGAATCCTTTAGGATCGGAGAAATCGACATAATAGTTCCCCGGTTCTTCCACGGGGACGCTTTTACTGAAATAGCCGTCCTCTTTCCCGGGGCGGGTGGTGGTCCGCACGTCCTGCGGGGGTACCACGGCACCCTGCGGCCCGGTTATCTTCATCGTGATGGTAGTCACCCCGGCCCTTGCAATATACCCCTCGATGCGCAGGGCCTGGCCCAGGACCTGGTCCCTGTCCACGGTCAGCACGATATCCCCGGAGCGGTCCACGATATCCAGTATCTTCAGGGTGACCGAGTCCGAACCCAGCCTGGACCCGGGGTCCTGCAGGAACTGGACCTCCACCTTGTATTTTCCTGCCTCGAACCCGGTGGTAGGAAATGAAACCTGGAATGCCTTTGTTTCGTCCACCACCACGAGTCTCCTTGCCACCTCCTGGGGAGTGGAGGTCTGGATCATGTACACCACGATATCGAACTGGGTGCCTGCCGGGAAGGTGGTGTTCCCGGTGACGTCCAGGGGGACGCCGGCCCTCACTTCGGCAGGCGCCTCAATGGTGAGCACGTATCCCTGGGCCATTCCGGCCAGGAAGAGAGAGAATAGGAGGAAAAAAAGTGCATTTCTTGCTGTATTCTGCATACCATCCTCTCTGAAGACATCAGGATAATAGGTTTCTGCTCGGACCGCGACGCCCGGGGGCGGCCGTGCACGATAAACCCATCCGTTTCCCCCTCCCGGGATTAGCCCATTTCTATGAAGTTCCGCAGCAACCGGAGGCCCGCAGCCCCGCTCTTCTCGGGGTGGAACTGCGTGCCGAACACCAGGCCCCGGTTCCAGATGACAGATGAAAATGAGCAGATGTAATCGGTGCATGCCAGGCTGTAGCCGGGCCCGGCATCTGCATAATAGGAATGGACGAAATAGAAGTACTCCTCCTGCCCAATCCCCTGGAAAAGGGGGTGATCCGGCTGGGCGAGGGCCAGGGAGTTCCAGCCCATGTGGGGGACTTTGAATCCTTCACGCCGGGGAAACCGGCGTATCCGCCCGGGGATAAGGGCGAGGCCCCGGTGCAGGCCATGCTCCTCGCTCTCCTCGGCAAGCATCTGCATGCCCAGGCAGATCCCCAGGACCGGGACCGAACGGGAAGACTCGACCAGCACGCTCTTCAGTTCTCCCAGCTGTTCCATCCCGTCGCGGAACGCCCCAACGCCCGGGAGGAGGACTGCATCTGCTGCGGCGATGTCCTGGACTGCAGTGCTGATCCCGGGGGCCGCCCCCGCTTTCTCCAGTCCCCGGAAGACTGACCGGAGGTTCCCGAGCCCATAATCGACGATCACAACCTTTTTCATTGGAACGGGGCCTCCCCGCGCATCCGCCACGCTTCCTGCACGACCCATTCATCGGGGAGGCCGTGGCTCCTCTGCCAGTACCGGAGCTGCCTGTCCCACGTTTCCCACAGCCCGGGGTGCATGGCCCTGATCCTCTCCAGGACCGCCCTGTCGCTCGACGGGCACATGAAGCACCCGACCCGGTCCAGGCCCTCCTCGTAGAGGATATTGTAGGGTGCGCGTTCACGGAACAGGTAGAGCCAGACATGGAGGGCAGTCCAGGTCTGGATGGGGGCTGCAGCGACCTGGTTGCCCACGTGCGGGTTCCGCCACACCCGCCGGCCTGCTTTCCGGCGGAACGACTCGTACTGCCGCTGGCCGACAAAGGAGAGGCACTCCCCCCAGTGCTCCCCGATGGCCCGCTTTACGGGTTCGAGCTTTGCCTTCCGGCAGCACCACCGAAAGTTCACGGCCGGAGGCCCCTCACGGCTGAAAGTCTCCCAGAACGCCTCCTCGCCGGATACCTCCACGAGCGGGAGGCCGTACCTGCCGGCCACTTCCTGCACGTTGGCATACGTCTCCGGGAGCTCGAGGCCGGTGTCGGCAAAGAGGAGAGGCACCGCCCCCAGGGCCTTCCTGACAAGGAGCAGGGTGGCCAGGCTGTCCTTCCCGCCGGAATATGATACGTTCACCGGCAGGGGATGCCTGCCGGCGACTTCCCGGATGAAATGCACCGATGCTGCCTCCTTCTCTCCAATGACCGCTGCATTTGCATTGACCGCGTCCTCCCACGATGCCTTTCCCGGGATGCAGGTCGAGGGCGCGTTCTTCCTGGTACGGACAATCGATCCCCGTTCCATTCCGGCTGCCTCCCCCGCATCCACCTTTGCCCTGCCCACCGCTATGCAATGCTTCTCTTCGTCCAGGACGAAGACCTCGTCACCTCTCTTCACCGATGGCTCGATCTCCAGGAGCCCGGGCGCCAGGACGCTCGCTCCTCCGTTCACGATGGACGGGACCGCCCCCGTATCGACCACCACGTAGCGCCGGCGCGGGGCGAGGTATGCGGCCGCCTCGCGCCGGGGGATCGGCTCCCACCTTCCTTCACCGGCCAGGAACCGGATGGAGCCGAGCACCGCACCTCCAGCTATGACCTCCTCCATCCGGTCCGGGTCCGGGACCTTGTTGAGCAATGCAAGGTGGCCGGCAGGGATGAGCGGTGCCCCGAAGTGCTCCTCATAAATCCGGTTGACCAGGCTGACGTCGGCAGGAAAGGCCGGGCGGGCGTCCCCCGGCGGAGTGACAGGGACAGGGCGGGTACGGGCCCCGCACGAACAGGCAGGGGCGAGCACCGGCACGTGGCAGGAATCGCACCATTGCAGCAGTATCCTCCCGAGGTAGGACGGTCGCATATTCCCTGAATAATCCGTTCCAACTGGTGAAAAACCTATAGGAATTCTCCGATCATCCCGTGGCTATCCCTCTTTCGCGTTACCGGACAAAGGGAGCACAACTTTTCCACCCTGTGGATATGAAACACATGGTTTATGTCCCTGAACCTTCATAATAAATCATGACAATTAAAGAGGTATCTGCACGTACAAAATGCACAACTGGCTTAATTTTCACCTATCTCTTTAAAAAAAGCGTGGTTATCATGGTAATGAACCGCTACTCATCAGGGCATTATCCGGCCCGCAACAGGGTGGTCGAGTGATCCCCTTCCTCGTCACGGCAGGGATTGCCTTTATTATCTACCTGATCCTCACAGCCGGTTCCGGGAACATCGGGCTCTGGTCTGTCACGGAGCTGGTCATGGGGGTAATCCTTGCCGCGGCCACGGGGGCCGTGGCCAGGAACTTCCTCTGCCGCTCCCGGGACTACCGCCTCCTCAACCCCAGGCGCCTCCTGCGCCTCCTCGTGTATGTCCCCGGCCCGTTCTTCGTTGAGCTCACCAAGGCCAACCTTGACGTGGCATACCGGGTCATCACCGGGAAGATCCGCCCGGGGATCATCCGGGTCAGGTCCAACCTCAAGACGGACCTCGGGGTGTTCATGCTGGCAAACTCCATCACCCTCACCCCGGGGACCCTCTCCGTGGGAATCGACGAGAAGACCAACGACCTCTTCATCCACAACATCAACCTCGGGGAAGGGGATGAGAAGAAGGAGTATTTTGACAGCACCGAGCTTTTTGCCCTGGTCAACCTTCCTTCCTGGATCCGGAAGATCGCCGAGCGCGACCAGGACCAGGCACTGCAGGGGGGTCCGTGATGGACCAGTGGTTCATCGCGATCGTCTGCCTGGCGAGCCTCATGATCCTGGCAGCAGTGAGGCTGGTCCTGGGGCCGACCGGGCCTGACCGGGTCATCGCCGTGGATACGGTGAACACGCTCACCATCGCCTCGATGATCGTGCTCGGGGTCATTTACAACGAGATCATCTTCGTGGACGTGGCCATCGTCTACGGGCTCCTCTCCTTTGTATCAACCATCTATGTAGCCAAGTACATCGGGGGTGAACTCTGAAATGCCCAGCGCACTCGATGCCGTGACCTCCGTCCTGCTCGGCATCGGCATCCTCTTCAATGCCCTGGGAGTCATCGGACTCCTGCGGTTCCCTGACCTCTACACCCGCATGCATGCAACCACCAAGGCAACCACCTTCGGGTCCATTTTCACCTCGCTTGCGGTCGTCGTCTATGGCCTGGCCCTCTTTGCGGGGAACGGCGACTCCCAGTACCTGACACTCGCCATCCATGCTTTCCTGGCCATGGGCATGCTCGCGTTCACCAATGCCGTGAGCGCCCATGCCATCGCCCGGGCTGCCCACCGGAGCGGCCAGTTCCCGTCCCCGGCGGTATGCGACCGGCTGGCGGAGGCGAAACTATGATCTACGAGATCTTCCACGCCATCGTCCTGCTGGGCCTGGTCATCGGAGCGGTGCTGACGTTCTGGTTCCGGGACCTCCTGGCCGCCGCCATGGCGGCGGGCCTCTTCTCCTTCCTCATATCCCTGGAGTTCTATATCCTGCAGGCGCCGGACGTGGCAATCTCCCAGGCGGCCATCGGGGCTGGCCTCTCGACGGCCATCTTCATCATCGCAATCCGGGCCACAGGCCGGTACGAGGGGGGTGCACCATGAAAAAGGAACTTATCGCGGTGGTCCTGCTGGCGATACTGGTCGCTCTCGCCGCCGTGGTATTACCCCTGCGGTTCGGTTCACCCATGAAGAGTGATATGGACGACTATTTCCTGCGGTACGGGCAGGAGCAGACCGGGACCAACAACCAGTGCACATCGGTAACCTTCGATTACCGCGGTTTCGATACCCTGGGGGAGTCCACGGTATTCTTTTGTGCAGTCATCGGTGTCGGCCTCATGTTCCGGAGGATGACCGGGGGTGAAGAGATTGAGGATGAGTAAACTGGTCCGGTTCGCGGCCGATATCCTCTACCCGGTCGTGCTTATCTTCGGCCTCTACGTGGTTGCCCATGGCCACATCACTCCCGGAGGGGGTTTCCAGGGAGGTGCAGTCATCGCCACCGGCGTGGCCCTGGTCATTGTCGCCTACAGCTACAAGGAGGCCTCGGCATGGATCACCGGCAGCGGTTCCATGGCCCGCGAGGTCATCGGGCTCATGGGCTTCATCGGGACCGCACTTATCGCCTTCTTCTTTGGCATGCCATTCTTCTACAACTACCTGGCAGGGCAGGGCGGGCTCTTCGGTGTACCGGTTGCTTTCGGACCAAACCCAGGTGAACTGAATACCGGCGGTTTCGTGCCCCTGATGAACTTCTCGGTGGGGATAGAGGTCTGGGGAGGGTTCTCCCTGGTCATCCTGTACCTCTTATCCGGGTTGCTCCGGCGCAGGAACGGGGAAGAGGAGGAGTCATGATGCTCTGGAACCTCCCGTTTATCGTCGTGGCGATCCTGACGATCATCGGTCTCGCCGCCATTCTCCTCAAGAGGAACCTGATCAAGGTCCTCCTCGGCATCAATATCCTTGAATCGGCAGCAAACCTTTTCCTCATATCTCTCGGCTACCGGGAGGGCGGTGTTGCGCCCATATTCACCCTGGCGCCTTCCACAACGATGGTGCTCCCGACACCGCAGGCCCTCTGCCTGACATCCATCGTGATCGGGATGGCCACGAGTGCGCTCCTGGTCTCGTTTGCCATCATCATCCACAAGAAGTACGGGACCGTTGAACTCGACCAGATCAGGAGGCTGCAGGGATGATCCCGGACTTTGTCTGGACCAATGCCCCGGCGCTGCTGATCGCCGTGCCGCTGCTGGGGGCTTTCCTCTGCCCCGCAATCGGGAGAATTTCTCCCCGCCTCAGGACCGCCTGGGTGGGCGGCATCATGCTGGTCTCCGCAATCGTGGCCTTCATCCTGGCATATCGCGTCTTCTCAGGAGGACCGGTCCTTTATACCTTCGGAGCCACAGCTTCAGGTCTTACGGTCCCTATGGACTCTGGCGGCATTCCGGTCCGCATTATCTTTTCAGTGGACGCCATGAGCGCCTTCATGGATATCATCTGCGCGGTGGTCGGCCTCTCGGTAATCCTGTATTCGCTGGCAGCGGAATCCCGGAACACCGGGCTGGAAGGATATTACACACTCTTCCTGCTGATGGTGACAGGGGTCTTCGGGATGGTCTCGACCGGCGACTTCTTCAACTTCTTCGTCTTCCTGGAGATCCTCTCCCTGGCCTCAGCCGGCATTATCGCGTACCGCATCGATGGTGGCGTGGCCGTGGAGGCGGCTATAAAATACTTTGTCCTCTCGACGGTCGGGGCGATATTCGTACTGTTCGCCATCGGCATATACTACGGCCAGTACGATGCCCTGAACATGGCCATGATCGCCTCGCGCATGCAGTGGTCGTCCCTGGACATGATCGCTCTCGTCATGCTGGTGGCTGCCCTGGCCATGAAATGCGGGTCTGTTCCCATGCATTTCTGGACGCCGGATGCATATACCATGGCCCCCTCATCCGCGACCGCGTTCCTGGTGGTAGCCAGCCAGGCCAGCCTGTACGGTCTGTTCCGGGTGCTCTTCACCTTCTACAACGTGACCCTGAATGCCGCTGTGGCAGGCTGGATCATCATCATCCTCGGGGTCCTTTCCATGGTTATCGGGGTGACCATGGCCATCCCGCAGAAGGATGTCAAGCGCCTGATGGCCTACCATGCCATCTCCCAGACGGGTTACATGCTCCTCGGGGTGGGGGTCGGGCTTGCCGTGCTCGGAAACCAGCCGCTCATGGATTCCTTCGGGTACATGGCCATGAGCGGGGGCATCTTCCATATCATGAACCACGCCCTCTATAAGGGGCTCCTCTTCCTGACGGCCGGTGCGATCTTCTACCGGATTGGCACCCGCAACCTCAATAAAATGGGGGGCCTCGGGCACAACATGAGATGGACCATGGTCTTTTTCATGATTGGCGCCCTGGCCATTGCCGGTATCCCACCCTTTAACGGGTTCGCCTCCAAACTGATGATTTACGAGTCCGTGTTCGTATTCAACCCCGTCCTGGCGATAATCGCCATGGTGGTCAGCATCCTGACCCTTGCCTCGTTCGTGAAGGTATTCCATTCCATCTTTATGGGGCCGCAGCTCCCGGAGTATGCCGACGTGAAGGAGGCCCCTCTGCCCATGCTGCTCGGGATGGGTATCCTGGCTGTTCTGGTCGTCCTCTTCGGGTTCTTCCCGAACGTGGTGGTCTCCTCCCTGGTGACCCCTGCCGTGCATGCCCTGACCGATCAGGGAGCCTATATAGCGGCCGTCCTGGGGGGAGCCTGAGATGACTTCCCTTACGCAGACGCTCCTGACCGGGACAGGGTTCTGGAACCCCTTTGCCTGGCTCCTCGGGCTTGCCGTGGCCCTGGTAATCGCCTACCTCATCCTGACGAGGGGTGAGGCAGGGTGGAAGAGGGGGACTCCCCAGACCGAGGCGTTCCTCTCCGGGAACCCTGAGCCCCCCGCAGAGGCCCTGCACCTCCGGGGCGGGAACCTCTACTGGGGGTACCTCGAAGCCCTGAAAGGCTATTATAATCGCATCGTTCCCCTGCATACCGGTGATCTCAATGACTACGTGCTCTGGTACCTCTCGGTCATGGTGGTCATCCTGGTGATGGTGGTGATCTTCGCATGAAGCCCACAACAGCGTTCAACCGTTCCCTCTGGGTGTACCATTTCAATTCCGGCTCCTGCAACGGCTGCGAGATCGAGATCGTGGCCACTCTCACCCCCCGGTACGACCCCGAGCGGTTCGGGATCAAGCTCGTTGGGAGCCCCCGGCATGCCGATGTCATGCTGGTCACCGGGCCGGTCGTGCACAAGATGAAGGACCGGCTGCTGCGGGTGTATGCACAGATGCCCGACCCGAAGGTCGTGATGTGCATCGGCACCTGCGGCATTTCCGGCGGTGTCTTTTATGACTCGTACAACCTGGATGGGCCCGTCGACGAGGTGATCCCCATCGATGTCTATGTCCCCGGGTGCCCGCCCCGCCCCGAGGCCATCGTCCACGGCGTGGTTACGGCCCTTGCAAAACTCGAGCGGCTCCAGGGGGTGCACGCATGACCGGCACTGTCCTCACTCCCAAACAGGTGCAGGAGCGCTTCACCAGTCGCTTTGGACCGGGGATTAAGGAATCGCGCATACAGGAACGGTGCGAGGGGAAGAAGAAAGTCCCCCATTACGCCCTCTGGATCGACCTGGACCGCGAGCTGCTCAAGCCTGCCGTCCAGGCCCTGATTGATATCCGGTTCCCGCACCTCTCCGTGATCGCCGCAAACGACCTCGGAGAATCGATACGGCTCCTTTACATATTCTCCCTCTACTATGGGGAGGTGAAGGGCGAGTTCATGGTCACCCTTGCAGTAACCCTGCCAAAGAGCGACCTCACCGTGCCGACCATATCCGACCTCATACCGGGTGCGGTCTTTGGCGAACGGGAAAAGCAGGAGTTCCTCGGGGTGAAGGTAACGAGAATCCCCGACGGCCGCCGGCTCTTCCTCCCCGAGGACTTCCCCGAGGGGATCTACCCCTGGAGAAAAGATGGGACCGGGATTCCCGAATCGATGGTAAAGGACCTGTGGGCCACAAAAAGGCCGAAGGACCGCCCGGCACCGGCCGCGGAGGCAAAGGAGATGTGCGAGCTCGAGCCGGAGGCACCCCCTGATGAGAGGGTACCAGGAAAGGAGGGGACATAATGGCATCCACTGGCAAGAAAGCTCCCTACCGGGTCCCCATCGGGCCCAACCACCCGGCCCTCAAGGAGCCGGTCATGTTCACCTTCGAGATGGACGGGGAGCAGGTAAAGGATGTGGACTTTGCACCGGGGCAGACGCACCGGGGGATCGAGTGGATGGGGATGCGCAGGAATCCCGTCCAGATCGTGCACCTTACCGACAGGATTTGCGGTATATGCGGGATCGTCCATACCCTCTCGTTTTCGCTCGCCGTGGAGCAGATTGCAGAGATCCAGGTCCCTGAACGGGCCGATTACATCCGGTCCATCGTCCACGAGTTCGAGCGCATCCAGTCGCACCTCCTGTGGGCCGGGGTGGCTGCCCACGAGCTGGGCTTTGACTCCCTCCTCCACCTCACCTGGCGGGTGCGGGAAAAGGCCATGGACGTGATCGAGAACCTGACCGGCAACCGGGTCAATTACGGCATCGTCCAGGTCGGAGGGGTCAGGAGGGACATCGTGCCCGAGCAGCACCCTATCATCGAGGAATGCCTTTCCACGTACGAGGGGCTGCTGGAGAAACTCCTCAACCTTTTCCTGGACGACCGCACCATTGCCATGCGGTGCCGGGACTGCGGGGTGCTCACCCGGAAGGAGGCCATTGAGCTGTGCACGGTAGGGCCGACCTCCCGGGCTTCCGGCGTGAACATGGACCTCCGGCAGGACTACCCCTACGCGGCGTACGGCGACCTGGATGTCCGGGCTGTACTCCCTGACCAGCACCTGGGCGAGACCCGTGGGGACGTCTATGATCGCATCGTGGTCAGGCTGCTCGAGGTCGGCCAGTCCTGCCAGATCATCCGCCAGTGCCTCTCCGAGATGCCTCCAGGCCCGTTCACAGCGGAAGAAAAGATTGCCAAGCTCCTGGCCATATGCAAGAAAGCCAGCGGGGAGGCCATCGGTCGCGTGGAGGCCCCGCGGGGGGAGTGCATGCACTACGTCCGCATGGACGGAAAGGAGTCCCCGACGAGCTGGAAGGTGAAGGCTTCGTCCTACAGCAACCTGATGTCCTGGATCCCCATGCTGAAAGGGGAGCAGATCGCTGACATACCCATCATCGTGGCCTCCATCGACCCCTGCCTCTCGTGCACGGACCGTGTGGCCGTGGTGCGGCAGGGGAGGCGGGAAGTACTTACCAAGGAGCACCTGCACCGGCTTTCGGTTGAGAAGACGAGGAGGCTGCAGCAATGAACCTCGGACACATCGCCGCCCTGGCCGGATGGAGCGCGGTCTTCTGCATCTTCGGCATCCTGGCCGGGCTCTTCCTCCTGGGCGTGGACCGCAAGCTGGCCGCTCACATGCAGGCCCGCATCGGCCCCCCCATCCGGCAGCCGTTCATCGATGTGCAAAAGCTCCTGCAGAAGGAGAACATCGTCCCGCGAAATGCCATTCCCTGGATCTTCCACGGGGCCCCGGTGCTTGCCCTGGCATCGAGCCTCATTGTCCTGCTGTACCTCCCGGCAGGGAGCGTCCTCGCGCCCCTGGGCGGGTATGGCGACCTTGTCCTGGTGATGTACCTGCTCACTATCCCTGCCCTGGCGATGGTCGCCGGGGGGTTCGCCTCCGGTTCTCCCTACGCGACCGTGGGGGCCCAGCGTGAGATGGTGACCATGATCGCATACGAGTTCCCGCTGGCCGTGGTAATCATCGGGGTGGCCTGGCGCCTGGGCGCTGCGGGGCTCGCCAACCCCTTTGCCCTGTCCACCATTGCCGGAAACCCGATCTGGGGAGTGGTCGGGCCTATAGGGATCGTCGGGGTGCTCATCCTCCTGTTCACCCTTGCAGCCGTGACACCGGCAGAGCTCTCCCGTATCCCCTTCGATACCCAGGAGGCCGAGACCGAGCTGGCCGGGGGGCTCCTTGTGGAATACTCCGGGAGGAACCTGGCCATGTTCTACCTCTCCCAGGGGGTCAAGACCCTGGTGCTCGGGGCCGTTGCCGTGGCCATATTCTTCCCCTGGAACCTCTCCTCGTTCCTGGCCATGCCGGCAGGGATCGCCCAGCTGGCCGATCTCGCGTTCTTCCTGGTAAAGGTCATCCTGGTGATGTTCTTTGCCGTCACCCTGGTCAGGGTGGGGATGGCCCGGTTCAGGATCAACCAGGTGGTCACGGTGTATTGGATGTATATCTCGGCAATCGGGATCCTGGGTGTCATCCTGCTCATGGCAGATGCAGCCCTCGGTGCCCTTGCAGGGGTGGCGGTATGAAGGAACTTCCTTCCTTGACGGGAGCCGGAACCATGGACATGCTTCCTTCCCCGACGGAGGTGGAAGTATGAAGATACTTCCTATGTTCCCCGAGCTGATGCGCCAGCTCTTCCGGACCCCGGCCACCAACCGGTTCCCTGCCAAGTACCTCCCGCCATCAGTGACCCGGTTCCTGGCCGCGGTGGGTGAGGGGAGGGCCACCCTGGTGCCCCCCGTTCCCACCCCTCCCCGGTTCCGGGGCAAGATCACCTACGACCGGGACAGCTGCATCGGGTGCGGCCTCTGTGTGAAAGTATGCCCCTCGAATGCCATCGAGCTCCTCCCCGAGACAAAGCGGATCCGTATCTGGGTGGGGCAGTGCATCTTCTGCTCCCAGTGCACGAACATCTGTCCGAAGGGCGGCCTCTCCATGAGCGATGCGTTCCTGCTGGCCGACGAGGACCGGTACTCGGAGAATTTGATCGTGGAATAACTAGTTCACCTTTTTTAGGGCTGTTCAGCGCTGGTAGCAAGAGTCCAGAGATACCCCGATCCCATTACCGCCGGGAGGCTCCCCGGTGGAGATACTCACAATAATACCGGATGAACCAAAATACCCTCCCGGGCGCTACCCGACCGGCCTCCGCCCTGGTGGCGCCCCGGTTGCGATGTGCCTTGATACGGGTAATACTTGATGCGCCCTGGATAATTCTTCAAATCAATATATCGGACCTGAAGATTGATCTCGGGGTTTCACGGTGAGGAGCCGCTTGCAGGATTTCCGGGAGCATCGGCACTCATCGTGCGGGGAGTACTCTGGTATTGCTGCTTAATGTATTTTCATGGCAGTCGAATTTTCCAGCCAGTTCGTCCCTTAAAGAACCGGATCACACGTCCCTGTACACATTTTTCCGGTGCCCGATTTTTATCACACAGATGATTACTTTCGTTGTGGAAATTGCGCAAAGAACCCGGTATTCTCCTACCCGGACCGAGTAGAGCGGGGCGTCTTTCAACTTTCGTACATGGAGAAACGGATCTTCTGCCACCGCTTCGAGTTTTCTCGCAATTCGGTTCCTGACCATGTCCGGAAGGTCATGGATCTGGTGGTATGCCCTCTCAGAATAGATCAGGGTCCAGGGCATGTCAGGGGAGTCCCAGCTTTTTCTTCACCTGGTCATGGGTGTAATAGTGCCCTTCCCGTATCTCCTTAAGCGCCTCATCGATCTCCTTCCTGTCCTGTTCCGTGAGGGGTTCCTCGTCAATCCGCAAATCGGCAAGCCTTTGTATGATGGAGTCGTAGGACTCCTTTGGATAACTCCTGAGGAGATCGAGTTTCTCTTTTGTTGCCTTTTCAATCCGGACCGACGAGGCTGTCATATACAGACGTATGCATTTGTATACATAATGCTATGTATATGAACCGGGAATACTGGCGGTTGGCAGGCGGGGAAACGTTATATTAACCTGAAAATCCGGGAAAGGACAGAGTCCCCTATATTCCCATGTTCATACTATTTACTTTTCAGTTTGGATTTCTTCTCCTGTTCCTAGCATAATATACCGACGTAGAGAATTTCTCCGGTCACGGCATCGATGATGACTATGCCAACGTATCCCGAGGGTATTTCACCGGCATATTGCGGGTCCTGTCCATGGACATCGACGACCCAGCAGGGATTCGTTGCAAGCGGGTACCCGGGGGCATCAATTCGTTGCAAGGATGCTGTGATGGGAAAGGTGAGTTCAATGCCCGGGAACCGTGCCAATGCAATATCAATTGCCTCCTGTTTGGTGATATTAATATCATGATTTTCATAGGGTGTTCCGATTTGAGTGGCGGAAGAAGAGGTACGAGATATGCAGGCATGATCGGAGCTGGAGAGATCCCTGGAACATCCGGTTTCTGAATATTTCCGGGATTGTCAGACGATTGCCTGTTCAATATTTTTAAATAGGTTTTGAAATTATCAATGAGATAGGGCTTTTCAATGGTATTGGGGACATCCCTGGCGGCTGTCAATTTGATTGCAGCAGGCTGATTGATTGAGTATTTCGTTATTGATACACGTGCTGCAGCCGATACAAGAGTGCAGCAGACGAGAATGACAAAAATTAGCTGATTCCTATTCTCCATTTTTTCATCATCGTGGTCACCATTCCATTGGAATATCAATTTGTATGATCTCTCCCGTAATTGCATCGATATGAGCTATTCCGCCTTGCAGGGTCTTATCTTCTGATATATCAGTAGTTGAATATTCTCATATTTATCTCTGACTCCTCCTTTCATCTACCCGGCTTTTCAAATAGAATCGCTGGAATCCAGGGGAAGGTTCGAACATCCGGCCAGCGGCCGCCTGAAGGTATCCCGCCGAGGTTTAACAATAATCATAGCCCCCCGGCCAATACTTGAATCCGGTAAATATCCCCCTTCCCAAGTGTAGCAACCAGCCGGTTGACACCTTCCTGCACGGCAGGACTGAGCCCTTCCCCCATCTCCACCACAACAGGCTGTATGCCCACGAGTATCACCTTCCCGGCGCATTCCCCGATGAACGATATAAACTGGTCCAGGGGGAGCTGGTGTGTACCCAGGCCGACGTCCTCGATGCGCTCCGGGGGGATGATGCGGAATTCCCCGGGCGGGAGTCCCATGTCCGCCGCGTCCACGAGGACGAGGACGTCGGGCTTGGTCTTCCGCACCACCCCGGTAAAGTTCTCCGGGGCGGTCCCGCAGTCGATGACCTGCCAGCCCTTCATCCTGAAGTGCCGGGCAACGTAGTTGCCTGCCCCATCGTCGCCCCGGAGGGGGTTGCCGATCCCAAGGAGCATGTTCATGTATGGATACCTATTCTGCCATTAGATGCAATAGGCGTGGTGGTCTTTTACAGTCTCTGTCCGGTTGTGCACTTTTTTATGGATTGCGGTGCAACGATTTTGGTTCAGGATGACCATCCTCCTTGCCATCGACGATACCGATATAAAAGGTTCGAGAGGGACGGGCCGGGTGGCCAGGAGCATCGCCGATGCAATTGGAAGGCGGTTCCCGGTGGCCGGGGTGACCCGGCACCAGCTCCTGGTGCACCCTGACATCCCATATACCTCCCACAACAGCTGCGCAGTCATCGAAGTCGGTGCTTCGGGAAAAGACAACCTGGTGCAGCTTTTTTCCCTGGCCTGCCAGGCGATCCGCTCGGATTTTGTAACAGGGAGCGATCCGGGAGTGGCTGCCGCCGAATTCGAGGCGATCTCCCCCGCCATGGTCGCCTTTGGAAAAGACGCCCAGCGGGCTGTCCTGACCCAGCGGCTGGCGCGGGACCTGGCAAAAAATTGCAATATCCTCCTGGAGGGTCTCGGGGGAACCGAGGATGGGGTCATCGGGGCGATGGCCGGCCTCGGGCTTGCATCGACCCGCAACGATGGACGGTTCATTCAGGTCGGATCAGTAAGAGGACTCACCGGTCCACATTCTGTTGAGGAACTTCTCAATGCAGGTATCGACCTGGTCAGCACGACCGATGGGCGGATCATCGCTTCGGGGATGGTCTGGAATCCTCAGGACAAATCCACCAAGCCGTGCCCGGTCAATGGCAGAGCGGTCCTCTTTGTCGAAGAGCGGAATGGTTGTTATACTGCCGTCAGGCGCGACTGATCTCCTTCTTCATCCATCCCGCAGCACGGCAGGGGTCGTCGGTGGCGAACCCGTCAACCCCGTATTCCACTGCCCGCTCCCACTCCTCCGGCCGGTTTAAAACCCACGGCACGACCAGGAGCCCCTGGTCATGGGCCTGAACTGCCAGCCCGGGCAGGAGGAGATCGAAGCGGGGCAGGATGGCCCCGGCTCCTGCGGAGGCCGCCGCACCAAGAGGGTCTGCCAATGCCCGGGAATAGATGAGTCCTGCGGTTGCCTGGGAAAGGGCATGTTTTGCTGCCGCTACGCTTGATGCATGGAACGACACGACCCAGAGCGGCCGGGGAGCCGCCTCCCGCAGGACGCCAAACACCTCATCCTCGCTCCCTGGATCCTTAATCTCCACGAAGAGTCCGCACCCCTCTCCTATCTCCCTTACAAGGTCGCACACCTCACGGAGCGAGGGGATATGCTCGCCGCTTCCTGCATCGAGTTGCAGAAGGTCTTCGAGGGAGCATGACGCCACCGGTCCCCGGCCACTGGTCGTCCGCTCCAGGGTGGCGTCGTGGATTACCACCGGGACGCGGTCCCTGGTGAGGCGGGCGTCAACTTCCACGAAATCGGCGCAACCCATGCCGATGCGTATTGCTGCCAGGGTATTTTCGGGAGCTGCGGCCCTTGCCCCGCGGTGACCGGTGATGAACATGGTGATACCCTCTTTCCAACCCCGGCTGGCCCACAGGGAGGAACCCTCCGGCCAGGTCTTTATCCTCTTTGGGCTGCCCCGCCGGGGAGCAGCTGGCAGCCCGTGCCAGGAGACCGGGGTCGCAGGCCCTTGCGGGGATCCCGTCTTGCTGACCGGGTCATGCCGCAGGCTGCTCTGTTTGGATACATTTACCCAAATTCTCCTATAAATAATCCCCCACGAAACTTCACGGAGGACCCGGCGGCAGGGAATCTCCTTGCGGTATGCTATTTCTGCTCTTGAGCCTTTTTCCTCCACCGGGAGGCGAGATAGATGGCCAGGGCAGCCAGGAGCACGAACAGGAGCACGGTGAGCCCCTGCACGAGGTTCGTGGTGATCAGCCCCCATATAAAATCTGAACCAAGGGCGAAGGTGAGCGCTTCCACCGTTGCGCCAGCCCCCACAGCCAGGAGGAGTCTGCCGGGGGTGAGCCCGACCATCCTTCCCACCAGGGTGGCCCCCACCCCGCCTGTACCCTGAAGGGGGAGGAATACGAAGAAGGCCACACCCAGCATGTTCCACCGGGTAAGCCAGGGGCGCTCCGCCATGAACGCCTTCCCTCCCGAGAGGAACCGGGAAATCCAGGGGCCCAGGAAAGGGAGACGCATGGCCAGGTCCAGGTTGAGGCTCATGAACAGGCAGGTCGTGACGTCCAGCACGACGACTGCTGCGGCCATCAGCCACCAGGGGATCCCCAGCGCGATTCCCAGCGGGATGACCGATTCCTTTCCTGCCGGGGGGACCATGTAAGCGATCATCAGCCCGCCGAGAATCCAGGCGCTCCGGGGAGGCACGAGGAGGAAAGTGGCGGAGAAAAAGGCAAACGAGAGTCCTATGGGGAGCCCTATCCGGATTGCCGTTGAAAGCGGGGATAACTTCCGGTGCTCAAGGGAGATCCACTCCAGGTCAAGGAGCCCCATAGTGCCTCCTCTAGGGTATGGCCGCTGCACTTATTCCCTTTTCCTCCGGCAGCCTGCGTCCCGTTGCCAGTCATGGCCGTCCATGACTTCCCCGGAAAAAGCAGAACCGTAAGTCATTTTAAGGAGCCGGGTTCACTGTACTATGTCATGCTATGTCATAGCAGGGAGTATGGAAAATGAACAGGAAAATCGGTGTTGTACTGATTATGCTCGTGCTTGCGGTCCTCCTTTCAGCAGGGTGCACCCAGCAGCAGGCAGCAGCCGGGCAGCGGGACAATATCCGCATCGGCGTGGTGGCCTCCATGACCGGACCGGCCAGCACCACGGGGAAGGACATATGGCAGTCGGCGGAGCTGGCTGCATCCGAGATAAATGCTGCCGGAGGGGTCTATGTCAAGGAATACGGCAAAAAGCTCCCAATCCAGCTGGTCCAGGGAGATGACGAATCCACGCGCGAAGGAGGCCAGAAGGCCGTATCGAAGCTGATAACCCAGGACAACGTCGACCTGATGATCGGCGGTTACTCGAGCGCCGTCGTTGCCGCTCACCAATCCATCGTGGCCGAGTACAAGGTCCCCTACATTATCTCCGGTGCATCCAGCACCTCGGTCTCGCGGCGGAATGACACCGACCTCAGTTACATGTTCTTCCACCGGCCCACCACCGATGACTCGGCCGAGGCGAGCATCCTCTTCCTCGATCAGGTGGTCAGGCCAGCGATCAATGCGAAATTCGGGTTCCCGGCATCCCGGCCGCTGCGCCTGGCAATTGTCTACCAGGACAGCCCGTTCGGTAAAGGGCAGCAATCTGCAGTAGAAAACATTATCGCTGCCCGGAACCTTTCGATGCAGGTTATTGACGAGGAGAGCTTCAAAATGGCAGAGTCTGATTTCCGGACCGTGCTCACCGCCGTGAAGGCCAAAAACCCGGATGTCATTTATGCGGTCACCTTCCTCAACGAACTGATCCCCCTTACCCAGCAGGCAAGGAGAGACGTCGGCCTCAATACGCTGATCCTCTCCATCGAGAACAATGATGATCCCGATTACTACAAGGGCGTAGGGAACTATGCAGAATACTCTGTCATGGAGAGCAGGTTCTCGCCGTATGCGATCCCAAAAGGGTCCACTGAGGCGGAGACCAGGAAATTCCTGGTTGACTTTGACAAGAAGTACGGAGGCTTTGCCGGGATGATGGGCGCAGCCACCTACGAAACGGTGTACATCGCTGCCGATGGCATCGAAAAGGCCGGTACCCTGGACAAGGCAAAGGTGCGCGACGCCCTCGCCAGCCTGCAGATGCCCCAGATGATGGAGATCATGAAAGGGGGAGTCATCAGTTTCTCGCCCGACTTCCGCGAGAGCAAATTCGATCTCTACGTTGAGCAGCTGACCATGGACCCGGCATCCGGTGAGCCCAGGCCCCACATCGTGTGGCCGGACTCGTTGAAAGAGACCAGTTTCGTGCTCCCGGACTGGTATACCCCCGGTTCCACCTGAACCTTTTTTTACCGCGAAGATAAGAGGTTTGATAGCAAGAAGGGACTGATCCGCACCCATGGATGGAAATATTGGTATTATCGGCCAGGTGGCTTTCTGGGGACTCTATGCAGGGTGCATCTATATCCTGCTGGCCACCGGCCTCAACCTCATCTTCGGGGTGATGAAGGTCGTAAACTTTGCTCATGGTGAGTTCCTGATGCTTGGGACCTACGTCACCTTCATGCTGTTCACAATAAGCGGGTTCAACCCCTACGTCCTTCTCTTTGCTTCCATCCCGATCCTGATGTCGGTCGGGATCATCGTCGAGCGGCTCTGTTTCCGCCCTGTCCTCGGTACCGGCAAGTTGAACGAGATATTCATCAGCCTCGGCCTGATCTACATCTTCCAGAACGCCGTCGCCCTGATCTGGACCGACGAGTGGAAGACCATGCGCAGCCCCTTCGAGGGCATCGACATCCCTCTCGGCCCGGTGCAGCTCCCCCTGGACTACCTTATCATCATTTTTGTCACGGTGGCCATCCTGATCGGTCTTTCCCTCTTCCTCGGACGGACCGTCCTGGGGCGGAAGATCCGCGCCACCAGCCAGAACCGGAAAGGCGCGATGCTGATGGGCATCAACGTTGAGCGGATAGACATGCTCACCTTTGGCATCGGCGCCGGCCTGGCAGGTGCCGCCGGGACCCTCTGGGCGGTGAGCGGCCAGGTCTTCAATCCCTACATGGGTTCCATCCCAGCCATCAAGGCCTTTGCAGTCATCATCCTGGGAGGGCTCGGGAGTATCCCCGGGGCCATCGCCGGCGGGCTTCTCCTGGGCCTGGCCGAGAACTTCACCGCCTTCACGCTCGGCGGGTCCTGGAAGGATGCGATATCGTTCATCGTCCTCATCATCGTCCTCGTCGTGCGGCCAACCGGTCTCTTCGGGGAGGCCGAGGAATGATCTCCCCCCTGGCCTTTCTCCGGGGCCGTGCCTGTATCCTCATCGCCGGGGGCATAGCCGTCCTCACCCCGCTTGCTATCTCGGGGAACCCTTATTACCTGACCGTGCTCACCCTCATCCTTATCTTCATCATCTATTCCTCGGCCTGGAACTTCCTGGCATACTCCGGCCAGGGATCACTGGGGCATGCCGCCTTTTTCGGGTTGGGCGGTTATACGTCCTCGATGATAGCACTGTCTACCGGCGCGCCGCCCATCGCCGCCACGTTCCTGGGGGGGGCTGTAACAGCCGGGATCGGCGGCCTCATAGGCCTGACCTGCGTCCGTCTCAAGGAATGGTTCCTGGCCATGGTGACGTTCGGGTTCGCCGTGATTATCCAGACGCTGACGGTCTCCCAGCTTGCCCCGTTCACCCACGGGTGGGACGGGTATGCCGCCCCCCGGCTGGTCTCGCCCGAAATCCCGGGCTACCTGTTCATCGAGTACTATGTCATCCTGGCCATGGTCGTCCTGACTCTGGGTGTCCTGGCAATCCTCATGCGCTCCCGTTTCGGACTGGCCCTGGCTGCCATACGGGAGAACGAACTTGAGGCCCGCGCTGCAGGCATCAACCCTGTCAAGTTCCGGCTCTTTGCCTTCATCATCAGTGCGTTCTTTGCCGGGGTCGCCGGTGCCCTCGAGATATGCCATTTCGGGTATATCACCCCGGAGATCTATGGTATCGACCTCTCCTTCTGGCCGATCATCTATTCCATCACCGGCGGCCTCGGGACCCTTGCCGGACCGGTAATCGGCACCATAGTCGTCACCATATTCTGGGACGGGCTCAATGCCATGGGGCTCTCGTACGAGCGGTTCATCGTTATCGGGGTGATGCTCATCCTCATCATCGTATTCCTCCCCCGGGGGATTGTCTCGTTCCCTTCAAAGATCCGGGAGTTCCTGCAGAAGCGCCTTTCCCGCGGAAAAGAGCCTGAGAAGACCTGAAACTTGCTCCACGCAGGCACTCCCCGTTGTGGTGGATAACTCTGGGGAGAGGGGGCTAAGGTGAATTGAACCTGGAGCTTACAAACCTGTCCAGCCTACTCCTGGCATGATTGACAGCCCGGAATTTATGGGGGAGATGGGCCTAAGATGAACTGAACCTGGAGCTTGCAAAC
This sequence comes from Methanolinea sp., assembly GCA_033813295.1. Lineage (GTDB taxonomy): Archaea > Halobacteriota > Methanomicrobia > Methanomicrobiales > Methanospirillaceae > Methanolinea_A. The sequence goes on from JAPXRZ010000007.1 coordinate 51,622, forward strand.
CTATCCCTGTTACTCGTGCCATGGGGAGAGTTCAGGAACGCCATTCCATGGGATTAGAGCCCCAGGAGGATTGCAACTACGGTTTACAGGCCCAGGTAGGCAGACCTGACATGGGGATGGTTCAAAAGCGCCCCGGCACTCTCTTCCAGGGTGATCCGCCCGCCCTCCATCACGTAACCACGGTTTGAGATCTCCAGTGCCCTGCGCACGTTCTGCTCCACGAGGAGGATCGTGAGCCCCTCCCCGTTCAGCCGCTTCAGGGTCTCGAGGACAACCGAGACATACTTGGGGGAGAGCCCGAGTGATGGCTCATCCAGGACCAGCAGCTGCGGTCCGGTCATCAGGCAGCGGGCAATGGCAAGCATCTGCTGCTCACCCCCCGAAAGGGTTCCGGCAAGCTGGCCTTCGCGCTCCCTGAGTATGGGAAAGAGATCATAGAGCCGCCCGGTATCCTGTGCTCCATCCCTGACGGCGGCACCCAGGGCAAGGTTCTCCCGGACGCTCATCCGGGGAAAGAGTTCCCGCTTTTCCGGGACGAGCGCCATTCCCTTCCGAACTATATCGTACGTCGGCTTCCCCAGCAGCTCCTCCCCGGAAAACCTGACAGACCCATGGGCCTTCCCGGCCAGTCCAAAGATGGCCGAAACCAGGGTGGACTTTCCTGCCCCGTTCGACCCGATCAGGGTTACTATCTCCCCCTCGTCAACGGAGAGTGAAACATCCCAGAGAACCTGGAGGTTCTCGTAAAAGGCATTGAGGTGTAGGACCTCGAGCACGGGATCTCACCTAAATGTAACGCTCGCCGAGGTACGATTCGATCACGCGTTCATCCGAGGCTATCTCTTCCGGGGTGCCATCGGCAATCTTTTCCCCATGGTCCAGGACAGCGATCCGGTCTGATACGCCCATGACGATGCGCATCACGTGCTCGATCATGATGATGGTCATGCCCTCGTCCCTCATCCGCCGGAGCAGATCCATGGCATCTTTTCCTTCGCTCGGTGTGAGCCCGGTGGTCAGCTCGTCGAGAAGGAGGAGGCGCGGATGGGAGCCAAGGGCCCTGGCCAGCTGGGCACGCCGGAGCTCGATGGCGTTGAGGCTTCCGAGCGGTGAATGGATCTTACCGGCCGGGAAGCCGACATAGGCCAGCCACGTCCTTGCCTCTTCCTCCGCCTGACGTATACTGATCCTCCGGCCGTTCCCGTAGATCGCACTGACCATCACCCCCTCCAAGACCGTGAGGGCTGGAAACGCGCGGGGGTGCTGGAATGTCTTTGCTATTCCGCGCTTGCAGACCGCGTCAAGGCTCAGCCGGGTGATGTCCTCGTTCCGGAACGTAATACCCCCGGCATCGGGCCGGTACACCCCCGATACCAGGTTCATAAGGGTGGTCTTCCCGGCACCGTTCGGGCCGACGAGTCCAAGGATCTCCCCCTCCCTGACCTTCATGTCAACCGATTTCACGGCGACGAGGCCCCCGAATGACTTGGTCACACCCTTCAGTTCAAGCACCAGTTCACGCACCCGTCAAATAGCGTGTCATATGTTAGCACATAACATAATTAAGGTTCTGGACAGGTACCCGAGTAAACCAATAGGTATATGTTTCGTGCCCTACTATGCCATGCTATAACATAGCATTGAGCATGATCATGAAAGCGACAATCTCCTGGTCGCTGGTTATCGCCGCACTGGTGATAACCGCCCTGCTGGTGTCGGGGTGCACCCAGCAGCCAGGACCACAGAATGCCGGGCAGGAGCTCCGGATAGGAGTCGTGGCCTCCATCACCGGCTCGGCCAGCACCACGGGAAAGGACATCTGGCAGTGTGCACAGCTCGCTGCTGACGAGATCAACGCGCAGGGAGGACTGTCGGTGCCGGGAATCTCCGGCAAGGTCCCTGTAAAGGTCATCCTGGGTGATGACGAGTCCTCCCGCGAAGGCGGAATGAAAGCAGTCTCGCGGTTGATCACCCAGGACAACGTGAATATCCTGGTGGGGGGCTTCTCGAGCGCAGTCGTTTCGGCCCACCAGTCGCTTGCAGCTGACAACGGCGTCCCCTATATCATAACCGGCGCATCCACACCGGTGGTGACCCATAGGACCGATATCGACACCCGGATGATGTTCCACTACTGCCCCACCACGGACGACTACGGAGAACAGACAATAAAGTTTGCCGACGAGGTCATCCGTCCCGCGGTGAACAGCCGTTTCAATTATTCAGCGAATCGCCCACTGCGGATTGCCCTCCTTGTCCAGGACAGCCCCTATGGCAAGGGTGTGCAACAGGCCGTCAACAACACGGTGGCCAGCGGCGCGGTGAATGCAAAGATCGTGGCGATCGAGACCTTCAAGATGGGGGAGACCGACTTCCGGACCGCCCTTACAGCGATTAAGGCTGCCCAGCCTGACGTGGTCTATCCCGCGGCGTTCCTCAACGAGCAGATACCCATCGTGACCCAGGCCCGTCGCGAGGTCGGATTAAACAGCATATTCCTTGCGGTCGAGTGCAACGATGACCCGGATTACTATACCGGGGTCGGGCACTATGGTGAGTACTCGGTGATGGAAAGCCGGTTTTCACCCTATGCCGTCCCGAAGGGGCCCCTGGCCTCCGCTGTGATAAGCTTCCGCAACCGCTTCAACCAGCGTTTCGGCTCCTATCCCGGGATGATGGGGGCTTCCACCTACGAGGGGATATTCATCGCCGGCCAGGCTGCAGCGCAGGCAGGCTCACTGGACCGCGCAAGGATCCGTGATGTCCTGACCGTCCTCACCATGCCCGAGATCGTCGAGGCTATGAAGGGCGGGGTCATCAGGTTCACCCCGGACTACCGCGAGGCGAAGTTCGACCTTTACATGGAGCAGCTGGTCTGGAACCAGACTGCCGGGGAACCGCGCCCCCGCATAGTCTGGCCTGATACCTTAAAAGAAGCCGATTTCGTCCTCCCCGACTGGTACGTCCCGGGCCCGGCTTCCTAAAACCCCCCATTTTTTGACTCATAGCCCCCGATTGGGGGGTCCTGCCCGGGCATTTGCCCGGGGGGTGGAGCCTGGCCTCCGATTGGGCCCACAGTCCTCCAGGTTCCTGCCCGCTCCTGATGGTGAACCGGAAATATCCTCATCCTCTCTGTGGGAACAATGCGGTTGAAGTTTTTTTCAGGCTCCCGTAGAAATGCGCCTGAAAAAAAGCAAAAAACTTCGGGCATGAACTGTCCCCGCTCCATCACTCCAATCCAAAGAAACTTATCAAAAGCAGAAATTCCGTTCCAGGAAAAGATGAAGGAAGAGAGCAAATTCACCGTTCATCGAATTCATACATTTAATAAGATAAATGCCGAAGGATTTTTTGGAAACAGACTGGCACCCAGTTGCTGCAAAAGCAACTATCCCCGAACCAGGAAATGGAAGAACAAAGATTCTATGGCCTGCTGTCTGAAAGATTGCCTAATCAGGGAAATATTCTTTTTTCCCGGGGATATGGAGTGCGGCAGTATATTCCTCGATAAAATCTACATCAACGAGAAGATCGATATACACCATTTTTTCTGCCACACACTCTGCCTCTTTTCTTTGTTTCGTTGAGAGCAGTGCTGCTGCTGCACCGGCCAGGGAGCCGTTCCCGATTGGATGATACTGGGCATTGTTGAAGCTGGGGATGATACCAAACCGTGTGAGGTTTCCATGGTCGGTATAAGCGCCGAATGCACCGGCAAGGTAGACATGGCGGATATCCCCAAGACGTATCCGGTATTTTTTCATCAGAACACCGATAGCTCCGCATACTGCTGCTTTTGAATCCATGAGATACATCATATCGCGTGCCGATACGAGAATGTCACGTTTGGTTGCTGACTGGTCCTTCGGTACCAGCAGGTATTCGAGGCCATTTTCACCAGATCGTACGTTGGGCTTTCCTTCAACAAGTTTCCCGGTGAAATCGAGAATTCCTGCACCTACCATCTCAGCTGCAGCGTCGATAATCCCGGAACCGCATATCCCCCGCGGCGGCTGGTTGCCGATGGTAACCCATGAGGCAATACCGGTATGCGGATCGATCGTAACATGTTCGATTGCACCGCGCATTGCCCTCATCCCGTGACTGATACCTCCCCCTTCAAATGCAGGGCCCGATGCACAGGAAACTGATGCAAGCCACTCCGTATTTCCAACAATGATTTCACCGTTTGTCCCGAGATCGATCAAGAAAGAGAGGTCATCTGACCTGTGCATGGTCGAGACAATAACATCCCCGACTGCATCTCCGCCAACAAACCGGCTCACATTGGGAAGGCAGTATACATATGCCTCTGGATTTACATGCAGGCCAAGATCGCCGGCTTTTTTAACGAAAGGCCTCCTGTCTACGACCGCATCGGCCATCTCGAGACCGCGGGGGTTCCGACCGTAAAAAAGATACTGCATGACCGTATTTCCTGCGAGGCAAATATCCTGTATTGACGTACTCTCAATACCTTTCGAGGTTGTCAACTGGATGAGAACGGCATTGATACTTTCAACCGCTGCCAGCTGCATTTTTTCAAGGCCGCCGGGTTCCCTGGCAAAAGCAAGCCTCGTCACAAGTTCCTCGCCGTAGGTAATCTGGCGGTTCAGCGTCGATGCCTGGGCACAGAAATTCGTATCCGCAAGGTTGAACAGCATGCCCACCACCGTGGTGGTTCCAAGGTCAACCGCAAGGCCATACGTGCTGGCGGTGGTATCCCCCGGTTCAATTGCAATGATTTCAGGGTATCCCGCGGAATCAGAAATGGTTGCCGTGCAGGGACTACGAGCCGAAGTCAGGGTATGGTAGAAATCAGAGGTAATCTGCGGACGTTTTCCGGTATATTCAAGAAGACGAAGCGAACGTCTGCCGCCCACCAGCGGCAGCGTGCCGGGATCAAAACCAACACGGTACTTGATAACAGACGGAGAGCCCATTGCTTCATCCTTGCAGATGCCAAGCAGGATCTTGGGCGTATCAATCCTGCTCTCCACGGGGATGATAAATTCACAGTCTCCCAGGAGAAAAGTCTGGCAAGCAAGACAGACATGCTGCTGGAGCTCGTCCTTCGAAAGACCCCGGGTGCTTTCCGGGGAGCCTGCCGTGCAGTCGCCACGAGTGTGGACTATCTTGCACTTTTTACATTCTCCTTTACCGCCGCAGATGCTCTCGAATTGGATACCTGCTTCCCTGATAGCATCCAGAACTGATGATTTTTTGGGAACACTGGCGACCTTGTTGAGAGGATGGAACACAACAGTTACTGATTCATCCATGCAGGCGAACGCTCCTTATCCGGATACGAGTACCAGGTTTGCAATTACTCCATTGCAGTGGCAGATCGGATCCTTTCCCCATTTTCTAGGACGGCTCCGGCCAGCGATCCCTGATGAACCCGGCAATGCCAGACGAGTCTTTAGGGCCGACAAGCACTCTCCAGCCGGTCGCCTCCTCCGTGTCACCGCTTATCCGCGCAGCGAGACCTGGAATGATCAGGGTCCTGTGATCAACAAGCGATCCGACATAGTAATTCTCCAGCGCTGCAGCGATGGTATCGGGCGTAAGACTCCGTCCGGCAACTGCACTCTCGACGCTGATGCCGCCCGTGTCGATGACCACGAGGAAGCAGTCAACGTTTGCCGCTTTGATGTCAGAATCTACGGTGAAATAGGTCAGCGCATAGTTGGCGGTCACCAGGACCGGAGAATCACGACCCGGCTTTCCACATTCACGGACACCAGCTTCGACGGAAACCGGTTTTCTCGGATCGGTATAGATATTGAACCGCCAGATGAGCTGGGGCAGAAGAACCCACCCGTCAAGACTGTGCATGATGAGCAGATCTGCGTACCGGGAGAGGAGCAAGGATGCCATGGCCGCCTCCCGCCATTTCACAACATCTTCCGATATTTCTCCACCGGTCCAGACAGTCATAGGAATCCCGAGTAGCGGGAAACCGAACAATTCGTCGTAGCTCCGGCAAGCTTCTGTCCGGATTTCGGTGAAGTTCTGGATCGTCCCAAAGAGGCCGCCCTCGGGAAATGTGCCGGGGTCGAGCACGAGTTCATCGATGCCAAATTCGAGGAGCGTGCGTGCCAGCGAACGGAGGAGCGGGATATCATTTGGCGCATAAAGCACGAGGGGGCATCCATACCGTGCGGCCAGTTCCGCCATTCCCCTCCAGTTGTCCTTTGTGGCTGCATACAATAACGGCTTCCGGTCACGTGCGGCCACGAGCCCGGCCTCCATAACAGCCGGATCAAGGGAGCAGAGAATGAGGGGAAGGGATGTCATCCCGCATGTCTTTTCCACGGTCGACCTGAACACGTCAGGGTCCTTTGAAACACACCGGATTGCAATCGCATCAAGGGTAAGTGTCCTCCCTATATATGGATAGGAAAACTGTGCGATCTGCTGCACTCTCTGTCCCAGCTCTTCCGTGGAAAGAAGGTCATGGACATCAACCGCTATCGGTGTCGGGTTATGATACGTGAACTCGTGGCGCTGGAGAACATATTTTCCCCCGATCGTGACAGCGGCATTACCCTTGCCGAACGTCAGGGTCCGTACGGGTGGTGCCAGCAATTCCTCCAGCCGCAGACGGTCCTTTTGATACTCTCCTTTATAAAGCGGCGGACAGTCTTTCAGTGAGAGTTCCCCGTTGACGACCCGCGTGGCAAACGCCATGCAGTTGGATTCACCGCACTCCTGGCAATTGGTCTTCGGGAGCAGCTTGTACACATCGATGGGACTGATCTCCCTGATGCTCTTCTTCCGCTTTGGCTCTTTTTGTATGGGGGCGCTCATGCTCTCACGCCAACCCAGTCATGTATCCGTTCCGGCGATTCCGGCAGCCGGGACGCAAGGTTTTGGACGACATCGCGCAGGGTCTGCACGGCGGCCGGGTGCATCATCATGAAGAGATCGATACCCGCAAGCAGCAGGGTCAGCGCGTTGATGGTCTCCCAGAGCGGCCCTCGCAACTGCCGGGGGCCGTATTCGGGCGCAAGTTGCATCCATGCCTCGCGGGCAGCCCAAGCATTGGTCGCTGCAGTGACAACCGGGTGTGCAAGTTCGTTGTCGCCCATAATGGCTGCGTACCGTGCCCGTTCATAGATGGAGAATGAATATTCAAGACCGTACCCCAGTGCACTCGTCGTCAGGTCCATAACTATCTGTTCAGGTGGCAGGTAGGCGTACAGCCTGCGGTTCAGCTCCTTGGCACTGTTGAGCTCGAGCGCGGAAAAAGCCAGCACCACATGTTCGTTGTCCCGGATGGCATTCGCCACTTTCTCGAGAGTTTTTTGTTCGGCCATGTCAAGGGTGACCGAATTGATTAGCAGTCGCTCGCCATGCGCCATTTCAGCCACCCGGGTAAAGACCCCGGCGTCCTTTACGGGATCTCCGCAGCCCCCGATGATGAGCGGAACATCAACGGCCTGCAACACCTCTTCTACGGTCTTGACGGCCTGGGAGGTGGAAGTATCCCTGATGAGCGGATCGGTGCTCATGAGATGGATAGTGACCATGTCCGCACCGAGCTTTTCTACGTTGAACCGCGCCCATTCGGCAGGGTCATGCATGACCTCCCGGACATTTTCCTTGAGTGCGCGGGGCAGCGCGATATCCATATCAAAGACATCGAGCGCGATAACCGGTTCGTGCGGTGCTGACCCGGCACTGGCGGCATACGCAGGCGTGGTGGCGCCACCAATGGTAAATGTCCGGCTCCTGCTACCGCCCTCTCCCCTTGTCGCGCCGAGCGTCACTTCCCGGATCCTGCCGGGGTAGGATGGAATTTTTCCATGAAACGGGGCAGGGAGGAGTTCGGCGGGCAACTCCTTCCGGAAGGGTTTTTCTTCCAGTTGTGAGGGGTGGGGGAGGATTCCCCCCGGGATAAATATCCGGAAGTCCCCTATGTCCATGGAAAAATGCTCGAGTTCTACCTGCTGGACGCCATTTAACAATTCAGCAAGCCGGGGTGCAAGCGCAAGGAGCAGTTCTGCATCCGTGATGGTGTTATTGCTTTTTTGCGGCATGCCCCTCACCTCCACTCACTTTCCCGGGCCTGACGGGTTTTACAATCACCTTGTCAGCCGTGATCCGGGCATTCTTGAATATGATCCAGAAACCCCCGGCATTCACAGGAATTTCGCTGGCGGTAAACACGCCTCTCCCGCCGGCAGCCGCCTCCTGTCCTGCCAGTTCTGCGGCCCATCGCTGGACAACCGGGTGGCCATGAGTGACGAGGAATTCTTTGAGGTCTGGGATACACTTTACATCATTCTCGGTCGCAATCGCCCCGAATACAGACTCCGGGATGAATTGCTTCAACCGCTCCTTTGTCTCCTGCGGCATCCAGACTACACGGGAAAAGCCTCCGTCACCCTGGAGAAACTTGGGCGAGCGCATGTACTCGATGGAGATGCCATGGAACCCATCGATCTGCCGGCCACCGGCCGTCGAATCGGCCATGGTTGAGAACGGGAGTCCATTGACCGTGACGTCGGGAAAACCGCGCATGACAATGCCGAATCCATCCACCTCCGGGATAAAAAAGGCGATGCCTTCAAAACAACCGCAGGAAGTGTGCGGGTAACCGAACGCCGTATACAGGTATACGCGTTTCACTTCACCCATGGACTTCTTTTTTGCGTTCTCGTTGACACCCGAATATTCACCCTTTTCCGGATCGAGGCATTCACCTTTTTGAATGGCATAAATCGGCCCTTTCGGATCGATTCCAGCGGCGGCACGGCCATCAAACCAGCTGATGGCCCCACAGTTCGCGTATCGCTGGGGCGTAATTACACATACATGAGCGGGGGCAAACGACTGGCAGAGATCGCACCCGTAGAACGTGTCCACTTCCTCATCTTTCAACCCTCGCGCCCGTTCGTCCCTTGCTTCGTAGATCGATATGGCTTTTGTGTAGAGCGGGTGGATCTTTTCCGCATCGGTAATGAACGTGATCTGGATCTTCTCGATGAAAGGGAGGTCATTCTTATACAGGTCAATAAGTACGAGGCCAAGATACCGAAGGGAGTTGAAACCTTTTTTGAATGATTTTTTCGAGAGCCGTATCCAGATGTCGTACCGCTGGTTCAAGTGCATGAACCCCTCGATATAATTTGAGTACTCGTGGATGCGACGCTCGATAACCCCTTCAAGGTCTTTCTCGAGTCGGGCACCCGCGATTTCCACGAGAATACCGAGCGGGTAGCTCTTTGCTTCCTCCATCATGGCGATATCCGGTCCAAGGATGGTGATGGATCCATCATTCACCTCGTCTTTATCCTTTACCTGCACGAGCTCGAACTTTTCGGCGATATGCGGGCCGCCAAGCTCGACCTGCATGTCGTTCTTTCTGACCCGCTCTCCCTCGTATACGAGCCCGACCTCGACGGGAATGTTCTCAAACATGGCTTGCCCCCATCATCATGATTCCCCAAAATGCTCGATGATGCCCCGGAAGTTCGCGGCCCAGTCCTTGATGGTGCTGTTGGGAAACGACCAGCTCGCATTGGGCTGGTAGACGCAGTCGAGGGTCATGGTCTTGACCTGCGGCGCGAAGTGCTTGAGACCAGAGAGGATTGTCCACTCCATGTAATAGGGCAGCCCGACAAAGATGGCAAGGTCATAGTTTCCCTTGCCATCGAGTCCCATCCATGCCGGGTCCGTGAGGCGGTTGCCGATGTCCATTGCCGGCATCAGCCCGGCTGTTGCAAAGCCGCGTTTCTGGAATTCACGGCTGGTGCTTGCCGTCACAACAATCGGGATCTTTGCCTTCTTCGCAAGTACAATAATGCAGTCGATCAGTTTGTTGCCTTCGACCTCGTACTCGATGGCACCATGGCCGACGATCATGATGGGACGCTTTGCCCTGCGTATCATCGCGTCGGCAATTTCGGGTTTGATGATGAGAGACGCCTTCTTGGGTCCCGGGATCTCGGCGGTCTGCCACGAATCTGAAAGCGGCATGTTAAACCTCCCTGCTCTTCCGGATCATGCGTTCAAGAAGGGTCGGGTCAGGGATTTCCTGCTCGGTCCAGCCTGTTTCCGACAGGTGCTTCTCTACCTCGGCTTTCATGGTTAGGGGGATGTCCGCGGTCTTGCGCACGAAGAGGCTGATATCGGGAGGCATGTTCCCGATGAGCCGCCGGTGCAGGTCGATGTAGTTGGACAGCTTGATAGCGCGGCCTTTGGTCGTGTCATTCGGCCGCATGGCAAGTTTGGCGACCATGACCATTGCTTCTTCCTTGGTCTCTGCGGCGAAGAAAAGGTGCTCCGGAACAGGGCCGCCGTATACTTTCCCACCGGTCCGGGCATCGTACACATACCAGTCCTCCTTCTGGTCGGACCGTCCCAGCAGCATGCGCCGGTACTTCGACCCATGGGGCCCGACGACGACCGGGATCCCCAGGCGCCAGAAGCCGGAGGCAATGGATGCCGCTTTCTGGGACATCGCACCCCACGCGACACCGACTGCTCCGACCCGGTTGTGGACGTAATCGGCAATCTCCTCGTAGTTGCCCCGCAGAGGGCGCCTTGCAAAGATACTCGCGATCTTAATGGCGGCACCGGAGATGTGGGCATTGGATACGCAGGACCCAACGTTGACGATACCTCCCGCCTCGAACGATCCGGGATACAGTTCATAAGGGCTTTTTCCATTCTCGTCACGGAACATGCCGGCAGACATTGCCGCACAACCCGATGTGCAGACGATATATCTCCTTTTAGCAAATTCCATGCACATCTCGGCAACCTCGCGCGACCCCTTGGGATAGTTCGCACAGCCGACAAATGCGACAACGCCGGGGATCTCACCAAGGACGATGGGGCCGCCTACCTTACGGATCTCGATATCCTGTATCGCACCCCTGCCGGAACGGATGCAGGAGGTCTCCTCCTTGGTCATCCGGTCAGCTGCGGCAACGATGATCGAATGGAGCGGGATCTTCTGGGGGCACGCGGATTCGCACCGGCCGCATCCCACGCAGTCATCATACAGCTCGTCGAGCCCCTTGAGGTTGCCCAATCCGGCAGCCTTCACCGCATACAGAACAGGAAGGTCGTTGGGACATGCCCGGCGGCAGAGTGCACACTGGGTACATTTCTTGGCCATCTTGACGATCTCGTCGGCAGAGGGGAGGTTTTTGAACTTTTTGCGCTTTTTTGCAACCTCGATTACCGTGCGAACAGCCACCTCCCCGACTTTCCGCGGATCGAGGATAAGGGCGCCGGAGGCCCGGCCGCTGACAAAATCCGCAACAATTTCGTCCGGGGGATCGCAGGTCCGGTCGGGCAGGCTGCAACAGTTCTTCTCGCTCGTTGCAATGACTGGCGCCTGGATCTTCGCAGCCTCGATGAGCGTGTCGCACCGGATGCACTGCTCATCGATCACAATCAGGTCAGGAACCCCGCTTCGGATGTACCGGAGCTGCCACGAGATGGGCCCGATGATCTTCGCCCGTGACGAGTACCTCGTCATATCGATGGCGGTGCAGCAGATCCCGGTCACTTCGACCTTCATTTCAAGATCATTGTCCCCCATATAATCAATGATCCCGGCCGCAGGAGGCACGTTGTGGCCGATAACGAGGATGACCGGTTTTTTGATATCGACGGTGCCCATGCCCACGTCGACAAGAGGCGATTCCGGATCTGCCTTGGGCATGGCGTACGCGGATATCTGGGCAAGGTCGGCGATCTCCATGCCCACGTGGTCGATCATGCCCGCGTGGAAGACCTTGGACTCGAAATCGAGCCAGCTTCCTTCCTGGCCCGTATGCGTGACGGCGAGCAGCTGGGTCACCTGTTTCTCGCAGTATTCCAGTGCCTCATCGAGATCGCCCAGTTTCTCTGGTTTTATGCCGCAGACAAGGCGCATGTGGGGAGCTTCCACCTCAACGGCATTGCCGCCAATATCGACCGGGTGGTCGCGGCCGAACTCTGCAATGAGGTGTTCGACCAGCTCCCGTGCATGACCGATGTGGGTGGCAGCCCCGATGGAGGTGGCAAGCAGGACGATCCTGGACTGCTGGGCAGCCATGTCTATCCCGCAGGCGCCCCGCTTGTTGCCGGTCAGGTCGCATTTCCCGAATGTGCACAGGCAGCAGAGATCGCAGAACGGGAGGTAGAACGGTTTGTAATGGTTCAACAGGATATGGTCCCAGGAGCGAAGCGTAGTCAGCGAGGGATATGGAGTAGGCCCCACCGGTTCGTCCCACCGCTCTTCAGTCACCGCTCCCACGGTGATATTCAGGTCGCGGAAACTGGCGATATCAGAATGTAATTCTCCGATTTTTATGGCTACTCCCTTTTTGACCAACTATTCACCCCTTTGCACCTAAAGTTATCATGCCTGGCCGGTAAAATTAAGACTATCGATAGAGACAATCCGACCGGAAATGGCCTTTGGAAAATTCATTGATCACGAATAATCCGCTCGACTATTTTACCGACTGAAAGAAAAGCAGGGGAGGTTTCCGGGACCAAAAGGAGTGAATGGCCAGAGAGGACATACTCGGCGACAACTGGATCCTGCTGTATTTTACCAAGATATTCAAGGCCTGTCTCATTCCTTGCGCGGGTTTCGAGAGTTTCCGGGAATGCAAATCCCCCGATGATGACGAACCGCCTGCACCTGATCCCCACATCCCTGACGATCCGTTGCGACCGTTTCACATGATAAAACGATTTGCTCGACGGGCCAATGACGTCTGCTATGGTGTCAACGCTCCCTGCAATTTTCCGGTTGAGATGTTCGAGACCGGCCGGCGAATCGATAAGTATGTATCGGTATTGCCGGGTAATAGAGCCCAGGGCGTTTTTCAAAGCCGCGTCCGGCAAACAGTAACACCCTTCGATCCATTTGGTGCCGACAGCCAGAAGATCAAATCCTTCACCCTCAAAAAGGCCCTGTTCCCAGATCATGTTCTCGATCCGCTGGGAGGGCGGAACCCCGACAGTTGTCCCCCCTCTCTGGATGAACATCTCGGACAACAGCTCGGAGATGGTCTTTTTACCGGCAGCTTCAAGGTCGACTCCCACCATTTCGGCAAGGTTCTGGTCCGGGTCGACGTCCACGAGCAGGATCGGCGTATGCTTTTTTTCAATCAGGTACCGGGCCATCAGCGCGACAAACGTGGTCTTGCCGGTGCCTCCGCGTCCCATGGTCACGATGGTCTTCATCCGTATTCTTCCCCATGCCGCATAATCACGTGATTTTAAATGGGATATCAATCAATTTTTGTGCCAGCTGGCTGATTGCCCCAACGGCAACAGAATTTTTTTCATCCACCTTTTGACCGGTAATTCCGGCGTTCAAAACCTGCAGGTCAAAGGGGATCATCCCCAAAACAGGGAGGTTGTATTTTTTTGCAAATGCGGAAAAAATATCTTTTTCTGCAGGGCCTGCTATTTTGTTTGCGACAAGCCCCACCTCCCGGATCGGTGAACCCGCTGCCATCCTGCAGATGGCCCGTGCTGTCTCGAGTGATTTTTTATTTGCGTCCGCAACGACGAGCATGGTATCGACCTGCGCTGCTGTACCCCTGCCGAGGTGCTCGATACCAGCCTCCATGTCAAGGATAACCACATCGCGTCTCTCAACCATGAGGTGCCTGAGGAGCGCCTTGACGACGGTATTTGCCGGACAGGTACATCCCGATCCAAGGGAGCGGACCGTTCCCATGACCAGGAGGTAGGCGCCGGATGGTGTCGGTATTGCATACCGGCTGATGATATCATCCACGGTAAAGGTGAGCCGGAACACTCCGGGATGGTCTGTTTCGGTCTTCAACCGTATGAGTTCCTCGTTTTCGGCGATGGGAAGGATCTCACCGGCTTCCGTTTCCGACAGTCCAAGGGTCATGGCAAGGTTCGGCGATGGATCTGCATCGATGGCAATTACCGGCCGCCCCTGTTGGGCATAGATGGTCGCGAGGGTGCCGGCGATATACGTTTTCCCCACGCCGCCCTTTCCTGCCACTGCGATTTTCATGATCCCTTTTTAAGGAAATGGTGGGCTCAGGTGTTAAGGTATTTGCTACCTGCCCATCCTTGCTATTCTTTCCTGCATCGGCTGGACCGACCGCAGGGGTTGGGAGAGAAAATTCTAACCCATGTCCAGTCCGGAAACCCTGAAGATGAAAACGGGCATTACCGGTTTTCTATCAGGGGAATACCGCATTCCAGGCAATTCTGGCTCCGGCAGGAAACTTCGCGTGTTTTTGGATATTCTTTTTGCATTTCGGGCACATGCACACCTCGGTGGGTTTCCCCCTTCGCTGCATTCCCATTCCAGGTTCTCCATTCGGCAATCCATTCACCACAGAGGAGAAGAACTCCTGCGATCTATTCATGCATGAGAAGGGGGCAAGATTGGCTTCATACCGGGAAAGGGGAAAAAAGATCACGAGGCTAAACGGTTTATTAGTGAAAAGATCAGTGATTCATGGATAATGTCAAACCCAGGTCCCGGCCTGGTAGCCCAGGGAACCCGTAATTTCAGGTAGTTTTGCGAGATACTCATCCCGGTGCTCATCGGACCAGCGGCCATAGTCATAGGCGTGAGTCTTAGAAACCCCCTGATTTATGGTTCCCTTCCTGTCTCATGCCTCCTGAAGGCGCCTGCGGACCCGTTCACCGGTGACCTCTCTTGTGTTTCAGGATCAGGAGGTCCATTGCGCCCTCCTGATAGGAAGCGAACGGGAAATAGTGAAAATCTGATGTCAGGTCCATCACTTCTTTCTTGAGCGCACCTCAACCGTATATCACCGGCGAATCCCTTGATGGCGGACCAATCGGGATTTTCGACATGGTCATGAACCTCGCCCCCGGACTATTCCTCTGCTTTGATGGGGAGGATGACCGTGGTGATCCCGCGGTACTGGAGCCTCCGCTGGATGGCAAATGCCGTCTCGTTGTGGAGGAGCTTCTGGAAGGGGTGCTCGTGCCGGAAGACGATCTGCCCGGTATATACGGTGCAGTCCGGAAACTGGCGGCAGACCGACTCGCAGAGCTCGACGGCGGTGTCCACCACGTCGACGCCGGTCTCGGTCCGGTAATCGGCGGTCATGCCAAGGTTCCTGGCCAGGTCGACATAGCGCTGGAGGTCCTTCTTCGTCGACACCTCCAGGGCCTCCAGCTCGGCCGCACCTTTGAAGGACCCGGAATCGACCACCGCCACTGAGATGAAGATGAAATTCTCGTAGAGGTTGGGGAAATTCTGTACGACCGAGAAGAATGTCCTCACCCCGAACCCGTTATACCCTGATACGAGCTGTATGGCTGTCTTGCCATTGGTGCTGGGGGGGCTGGTGTTTGCATGGCTTATCCCGGGGATTGTGCGAAGCAGGCCATCAAATTTCTGGAAACCCGCGGCAACCCGGGTATAATGCCCCCGGATCATGAAGCAGAGGAAGATCAGTCCCAGCGTAATGAAGATGGTGATCCACCCGCCGAGGGCGAATTTCTGGTAAACGATGATGGAGAGGATGGTCAGGCACAGGAAAAGGCCGATTCCATGCACTGCGAGATACCTCATCCAGGATGGCTCCCGTTCACGGTTCCTCGAGAAATAATTGATCATCCCCAGCTGGGAGAGGGAGAAGGTGAGGAAAACGTTGATGGAATAGAGTATAATGAGGAAAGCCACTGACCCATGGCTGGCGAAGAAGAGGAGGGCGGCAGACCCCCCGATGAGAAGGATCCCGTTCTGGATGGTCAGGCGCTCGGAGAGGTTCACGAACCTCCGGGGCAGCCACGAGTCAACAGCCATGGTGGCCATCACCCGGGGACCGTCAAGGAAACCGGCTTGGGCGCCGACCACCAGCAGGATGGCCTCGGAGAGGATGACGAGGAAGGCAATCCACCCGCCCAGCGGCAGGTTTGCGAACACGGCCTCCGCGAGCACGGCATTGAGGGTCTTTCCCATGACCGGCCTGATGTCCCAGAGGAGGAAGCAGGTGAAGAGGCAGGCAGAGACCAGCCCGAGCGAGATGGCCATGTAGGTCATGGTCTTCTTCCCTGTCTGGACCCGGGGCTCCTTCATGATCGGCATCCCGTTTGCCACTGCTTCGAGCCCGGTATAGGTCCCTGCCCCGAACGAATAGGCATGGAGGACGATCGCCAGCACCCCGATGAAACCGATAGCCCCGAGATCGGCATGGAGGTCATGGCTGATGCCTTCCGCGACCATGGGGATGTGCGGGACCTGCATGCCGATCCCCAGTCCCAGGAGGGTGATATGCATGACAATGAAGAAGAGGAATATGGGAGCCAGCACCATCACGGATTCCTTCACTCCGCGGAGGTTCAGGATGATGAGGATGAGGATCAGCAGCACCCCCACGGTCACCCTATACTGGACCCAGGACGCGGGGAGGAAACTGAAGAGGGCATCGGCGCAGGCAGCAATGGAAACGGTGATGGTGAGTATGTAATCGACCAGCAGCGCGCTCCCTGATACCACTCCGGCGGTCCTGCCGATGTTATGGGTGGCAACGATGTAACCCCCGCCCCCGCTCGGGAAGTGCTCGATGATGAGCGTGTAGGTATAGGCGATGACAAAGACCGTCCCGGCGGTCATGAGCCCGATGAAAATTGCCAGGTAGGTGTGGCTGCCGAGGGCAAGGAATGCTTCCTGGGGACCATAGGAGGAAGAGGAAAGGCCATCTGCGCCGAGGCCGATCCAGGCAAGGACCGGGATCAGCGCCAGTTTGTGGAATATCGACGGGTCATGGAGGCTCTTCTTGGCCCCGATGACGGCGTCGTGCACTTTCGAACCCACTGATTCGATATGCTCGAGGTCTATGGAGCGGTACAGCTCCCTGATCCTGGGTGGGGACTTCAATCTAAGCAGATTTTTGGTAGGAACCTAATAGGTTTATCTTCGGGGAAACGGTGGTCCGGTGGCTGAACTGGAGGTATCACTCCTTTTTCACCGGTGCATCCCGTTGAGCGCAGCAGGGGACATGATGCAGGAGTCCAGCCCGCCCGGTTGGAGTTTACCACGGGCAGCACGTGGTTCCAGGCCCGGAAGTCCAATGAATTCACGGCTGCTTCCCGTTCCCCGCCCCGGCGCCTGACCCCCGCATTGCCCCGGTGCCTTCCCAAAAAAACCGCAGGATTCCCTCTGCAATACGCGTAAAAGAAGATAAAATATCACGGCATTCTCTTACAAAACGCCAAGATTCTCTTCTCAATATGTGCGGATAGAAAGACCGGGTGATAACTGTTCCATGGGTGGGGTGCCCCATCTGCGGGGGACTCTGTTGGACGGCAGCCTGCGCACTCCCAGGAAACAGAGGTTTGAAATCTCAATACTCCTTTCATTTTACATGAATGATCAGGACAGGGCAGCCATCGTCTCGCCGGATAGGTAGCATCTTTGACGCTGGCAGCCTGCCCCGGGCAAAATGTTGTGACAGGCGCTTCCATGGTCCGTGATGACGGTATAATAAAGATTGAACACATCACGAAGGTGTTCCAGAACAAGAGGACCGTGACCGCCCTTGATGACGTCTCCTTCGAGGTGAGGAAAGGGGAGATATTCGGGCTGCTCGGGCCAAACGGGGCAGGTAAGAGCACCCTGATCCGCATCCTGACCACCCTCATACGGCCCACGTCCGGGCATGCAGTGGTCGGCGGGTTCGAAGTCACCAGGCAGGACGAGGAGATCAGGGGGATCATCGGCGTCTGCCCCCAGAACAGCACCCTCGATGTCGAGCTCACCGCGTACGAGAACCTCGAGTTCTACGGTCACCTCCTGAACGTCGATGAGCGGGCGCTCCCGGGAAGGATATGGGACGCCCTGAAAATGGCCGATCTCACCGATCGCGCCCATATGCCGGTCAGAACTTTCTCGGGGGGGATGATGCGGAAACTGGAGATTGTGCGGGCTTTCCTGCACCGGCCACTCATCCTGTTCCTGGACGAGCCGACCATCGGCCTTGACCCTGATTCCCGCCGCGAGGTCTGGCGCCATATCTCCATGCTCAACTCCGAGGAGACCACGATCATCCTGACGACCCATTACATGGACGAGGCGGAGCGTCTCTGCCACCGCATCGCCTTCGTGGAAAGGGGCCGGCTCGTAGCCCTGGACACTCCCGATAACCTGAAACGGTCGGTGCCGGCCGGGGAACTTATCGAAATCGGGATCGATCGCCCGGACGAGGCCTCGCTTCAATGGATCAGGGACCATTCCCTCGTCAACTCGGTCGAACTCCGGGAAAACCTGCTCCGGATTTCCGCCCGGAACGGGAGCACCGTCCTCCCCGAAATCCTGGCAGTCCTGGAGAAAGCGGGGGTGCATGCGACGTCCATTTCCATCCGGTCGCCGTCCCTCGAGGATGTCTTCATCTATCTCACCGGGAGGGGGCTGGAGGATACCGGTGCGCCGGCGCCCGCGGAGGCTCCAGGGAGGCGGCAGCCATGATCAGAGGGGCTGTCGCCATTTTCCGCCGCGATTTTCGGAAGTTCCTCACGACTCCCTTTGTCATTATGATGACCCTTTTCATGCCGATCATGTACCTCCTCATCTTCGGCAATGCCATGGGAGGGACCATTACCGGGATCTCCATCGGGGTGGTCCAGGAGGAGCCGTATATAATCGAGACCCCGCTCTACGTTTCAGCTCTCCAGAACCTCCAGCACTACCACCAGTCCGACAAGCCGGCCATGTTCCTGGTCACCGCGTTCACATCGGAAGAGGCCGCGGGGAATGCCCTGAAGACAGGCAAGATCCTGGGTTACGTGGTCTTCCCGAGCGATGTCGTACCGGGGCGGGAGGTGCGCGTCTACCTGGACAGCTCGGAATACATGATCCCATCACTCATCCAGGGCGGGGTGAGCGCTGCCCTGGCGCAGGCCGGCGCCAGCAACCCCGTACACATCTACAACATATACGGTGACATCGAGTACCTCCAGTTCTTTGGTATCGGGGTCATCGTCATGGGCATCTTCATGACCACGATGATGGGCGGAGGCCTCGCCCTGATCCGGGACCGGGAGATGGGGATCATCGAGGGCTACCTGGTCACCCCGGTGAAGAGGTCCAGCATCATACTCGGGACAATCGGGAGCGGGTCGGTGAAGGCCTTCCTCTCGGGATTCATCATCTTCCTCGTCGACATCTTCGTTGCCGGGATCGTTATCCGCAGCCCTGCTGATTTTTTCATGGTACTCTTTGTCCTGACCATCACCAGCGTCGGGATTACGAGCCTCGTGGTCTCGCTGGCATCCCGCTTCTCCAGCCAGCAGGAATACGCCTCGACCATCGCGTTCTTCAACCTGATCCTCTTCATGACATCCGGGGCTTTCTACCCGGTGCAGGGCATGCCGTACTGGCTCCGGTGGATCACCGTTATCAACCCCGAGGCGTACGCCGTCCACGCGCTGCGCAGTATTGTCCTCCGCGGGCAGGGCATCAATGTCATCGGGATCGACCTCCTTGCCCTGGTCATCTTCTCGGCCGTAGCCATCATGCTGGGAATCATGACCTACCGCAGGACACTCGAGTAACCCCCGGGAGCAGACAAGCACGCGGTGCCCTGGGTCAGCGGTATGCGATTCAATCGTTCCGGGTTTTGGGGGCGGATCCAGCGCATTCAACCGCGATCCCGCGGCCACCGGTTATCCCATGAAAAAGGCTGCGTTCACGATGATGGCGATGGAATAGAGGACCATCGTACCATGGAAGAGCGGGAGGGCCTTCAGGCCTGATTCCGGATCGGGCCTGCGGAGCACGATGAAGTTGGCGGCAACGAGGAGGACTCCCCCTCCCAGCCAACCGGCCAAGGCGGCGAGGCCAAGACGCGGCAAAAAGTACGTCGAGACGGCAAGGTGGACGATGGTGAAACCGGCAATCCAGAAAGACGTGGCCCTCGCACTATAAAGGACCGTCACCGTCTTCATCCCCCGGGCCAGGTCGTTTTTCAGGTCCGCCAGGTCGTTTACCCCCAGGTGCGCCTGGGCGAACGGGTACAGGAAGATCACGAGGAGGAGGGCGGTCCAATCCGGGAAGCCGGCGACCAGGTACCCTGCCGCGGGGAAGAGGGCCAGGTCAGTCCTCCCCACGAGCTGGGCCAGGGGAAACGACTGGGAACGCTTGGCCCTCTGATAAAACGCCTCTACGCTGTAACTATAGACCGCGATGGCCACGACAAAGATCGAGTGGGGGAAAGGAAGGGTGAGAGCGAGGGCAATTGCCGCGCCTGCCAGCAGGATGAAGACCACGAGCACGGCATTTTCCGGGATGCTTCCCGATGGGATGGGGCGGGTCCCGAACGGCCTCCAGTACCGGGTCAGCCCTGAGCGCTCCACGTCGAGGCGGTCATGTTCCCGATCGACCCAGTCGTTGAGCACCAATCCTGCCTCGAACCCGCAGAAGGCTATGAAGAGGGCCCGGACGGCCAGGTCCCAGGAAAAGCCCCCGTACCGGATGACGGCCAGGGAAAACCCGGAACAGAAGAGGAGCGGCCATGCGAAGAAGAAGTGAATCCGCAGGAGGTCGGCGTATGCACGTACCGTTGATATCGCGGAGGGGACCTGCCGGGATGCCTGCAATGCCTTTCCGGCCGGTGTTTTAATTCCGTTCAACCGATCACTGCCCGTTTTGGGAGGTAAAACGCCCGGCCCATGCCGGAGGATTACACTATTTTACATGTAAAATGGAAATTTGTCCATGATAAGGATGACCCCCGCAGGGATGGCCCTGAATGGAGGCGCTTTTTTGGGATAACCGGACTGCCAGGAGCCTATCCGCAATTCATCCCGCGTAAGCAGGTTTATCTCCTTATCGCCGGCGGTCCCGGGGCTGGCGACCCGGGGACGGGGCCGGTCCCTGGTATTGTCATCGCATCGATGGCAGCACGAGGAGGATATGGTAATAATTAGTCTGTTATCCCCCGGCACTTTCCGGCTATCCCCTGCGGGTGAATCATCCTGGTGCCCCAGGCAGCCGTATGTCCTTCCCCCGGGCCCAGGAGAAGGCGCAGGCGATGGCCATGATAACAATAGAGACCACCAGTGCGGCATCGATCCCTGCCAGGAACGATTCGCTCACCCCCCCGATCAGGTTGGTGGTGCCGATGAAGACCTCGAATGCGACATCGCGGGGGATGGTGGCTGAAGCTATGGTGATAGCCACGACGAAGCTCCCCAGCACCCCGATATTCTGCACGGTCCGCAATACTCCCGAGGTCGCGCCGTACGAGTATGCCCTGGCATGGGCCATGACCGCGCTGCTGTTTGCCGGGTAGAACATGGACGTACCAATTCCAGAGACGGCAGAGACCACCAGGAAAAAGGTGAGGGAGGTGTGGACCCCCAGGAGGAGGTAAAGGCCAGTGGCCCCCATGAGGACCAGCAACCCCGTGGTGGCAATAGCCCTTGCCCCGTAGCGGTCGGAGTAAGCACCCATGAAGGGGGAAAGGAGGCTCCCTACCAGGTAGCCGGGGGTCAGGAGGAGGGCTGCATTGAGCGGGGACAAGCCCCGGATGCCCTGCAGGTACATGGTTATCATGAATACTACCGAGAGGTAGCCCAGGCTCTGGAAAAAGGCTGCAACAATGGAATACCGGAGGATATCTCCCTTTAATATACCGGTCTCCAGGAGCGGATGCGGTGTCCTCCGTTCGTGGAGGAAAAACACCAGGGCAACGAAAACCCCTGCACATGCGAAGAGCAGGTTTGATGGTGCAGCGCCGATGGAAACGAAGTCCACCGCGCTGTACGAGAGGAGCATCAGCGCCGTTCCCAGGACAACCATCCCGGCAAGGTCGAGGCCGGCCGGTGTCCTTGCCGTGTCCCGCACGTAGTACACCCCAAGGATGGTGGCTGCGATCCCGATGGGAACATTGATGAAGAAGATGAACTCCCACCCCACGAATGTGGTGATAACACCCCCGAGGACGATCCCGAGCATGGCCCCGCTTGTCCACCCGAGCGAGATATAGCCGAAGGCTTTTCCCCGCTCGTTCGGGGAGAACGAGTCGGCGACGATAGCACCGCTATTGGCCTCCAACAGGGCCCCGCCGACGGCCTGGACCACCCGCGAGGCGATGAGGAGGGTGATAGTGGAAGACAGCCCGCAGAAAAGCGAGCCGATGGTGAAAATGGCAAACCCGGCATTGAACATCCGGCTCCTCCCGTAGATGTCCCCTACGCGCCCGAGCTGGGTAGTGGTGACTGCAACCACCAGGAGATAGATGAGGATGACCCAGAGCGTTGTTACCAGGTCGGAATGGAGGGCCGTGGAGATTGAAGGGAAAGCCAGGATCACGATGGTGCTGTCCAGTGCCCCCATCAGCGTCCCGAGAACGAGGATGAAAAGAGGTATGCGCTGGCTGGACTCCATGGTTAGTCCATCTATGGAATGTAAGGAAACGAGATGAAGCCTTGTAATCGGAGCGAAAGCGTACGCAGGGCTGCCTAATGTTTTCCCTGGAATTTACCTTCACATTCCAGGCTCGGTTATGAAGGCTTTTAGTATCCTCCTGTCACAATACCAGGTATCGGAGGCATGGTCACCCCCACGCTCGAAGCCACCGCCCAGGGGCTGTCATCCGAAGAAGCTGCACGGCGCCTGCTCTGGGACGGGCCAAATGAGATACCCCAGGAGGTGCAGAGAGGCATCGTCACTCTCGTCATGGAGGTCCTGAAAGAACCCATATTCCTCCTGCTCGTTGGTGCCTGTGCGATCTGCTTCCTCCTCGGAGATGTCCAGGAGGCCCTGATGCTCCTCTCCTTCGTGGCCCTCATCATTGCCATAACCGTGTACCAGCAGCGGAAGACCGAGAATGCGATGCAGGCCCTCCGGAACCTCTCCAGCCCCAGGGTCCTGGTGATACGGGGAGGTACAAGAATCCGCATCGCCGGGAGGGAAGTGGTCACCGGGGACCTCCTCCTCCTCCTCCTCTCGGAAGGGGACCGGGTGCCGGCGGACGCACGGGTCCGCGAGTCGCTCAACCTGGTGGCTGACGAGTCGCTGCTGACCGGGGAGCCGGTCCCGGTGAACAAGTTTCCCAGGGCCGCGGAGGAGAAGGGGGACAACCAGGCAGCCCTCCGGTAGGACATGGTCTACCCGGGGACCCTCATCGTGCAGGGCTGGGGCCTTGCAGAGGTCGCCGCGACCGGGACGCGAACCGAGATGGGTGCTATAGGCCGGAGCCTCGGCAGCATCCGCGAGGAGAAGATCCCCCTGGAACGTGAAGTGTCCCGGATCGTCGCCACCGTTGCAGCCGTCGGCCTCTTTCTCTGCACGGTTACGGTGGTCGCGTACGGCCTGATCCATGCCGACTGGATAACCGGCCTCCTGGCCGGGATTACCCTGGCCATGGCCATCCTCCCCCGTCATCGGGAGGTTATGCCGCGTTAAGATCGGCCTGGACCGTGTTTCTCTTCTTCAGATGCAGGGAGGACAGCCTGGGGTCCCTTTCCTGGTGATATGACTTATATCGGGTGACCTCCCACGGTCACGGATCTCCCGTAAAAGGTGATGAAGGCCCTGCGTCAGGCCTCCGGCTCCACCCTGCAGTATGCCCCCCTGAAGAACCAGTTGCGGTAGATGATGGGGGTGATGACCGTGGTGAGCAGGCTCATCAGCACGATGACCACGAAGATTCCCTGCTCGATGAACCCCTTCTCCAGGCCGATGAGTGCCACGATCATGGCCACTTCCCCGCGGGGGGCCATGCCGAAACCAACGATCAGGGCGTCTTCCCTGCACATGCCGATCAGGCGGGCCGGGAGGCCGCAGCCCACGAGCTTGGTCACGATGGCCACGACGGTTATCACCACGAGGAAGATGATCACGTCCGGGGTGAGGGCCTTGAAATCGGCGATGATGCCGAGGGAGACAAAGAATATAGCTGCAAAGATGATTTTGAGGTACCCCGCCCCCTCCCTGATGCTCAGGCTCCTCGTCAGGTTCACCCGCTCGAAGGATATCCCCGCGATGAACGCCCCCACGATGGCCGAGAGCCCCACCAGCTCGGCGATCATGGCATAGAGGAAGGCGAACATCATGGCAAAGATGAAAATGAACTCCGGGTACCGGCCGGCAAACACGGTCCGGTCCACCCGCATCAGGAAATTGCTGACAACGTAGATCCCGAAGAGGCCGGCGGCCACCAGGAAAATTACCGCTTTTGCCACGATTCCTGCGACAACGAGCGGCGAGAAGGAGCCGGCCACGAGGTCGCCCGTGACGGCCAGGGCGATGAGGGAGAGGACATCGTCGATGACCGCAGCCCCGATGATTGCACGGGCCGCCCCGGTCTGGAGCTTATCAATCTCCTGGAGGACGTTGGCGGTGATGGCAACGCTGGTCGCGGTCAGCGCCGTCCCGATAAAGAGGGACTCCGCGAACGGGTATCCGAACTCGAGGGCAATGAAATACCCGAAAACCCAGGGCACGATGACCCCGCAGAGCGCTATGAGGAAGTACCCGGGCTTCATGATGTCAGAGAGCTTGAACTCGAAGCCAATCACGAAGAGGAGGATCACGGCCCCCAGGTGGGCAAGGCTCCGGATGAAATCGGTATAGGGGATGAGCCCGAGGACGCTCGGGCCCACGAGGAGCCCCACGAGGATGAGCCCGATCACCGCCGACTGGTTTATGCGCGAAGCGACCAGGTACCCCCCGAGGGCCACGAAAAGGAGGAAGCTCATCTGGAATTCGGGGGCGGCGATTATTGCATCCATGTGCAAAATAATGGATCATTCATCTGCTAAAAATTTCCCCAGCAATGCATGGCGGGACGAAAAAGCGTGGGTCCTGAATTTTTTTGTTATTTCCGTCCAAACGGATTTGCCAGTGGCCGAAGGTCCCGCCAGGAGGAAGTCAAGGAATACATGGACAGGGACATTTCCAAATTACATCCTGTGAACCGCATCATGGCATACCAATCAATGCTCATCGGTTCCTCAACCCTGACCGGCATAGTGTGCAAAACGAAAAGACGGATGGGTATTCCTCTTCCCTAGTATCCCAGCGCCTCCCTGACAAGCACGAGGGTGATTCGCCCCGGAATGGTTTCCTTTGCAATAATGACGCACTTTCCCACGGCGCTTGGAGCCCCCGTGGCACGTTTTGCCCTGACGTTCTCCAGGCGGTAGACATATTCCCAGACACGGTCCAGTGCGTCCTTGAGCGTGGGGACGATCTTGTTGGCGCCGGCAACCAGGATGAGGTGTCCGGCTGCGAACGGCCAGGCCCCCACCCGGCTGCCGGTCAGGTCGCAGCCGACGATCTCCCCGGACTGGGCGATGGCATTGGCACTGGAGAGGAAATACTCTGCCGTAACCGATTTTCTCCGGAGCGCAGCCCGTTTTGCGCTGTCGTTCTCGGCGGTGATGCCGCCGTGGAGGTCTTTCCACCCCATGGTGCCCTCCTTCACCAGTTCGTCGTACCCGATCTCGTTGAGCGTGGTCGATGACCCGTTCATCACCTCGCTGCTCCTGGGGATGAGCTGCTTCAGCGTGGCCAGGGCTTCATCCCCGTTCTCCACCGTGATGACCTGGATCCCGCGCTCCCGGACCGCCTTCACCGTCTGTTCCACGATTTCAGGCGATGGAACGGTGCTCCATTTCTCCGGGTCGACTCCTGCCTCGGCGACGAGGTTGACGGCACTGTACTGGGTGGTCTTTGCCATCTGCATTTCCCCGGTGTCGGTTACTGCACGCAGGGTTATATACCTATAGCCCCGTGAGACCGGTTGGATCGACCAGGAAACACCAACAGCCGGGTGTCCAACGATGCAAGGGGATTTTCCGCCAGCCCATTCCAGGTGGCTGCATCACGGACTCCTTCTCCACTGCGGCAGTATACAGAACACCGGTAACCAATAGCGGGCACTCTTTCTAATTAATATTCTATACTGGATTTCAACGCATCGATGTTACACATACAAAGCTTCGTCATACTAAGTGACACCGATACAATAAAATTTATAACGAATAGTGTCTCACTACCATTCAACAGTATCCGAATCCATGATACTGCCCTCCGGACGACAGCCGTCCGGAGGACTTGCACATGTCGCCTCATGCACCTGCCCGATACAGGAGGATGCCGGATATGAAATTGATATTAAAGAACAATGACTCAGGGCAGCTGGACACGGAAAAGGACACCTGTCTTTACAGGGCCCAGCGGGGAGGGAGGGGCTACCTCCGGGGAAGGGACCTCTACCTCCACCAGGAGGCAAAAAAACCTCCACTCTACTATGTCCATCGCTGGACGTTGGTTAAGGGGGAACAGGAAGGCATCGGGATCATAACCCCCGCCATGGCCGGGCGTTTCCTCGAAAACAAGGGGATATTCTTTGAGGACCTCGTGGACCAGAAAGCCGCGATGACCCTGCGCTCGTGGGGATACGGGATCCTTGAAGAGTTCTAGAGAACCGTCGAAATCATGGGATGAGAGTTCGCCGAAATTCATCCTCCCATATATGGGGGTTTCTATCCCGGCAATCGATCACACCATCAGATTAGGATGTTTTAATAACAGCAACCGGTCCGGGTCGAAGTGCACCTACGCCTCAGGCACCTGACCCGGCCCCTGTTTAAACTATTCTATGCCGTGGTGCAATGAAAATGGAGTATAGACTCCATGCCGAATCCGCGACCAGGAATTGTGCCATGCCGGGACTTATCTTCCGGGAGAACCTGTTGCAGTCATTGAAACGCGATAGGGCCCGTTTTACCGGAAAATTCTAAATTTCTGCCTCCCCAGCTATCCATTATTGCATATCCGGGCAGGGATGTTTATAATAAGTCTATGAACTTATACTAAACAATTATAAAGCATAAAACTTATAATAAAACTGATGTCGCCAGGTCCCCTCTACGCTGTCGTGACGGGAGATATCGTCGGCTCCTCAAAAGTGGCCCTCCACGAGCGGCAGGGCCTCCTGGACAGCCTTGACTCGGCTTTTACCGGGATCCGGGCATTCGATGCGCAGGGGCCGGGAGGTCTCCCGCCCTTCGAGGTGTTCCGCGGCGACAGCTTCCAGGGCATCCTGGAACGGGCCGACCAGGGGCTCCGGGCGGCACTCCTCGTCAGGGCCGTCCTCCGTTCGCAGCAGGGGCCGGGCAGGGGCGTGCGGATCGATGCCCGAGTCGCTATCGGCATCGGCCCGGTCCAGTTCCTCCCGGGAGAACGGGTTGGCACCGGAGACGGTGATGCCTACCGGTTCTCGGGCGGGGAACTCGAGGACCTGAAGAAGAGGAAGGTCCGCCTGGCCGTCCGGACACCCTGGGAACAGTACAACCGTGAACTCAGGACCGAATCGGCCCTGGCAGATGCAATCCTCCGGTCATGGACGCCGGCTCAGGCCGGGGCCGTGGCGCATGCCCTCCACGGGAGGACGCAGGCCGAGATTGCCGCAATCCTCGGGATCTCGCAGGAAGCGGTCTTCTACAGGCTTCATGGTGCGAAATACTGGGCCATCCAGGAATTTCTGGCGCGTTACAGCGAGGTAATCTCCAGCGCCGGACGCCCGGGAGGCGGGCCACGGTGACCATGGTCGATATTCACGGGATCGGGCTCCTCCTTATCCTCGTCACCGGGTATGGCTGCTCCCTGTGGCCGAGCAGCGCGATTGTCGGCAGGATAATTGCACGATGGCACCCTGCCCTCGGGGAAGGAGTGGAAGAGGAGAGCCTCCGCGAGGCTGGCCGGTGGATCGGGTACCTGGAGCGGGCCATCATCATTACCTTTGTCCTCTTCAGCCAGTTCCTCGCGATCGGCCTCCTGGTCACCGCAAAGTCGATATTCCGTTTCGAGCACTCCCGGAAGACAGCCGAGTACTACCTCCTTGGCACGCTCCTCTCCCTCACCATCGGACTCCTCATCGGGGTGGCAATGCTAACCGCTATCCGTGTCCTCGGCTAAATCAGCAAAAAGATTGGAATCCCGCCTGATATTTACCGCTTTATATTCCATGTCCTGCATAAGTATTATCTCATAGAAGTCCCATGGGCATATACTCTGAGGGGGGTGACAGGGATTATTCCAGGCGAAGAAATTCGCCTTTTCACGTCAATTATTCCGCAATTCTCAGAGTACCAACAATGAAAAACTGAGGTGCTCATGAATGCCCAGGTATTATATGCGGTGGCAGATGAACCACACGTTCATTCCACCAGAACCGGAAGCACGGGTGAAGCTCTGGCTGACCATGCTTGAGATGGTAAAAGCGGAATTAAAGGCTGGTGGCTTAACCGACTGGGGAATCTGCAGCGACAGCAGCGCAGGCTATGCTTTCGCTGAAACAGATGAAAAGACCATTCACGCGACAGTCCTGAAGTGGATTCCCTACATACAATTTGACATCAAGCCCGTGCTCCCGGTCGAGCAGGTCATTGCAAATATCAAGCAGGTGGCGGCAGCAGCAAAGAAGTAAGGATACCTCATTATTTCATATTTTTCGCAGTACCAAAAGATTATATTCTACAAGGCGGGATTGTTCACATCGATGCATGTTCAGGTAAAATCATACAAATTGTTATCCAATGTGAATGGTGACCTCATATGAATCAGAAATGGAGAATTATGATTATTATCTTCTTGATAGTTACGGTTTGTTTATCAATCGTATCAGCAGCCATTCCTGCAACAAATCATTATTCCTTCCGTCCTACGATAACCCAGTTGAGCGTGATAAAGGCAATTCCTGATCCAATTGAAAATTCAAAAATGATTCCGGATCTCTCTGATAAAAAGGTACCTAACTCTTATGGTGGTATCCAGAAGCTTAATCCCACAAGTATTTCGTATGCTGCCATCATACCTGGAATCTCTCGTCCCTCCATTATTTTCTCCCGGATGACTAATACAGATTCTGGCGGTTATATCTCTAAAGATGAGGCAATCGAAATAGCTTCCACACTATTTCCTGGCATATGCCTCATAAAACCGATGAATGCATATTTTACACGTATCGATGCTCCCGCATATCCACTCGCTAAAAATCCATGCTGGGTTGTCGATATTGTTGGATATAATCCCGAAGGGGATCCCTGCTGTCAGGAATCCAGCTGTATTGAAGGAAATGTTATTAAGGCCTATTTTCCTTATGGGGGGCACATTATTATTGACGCTGTAACCGGTAAAACACTCTATGTAGATTTTCTTCAATAAATTTTAATGATTTTATACGATTTGCCCTAATCTACAGTCAAAGCAAACACTTGAACCATGTGGATCTAATAGCGCTCGGACAATCGTCTCCGAAGAGAAACAGATACTTCGAAGCAACGCATTGAACTTGAACGTCAAGGCAGAATGCGCCGATCGGGACTCGAACCCGAGTTTAGGCGTTGGCAACGCCTAGTGATAACCACTACACTATCGGCGCAGTGCTCTTCACTCATTGCATGTGATGGCTATTAATCCTATCGAACCAAGGGGCTCCCGACCGGGAAAATGAGGAACGGGCACTGCCGGAATCCCGGAGCCCCGGGGTTTAGCAATCTGCAGGGTGATAATTTGGGCGGGCCTTATGGCCGAGCTTGGTGCGAGGGGGGCGTTGATAGCCGGGACGGAAGAGGTGACAGCAGAGATCCCCAAATGTGCAATCAACCGCCGAGTAATGGCCGGGATGGAGAGGGAACAAGGGCTGCAACGATTGTGTCGGCACCGCCGGGAACCCGGGCGGGGTATTGCCGTGGATCACCCGAGCAGGCCCCCGCGAAAATTTCAAAAGAACCGTCCCCCCTGGAGGAGGTTATCCTGCAGGTTTCAGGTATCCTGGCGAATGCTCCGAAATTGCGGGATTTCCAGGAAAACCCCACCTGATTCCAACATCTTTATGAAAACCGGCCGCCACACTTATAACGATGGTGCCCCTTCTCCTGGACCTTTCCGGTGCCCTCGTGGTCATCTTTGGAGGGGGGGATGTTGGCGCCCGGAAGGCCGCCTTCTTCGCCGGCGAGGCCCGGACCAGGGTTTACTCCCGGTCGTTCTCCCCCCGGTTCGAGGAGATCGATGCAGAATGCGTCCACGTCGACCTCTCGGGGATGGAAGATGCCGGGCTTGCCTCCCTCCTGAAGGGTGCGTCCGTGGCGGTGGCTGCAACCCCGGACCGGGCCCTGAACAACCGCATCGGCGCCCTCTGCAGGGAGCAGGGCATCCTCTTCAACAACGCCGAGGGGGAGCCGGGCGATGTCCTCATCCCCTCCGTGGTGCGGGGAAAGAACTACCTCCTGGCGATCAGCACCCTTGGGGCGAGCCCCGGGGTCTCCAGGTTCCTCCGCCGGCACCTGGAGGAGACCCTCCCGGGCCTGGACGCGATGATCGCACTCCAGGAGCGGCTCCGCTCCTCACTTCGGGAGGTCCAGCCGGACGGGGAGAGGCGGCGCGAGCTGGTCACCGCCGTGCTCCAGGACCGGGACGTGTGGAGAGCCGTGGAAAAAAACCGAGATGATGCATGGATGCTGGTCCGGGAGAGGTACCTGGCATGACGGACGCGTTTCTCTATGCACCCCTGGCCGTCGCCGGGATCAGCCACCACCAGGCCACCGCCGATGTCCTCGAGTCCCTCCGGTTCCCGGACGAGGCGGCCTTCCTTGCAAAGGCCCGGACACGGTTCCGGGGAGTAATCCTCATCCAGACCTGCAACCGGGTGGAGATCTTCGTGCACGGGGAGCCCTCCTCGCTGGCCGCGTTCCTCCACGAGCAGGGAAGGGAGCGGTTCGTGCTCCGGACGGGGGTGGATGCCCTGCGGCACCTGCTCGAGCTCGCGAGCGGCATCGACTCCATGATCGTGGGGGAGGACCAGATCCTGGGGCAGCTGAAGAAGGCCCTGCAGCAGTCAATTGACTCGGGCTGCTCGAGCCCGGTGCTGGAGCTCTGCATCAACAAGGCGGTCCACGTGGGCGTGGAGGTGCGGCGCCGCACCCAGATCAACCGCGGGGCAGTTTCCATCGGCTCCGCGGCGGTCCACCTCGCCGAGGAGCAGCTCCAGACCCTCGAGGGCAAGCACATCCTGGTGATCGGGTCAGGGGAGATGGGCATGCTCGTCGCCCAGGCGCTGGGAGCCAAGAAGCTCACCGCCATCTACGTGGCCAACAGGACCTACTCCCGGGCCGAGGCCCTGGCTGGTAAGATCAACGGGAAAGCTGTCCGGATGAGCGAGCTCCCCCGGTACCTGGCCCTCTCGGACGTGGTCATCTCCTGCACCTCGGCGCCACACCCCGTGATCCACTGCCACGAGCTGGAGGAGGCCATGAAGGCACGGAGCTGGCCCCTGGACCAGCAGCCCCGCCCCCTCATCCTGATCGATATTGCCCAACCGCGGGACGTCGAGGAGGGAGCTGCCCAGGTCCCCGGGGTTACCCTCTTCTCCATCGACAACCTCCGCCACATCAACGACCGCAACATGGAGACCCGGCGTGCCGAGGCGGACCGGGCCAGTTATTACGTGGAGGAGGAACTGGCCCAGTTCATCCGGCTCCTCAACGGGAAGGCCGCCGACGCCACGCTTGCCGCGCTCCACACGTGGGCGGAGGCCATACGCGTCAGGGAGCGTGACAAGGCCCTGGCCCGGCTCGGGGCGGGGGACGAGCGGACGAGGGAGATCCTGGACGACCTCTCCCGGGTGCTGGTGGGAAAGCTTTTATCGGACGTGACCCTGTCCATCCGGCTCTGCGCCGAGGGGGGGGACCTGGAATCAGCCGGGTCCCTGGTTGACGCGATTATCAAAGGTGAACGACTGTGTTTCCGCAACGACGGATGAGACGACTGCGGGCAAGGCTGGTCCAGCCGCTCCTGCGGGAGAGCGAGGTCCGGGCAGACGATCTTGTTGCCCCCCTCTTTATCGACGAGACGGCAGGGTCCCCGCGGCCCATCGCATCCATGCCCGGGCAGTACCGCTACCCCCCGGGAGAGATCGCCGCGGCCTGCAGGAAGCTCCGGGATGCAGGCATCCGGGCGGTGCTCCTGTTCGGGGTCCCGAAGGAGAAAGACGACGCTGCCAAGCCGGCCTACGACCCCCAGGGTGTCATCCAGCGCTCGGTGGCAGCGATCAAGGCCGAGGTCCCCGACCTGGTGGTGATCACCGATGTCTGCGCCTGCGAGTACACCACGCACGGGCACTGCGGGATCGTGGGGGAGACGCGGAACGGGACGGACCTCCTGAATGACCCGTCCCTCGTGCTGATGGACCGCATCGCCGTCTCCCACGCCCGGAGCGGAGCAGACATCGTGGCCCCCTCCTGCATGCTGGACGGGGTGGTCCAGTCTGTCAGGGCAGCCCTTGACGGCGGAGGGTTCCAGGACACCGCCATCATGTCCTATTCCACCAAGTTTGCGAGCGCCCTCTACGGGCCGTTCCGCGAAGCGGCCGACTCGGGGTTCCGGTTCGGCGACCGGACCACCTACCAGGTCCATCCCGGGAACCGCAGGGAGGCCGTCCTCGAGTCGGTCCTCGACTTTGAAGAGGGAGCCGACATCCTGATGGTCAAGCCTGCAGGCTTCTACCTTGACCTGATCGCAGAGGTCCGGGACCTGGGCATCCCGGTAGCGGCATACCAGGTGAGCGGCGAGTACGCCATGATACGGGCGGCGGGTGAAAGGGGCTGGATCAGCGAAAAGGATGTGGTGATGGAGAGCCTCACCTCCATCAAGCGGGCCGGGGCGGACCTTATCATCACGTACTTTGCCGGGCAGGCTGCCGGGTGGCTGCGATGAACAGCAGCGAATACTTTTCCATGGCCCGGCGCCTCCTCCCCGGCGGGGTGAGCAGCCCGGTCAGGGCTATCAGGCCGCACCCTTTCTACACGGTCTCTGCAGGGGGGTGCCGGCTGTCCACCGCGGACGGAACAGAGCTCATCGACTGCTGCATGGCCTACGGCCCGCTGCTGCTCGGCCATGCCCACCCGTGGGTCACGGGGGCCATCCGGGCCCAGCTGGAGCGGGGCTGCCTCTATGGCACCCCGACGCCGCTGGAGCCGGAGTTTGCCGAAATAGTCACCGCGGACCACCCGGGGATGGACATGATCCGGTTCGTCTCCTCGGGATCCGAAGCGACCATGGCCGCCATCCGCCTGGCCAGGGGGTTTTCGGGGAAAAAGGACATCGTGAAGGTCGAGGGGGGTTTCCATGGGGCCCACGACGCGGTACTTGTCAAGGCAGGTTCAGGGGCAACTACACTCGGCATCCCCGACTCTGCCGGCGTGCTCCCCGAGGTGGCGGCCCGGACCCTCCAGGTCCCCTACAACGACCTGGAAGCCCTGGAAACTGTCCTCTCCCGCAGCCGGGACGTGGCCGCCTTCATCCTGGAGCCGGTGCTCGGCAACATCGGCCCCATACTCCCGGAGAAGGACTACTTAGCCGGCGTCCGGGGGATCACCCGGGCCCACGATGTCCTCCTCATCTTCGACGAGGTTATCACCGGTTACCGGCTCGGCATAGGGGGCGCCCAGGTGCGCTACGGGGTGCGGCCCGACCTCACCACCCTTGGGAAGATACTCGGCGGCGGTCTGCCCATCGGCGCCTTCGGGGGCCGCCGCGAGGTCATGGAGCTCGTAGCCCCCTCCGGGCCGGTCTACAATGCCGGGACCTTCAGCGGCAACCCCCTGAGCCTGGCCGCGGGCATGGCCGCCGTGGGGTGGATCCACCGCAACGACGGGATCTACCGCCACCTGGAAGACCAGGCAAAAAGCATCGGCGATGCTATACCCGACCGCTCCGGCGGCTCGTTCGTCCGGGCCGGGTCCATGTTCAAGTACTTCTTCCGGGGCGCACCGCCCGGGAACTACCGGGAAGCGAAAGAATGCGACACCTCCTCCTTCTCCCGGTTCTGGGACAGCATGCTCCGGGAGGGGATCTTCCTCCCGCCGTCGCAGTTCGAGACGAATTTCCTCTCCGTCGCCCATGGGAACCGTGACGTGGAGGCCATAGCCGAAGCTTACCGGAAATGCCTCTGAGGATCGGGACGCGGGGCAGCACCCTCGCGCTGGCCCAGGCGGATAAAGTCATCGCCCTCCTGGCATCGCAGGGGGTCGGGGCGGAGAAGGTCGTCATCGCCACCCACGGGGACACCGCCACAGGGGTCCCCCTCCATGAGATCGGGGGGCAGGGCGTGTTCGTCCGCGCCCTGGACGAGGCCATCCTGGCCGGGACCATAGACGCCGCTGTGCACAGCATGAAGGACATCCCCGCGAAACGGCCGGAGGGGGTCGTAACGAGCGCCGTCCTGGCCCGGGACTCCCCGGCGGACTACCTGGTGCATGCCGTCCCGGAGGAAGCGATCCGGGTGGTGGGGACTTCCAGCACCAGGAGGCGGGCCCAGCTGCTCAGGGATGACCCTTCCCTGTCAATCCGGCAGCTGCGGGGGAATGTGGACACCCGGCTCCGGAAGCTGCGGGACGGGCAGTACGATGCCATCGTCCTGGCCGAGGCCGGGCTGCAGCGCCTGGGCCTGCATGTCCCCGGGCGGAGCCTGCCCCCGGAGGTTTTCGTCCCGTCTCCCAACCAGGGCACTATCGCCGTGGTCTGCCGGGACGACCCTGTCGTTGTGGAACGGACAGCCCTCCTGGATGACCCATGCACCCGGCAGGACACGCTCATCGAGCGGGCCGTGATGGAGGAGGTCGGGGGCGGGTGCTTCACCCCCCAGGGGGTATACTGCCGGGACGGACATATCATCGCCGAGATTCTCTCGCTGGACGGGGCACGCCAGGTCAGGATGGAGGGCGACCTTGCTGATGCGGCCGCTGCCCGTGCCTTCGGGAAGGAACTGCGCAAGCGGGCCAGCGACCTGATCCGCGAGGCCTACGAACGGCTGGGGCTGAAATGACGCAAGGCAAGGTTTACCTGGTAGGCGCGGGCCCGGGAGGGGTGGGGCTCCTCACCCTGCGGGCCCGCGACGTGATCGACGGTGCGGACGTGATCCTCTACGACCAGCTCCCCGGGGACGAGATCCTGGCTACCCTCCCTGAGAGGGCCGAGCGGATCGACTGCGGGAAGTACGGGGGGAGGCATACCCTCGAGCAGGAGGAGATCGAGGCCCTGATGGTGGCAAGGGCCAGGGACGGCAAGCAGGTGGTGCGGCTCAAGGGCGGGGACCCGTTCCTCTTCGGCAGGGGCGGAGAGGAGCTGGAGGCGCTCCGGGCGCACGGCATACCGGTGGAGCTGGTGCCGGGAGTAACGAGCGCCCTGGCCGTGCCCGGGGCGGTGGGGATCCCGCTCACCCACCGGGACTATGCCTCCCAGGTGACCATCCTCACCGGCCACGAAGACCCGGGCAAGGAATCCCCGGCCATGGACTGGGAGGTCCTGGCCCGGGAGCCGGGGACCCTGGTCATCCTGATGGGGATCAAAAACCTCCCCGAGATCGCCGCAAACCTGGTGGCCAGGGGCAAAGACCCCGCGACCCCCGTCGCGGTCATCGAGCGCGGCCTCCGGAGAGACCAGCGGGTCACCACGGGGAGGCTGGACGCCATCGCCGGCCTGGCCCGGGAGCGCCGGGTCCGCCCCCCGGCCATCATCGTCATCGGGGACGTGGTACGCCTCTACCGGGAGGGCGAACCCGGCCTGGTCCCCTTCTGACTACCGGTTCAGGAGGGAATGTATCGGCATCCAGGGCAAACCCGCCGCAGCAGGGGTTTTTCTTCCCGAAAACAACCATTAATACCTCTCCGGGCCCCATTTTTACCGTGATCGTGGAATGACACTGCCGGGCGGACCTACAAAAGACGAGATACTGGCAATCTCCCTTGCAAAGCTCCGGCTCAGGCCGACCGATATCCTCGCCGATATCGGGTGCGGTACCGGCACGGTCGCCATTCGGGCCTCCCCCCTGGTCAACAGGGTCCTGGCCATCGACCTCCGCGGGGAGGCCGTTGCCTACGCGAAAAAGCGGGCCGAGGAGGCCTGTGCCGGGAATATCGAGTTCATCTGCGGGGATGCCGCCAGTGTCCTCCCGGAAGCGGGTCGCATTGACGCTGCATTTGTGGGCGGCTCACGCGGTCTCCCTGCAGTGCTCTCCCTCCTGGCATCGCGGAAAGTACGGTCAATCGTGGTGAACGCGGTGAGGCTGGAGACCGTCTCGACCGGCGTCGCCGCGATGCAGGAGCTGGGCATATTCCGGGAGGCCGTGCAGGTGCAGGTCTGCCGCACCGAGCCCCTGGGCAGGGGCCTCATCTGGAAGCCCCTGCACCCGGTGACCATTATCGTCGGGGGTGAGGCGGGGTGCTCGTAGGCCTGGGCCTTGGCCCCGGGGATCCCGAGCTCCTCACCCTCCGGGCAGTCCGGTTCCTCCGGGAGGCCGATGCGGTCTTTGTCCCGGGAAGGCTGGCGCAGCAGCTGGTCGCCCCCTACCGGGAGGCAGAGGTCCTCGACTTCCCCATGACCGAAGACCAGGCGGCAATCCGGGAGTGCATGGAGCGGAACGCCGACCGCATCGCCCCGGTCGCTGTATCGGGGACCGCGGTCCTGGCCCTCATCGGTGACCCGAACTTCTTCTCCACCTTCACCCGGCTCTGCGAGGTGATGAACGAACGCTACCCTGGGATATCCTGCACGACGGACCCCGGGGTGAGTTCCATCACGGCTTTCGCCGCCGCGGCAGGGATCTCACTTTCCGAAGGGTTCCTGGTAACTGACGGGGGGGAGCCGCGATGCCGGGTCGTCCTCAAGGTGCGGAGGCCCCGGGAGGCAGCCGAAGAGCTCAGGGGCCATGGGTACACTACCTTCATCCTGGTCGAGCGGATGTTCCTCCCCGGGATGCGCATCTACCGGTCGGATGAACTGCCCGAGGCCTGTGACTACATGAGCATCCTCTACGCGGGGCGCTGACCATGGCCTGCGTGTACTTCGTCGGGGCCGGGCCCGGGGACCCTGACCTGATCACCATCCGGGGCCGGGCCCTCCTCGAGCGGGCTGATGTCCTCATCTATACCGGGTCCCTCGTCAACCCCGAACTGGTGGCCATGGCTCCTGCCCGGGTGAAGATGGACAGCCACGGGATGAAACTCGAGGAGATCGTCGCAGCCATGGTCGGGCACTCGAAGGCCGGGTTGCTGGTCGTCCGGCTCCATTCCGGGGACCCCTCCCTCTACGGGGCCATCATCGAGCAGATGCAGGGCCTGGACGCGGCCGGGGTGGAATACCAGGTCGTCCCGGGGGTCTCCTCCCTCTTTGCCGCTGCCGCCGCCCTGCAGGCCCAGCTCACCCTGGGCGGGGTGGCCGACACGGTCATCATCACGCGCCCTGCTGGCGCAACCTTAAAAGAAGACGAGATCGAGTCGCTATCCCTCCACAAGGCCACCATAGCCGTCTTTCTCGGGACAGGGATGCTGGAAGAGGTCACCGCGAAACTCCGGTGCCCGCCGGACACCCCGGCGGCGGTGGTCTACCACGCCAGCTGGCCGGACCAGGAGGTGGTCAGGGGCACCGTGCAGGACATCGCTGCCCGCGCCCGGGCTGCCGGGATAGAGCGGACGGCCCTGCTGCTGATCGGTGGGGTCCTCGACCCGGCCAGGTCCGGGCACAGGAGGTCGGTGCTCTACTCATGACCGATGTCGTCATTGCCCTACCCCGGTTCCGGGAGGCGGCAGGAAAGGTCGCTTCGCTGATAGGGGCAGATATGGTGGAGTACTCGGAGACCGCTTTCCGTGATGCCTTTGCATCGGCACGGCGTATCGTCGCGGTGATGTCCTCCGGGATAGCCGTCAGAGAGATCGCCCCCTTCCTGAAGGACAAGTGGTCCGACCCGGCCGTGGTGGTGGTCAGCCCGGACCTCGCTGTCGCCATTCCCCTGGTCGGCGGCCACCATGGCGCCAACGAGCTTGCCAGGCAGCTGGCGGACCTTGGTGCTGTCCCGGTCATCACCACGGCCACGGAGCGGGCGGGAAAAGATGCCGCGGAAGTCGTGGCCAGGGCATGCCAGGCGAGGGTCCTGAACCGGGACGCGACCCGGGTGGTCAATGCCGCTCTCCTGGACGGCGACGTGGGCGTCTACACGGTGAATGGCCCGGCCATGGTCATCGCCGGCCCCGGGGTCGCCGTCATGGTCCGGGAAGGCGAGTACAGCGTAGGGATTGGCTGCCGCCGCGGTGAACCGGCGGCGTCCATCGGGGCCGCCATACAGGAAGCCCTGCGCCTGGCCAGGGTCCGCCCGGACGAGGTGAGCGTCTATGCCACCACCGATAAGAAATCGCATGAAACGGGCATCATCGAGGCGGTGAGGGGCATGGGAGGGGCGCTGGTCCTTGTCGATGAACGGACGCTCCAGGCGTTCCCTCCGTCCAATCCATCGCGGGCGGGGGCCCTCGGGCTCGCCGGGGTGGCCGAGCCCTGCGCCCTGGCTGCTTCATGGAAGCGGGAGCTGGTGCTCCCGAAGACCGCGTTCCCGGGGGTGACCGTTGCCATCGCCCGGTAAGCTCTTCATCGTCGGGACCGGCCCGGGAAGCCCGGAGCAGCTGACAGCCCGGGCGGTGCAGGCCCTGGAGGAGGCCGAGGTTGTCGTGGGCAATGCCACCTACCTCACCCCGCTCCGGCCCCTCCTGGCCGGGAAAGAGGTCATCCGGAGCAGCATGGGAAAGGAGGTGGAGCGGGCCCGCATGGCGGTCAACCTTGCCCGCGAAAAGACGGTGGCCATGGTGAGCGGTGGCGACCCCGGGGTCTATGGCATGGCCAGCATCGTCCTCGAGGTGGTGGAGCAGCAGTGCCTTCCCGTCCCCGTGGAGGTGGTGCCCGGCGTGACCGCCGCTACCGCCGCGGCCGCCCTGCTGGGGTCCCCGCTCTCCGGGGACTTTGCCGCAGTCAGCCTCTCTGACCTCCTGACCCCCCTTGAGGTTATCGAGCACCGGCTGCGGGCAGCGCTCTCCATGGGGGTGCCGGTCGTCCTCTACAACCCGAGGAGCAGGGGCAGGCCCCACCACTTCGCCCGGGCCATGGAGATGGCCCGCGAACACCGCGGCCCGGAAACCCCGTTGGGGATCGTGAAGAACGCGTTCCGGGAGGGTGAAGAGGTGACAATCACCACTCTTGGCAGGGTGGAGGACGTTGCCGGGCGCGTGGACATGCACAGCCTGGTCATCATAGGGGGAACCGAGAGCAGGATCTGGAAGGTGGGAAAGGATGCCAGAGGGATCATCACCCCGCGGGGATACCACAGGAAATACGTATATTGACCTTGGGGCCACCACCAGGGAGGCCTACGAGATATCGGAGAAGAGCCGCCGGATGGCCAGGGAGCAGCTGGGCGACCAGGATTACGAGGACCGTGTGCGGCAGCGCTGCTCGATCGCGGTGGGCGACTTTGCCATGGGCGGTCTGATGCGGTTCGTGCGAGACCCGGTTGCTGCGGGCCTGGCCGCCCTGGAGCGGGGCGCCCCGTTCATCACTGACATCCGCATGGTCCAGGTGGGCATCCAGAAGAAAGGGCACCGGAGCGAGGTGATCTGCGCCCTGGACCATTCCTCGTCTGCCGGGGACCTGGGCATCACCCGGTCCCGGGCCGGGATCCTGGCCCTCTCGGGCCGCATGGACGGTGCCGTGGTGGTGATCGGGAACGCCCCCTCGGCGCTCCTGTCGGTCTGCGACCTCATCCGGCACGGCCGGGCGCCCGCCCTTGTCATCGGCACTCCCGTCGGGTTCGTGAACGCCGCGGAGTCCAAGGAACTGCTGAGGGGCCTTGCCATCCCTTCGATCACCAGCGAAGGGACCCGCGGGGGCACTCCGGTCGCCGTGGCGGCTGCAAACGAGATCATCACCATCTATGCCGAGAAACGGCAAGCCTGAAGCAATGGCAATCACCGACCCGGTCACTGGCTTCACCTATCCCCCCGCATGGGTCGCCGCCTGTTCCGACCGGGCCGCCCTTGACCTGGTGCGGTCCGGCCTGGCCATCCTGGCCTCGGACGGGACCGTGCTCAGGCGCGGGTTTACAACCGGGACAACAGCGGCGGCCGCGTGCAAGGCTTCGGTAATTTCCCTGCGGGAAGCCCGCGTGGAGGTGGTGCACGTCGCCATCCCCTGCGGGCTGCGGGTGAGCGTCCCCGTGGAGGCGGAAGATGGTGAGGCATCGGCCAGGAA
Source organism: Methanolinea sp. (assembly GCA_033813295.1). Lineage (GTDB taxonomy): Archaea > Halobacteriota > Methanomicrobia > Methanomicrobiales > Methanospirillaceae > Methanolinea_A. The sequence goes on from JAPXRZ010000007.1 coordinate 91,688, forward strand.
GTTTGCGGGGGATTACCCGGACGACGCCACCGCGGGGATGGAGTTCCGGGCCAGGGCCTCCACCGGGGGAGACGGGGCGATACTGGTCGCCGGTGAAGGCATCGGCAGGTTCGCCCGCGACACCCCCCGCCACGCGGCCGGCGAGCCGGCGATCAGCCATCCTGCCCTCCAGTGCATCCTCGGGGCTATCAGGGAAGGGATGGCAGAGATCGGGTCTGCAGGCGCCGAGGTGGTCCTCTCAGCACCCCTCGGGGCTGCCGTTGCAGCCGGGACCCTCAACCCCCGGGTCGGGGTGGCGGGTGGGATATCCGTCCTGGGAACCACCGGCCTGGTGGAGCCCTGGGACGACCACCTCACCGCCTCGGTCCTGGAGCGTGTTGCCGGCGCGGACCGGGTCGTGCTGACCACCGGCCGGACAGGGCTCCGCTATTCCCGGATGCTCTTTCCCGGCCACGTGGCGGTGCTCGTCGGGGCCCGGATGGAGGAGGCTATCGGGAAGGCCAGGGGGCCTGTTGTCCTCTGCGGCCTCCCCGGGCTGATCCTCCGGTTCCTGTCACCCCGGATCCTGGACGGGACCGGGTGCGCCACGGTGGAGGAACTTGCCTCGGGCCCGCAGTTCGCCCCGAGGCTGGAAGAGGCCTTTGCCCTGTGCCGGGAACGGTTTCCCGGCCTCCGGGTGGTCATCGTCTCCCGGGAGGGATCCGTGCTGGGGGACAGCGGATGAAGATAGTGGGCGTGGGGTGCGGGCCGGGCATGGTCACTGGCATGGCAGCCCGGGCCATTGCAGGGGCTGCCGAGATCTACGGCTCGCGGAGGGCCATCGAGCTCGCCGCGCCGCATATCCGCCCGGGGTGCCCGGTGCACGAAATCGCCGATTACAAGGCCCTCCGTTCGCTTCCCACCGGGGCGGTGGTCCTTTCCACGGGCGACCCCATGCTCTCCGGCCTCGGGTACCTGGAGGGCGAGGTCATCCCAGGCATCTCGTCGCTCCAGGTGGCTGCCTCCCGCCTCCGCATCCCGCTGGCCAGGTTCTCCATAGTCTCGGCCCATGGCCGCGACCACAGGGCTGCCGTTGCTGAAGTGCGAAGGGAGGTGGAACACGGAAAGACCGTTTTTCTTCTCGCAGACCCGGCCTTTGACATTCTGTCCCTGGCAAGGGAACTCGGCAGCCTGCACCGGGAGCTCACCATAACGCTGTGCGAGGACCTGGGCTACCCGGGTGAGCGTGTGGAGAGCGGGACACCGGAGGCACCCCCGCTCCCCGCGGGCGTCCTCTATGCCCTGGTCATCTCCCCGGAAAAGGGGCCGGCCCGGGGCCCGGACTGAAAGGACATATATCCCCCTTCCGCCAACCTCTCATAAAACAGGAGGTTTGCATGGAAAAGACTACCAAAAAGCAGATTAGCCTGGTCTGTTTCCTGGCCGGGTTTGCGCTCCTGCTGGTCCAGGACCTCAAGGGCTTCTCCACCATCAACTTCGGGTTTGCCTGGCCATGGGCCATCATGTTCTATACCGGCCTGCTCCTGATAGTCATCGGGTATTACCTCCGGGGGTAAGACCCCGGGTTTATTCCCTGGAACGAGATGGCTTCATGCTCTCGGGGTTTTGCAGGGTCTTTCCCGGAGGCCCCGGCAGGGCGCCGGAGGATCGGGGGGAGGGGTCATGCCGGCTGCCCGCCCGATCGTTACACCTTTCTCGTTGGGGCGTGACCCATAGAGCGAGATGGAGAAAGATCCCCCGGCCGGGGGGTCAGCCCCGATACGGCAGCTCACCCCGGCCATGGCGCAGTACCAGGCCATCAAGTCCCAGTACCCGGACGCCATCCTGTTCTTCCATATAGGGGACTTCTACGAGACCTTCGGGAGCGATGCCGAGACCGTCTCCCGCGAGCTGGACATCGTGCTCACCTCCCGCTCCCGCGACAGCAGCGGGCAGCGGGTTCCCCTGGCCGGTGTCCCCTGCCATGCTGCAGAGGGCTACATCGCCAGGCTGATTGCGAGGGGGTTCCGGGTGGCGGTCTGCGACCAGGTGGAGGACCCGAAAGCCGCCAGGGGGATCGTGAAACGGGAGGTGGTGAGGGTGATCACCCCGGGGATGGTCATGGACGAGGCGCTCCTCTCCTCGGGGGGTGCATGCTACCTGATGGGCCTTGCTCCCGGCAAAAAGGGAAAGGATGCAGGCCTGGCCTTCCTGGACGTCTCCACGGGGGAGTTCATTGCCGCGGCCTGCCGGCTGGACGACGGCGGACCGGGGCTCCTCACCGAGGTCGCCCGGTACCGGCCCGCAGAGTGCCTCCTCCCCGATGACATTTCCCCCGAGATACCCGAACTCCTCGGCCGCCAGGGGCTGGTGATCACCCGCAGGCCTGCCATCCTCTTTGACGAGGAGGAAGGGAGGTCGGCACTGTGCGCACACTTCCGGGTGGCCGGCCTGGAAGGGTTCGGCATCGTGGAGCATCCCGCCGCCATACGGGCAGCAGCGGCAGCCCTCCGGTATGCCCGCGACCTGCAGAAGTCAGAACTCCCCCAGGTCACCCGGCTCCGCTTCAGCCACCCCGGCGAGCTGTGCGTCCTCGATGCCATCTCCCTGCGGAACCTGGAGGTGCTCGAGGGGATCCGGGGGGGATCCGAAAAGGGCACGCTCCTCTCGATCCTTGACCGGACGGCGACTCCCATGGGGGGCAGGCTCCTGAAACAGTGGCTTTCTGCGCCCCTTCGGACCGTGGAGGCGATCAACTCCCGTCTTGACGCAGTGGAGTATCTGGTCAGCCATGCCGCCGTCAGGATGGAAGCCGTGCAGGCACTCCGCCGGGTGTCAGATATCGGGCGGATAGCGGGGCGGATAGCATACGGCAGCGCGGGCCCTCGCGACCTTGCAAGCCTCCGGCGCTCTTTGGAAGCGGTGCCGGCGATACGGGCACTCTTCTCCGCCGGCGGCCAGCATGACCCCCCGGCTGCAGTCCGCGAGGCATGTGCGCAGCTTGCCGATCTCTCGTGGGCGGCAGACCTCATCGCCCGGGCGCTGGTCGACGAACCTCCTGCCCTCCCACGGAACGGCGGGATGATCCGGGATGGCTACGATGCGGAACTCGATGCGATCCGGGAGGTCACCACCGGGGGAAAGGACTGGATCCTGGCGCTCCAGCAGCAGGAACGGGAGCGCACCGGGATAAAATCCTTAAAGGTGGGGTACAACTCGGTCTTCGGGTATTACATCGAGGTCACGAAGGCCAACCTCGCCCTCGCCCCCCCCGAGTACCAGCGGAAGCAGACGACCTCCACGGCGGAGCGGTTCACCATTCCCCCGCTCAAGGAGAAAGAGGCCCTGATCGCGAAGGCCGAAGAGCGGCTGCTCACCCTGGAGCAGGAGATCTACCGGGGCATCCTGGAGCGGCTGGGCGAAGCGGTTCCCCTCCTGCAGGCGACCGCCGAGGGTATCGCAACGCTTGACGTCTTTTCATCGCTGGCCCAGGCCGCGGAGGCCAACCGGTACTCGCGACCCGTGGTGGACGACTCCTGTACCCTCCTGATCAGGGAAGGGCGCCACCCCGTGGTGGAGCAGGCTGTGCCCGGGAAGTTCGTGCCCAACGATGCCTCGGTCTCCTGCAGCGGGGATCAGGTCCTGATCATCACCGGGGCCAACATGGCCGGCAAGTCGACATACATGAGGGCGGTCGCCCTCTCCGTAATTATGGCCCAGGCGGGAAGCTTCGTGCCGGCCGATTATGCCCGCATCGGCGTCGCAGACCGGATCTTTACCCGGGTGGGCGCCTTCGACGACCTGGCCAGCGGGCAGAGCACCTTCCTCGTCGAGATGCTCGAGCTTGCCAATATTCTCAACCATGTCACCGAGCGGAGCCTTGTGGTGCTGGACGAGATAGGGCGGGGCACCAGCACCCTGGACGGGTTCTGCATCGCCAGGGCGGTGCTGGAGTACCTGCACGGGAAGGGACCCCGGGGGCCCCGGACCCTCTTTGCAACCCATTTCCACGAGCTGGTCGAAGCCGAGGCCGACCTGCCCCGGGTCCGCAACTTCCACTTTGCCGTCAGGGACACCGGTGACCAGGTGGTCTTCCTGCGCAAGATCATCCCCGGAGCCACGGACCGGAGCTATGGCATCCACGTGGCCGCCCTGGCAGGCATCCCGCGCCGGGTCACCGACCGGGCCAGGGCGCTCCTTGAAGAGGTCTCCCGGCACGAGGGAGGAAATGGGGTGAAGGTGAAGCGCTTCACCCAGATGCTCCTCGTGGACGCCCCGCCCCCACCCCGGGACCCGGTGTCCGAGGAACTGGCGCAGATGGACCTCGATGAGATGACCCCCCTTTCCGCCCTGACCAGGCTCTATGAGCTGCAGCGGAAAGCGCGGGAGCAGAGGGATTAAAGCCATGCCGCCCATCAGGCTCCTGGACGAAGGGACTATCAGCCGCATTGCCGCCGGTGAGGTGATTGAGCGGCCTGCATCGGTCGTGAAGGAGCTCGTGGAGAATGCCCTGGATGCCGGTGCGGAGCACATCGAGGTGGAGATCACCACGAAGGGAGGCGCGGTGCGGTCGATCCGGGTGACCGACGATGGCACGGGAATGGAGGAGCCGGATGCCGCCCTGGTGTTCACCCGGTATGCAACGAGCAAGATCCGCACCCTGGACGACCTCGATCATTGCGGGAGCCTGGGGTTCCGGGGCGAGGCGCTGGCAAGCATCGCTGCAGTCTCACGCGTCACCCTCACCACCCGGGCCCGCGGGGAAGCCCTCTCGGGCACCTGCCTGGTGAACGAGGGAGGAACATTCCTCCTTCACGAAGAGTGCGGGTCCCCGGCAGGGACCACGGTCCTGGTGGAGGAACTCTTTTACAACACGCCTGCCCGCCGGAAGTTCCAGCGCTCCGTGCATGCCGAGATGGCCTATATAACCGGTGTCATGGAGCGAATCGCCCTTTCCCGGCCGGACGTGTCGTTCCGCGCCCTGCACAACCGCCGCGAGCTGCTTGCCACCCCCGGCGGCGGCCTGCATGACGCGGTCCTGCACCTCTTTGGCCCTGACCTGGCGCGGGAACTCCTCCCGGTCGAATTCCAGGGCAGCACGGTCCTCGTCCGGGGAGAGGTGTCGAGGCCGGCGCTTTCCCGCCAGAACCCATACCAGGTCTTCCTCTCGGTCAACGGAAGGCTGGTCCAGTCCCGGGCCCTTGCCCTTGCCGCCAGGGAAGGCTATGGGACGCTCCTCCCTTCAGATCGGTTCCCGGTGGCCTTCCTGGACCTCTCCATCGAACCGGCCCTGGTGGACGTGAACGTGCACCCGGCCAAGCGGGAGGTGCGGCTGAGCCGGGAGCACGAGGTACGGGAGGAGCTGGCCGCGGCCGTGCGTGAAGCGCTGGCCAGGGAGAACCTCATCCCCGGCGCAACGGTTGCAGGGATGGCCGGCACCCAGGCGACCCTTTTGCCAGGGAGGAATGATATCAGCTCCACGTCTCCGGCCACCCTGACCCGGGCGGTGAGAGAACCGCAGGCCGGGTATGCAGCCGACACCGACCGGCGCCTTCGCCAGACCGAGCTGGGGACCCCCACTCCGCCCGGGGAGCTGTCCCAGGTGCCCGAGCTGGAGGTCCTGGGGCAGCTGGACGCCACGTATATCCTGGCCTCCACGCAGGGGGGAGAGGACCTCATCCTCATCGACCAGCACGCCGCCCACGAACGAATCCTCTACGAGCAGACCGTCGATGCCACCCTGCGGGAGCGGGCCTCCCAGGAGCTCCTGGCCCCGGTGGTTCTTCACCTCTCCCCGCGGGAGGCGGCCCTCCTGCCGGAGCTCATACCGGTCCTCGAGGAGGAGGGGTTTTCCGTGGAGGAGTTCGGGAGCGGGTCATACGCCGTCCGGTCGGTGCCGGTGGTCCTCGGAAGGAACGCCGGGCCCGGAGGTGTCAGGGAGATCACCTCCTCGCTCCTTGCCGGTGCAGCAGAGGGAGGGAAGGACCGGGAAGCGGTGCGCCGGATGGTGGCCTGCCGCGGGGCCATCAAGGCCGGGACACCCATCAGCCCGGAGCAGTGCCGGCGCCTGGTGCAGCAGCTCCGCCGGACCAGGAACCCCTACACCTGCCCCCATGGCCGCCCCACCATGGTAACCATCCCCCGCCGGCAGCTCGACGTCCTCTTCCTGCGCGCCTGAAAATTTCCCGCCCAATTTTGGTATTTCGAGCGGAAAGCATATCAACGAGCGGCCCATAGAGCTGAGATGAACATGGTGCCGGGTCACCGCCCCCGTCCATGGAGGTAATCGGTAATGCCGGACAGTCTCATAACACTCGCCCTCCTGACCCTGATCCTCGCTGCAGTGGTCCTCCCATCGGCAGCAGATAATGACATAGGGCAGTGGATCTCCTCCTCAACGAGGGTTTCCGGACAGGCCACGGTGAACGAAACCATCACCTTGAAGACACTCACCTATGACGGTGGCCTCCCGGTCAAGCAGGAATGGAAATTCCAGGAGAACCGCTTTGCCTCTTCAGGGAGTGCCTGGGGATCCAGCCTCTGGCTGGGCCATACAGGGAACGGGGCCGCGATGAAGTATCAATGGACAGGGGTATCCATACCCTTATCCCTCCGTATCTAAAACTCCATCCTCCTGAAAATACCTCCGGTAGTTCCATACCGGATCCAAAGATTATTTTCTTTTCATAAGAGATTGCCATCAAGTCGCTGCAAAATCATCTGGATTTCGCATATATACCCAATATCCTTTTGTTGGGTAGAAGGTATTGGAATCTCCATGGTTCATTGCGGCGCCATTGATGATTAAAAGTTTTATAAACCGGTAAATTGTCTTAAACAATGAAAATGGAGAAGAGAATAGACTATGATTCAAAATTCAGGAAAAGTAAAATTTATCACCTGCCATTCCAACGGATTTTTAGCAGTAAAATGGTGCAGGTATGAAATTCACCCATAGTAAAAAAAATGGCAATATTTGTTATTCCCCTTTTCATAGCAATTATTGGAATTTTGGTTGCGATTGTTGGGATCATGAATTCTGATGTGAGTACTTTAAACGACAAAATGCTTAAACTGGGGAGCGATCTGAATCAAACAAGAGCAGACTGGGATAAAAGATATTAGAGCAACCGGCTCGGGGTCGGTAGATTTTAGTTCAGATGACCTTTTATGTATTCATTCCTTCGTTCTGCATAAATCGTTTATTTCAGATGAGAATACCATGCAGAAATAACCAAAAGATAAGCAAGTTCCCGAATATTAGTCGTGGATGAGAAATATAAGGTCGGCCAGAGTTGCCGCATGCTGGAGTTAGGGAGGAGCCCTGATGAAGGGCATGGTGACAGAAGAGGAGTTGCAGCTGTTTCGCCGCCGGGTCTGGGGCTACTACCGGTCCCATGGCCGTGACCTCCCCTGGCGGCGGACCCAAGACCCCTATCACATCCTGGTCTCCGAGATCATGCTCCAGCAGACCCGGGTCGAACGCGTGGAAGGCCGGTACGAGCGGTTCCTGGAGAGGTTCCCGGATATCCAGGCGCTTGCACGGGCGCGCCTGGCCGAGGTGCTTGCCGGGTGGCAGGGCCTCGGGTACAACCGGAGGGCGCAGGCCCTCCGCGACACCGCCCGGATTGTGGTGGAACAGTACGGAGGCCGGCTCCCGCAGGACGAATCGGTCCTGGTAACCCTGCCGGGGATTGGGAAGGCCACCGCCGCATCCATCGCAGCCTTTGCCTTCAACCGGCCGGTACTGGTGATCGAGACCAATATCCGCCGCGTCTTCCTGCACTGCTTCTTTGCTGGAAGGGACCGTGTCCCGGACCGCGAACTCCTGCCGCTCATCGCTGCGGCCTGCGACCGGGATAACCCCAGGGAATGGTACTATGCGCTGATGGACCTGGGGTCCCGCTTCAGGTCGAAGTTTCCCAACCCTAACCGCAGGAGTGCGCACTACCAGCGGCAGGCGGCCTTTGAAGGGTCTTCCCGGCAGGCCAGGGGGAGGCTTGTGCGGCTGCTCCTGGACCACCCCGGCGGGCTCGCGCTGGCCGACCTGGCAGCCCGGGCAGGGCTCGGTGAAGAACAGTGCAGGACGCTGGTAGGGGCGCTTGCAGACGAGGGCATCCTGCAGATAGAGGGCAGCAGGGCCGTAATTCCATGAACATGACTCCCTGCAGGAGCCCCGTGTAACTGACAGGAACTTCCATATAGATCCGGGGCCCAACCCGCGAGGTGTGGGAAGATCCACGGGGAATCGACCTGGCCCTTCAGGTCCTGGCCCCTCCGCGGCCCCGTTGTGCGCCGGGTCCTTGTTGCATCGCCGGCACCCGGGACAGGGCCGACCCATGCCCGATATGTGAGAGGGATACCTGCCCTGGTTCCTCACGGTACAAGGGCCGCGATGTGCCGATGGTAACCGGCCTTGCATCCCCGGAAAGGGTGGAAGTGTAACATGACAGGAGAAATTACTACAGGGGGCCCGGGAGAGAAAAGCAACCGGCTTGCCCGCGAGTCCAGCCCCTATCTCCGGCAGCACGCCCTCGACCCGGTCGAGTGGTACCCCTGGGGCGACGAAGCCTTTGCCAGGGCGAGGGACGAGGACCGGCCCATATTCCTTTCTATCGGCTATTCCACCTGCCACTGGTGCCATGTTATGGAGAAGGAGTCCTTCTCCGACCGGGAGGTGGCAGAGGTGCTGAACGAGCACTTTGTCTGCATCAAGGTCGACCGGGAAGAGCGCCCTGATGTTGACCAGCTCTACATGCAGGCCAGCCTGGCCCTTGCCGGCACCGGGGGCTGGCCCCTCACCATCGTGATGACCCCCGACCGCCTCCCCTTCTATGCTGCCACCTACCTTCCCCGCGAGAGCCGGTTCGGCCTGCCAGGCCTCCTCGATATCCTTCCCCGGCTGGCCGCCCTGTGGAAGGAGGACCGCGAGAAGGTGACCTCGAGCGCGGCCAGCCTGGGGAAGGCCCTGTCCCGGAGAGGGATCCGCCAGGGTCGGAGCACCCGGAAGGGTGCGGCTGACCGGGCATTCCAGGAACTGCTCCTCCAGTACGACGACCTGACCGGGGGATTCGGCCCCGCACCCCGGTTCCCCATGCCTCACGTCCACCTCTTCCTCCTCCGGTACGGCGCCTGGACCGGCACCCGGAAAGCCGTGGAGGTATCGGAGAAGGTGCTCCGGTCCATGGCCAGGGGCGGCATCCACGACCAGATCGGAGGGGGCTTCCACCGCTATTCCACTGATATCCGGTGGCTGGTCCCCCACTTCGAGAAGATGCTCTATGACCAGGCGCTGGCGGCGACCGCGTACACCGAGGCCTGGCAGGCTACCGGGGCCGGATATCTCCGCGAGATCGCAGAGGGCTGCCTCTCCTATGTCCTTCGGGAACTTGCGGCGCCCACCGGTGCATTCTACGCTGCACAGGACGCCGACAGCGAGGGTGAAGAAGGGAAGTTCTATCTCTGGACACGGGAGGAGGTGGAGCAGGCCCTTCCCCCCGAACATGCCCGGGTGGCCTTCCAGGTCCTGCGGGTGACCTCTGCCGGAAATTTCATTGACCCTGCAGCCGGGGGCCGGACCGGGAAGAATGTCCTGTCCATGACGTCCAGCCCCGAAGAGGCAGCCAGAACCCTTAACCTCTCCCCCGGCGAGGCCCGGGACCGCTGGCAGCAGGCCAGGGAAATGCTGCGCCTGGCAAGGGAGAAGAGGGAAAGACCATTCCGGGATGAGAAGATCCTCACCGACTGGAACGGCCTTGCCATCGGGGCGTTTGCACGGGCTGCCCGTGCGTTCGGGTCTCCCGGATACCTGGACGCATCGATGCGGGCCGCAGAGTTCCTCCTTACCCGGATGTGGGACGGCGGGAGGCTCCAGCACCGGTACCACGATGGCTCTGCGGGAATGGCGGGGACTGCCCACGATTATGCCTTCCTTATCAATGGACTCATCGAACTGTACCTGTCCTCCCCCGACCCTCACTGGCTGGAGGAGGCCATCGTCCTGGAAGAGGTCTTCTGCGACCGGTTCTGGGACCGGAGCCGGGGCGGTTATTTCACCGCAGACAGGGATGCAGAAGACCTCTTCACCCGGACAAAGGAGTTCCATGACGGGGCCATCCCTTCTCCAAACTCCATGGCCTTCGCGAACCTCACCCTCCTCGGGAACCTGACCGGGAAGCCTGCCTACACCCGGCGGGCCGACCACCTCTCGCGGATCTACAGTTCCGTCCTGGAGCGGGAACCCGGCTCCTGCGGTCTATTCCTGGCGGCCTTCTGCCAGGCGGCAGGGCCATCGGCCCAGGTGGTAGTGGCGGGCAAACACGATGACCCCGATACCCGGGCCATGCTGCACCTCCTCCAGACCTCGTACCTGCCATTCGCTGTCTGGATGCTGAAGGAACCGGGGTCCCGGGGGGAGGCTTTGGCGCATATCGCCCCGTTCACCCGGGACTATCGCCCGATCGGGGGGAAAACGGCTGCCTACGTCTGCAGGGATTTCACCTGCTCGAGCCCGGTTTCCACCGTAGCCGGGCTCAGCGGACTCCTGGGTTTTTCCCGATCCTGAAGAGCCGTGAGCTGGCTGCAGCCCGGTGCAGCGCCCGCCACCCCGGGTCCGGGAACCTATTCATAGCCCTATACAGATTATTCATGCGGGCCTGCGGCTGCCTCGCGCAAAGCACGATTGAATAGGGCGCGTACCATGGCACCGGAGATGGTATCGAGGACCCGCCATCCCCTGCCTGGTATCGCACAGAGGAAAACGGTTATTCAGTCGTTTCACCGGGAGAATTGTCAGAGGTTCTTCAAAGCCACCATGTCCTTGACCCCGATCAGCTTCCAAACCAGCGACCGCTCTTCCCGGGCGATCGCGGACGGGGGGTCCTGGGGAGAGTGGCCTAGTGCCGCCAGGATGTTACTGGAGAGCTTGCGGTCCCTGATGAGGTTTACGAACTCCTTCCGGACCAGCTTCTTCTCGATGGAATCAGTCACCTCCTCGAGGTACCCCTGCATGCTCACGAAGGTGTAGCATGAGAGGTCCCGGGTATATTTCTCCACCTCCACGGCGACATGGGGGCTCTTCCGGAAATACTCGATCTTTTTTCCGTATTTGGTGGAGAGGAAATAAAGGAATTTTCCATCGAAGACATACAGAAACGGGGCGATATAAGGGTATTTCTCCCCCTGGAACGCGATGCGGCAGATGTATCCTTCCTCGATCAGCCAGTCGTATTCCTTCTTGTCCATGCGGGGGATCTTGACGATCTCCATAGGATATCCAGGAGAACAGTCCTCACCATGCGTGATAAATGTTATTGATTGGTTTGGGCCGGCCATCTGCCTTTATTTGCCTTTATTTCCTGATTTTTCTATGGGAAGCCCGGCGTTCACCCAGGCAGTCATTCCCCCGAGGATGTTGATCACCCGGGAATACCCGGCCCGCGCGAGCAGGCTGCAGGCGATGGCCGCCTTAAATCCTGCATCGCAATAGACCGCCACGCGATGGTCCCTCGGGATCTCCTGGAGGCGCCCGGTGAGCTCGCCCAGGTAAATGTGGCGGGACCCGAGGATATGGCCGACCCTCCTCCGGTTGCTGATATCGCGCACGTCCAGGAGGAAGAGCCGCTCGTGCTCCAGGGCGTGTTGAAGAGCATGGACCGACCAGGACTCCAGCTGGCCCAGGGGCTGGCCCGATTTGAACCAGGCCGGGAAGCCGCTGGCCAGGTAGCCGGCCAGGTTGTCGTATCCCAGGCGGACGAAATGCCGGGATACCTCCGTTGGGTCCAGGTTGAAGTCGTCAACCAGGATGATGGGATCGCGATAATTCAGGAACCAGCCGGCAAAAGACGGGATGCCGTCTCTCCAGAGGAAGAGGCTCCCTGGTACGTGTCCCCCGGCAAACGATGTCGGGGATCGTATATCCACGACCTGCGCACCCGACCTGCCAAGTTCTTCCACCTCTGCCGGCAGGAGGGCCTCCAGGTTGGGGAGGTGGTGGATGACGGGTGCACCCACCTTGTTCAGCCGCTCCATCATGGCAAAGTAGGGAGGCACATAGTGGTGCTCCCCTGCCTTCAGGGCCACGAACTCCTTTCGATCGAGGCGCAGGAGGGGATTATGCGCTTTCTCAAACCCGATGGTGGTATATTCCCTGTCGCTGATATCAGTCCCGCATACGGAACCTGCACCATGGGCGGGAAAGACCAGCACCGTGTCCGGGAGTACGAGGACCTTCTGCTGCAGGCTCCCGAAGAGTAGCTCCGCCGCTTCCTTTCTCTTCTCCGGTCCCAGGAGGTCGGTGCGGCCAACGTCCCCGGCAAAGAGCGTATCCCCGGTAAAGACCATGAGAGGGTCAGGCGAAGCGGCGGTATCGGCCACAGCCAGGCAGATGCTCTCCATCGTGTGGCCAGGCGTTTCCAGGACGGTGATGTCCAGGCTGCCGACCCTGAAACGGTCCCCGTTCCGGACCGGGTTCCCGTAATCGAACGGGAACGCCGCCCCGTGGTGAACCCCTGCACTGCTCCGCCGGGCCAGCTCGAGGGAGCCGATGACATAGTCCTCGTTGCGGTGCGTCTCGAAGATATGGGTAATCCGCGAATTTGACCGCCGGGCCAGTTCCACGTAGACCCCGGCATCCCTCCTCGGGTCGATGACGGCCGCTGCCGTGCCGGAGGCAAGGAAATAGGAATTATGGGCCAGCCCTGGCGATGTAACCTTTACCAGCTGCATCAAAGCGTCTCCCGGAATGGATTTCCTCGCGCCAGGAGTAAAATGCTTTCGGGCAGCCCGTGCGGGAACGGCAACCCGATCTTTTTCACAGGAAAAAGCTCCTGGTATTTTCATCCTGCACCCACGCGCCGCGAAGGGAGTGATACCGGATCATTCATGGAAGCAAACCTCCATATCCCCCGGTGGAGAATAAGAACCAGTGCGATGCGCTCAACTGCGGGCCACGGCCGCGGCCGGCATCGGCATAGATAAGGCCGTTTTTCAAACGGATTGGAGATTGGGTGGACAATGGTGAAACGCGTGGTAATGTATATGGCCCTGGCAGTCATTGCCGCCTTGGTCATGGCGGCAGGATGCGTCCAGGAAGGGAAAGAAGAAAACAGGGCAAATCTGGTCACGGGGAACGGCACCATCCAGTTCGTGGACCTGGAGGGTGGTTTTTACGGGATTACTGCGGGGGACGGGTCCCGGTATTACCCCCTTGACCTCCCCCCGGAATTCGAAGATGACGGGATCCCTGTCTCATTCTCCCTCGCCATCGCTCCGGAGAATGGCACAGTCGCACAATGGGGGAGACCTGTTTTTATCAAATCGCTCCGCTCGACTGCTGGAACAGCGCCCGTCGTGAGCGCCTACGGAAACATCACGCGTGTCGACCTGGAGGGAGGATTCTCCGGCATCCAGGTCCTGGACCCGGCGCCGGGCATGCCCTCTGCATACGACCCCCTGAACCTTGGCGATGAATTCCAGGAACCCGGCACCCCTGTCAGGTTCGCCGGTATTGAGCAGACCGATATCTTCACCACCCGCATGTGGGGGACACCCCTCGAGATCCTGCACATGGAGGAAGTGACCTGACAGGACGGCCCCGCGGAAAGTTACTCCTGCGGTGAGCAGGCCCTTGATCATCCGGCTGCTTTTCGGAGGTATTATTCTATTATTCACAGGGGATATCCCGTCCCTCCCGGAGCATCTGTTCAACATGACGCCGCTGCAGTACCGCCGAACAATGCCGGATGAAAAGATCCAGGACATCGAGGTTTTCCGGGGTCACCCCCGGTGGAAGGATGATGACCGTGATCCCGTTCACCCTCCCCCTCCACGAGAGGCCTGTCCCGATGACCTTCCCGATGAAGGGCAGGTTCTGTATCCCCTGACTTATTTCAGGGGACAGCTGCCCGAACGTAATCGTGTGGATCCCCCCCTCGACCTCGATGAATGACCTCGGCAGCATCGAGGCAAGCCCCTGGCTTGTCGACTGGAACGTCAGCCCTGTGACCGGTCTGCCGATCAGCCGCTCGATCTCCGCGAGAAAAGCGGCTGTCCCCCGGGCGGCTTCCACCCGGACCATGGAATCTGCGTGGACCGAACTGACGAAAACGATAGAACCCGGAGGCACGAGGGCGGAGAGCGCATCGGCAATACTTGCGAATATGTCGCCCTCAGGGGGGAAATCGTTCATTTCATTCGCTTTTTCTGATACGAACCTGATATCGCGGATATATGATTCCAGCCGGGCCCGTGCGCGTTTCTGGCGGGTGAGGTCGGTAAACGAGGCAACGAACCCGAGGGTGGATCCGGACTCGCTGGTCAGGATGTTGACATAAACCCGGACATTAAAGGTAGACCCGTCCTTTCGCCGCGCCAGTGCCTCGCCCGACCAGGTCTTCTGCTGCAGGAGATCTGAAATCGCGGTTTGCGTTATCTCGGGCAACGTGACGAAATCGGTGGCATGTCTCCCGATCACTTCGCTCTCATCCCCATACCCCCATGTCTGGAGGCTTGCCGGGTTTGCATACTGTATCCGCCCTTCCGCGTCACAGAGGGCAAGGGGGCAGAGAGAGGACCGGACAGCCGCTTCCCTGATCCGGAGAACGGATGAAATCCTCTCATGCTCCTGCTCGGCGCGCCGCCTCATCACGGACTCCCTTATAGCATGATCAAGCTGGATAAATTGCGGCCTGACCTGGATCCGCTTCGGGAGAAAGAAATCCGCCCCGTTGCTTAGCGCATCGAGGACAGCCTCCTCATCACTGTGATCAGAGAAGAAAAGAAACGGGGTCCGGGCATCCGTCCTCCGGATGAACCTGAGCAGCTCGATCCCGCTGCACCCCGGCATATGGTAATCTGATACAATCGCGTCGTAGGAGGAATCCTGGAGCATTTTTCGGGCGGTATCCCCGGCAGCCGCAGTATCAATCACCAGGTCGCCGGGCTTCTCCAAAAATAGTTTTGCCAGGTCGAGGAGGGCCCTGTCGTCATCCACATGCAATACCCGTATCACGCGGCCCCCCACCCGGATACGGAAAAATGAACACCCGATTATTTAAATATATGTATATGGAGCGAATGATGCAGGGTAAGGCCGGGGTCCAGGAGGTGGTGGCAGTGCATCTGTTCGCCGCGGGGTCCGGGCAGGGCCGGCCTGATGATGTTCTGCATTGCGTTACCCTGATAAGGAGACGGTAAAACCGTTGCTGCCGCGGGAAAGAGGGCTTCTTCGCTTTTCACACCGAAGGGCATGGGGAAGGGCTGGAATGAACATGACTGGATGGTATTCCGGGGTAACTGCCATTTCCTTGCCTTCTGGCACGACAGACCATTTCATTATTCCAAACTGACAATACCAGAATGTGCAAAATACGCTATTTGGTTCTAAAATTCACAAGCCACAAATTAATCAAAAACCTGTCAAGGCTGTAATATTCGACATGGACAATACCCTCTTTGACCTGGTGGGCGCAAAGCAGGCAGCCTGCCGCGAGGTCGCCGCCTTCCTGGGGGAGCGGGACGGGGAGGCACTCTTCTCCTACTTCCTCCGCCCCGTCCGCGGGTTCGAGGACCCGCAGAATATCCGGGATTATCTCCAGGACCGGGGCCTGTTTTCCGATGCTGCCTTCCGGGAGTGTGCCGGGATCTACCAGGAAGTGAAGCTGCGGGAAATTGTCACCTACCCCGGGGTCGCGGAGACCCTTGCCGTTTTGAGCCGCCATGGCTTCCCCCTTGCCCTGGTGACCGACGCACACCAGCGCGACGCCGTCCCCCGGCTGGAGAAGATCGCCCTCCTCAACCGGTTTGACTGCGTGGTCACCCATGACATGACCTGGCAGAAGAAGCCGAGCGTTGTCCCGTTCCTCTACGCCCTGCAGCGGCTGGGAGCAGACCCACCGGGGACCATAGTTATTGGCGACAGCCCCCGGCGGGACATCGCCCCTGCCAGGTCGCTCGGGATGAGGACCGTGTATGCCCGGTACGGTGACCGGTTTTCGCAGACACGCGGTGATGGCGGAGCCGAATACGTGATCGACGATATCCGGGAGCTCCTTGCGCTCCTCGGGTGCGGGACCGGGCCCCGGGATGAGGGAGGCGGGCAATGTGCGGCAGGTTTACCATCTCGCTGACCATCGGGTTCGGGGAACGGTTCGGTGTTGACGAGAGCCATGTCACCCTCGCACCCCGGTACAACATTGCCCCTTCGCAGACGGTCCCGGTCATCCTGACCAGTTCCGCGGGCCGGAGGCAGGCAATGCCGATTACGTGGGGGCTGGTCCCTTCCTGGACCCGTGACCCGGCAGGGGCCCGGCCCCTCATCAATGCGCGGGCGGAAACCCTTGCAGACCGCCCGGCCTTCAGGGGGCCGCTCATGCGGCAGCGCTGCCTGGTCCCGGCCACCGGATTCTACGAGTGGGCAAAACGCGGCAGGGACCGGGTCCCGTTCTATATACGAAGAAAAGACAGCTTGCTCTTTGCATTTGCAGGGCTCTACGACATCTGGAAGGGGGGCGGGCTGCCCCTTTTTTCCTTCACCATCGTCACCACTGCGCCGGACCCCCTGGTTGCGCGGTACCACGACCGGATGCCTGCGATACTCCGCGAGGAGGACGAAGGCCGCTGGCTTGCTACCGCGTCGATCCCCCGGCCGGAGCTGGACGCTCTCCTGTCCCCGTACCCTGAAGAATTCCTGGAAGCCTACCAG
Organism: Methanolinea sp.; assembly: GCA_033813295.1. Taxonomy (GTDB): domain Archaea; phylum Halobacteriota; class Methanomicrobia; order Methanomicrobiales; family Methanospirillaceae; genus Methanolinea_A. The sequence continues at coordinate 108,369 of JAPXRZ010000007.1, forward strand.
GTGTCCCGTGCAGTCAACGACCCGGGAAAGGAGGGACCTGAGCTCATCCGGAGGATCGGAGGGGAGACACTGCCGGTATGATGCGTCCTCCCTGGCGCCCTGATTACCGGAACCCTGAAGGGTGCCTACCCGGTTTGAAGGGTCATTGCTTCAGGAGACCTTCCTGGATCCTGGAGCGCAGGCGCTCCTCGAGGCCGGGAACCTTCTTCACGTCACGGATCTCGTCTACCCGGTCGATGAGGAGCGGGGGGACCGGTTTCATCCCCAGGTGCCGGAAGAAGGCCTCCACGACCCGGGTCACGCACTCGAAGTTCTGCTCCCCTCTCCGCCCGGCAACCCCCAGCAGCAGGCCTTTCTGCGGCTTCTTCCCCCCGTGGAAGGTCTGTTCCGCGTGCAGGGCCTGGCAGCGGTCGATGACCAGCTTCAGGCCGGCGGGAACCGTGTTGGTATAGACGGGGGAGCAGATGACCAGCAGGTCTGATACGGAAATGGCGTCGATGATCCCGGCCATGTCATCGGCAAAGGTGCAGGCACCGGTATTGTAGCACTGGTAGCACCCGATGCAGGGGCGGATGTCCAGGTCGTGGGGGTAGATGACCTGCACCTCCTTTCCTTCCTTTCCAGCTAAATTTGCCGCCCATTCCGAGAGCGTCGCGCAGTTGCCGTCGGGGCGGGGGCTCCCCTGGATGATCACCACGGCAGCGCCGGGTGCCCTGGGGCGGCCGATATCCCCGGCCTGGACCCGGGACAGGAATTCACCGGGGTCGGAACGCAGTTCTTCCCCCCACCTGGCCATCACCTTCCTGGCCACGGAACCGGGATCGAGCTGGACACCTGGGGAGTATTCATACGTGTTCGTGCGGAAACGGGCCAGCATCCGCCCCTCCCGGCTGATTTCCACCGTGTAGCGGATCATGCCAGGATAGTACTGCCCAAGATCCTGCTCGTACAGGGAGACCAGATAGGTCTCCCCGGCCGCCCTTATCTCCACCTGCTCCCGAAGAGTGCCTCCCTGTTCCATCGAGAGAGAAATGGAGGGGCAATCACTTATAGGTGTGAGGTGCTCCGGGGATATGATTAAATATCAGCATCCGACGAGTCTAACCCTGAGAGCGAAATGACCATGCATGAACGGGTGGCGTCTGAGATCGCCAAGCTGACACGCCTGGCAGAAGAGAGGGGAGCCCTGGCAAAGCAGATTTCAGCAAAGGACATCGTGGTGGCGGACTGGGTAAGGTTCAAGTGCCGGTATGGGTGCAAGGGGTACGGTAAGCACATGAGCTGCCCGCCCTACACTCCTTCACCCGAGGAGACGAGGCGAATGGTCTCCGAGTTCGATGTGGGCCTCCTGCTCCGCTTTGACGGCCTCCCCGGCCACAAGGGCATCCGGCCCGAGGAAATTCCCGAGGACTTCCACCCGTTCCTGCGGGACCTGATCATCTGGGTCAACGGCACCGTCCAGTTCCTGGAAAAGACGGCGTTCTACGATGACTTCTACAAGGCCTTCGGCATGGGGGCGTACCCCTGCATCTACTGCGAGCACCAGCACTGCGTGGCCGAGGAGCAGCCCGGCCCGGTGGATGAGAGCATCCGCCGGATGTGCCGGCACATGGACCTGGTCCGCCCCAGCATGGAGGCGGTGGGCATGGACGTCTTTGCCACGGCCGGGAACGCCGGGTGGGAACTTCATACCGTGCCCTGCCAGGACATGGTCTATGGAAGGATCGTGCATGGAAATATCACCTCCATCGGGCTGGTGCTCCTGGATTAGTAACCAACCGGGATTCGAAAGCTCTGGAACCCGGAGGAAACCCTCCCGGACAGGAGAACAGTGGTGACGCCTATGAAGGCTGGAGCCTGCGACCGCAGGCCCGGGCAGCGATGGGAATTCGCGAGGGGAGGCCCTCTGCCACCACCCGCGAAGGACTACCCATGCCCTGGATACAGAATCCCGGGTAACCAATGGGGCGATGAAACATCTGTCCTCAGCCTGTTGAACTCCTCTTCCCTGGCTCCCGGCTGTACATGAATGCTTCCCGGATAATTTGGGACAGGGCCCCGATCGCGAACGCGACCATATCGGGTATTTTCTCCCGGAAATGCGTGTTCGCGATATGTGGAAAGCAAAATAAACCCCGGTCCGGGGTTTTCCAATCCTTTCGATTACGCAACATTCATCTGCTGCCCCATCCGAAATACTTCCCAGGATTTTCGGGGATTTTGACGTGGGGATGAAGCGATCGCAAAAGACGTGGATATGGCTCTCCATTGCTATCAGCACGGTGGTTATCGTGGCCGTTTTTGCCGCCACCTTCAACCTCGATACCCTCTATGCCATCACCCGCATCAACATCCTCTTCCTGCTGGCGGCAATTGCGCTCAGGATGGTCTCCCTGCTTTTCTGGGGATTGCGCCTCAAGGTGATGACCCGGTCGCTCGGGTATGAAGTGAAATTTTCCTCGCTCTTCAGCGCGGTGCTCGTAAACCTCTTTGCAGGGGCCATCACCCCCGGCCAGGCCGGGGGAGACCCGGTGAGGGTGCATGAACTCTACAAATCGCAGGTCGGGGTCGGGGACGCAACGGCCGTGGTCATCATGGAGCGGGTCCTCGACGGTGCGGTGCTGGTGGCCATGGGCATCCTGGCCATCGCCATCCTGGGCCCGATATGGAAACAGCTCGGCACGGGGCTGGCCCTGGCCATGTTCCTCGGGTGGGTATTCATCATCGGTATCATCGCCCTCATCTACTACGCGGTCCGGAAGCCTGAGCCGGCCAAGAAGCTCCTCAAGCGGCTGCTCATCTGGATCGAACAGCGTGCCCCCGGCGAGGCCATGCGGGGGGCTATCGAGCGCGCTGACGAAGAGATCGGGAATTTCTTCTCGGGGGTCCGGTCTTTTGCCGGGAACTACCGCGGCCTGGGCCTCGGGCTCCTGTGCACGGCAGGGTTCTGGGCCTCCGAATTTTTCGTGGCCTCCATCCTGCTGATCAGCCTTGGACAGCACCCCTTCATCGCCGAGTCTTACCTCTTCCAGCTGATTATCGCCGTGATCATGATGGTCCCCTTCACACCCGGGTCATCCGGGATTGCCGAGATCTCGGCTGCATCCCTCTATGCCCTGATTATCCCTTCCGGGGTCCTCGGAGTCTTCATCCTCCTCTGGAGGGGGCTCTTCTTCTACTTCAACATCATCGTGGGCTTCCTGGCCAGCCTGAACTCCTACCGGCAGGACATAGCGAAACCAGAGTGACGACCCTGGCGAATAGCAGCCCTTCAGCAAAACCCCTTGTCAGGCCGCCCTTTCGCCGTGAGGAAACCAGTACACCTGCCGAAGGTCATATCCCTCCCTCTGCCAGGAATAATGGATGAACTCGAGCCGGGTCATGGTCACGATGATCATGTGGAGGAGGCAGGGCAGAGCCATGACCTGATCGGGGTCCAGGCCGCGGGCCCTGACCTCCCGCTTGTAGAGCGAGGTACCGGGGGTGACAAGGACCGCTTCTCCCTGGACCTGCACCCCGGCCAGCCTGTCCATCCCCGTATACGGTTCGTACACTGCCACTGATACCTGGGGGTTCCGGAGGATGTGGGCAAATTTCTCTCCTCCCTCGCTCAAAATGACCAGGGTTCCGTCATGGTAGTGGTACTCCACCGGGGTGGCCCGGACCCTGCCTGCGCTCCCCGTGCAGAGGGTGCAGGTATTGTGGGCCCCGAGGAACTCCTCAGCCCTTGCCCTCACCTGCCCGGGGGGCGCAGCCTTCCCCGAGGCGAGCAGCTCGTCCCGCAGGGAGAGCCCGTACTCGATCACCTCCGCCCTCCGCGGCATCCCGTCTGCCCCGGGGAAGACCACCACATCGCGGGGGAGGTGCGAAGCGCAGTCGCGGAGGGCATCGAGAGCGGAAAGGCGGCAGGCCGCATCGCACTCCAGGAGAAAGACAATTACCCGCGAACAGCCTTCTGCACGGCACACCCTGCCGAGGCTTTCCAGGAACCCGCCACGGGCGAACCCGTCCCCGCGGAGCCCGATGAGGAGAAGCGCCGGGGTGCAGGGCAGCGGAGGAGGCCCGGAAAGAGGTGCCATGCGCACCGGTCCCAGGATATGGGAAAGGATATTTGCCGCGTATCCCACACCGGGGTCGCTGTTATCAAACCAGATGACTACACCCTGCATGGTGATCCCAACCGTCCCATAGTATCCTTCCTTTGCGAGCAATGCATTAAACCCTCGCTTTTCCGGGCCTCCACGGGGTCAAGCCCTCTCCCGGGCTCCCGGCTGATGATACGGGACCACCAGGAGCTGTATCCATGCGCAATGTGGGATGATCATCCTTGCAACATCATATGACGCACTCGCTCTGGACCACCCGCACGGGTATCCATGCGCAATGTGGGATGATCATCCTTGCAACTGGGTCCTGCGACTCCTTCATGGGACCGGGCCGCAGGGACCAGGCCAATGGCCGGGAGGACGACATGTTTTTCCTGCCCGGTGCCGTATGCATTGAATAAGAAATCCGCAGCCCGGTAGGAGGCGAACCCGGCGAGTCCATCCGTCGGCGGGTACGTATCCGGCTGTTGCGGCGCAGAAACCGGCCTGGGGCTGCACCGGGAAAAATCCGTGCTAGAATTCGCAATGCGGGGAATTCTTCCCCGTTGACAGCCAATCCCCATAATGGAAGTCTGGAAGGAGAATACCTGGAAAGAAGGTCTTTTGCATTGGCTGATAAACAAAAACCAGTGATGGCGGGTCCCCGGCGCCACATCCCCTTCATCACAGCTGCAGTGGCCTACGTGGCAGTTGCGGCAGCAATTGCAGCCCTGATGTACCTGGTGGGCAGCGGCGCCTGGGGAGGGATCGATGCCGACCGGTTCCATCACATGGCCGGCATTATCATCAACGGGTTTGCGCCCTACATCGACTTCGTCGATCCGAAACCGCCCCTCCTCTACATCGCCGTGGCAGGCATGGATCTCGCGGCCCCGGCGGGTTCCATTGATATCGCTGTTATGGCCGGGATCAATGTGCTCTCGGCCCTGGCCATATGGACCATAGGGCGGGAGGACTACGGGCAGGTGACAGGATTCTCCGCAGGGCTCCTCTTCCTGGTCGCGGCGGTCTTTGTTCAGGGTTATTTTCTCTTTTCCGAGCAGTTTACCGTGTTTTTCCTGCTCTGCGCATTCCTGCTTATGCGCCGTAAGCATGGGGCCGCCGCAGGCGTGATGGCAGGGCTCGCTACCGGGTTCAAGCAATATGCGATCCTTGGATTCATACCCCTCCTGTACCTGGTGCGGGAGACGGGAGACCGCAGGTACTGCCGGTTCCTGGCTCCGGCGATCATCACGGCACTCCTGCCATTCGGTATCCTGTACCTCGTCTACGGGGAGGCTGCCACGCTGAGCGCACTCTCCTGGACTATCGGGATTGCACCGGCCTATATCGGGTCGGGCACCATTGCCGAAGTCCCGAATTACCACGCGGAGACCATGATCTCGTATGCAGTCGACCTCATCGCGAGCATTTCCATGGTGCTACCGACCCTTGTCTTCGCGGCCGCCGGTGTTGCGGGGAGAGGCCTGAAAACCCCGGATGAGAGGGCAATCGGCCTGTTTGTCCTGGTCTTTGCGGGGACGCTGCTTATCCGGCAATACCTCCACTACTGGATCGTCCTCCTGCCGTTCCTTGCGCTCCTGGCCTGCCGGGCGTTTGCCGATAAACCTCCCGCCGAGGGCGAAATATCCGGAGGCGCAGAGCCGTAAAAAAATGCCCGGATCATCCGTAAGAAAATCTGAATCTGGCAGCGGGGGAGCTGCAAAAAATGCCGGAACAATCCGGGAGAAAACCTGAATCCGGGAGCAGAGATCCGTAAAAGATGCCCGGACAATCCGGGAAAATGCCGGCACCCGGCTCTGTTGCAGCCCTGGTGCGCGTTGAGCCGGTGCGGCGCAGAAGCCGGCCCGGCCACGGACCTCACTTCCCCTTGCGGAAAAAGCCCAGGGGATCGCGCCAGTCGATGAGCTTCCTCCCAGTCCGCTCGGGAAAAACACCCTCGGTCGCGGACTTGAGCTCCTCGATGGTGAAGAATGCGCCCGCATGGTGCTCTTCCAGGAGGGCTCTCACCCGGGGCACGTCCTGGCGCCGGCTTATCGTGAGGATCACCTTCACCTGGCCGCTCGCCCCCTCAGCGTCCATGGTTGTTACCCCGAACCCTTCGGCCCGGAGGGCATTCACAACATCTCCTGCATCACGATGCGTGATTACCCGCACAACGACTGTCCCGATAGAGAGGCGTTCCTCGACATACATTCCCAGGAATGTGCCTGCGGCAAACCCACCGCCGTATGCGATGTACGAAGCCACGTTCCCGATGTTCTGCATCACCTGCCCAATGGCAAGGAGCCAGATAATTACCTCGAAGAACCCGATGACCGGAGCGATATACTTCAGGCCCTTGGCAATAAAGATGACCCGGATGGTCCCGAGGCTCACGTCGCAGATGCGGGCGGAAAATATGAGGACCGGGAGCACCACCCAGGCGAAGAGGTCGTGGGAAACGGAGAATTCAAGCATGGAGGATCAAGCCTGCCGCGGCGCGTGATACCTTCGACCGCAGCCTGGTCGAGCACTGGTGCCCTGCGGGGCGGGCACCACACGAATCGTTCTGCCAAAGAAATAGCCTCCGCAATCTTATAAAGGAGGGGCTGCCCCGGATGCTCCCGGCAATACCAAAGCGTGTGAGGTTCGGATGCCCGGGAAATCCCGTCTTCGCCTGGAGGCCCGGCGGCCCGCGGAAGTCCGCATCACATCCAGCCTCTCAGCCGCATTGCCTCGACCACCCGCCCTACCGCGATGGTATAGGCCGCCTGGCGTAGCGGTACGCTGTTCCGGGTTGCAAGGTCCATCACGTCCCGGTACGCAGCAACCATCTTTCTCTCAAGGCGCTGGTGGACTTCCGCCTCCTCCCAGTGGTCCATGTTGAAGTTCTGCACCATCTCGAAATACGATACGATAACTCCCCCGGCATTGGTGAGGAAGTCGGGGAGGACCTGTATCCCCCGCTGGTGCAGGATCTCGTCGGCCTCGGTGTTCACCGGCCCGTTGGCAAACTCGGCCAGGATCTTTGCCTGGACCCTGCCAGCGTTCGCCGCGGTGATGACATTTTCGAGGGCCGCAGGGATGAGGATGTCAACCGGGAGCTCCAGCAGTTCCTCGTTCGTGATGTTCCTGGCACCGGGGAAGTCGCGGACAGACCCTGTCGCTGCCTTGTGGGCGGCCACGGCAGCGGTATCGAGCCCATCGGGAACGAATATTCCCCCCTTGCTGTCGCTAACCCCCACCACCTTCACCCCGAAGAGATCCCGTCCCAGGGTGGCGGCAAAGGACCCCACCTTCCCGAATCCCTGGACGGCCACCCTCACCCCGGGAAGGGAGAGCCCGGCATCCTTCGCAGCCTCCCGCACCACGATCCATCCTCCGCGGGCCGTTGCGTCCATCCGGCCCTCCGATCCCCCCAGGCTGATGGGCTTTCCCGTTATGACTCCAAACGTGGTCTTCCCGGCAATCTTCGAATACTCGTCCATCATCCAGGCCATCATCTCCGGCGTTGTGTAGACATCGGGCGCCGGGATGTCCCGGCCAGGTCCGATGACCCGGTAGACCATCTGGACATAGGTGCGGGAGAGGCGCTCGAGTTCGCCGCGGGATAGCTCCTTCGGGTTGCAGACGATGCCGCCCTTGGCCCCGCCCAGGGGAAGGTTGTGGAGGGCGCATTTCCACGTCATCAGGGCCGCAAGGCCGCGGATGGTATCGATAGTCTCCCGGGGGTGATACCGAATCCCCCCCTTGGTCGGCCCCAGGGCGTCGTTGTACTGCACCCTGAACCCCTGGAACGCCCGTATGCTCCCATCGTCCATCCGCAGGGGGATGGAAGCATGGAGCTCGCGCATAGGCATCTTGAGCATGGCCTCCACGTTGGGGTCAAGCTGCAGGTCAAGGGAGCACGTGCAGATATGCCTCTTAATCGTTTCAAAGAGGTTCTGGTCCATTCCGTTCATGTCAGTCACTTCCTGCAATTTTTTCGGGGCGGGACAGGGCAGAAAAACCCAGGAGCCGCGTTATGTTAGGATTTCCTGGCAAGGATCCTTGCAATCGCCCCCTCACGGTCGGTGGACCGCTCTTTCTGCGGCTGCAGGCGCTCCCCGAGGGTGGGGCGGCTGACCTGGTAGAACGTGCCGAGGGCTATGGGCGCATCCATACTGTAATCCCACTCCCGCGCTTTCGCGCAGGCCAGCCCGAAATCAAGGATATCATGCCCTTCCAGGTTATAGACCCGCTGGTCATAGTAATCGCTGGCATTGAAGTACGATGCGCAGATCTGCAGGACATCGATGAAGGCAAAGCCCCGGTGCCGTATCCCACCCAGGATGAGCTGCTGCAGCTCCGCCATCTTCCGGCTATACCCGCGGGCCACGTAGGTGGCCCCGCTGGCCAGCATCAGCTCCAGGGGGTTGAACGGGTCCTCCCTGGTGCCCCCCGGCGTGGACTTCCCCCGGAACCCCAGCGGCGACGTGGGGGTATACTGCCCGGTGGTGAGGCCGTAGACCCGGTTGTTGTGGACGATCATGGTGATGTCAACGTTGCGCTTGGCTGCAAAGACCAGGTGGTCCAGGCCCTCGGCATAGGCGTCCCCGTCGCCGGCGCAGCAGATCACGGTGAGAGACGGGTCGGCCATCTTGATGGCGGTTGCCGCCGGGAGCGTCCGGCCGTGGATAGAGTAGAAGCTGTTGATATTCAGGTAATCGGCCATCTTCGCATGGCACCCGATGCCGGTGACGAGGACCAGGGAGTCGGAAGAGACCCCGCCCTTTTCCAGGGCCGCTATCGTATTCTTGAGGGCGAACTGGATGGTGAAGTTCCCGCAGCCCGGGCACCAGGTGTTCTGGGCAGGGGTGATGAGGTTCCGCGCCGTCATTGCAGCACCTCCCCGACCCGCGCAATGAGCTCCTCCAGGGCAAATGGCCTCCCGTCGCACCGGTGAATGCGGGCGTCGGCACGTATCCCGTGGCGGGCAAGGAGCATCTCCAGCTGGCCGAGAGCGTTCTCCTCGACGATGATGGTCTTCTTTGCACCTGCAAGCGCCTTCCGGAGCGTATCGGCCGGGAACGGCGAGAGGCAGACCGGCTGCACCAGCCGGAGGCCAAAATGCCCGGCCACCTCCCGGCAGACGCCCAGGGTAGAACCCCAGGCCAGGAGAACCCGCTCCGAGTTCCGGGCGCCCTCGATGTTCACTGTCGGAAGCCCTGCAACCTCGTTTGCCAGGAACGCCGTTTTTCTGCCGCGCTTTGCGGCCATGAGGTTCACCAGGGAGGCCTGTTCCGTGGTGATCCCGCGCTCGTCGTGCCCATAGCTGTTCACCTTGATGACCGTGTCAGGTGAAGGAGGAAAGAGCAGGGGCGAGACCCCGTTCTCTGCATCCTGGTAACGGCCATACCCCGGCCCGGGAGTCCCGGGGAATATTCCACCCATCTGTGGGACCTCGGCTTTATCGCGATCGTAACTGTAGAAGCCCTCGCAAAGGGTCTTGTCCACCAGGAGGATAGCCGGGACCTGGCACCTCCATGCGAGCGAGACCGCGAGGGACGCCCAGGCAAAGGCCTGCGCGGGGTCACCGGGGGCCGCTACCAGCCGCGGGAACTCCCCCTGGCCCGCGTGCAGGGCAAAATGCAGGTCTGACTGGCCGCTGTAGGTGGGAAGGCCCGTGCTCGGCCCAGTCCGCTGCCCCAGCACCACCACCACCGGAAGCTCAGCCATCCCCGCCATGGAGAGACCCTCGGTCATCAGGCAGAAGCCCCCTCCCGAGGTCCCCACGGCTGTCTTCTTCCCCGCATAGGCGAAACCCAGGGCCATGATCATTACCCCGATCTCGTTCTCGGGATGATACGCGATGAGCTGGTGCTCTTCCGCGATTTCGGCCATGAAATGGAGGAGGTTCGAGGTCGGTGTCATGGGGTAGGCCACGTACGCGTCCAGACCTCCATGGAGAAGCCCGAGCCCGATGGCCTCGTTTCCCGAGATGACCGGGAGCATGCTCCTCCCGGCCGGCGGGATCGCACGCCTTTCGCTGGCTGCGTCGAACCCCCGCCGGGCCACCTTAAGGTTCTGCTCGAGGGCCTTTGGAATCTGCCGGCGGAAAACGTCCTCCACCACCTGCCACGGCATCCCGGCAGCCCTGGCAAATGCCCCGATGAGGAGGGAGTTCCCCATCACGGGAGGTGCCTGCTCCTCTTTCAGAACGTCCGGGACATGCACCCCGATGCCCTCCGCCCTGACCCGGTAGCTGTCAAAGATGACAACCGTTTCTCCGGTCATCATCTCCTGGTGAAGGGCAAGGGTGTCCTGGTTCAGGGCCAGGACAAAGTCCACCTTCCTCCTGTGCGTCCCTATCTCCTCCTCTGCCGCCCTCACGACGGCAAAGTTATGGCCTCCCTTTATCAGAGAAGGGTAGTCGAAGTACATGTAGACCCGGTAGCCGAGCCGGTTGCACAGGTGGGCAACCATCATCCCTGCGCTGTTGATACCATCACCGGCCTTCCCGCCGATGAGCACTGATACCTCGTTCATCATAGTCCCCCGATCAACGAACACCTACTTTCATGAAGTGCCAGATATAGGTTGCCACCCCGGGACACCCGGACAGAAAATGGGCACCTGACAGCAGGCCGCAAGCAGGAGCTCCCGCCGCATAATTCAAATTGGCCATGATGATTCCTTCTGGATAAAAGATCGTTTCCACAGGACTTCCCGATCGGAGAAGAGGTGGGGGGGTCCAGGTCCTCCCTGATGTGATGATTCTTTAACCTTCGAGAGAGGACAGGCCAGCCTGCTCATACCTGCATCGGACTGCAGGCGGATGGAAAAAGGAGGGTTATCGCTTGCCGGACCGCAGCCGGGCGGCCTCGTCGCTGCACTCGATCCGCATCAGGAACGTGCCATAGCAGGGCTTGGTGTAGGGAAACGTGACCACGTCCCCGTCAAGGCCGATTGAGATCGGCGGGACCCCGATCACCGGTTTTTCAAAGATCCTGTACCCCGGGGGGACGTCCACGTACTCCCTGCAGTTGGTCCGCACGTACTGCCGGCACTCGGCAAAAGAGGCCCCTTTCAGGATGATCTCGTATTTCAGAGATTCGATACAACCCATGGGAGCACCTCGTCGATCTTGTTCTTCAGGGGCAGGGGGTTGTGGACCGCCTTTGCCGCCACCTTCTCGCTGGGAAACGTTATGGCATCGGCCATCTCCTGGAAGTGCTCGCCGTAGATGACCGCTACAACGGGTTTCCCCGAGAGGGCCTGGACTGTTGCCGCATAGGAGACACCGGAATCGTTGTGGATGAACACGAAATAATAGTCGTACTTCCGGGCTCCGTCAGCCAGCTCGGAGATAAAGCGGTCCAGGTCCACCATCTCGCCGATATAGGACCGTTCCGGGTCCGAGACTTCGACCTGCTGCCGGGCCGCCCGGTTCCCTGCTATGACCGTGGCCACTCCCTTCTTCCTGAGGGCATAGGCCAGGTAGATTGCCAGGCTAGTCTGCACCGGGACCTGCGGGCACCCCAGCACCAGCACCGCCTTCTTCTGCTCCTTACTCGCTGTCATGGAGACCTGACTTCCCTGATCTCATCAGTGGATGTCGCACCTGTATTTTACTTCGCTTCCTTCACCCCTCCCAGCTCTGCATCCTCTCCCAGGATCCGTTCGGGGTGGCTGTAGATGGTGAACCGGTCGCCGCGGGAGAAGCAGACCAGGGTTATGCCTGCCTCGCGGGCAGCAGCAATCCCCAGGTCGGTGGACGCGGCCCGGGAGATGACCACGGGGATGCCGGCATGGGCCGCCTTTGCCACCATGTCCCGGGGCTGGCGGCCGGTGCAACCGAGCACGCACCGGGACCGGTCCAGGCCCCGGAGAACCGCATGACCGATCACCTTGTCCACGGTGTTGTGCCTGCCCACGTCAGAACTCTTCACCTGGAGGGCGTGTTCATGGAATAGGACCGAGCAATGGACTCCGCCAGTCTGGCGCCAGGCGTCGGTCTCGATCTCCCGGGTGATGGAGAAGACTTCTCCGGGTGTGAGCGTGAGATCCGTTCGAACGGGGCGGAATGGTCTTCGGGTCCCGACTGCGCCGGTGGAGATGATCTCCCGCACCAGGCCGCCATCGATCAGCGCGGTCACCCTGATATCCTGGCCGTCGGCCGTGACCTCTTCAACCTCCCCGGCCAGGCCCTGGCAGACCACGAACCCGGCTCCCAGCTCAGCCAGCTGTTCGCCGCTGGCCACCAGCTCAGAGAAAAGGGTCCCGTTCAGGAAGAGCCTGAACTTTCCCTCCACGGCGACCCTGTCTTGGATCTCCTCCGCACCGCTGGACCTGACCTGGATTGCCCTGACCGTGGCGAGGTTCATATCCCGGTCTCCTCCCGGACCCAGGAAAGGTAGGGAAAGTATCCGGCAGCGACCGGGAGGGCAATCATCTCCGGCAGGGAGTAGGGGTGGAGGTCCCTGATCGCCGTGACTGCTTCTTCTAATCGCCGCCGGGTGGTCTTGATGATGAGGAGCGCCTCGGTGTCCTCGACATATTCCCCTTCCCACCGGTAGAACGAACGGACCGCAGCGACATTGACGCAGGCTGCGAGGTGCCGGTCGACCAGGACCCTGGCGATGGCCGGTGCCCTGTCCTCCGGTGCGGTGCAGAAGACCACCATGACCTGGTCCGGTCCTCCGTCGGCCTGCTCACTGTAACTTCCGCTGTGTATCCGGTTAGAATCACCAGGTCGCTCTGCCATGGTACTACCTGCCCTGGCGCGCCATATAAGGATTCTGTTCTCCAAATGGCTAAATGAGGGCAATTTTTTAAAAGGGAGGTTTCCTTCGTCCTGATTTCCCAGCGGGCATAAGTGATCTTAATGTCATGGCCCTGCAAATGTGGTTATCACATGTACGCGGATCGCATGGGGCAGCTCCCGCCCTATCTCTTCGCCCGGATCGATGAGCTGAAAGCACGGAAGGCCCGGGAAGGGGTCGATGTCATCGACCTGGGGGTGGGCGACCCGGACCTGCCGACACCCTCCCACATCGTCGAGGAACTCTGCCGTGCGGCGATGGACCCTGCAAACCACCATTACCCCTCGTATGCCGGGATGGCCGCCTATCGGGAGGCGGTGGCCGACTGGTACCGGGAGCGGTTCTCCGTGTCCCTGGACCCGGGCACCCAGGTGCTCGCCCTCATGGGATCAAAGGACGGGATCGCCCATATCCCCGAGGCATTCGTGAACCCCGGCGATTATGTCCTTGCCCCGAGCCCCGGGTACCCCGTCTACCGGACCTCCACCCTTTTTGCTGAAGGGAGAGTGCACGAGATGCCGCTTTCCGCAGAGAACCACTTCATCCCGGTCCTGGAGGACATCCCCCGGGACGTTGTGAAGAAGGCCCGGCTTATGTTCCTCAACTACCCGAACAACCCCACCTCTGCAGTCACCCTGCCGGGGTTCTTTGCAAGCGCCGTAGAGTTCGCCCAGGAGCATGGAATCGTCATTGTGCATGACAACGCGTATTCGGAGATCTCCTACGATAGGTACAGGGCCCCGTCCTTCCTCGCCACCGACGGGGCAATGGACGTTGCCGTGGAGATGCACTCGCTCTCGAAGACCTTTAACATGACCGGCTGGCGCATCGGGATGGCGGTCGGCAACGCGGGAATACTGGCCGGCCTCGGCAGGGTCAAGACCAACGTGGACTCGGGGGTCTTTGACGCGGTCCAGCATGCAGCTGTTGCCGCACTCCGGGGACCCCGCGAATGCGTCCGGGAGGCCTGCCTGAAGTACCAGGAAAGGAGAGACGTCCTGGTGAAGGGGCTGCGGAGCATGGGATTCGCCGTGGAAGCTCCCAGGGCCACGTTCTACGTGTGGATGCCGGCCGGGGACAGCATGGCTTTTGCCACCCGCATGCTGGACGAGGCCGGGATCGTGGTCACCCCGGGGGTCGGTTTCGGGACCGGTGGAGCCGGATACGTGCGCTTTGCCCTGACCCGTTCCGTGGAGCGGATCCGCGAGGCCCTGGACCGCATGGGGGCGATGGGGCTGTGAACCTCCCGCTGCATCTCACCATCGAGAGGGGGCGCCTGCATATAGGGGGGCAGGACTGCCTGGACCTGGCCGGGCGCTTCGGCACTCCCCTCTACATCACCGACCAGGACCGCGTAACCGGGAACTACCACCGCTACCATGATGCGCTCTCGGCCCGCTACCCGCGGGTGCGGGTGCTCTACGCGGCAAAGGCGAACGGGAACCTCGCCATACTGCGCGCCCTGGCAGGTGCCGGGGCCGGGGCCGACGTATTTTCCTCCGGCGAACTGCGCCTGGCCCTCATGGCCGGGATGGAGCCGGGGAAGCTCCTCTTCAACGGGAGCTCCAAGAGCCCGGATGACCTTGCCCTGGCAGTGGAGAGCGGTGTCCCCGTCTCGGTGGACTCCCTCGACGAGCTTCGCCAGCTCGACGCATGCGCCCGTGCAGCCGGGAAGACGGCGAGGATTGCCTTCCGGGTGAACCCGGCCCTGGAGGTGCCCACCCACCCTAAGATCGCCACGGGGCTTGCCACTAGCAAGTTCGGGATCCCGCACCGTCAGATCCCGGAGGCGTACCGGGAGGCCCTCTCCTGCAGGAACATCCGCCCTGTCGGCCTTCATTGCCATATCGGGTCACAGATCCTGTCTCTCGAGCCATTCGTGCAGGCTGCCGGGGTGATGATGCAGATTGCCGGGGACCTCACCGCCATGGGAGTGCCCCTCGAGTTCATCGACCTGGGCGGGGGCCTGGGGATTGCGTACCGGCACGATACCGAGGTCGCCCCCACCCCGGAGGAGTATGCGGCCGCGGTGGTCCCGGTATTCCGGGAAGGCGTGGAACGCCTTGGCATCTCCCCCGAGCTCTGGGTGGAGCCGGGGCGGTCCCTGGTCGGGGACTCCACCATCCTGCTCACCCGGGTCAACTCGGTCAAGGTGGCCCACAGGACCTTTGCCAACGTGGACGCAGGGTTCAACCTGCTCATCCGCCCGGCCATGTACGATGCCTACCACGAGGTGGTGGTGGCTGGGAGGACCGGCGCGGCACCGGAGGAGACCTACACCATCGGGGGGCCCATCTGCGAGACCGGGGACGTGCTGGCAGCGGACCGCCGGCTCCCCCGGGTTTCTGCCGGGGACATCCTTGCCATTCTCGATACCGGGGCCTATGGATTTGCCATGTCTTCGCAGTACAACAGCAGGCCCCGCTGCCCCGAGGTACTGGTACACGCTGGCCAGGCGGCCCTGATGCGCCGCGGCGAGACCATCGATGATATCGTAGCGGCCATGCAGTCCCCAGCCTGGCAGAAAGGCGGGGAGTAGGCCGGAGGAAAGGGCCGTCGCATGCATTTCCACTATGCCCTGGTCGACGACCTCGTCTCCCGCGAGGAATTTGAGCGGCGCCTGGAAGAGAAGATGCACCAGTGCGGCGACCTGGTGGACGAGGTGGCGGCCGCCATGCTGGTTGTCCAGGACCTGGGGCGTCATCACGTGAAGATCAGGGGGCTCGGAGCAAAGTCGAGCCTTTACTCCTTCTTCGGGAGGGTTGTGGCTAAAAACCCGCCGAGGGAGTTCGAGCGCCCCGGCGGGGAGAAGGGCCTCGTGACCAGCCTCGTGCTGGGGGATGAAACCGGGCAGGTCCGGGCCATCCTCTGGGACGAGAAGGCTGCGGCATGCGGGGAGATCGCGGTCGGCGATGTCCTGGAGGTGATAGGGAGGCACGCCACCCGCTCCCCGACCGAGATCACCGTGATGGCCCTCCGCAAGGCGGTGTGCGAGATATCCTGCTCCACCGCCGTGGAACCCCACCTTGCCCCACCGCAGCGGAAAAATATCACCGTGCAGCTCCTCGCGACCGCCGTGCCCCGCCCGGTCCCCCGCCGCGACGGGAGCAGCGGTGAGATGGTCGAGGCCATGGTGGGGGACAGCGGGGGTGTCACCCGCATGGTGGTCTTTTCCCCCGAGCTGCTTGCAGGGATCCCAGAGGAGACGCCATTGCTCATCACCGGGGCCCTGGAGAAAATGCGCCAGCGGGGGAAGGAGTACCAGGTTGACGAGAAGAGCACCGTTGAAGCAGCGGACAGCGAAGTGACGGTGCGGATCCATGCCCTGGATGAAGTGGAGGATCACGGCACTTACTCGGTCCAGGGGACGGTAAAATCGATCCAGGCCCCCCGGGCCTTCACCTCGAGGGAGGGGAGAGCTTCGCACGTCCGAAACCTGCTCCTCTCCGGGGGAACCGCCGAACTGCGGGTAGTCCTCTGGGGGGACCTGGCCCTGCAGGAGATCGTCCCCGGCGACCGGCTGGCCGTGTACCTGGGCACGGCCAGGACGGGGAAGTACGGGGAGCGGGAGCTCCAGGCCGGGGGTGGGAGCATGGTGCAGGTGCTCCCTGGCAGCGAGTGCGAGGAAGTGGAGGTCACCGGGACGGTCGTGGCCACGCGGAGCGGGACGTTCCTCGATACCGGCGCTGAACGATACCTGGTGACCGGGGCACTCCCCCACGGCCGCGAAGTGCGCCTGCAGGGGGTCCGGTGCGGCCGGCGCCTGTCACCCAGCTCATGGGAGGAGGCCGCCCCCGATCCCGGTACAGTGAAGGCACACCTGGAAGCCCTCTCCCGGTCGCTTGACGCATCAGATACTTTCACGCCGCATGGCCGCGAAGATATAAGCGGGTGAGTCCACCCTCTCTCCGCTACAGGTGAACTACATGACTAATGGACCCCTGGAACTTGAGGACCTCCCCGGCGTGGGCCCCACCACCGCCGAGAAGCTGCGGGAAGCCGGATTCCTCTCCGTGGAGAGCATTGCCACCGCCTCCCCCGCAGACCTGGCCGAGACCGCCGAGATCGCTGAAACCACCGCCAAGAAGATGATCAAGGCGGCCCGCGAGAAGGTGGACCTCGGGGGCTTCCGGACGGGGAGGGATGTATTCGAGCAGCGGAAAGAGGTAAGGAAGCTGAAGACCCTGGTGCCCGAGCTGGATGACCTGCTCGGCGGCGGGATGGAGACCCAGGCCATCACCGAGCTGTACGGGGAGTTCGGGTCGGGGAAGAGCCAGATAGTGCACCAGATGGCCGTCAACGTCCAGCTCGATGAAGACATGGGGGGGCTCTCGGGGAGCGCCATCTACATCGATACCGAGAACACCTTCCGCCCCGAACGTATCGAGCAGATGGTCCGGGGGCTGGGGACGGACGCAGACCCCCAGGACTTCCTGGAAAACATCCACGTGGCCCGGGCCCACACCTCCGACCACCAGATGCTGATGATCGACAGTGCCCGTGAGAAAGCCCACGAGCTGAAGGGCTCGGACAGGCCCGTGCGGCTCTTTGTCATCGATTCTCTCACCGCCCACTTCCGGGCCGAATATGCCGGCCGCGGGACCCTGGCCGCCCGCCAGCAGAAGCTGAACCGCCACATGCACGACCTCTTCCGGCTGGTGGACGAGCACAATGCCGTGGGCCTGGTCACGAACCAGGTCCTCTCCAACCCGGCGGTCTTCTTCGGCGACCCCACGAAGCCCATCGGCGGCAACATCGTGGGCCACACCGCCACCTTCCGCATCTACCTGCGCAAGAGCAAGGGGGGCAAACGCATCGCCCGGCTGGTGGACAGCCCCAACCTGCCCGAGGGCGAGGCCCCGTTCATGGTGGAAGAGGCCGGCCTGAGACAGTGCTGAACGATCGAGATCCCACCCATTTTTTCCTTTTTTACTTTCATCCAGCATCCGTGGTACGACCATCGGAAACGAAGCGACCGGGTACGAAAAGAATGTATCTTTGGTTCATGGTTCTTTATCAATGAACGGCGATATAGGTATGGACCGGTAAATGCTGCATGACAAACAGAACATTTTCGCGTTTTAAGCACGAACTCGACACTTTTTTCCTGCTGGTCCTGCTGAACTGCGTGTTCGGGGCCCTGGCACTTGCACTCGGAATTCAATTCATCGTGGCTTCCATCCTGGGCCTCCCGGCAGGGCAAACCCTGTCCCTGACAGGGATCGTAGCAGGAGCGATTGCCATGGTATGCCTGGGGCTCGGTCTTTCGTGGATTGTTTCCAGTGCCAGGATCCTGGGTGGAATCAAGGATATACGCACAGAATTCAAAGGCAGGGCATTCCCGGTTCCTGACGAAACTCTCATTTCCGGGATTGTCAGGATGATTGCCCATTACCGCGAAAACAGGAAGACTATCCAGACGATGATCCTCGTCTGCACGCTGTGCGGATTCTGTTTTCTCGCACTCGGGATCCAGGGCAGCCTGGAATTTGCCACCATCAGCTTCACTTCCGGTACGATCACCCTGAACAGCCTGCTGCTCATCCCCTCAGCTCTCCTGGCGCTTGGGATAGCCGCAGTGAGCCTGATCAGCTCGTATTATTTCAGGAATTTCTCCAGGACCTGGGACCTCCGGCAGATTGAGATCTCGCGGTCGGAGCATGCACTTGCAGAAAAGCTGGGAAGGGACTAAAACGGATGAAGAACGAGCGCCGGACCCCGTACGAGATCTACTGGGAGATCCTTGTCTTCTGCAAGGTTCCAAGGTCGTTTACTGCCATTATTCACCGGTGCGACCTCAACTCGAAGACCGGGCAGGACTACATCGGGTTCCTCGTCTCGAAGGGATACCTCTCAAGAACGACGGACGAGGGAAAATCCTCCTATATTGCGACCGGGCGTGCTGGTGATTACATAGCCCTCTTTTCCGATCTGTACCAGAAATTGTTTGATACCATCCCGGGGTTCAAGCTGTGAGGGTTGGAAACCTCATCTTTTCCTTATTATCAATCCTGGATACTACATACCTGGTTTATTGGGGGCTGTCTTTTCCGTTGCGGCAGGCCCTTCTGGTATGAGCGAACACATAAACCCCTCGAAAAGAGAACTGTACTTGCGAAGATGACTGCGAAGAACCCACCTGCCCCCCGGCTTCGGGGTCTTGTCACCGACGTGGACGGCACCATCACCGATCCCCACCGCCGCATCCATACCGGGGCCATCGAGGCTATCAGGGCCCTGGTTGACCACGGGGTGGAGGTCGTGCTGGCCAGCGGGAACACCGCCTGCTTCATGGACGCCCTCTGCCGCATGCTGGGGACGAGGGGCATCTTCATAGCCGAGAACGGGGCGGTGTACCGGACGGGCTACTCCGTCAGTCCCGTCGCGATCGCTGACGGCGCCAGCCCCCGGGATGCACTGGACGCGGTGGTCCGCCATTTCCGGGAGCGGGGGTTGGAGATCGAGCACTACAGCCTCCCCTACCGGTTCGTGGATGTTGCTTTTGCGAGGACGGTCCCCGTCGACGAGGTAAGAGAGGTGGTGAGGAGGTTCCCGGTCGAAGTGCTCGACACGGGGTTTGCCATCCATCTCCAGCCCCTCGGCGTCACCAAGGGCCTGGGCTTCTCGGCACTGGCCAGGGACACCGGGATGGACACACGGGAATTCCTGGCAGTCGGTGATGCAGAAAATGACGTGGAGCTCCTGGAGAGGGCAGGAGTGGGTGCGGCGGTGGGGAATGCCGGTCCAGAAGTGGCCAGAGCCGCAGAGTGGGTATCGGAAAAAAAATACGGTGACGGGTTCGTAGAAGCAATTACCCGGTATTTCCCTTATTTCCTGGAAAGGTAGCGGTCCACGATGATATAATCCTTGATGTCCTTCACAGACTCGAAGTTGATGAAGAGTTTGTCCCCTTCCACCCGGTATCCTGAGGTGTCGAACGACGGGTCGGGATAGATGATGAGATCGACCACCTGTCCGGTGTCAAAGTCCACCACGATGTTTTTCAGGGTGCCTATCACCTTCCCTTCGTTGGTAACGATCTTCTTCCGAGACAGGCTTCGTGCCAGCACTCTGGACATGTTAGAGGATGTGGTCCTATTCATATATAAATATGTTTAAAAAAGGTTCCGTTGTGCGCCTCCTTGTGGAGTTGGAGGCTATTACTTGAGTATTTCCCCTGCCATGCGGATGTCGTGGGCGGTCACCGTCCTGCGGCCGGCATGGGTAGCCAGCTTGTGGGCTTCCCGGGCCACGGTGAGGGCATAGTCCTCCATCAGTCCTGCAAGTTCCATCCCTGCCCCGGCACCAACGCGGGCAGCACCCGCCCTGCGGATGATCCGCTCCACCGGTGCAACTGGTATCTCGGCCATGATCGATCTCCACAAACCCTTCTTTACCCTGTTTCCGCCCATAGAATGTGCAGTCCGGAAACGGGCGAAGAGCGCACCAATGGGAATCCCTGTCTGATCAAATAAAATTTTTGCTTGAAAAGAGGTCTAACTGCATTTTGGTCATAGCCTTTTTAAAAAGGCTAAAAATGCGGCTCTGTAGAAAACCTTTTTTTTGAGGTTAATAAAAATTAGACCGAAAGATCTAAGGTACGAGGGCTCCTTGAATCTTTGTGCAAAAGAACAACAAGGAGCCGATATAATTGTCAACGAACAAGTA
>JAPXRZ010000008.1:0-107467 GCA_033813295.1 Methanolinea sp.
GCGCGAGATGATGATGAAGTTCAATTGCTATAATATGCTGGTTTCGATGGTTGTTTAAACAATAGATTTAGTCTATTATGGGAAAAGAAGACTATTTTGGAATTGTACAACACAGCAACTCGTGGGTAAGATTCATTACCTCCCTTTGCACTTCCTGGAGGGCTTCCTGGTCGCGCTGCTCGAGTGCAGCCCGGAGCTCATCCTGCATATCCTTCAGCTGGTCAAGGGTCTCCAGGAGCGAGGTTACGTTATATCCCTGTGATTCCAGGTGGTTTGCGGTGTTCTCAGCACGCTCGATCCAGTAGTCCAGGGTGAACAGCTCTCCTGACTGGCGGACATTCCAGTAGGCATCCTCGAGCAGGGACACCCGGGGGCTGGAACGGACGGCCTCATGGATCAGCCCCCGCAACTCGCTCACGTTCCCGCCTGCAGGAAGCACCTGGGACCGAAGCTCGACCCGGTACTTCTTCGAGAGCTCCTGGAGATCCCGGTGTACCTGGCTGAGTTCAGCCGGGGATTTCGCAGCGGTGATGTTTGCCCGGGTTACGTTGAACCTCGCCGAAATCTGGTCAAGGCTTGAGGCATCGGCCCCGTCGAGGCTGTGGACAAAATCGCCCGAGGCATTCATCTCAGCGCTCCTTACTTCTGCCCGCCATGCCTGATGGGCCTGGCGCATGGCAATGGAATGCTCTATGAGCACGCTGGCATTATATCTCTCTTCCTTCCCTGCGGATGCAGGAACGGCGCTCAGGGCGGCGAGGAGGACAAGCCCGAGGAATGCCGTGGTGAAGAATGGGCTTCGAAAATCTCTCATTGACAGTGCCTCGGTGATGAAGTTACCTCCCTCTGTCTCGCCGCCCGCCATAAAATGGAAGATCCTGTGCCATATCGGAAAGGCACCGGGCAGTCCCTGCATGGAACTGCCGGGTTCAACCCTCCCTTCGGCAGCGATAAAAGTCCGGTTCGCAGCCGGCCCCTGCACATAGAACCGGATATCTGCCTGAGAAAGGTGAATGGAACGGGACATGTCTCCCGGCATTTTATAATATCACTTTGTTGATGAGGAGGAGCGGAAAACAGCAAGCCCCGCCCCGATAAGGGGGGCATCTCCGTTGAGCGGGCTTTGCACCAGCTCCGGGATATATCCGGCCACAGAACGCACATGGGGAAAGGCATGGGCAGTAAAAATATCCCAGTTCTCCCGGACCACGCTCCCGTCAAGGATCACCAGGGAGGGATCATAGGCAGCAATGAGGCTCGAGATCCCGCATGCCTCGATACGGCCGAGGACAGGCATGAACCTGGCAGCCGCCGGGTTCCCCATGCGGGCGGCGGTAAAGATGGCCCCGGTGTCTCCTTCAGGAATATCCTGCCTGGGGATACCCTCCTCAGAGCACCAGCGCGAGAAGAAGGCCGGGATGAAACGCCCCGACCCGCAACTTTCCCAGTGGCCTGCACCCCCGCACCCGCAGGGGAGGTTCCAGGTTGTTTCGACGGTGAAGTGACCAACCTCGGCAAAGTTTCCGGCGCGACCAGAGAGGAGTGATCCCCGTTCAATGACCCCGGCCCCGATGCCGGTCGAGATAGTGAGATAGATAAAATGAGAAACCCCCCTCCCGGCCCCGCACCAGGATTCGCCGAGCGCCCCGGCATGGCAGTCGTTCAGAAGCCAGGCGGGCACGCCAAACACTTCCTGCAATGGGGCGCTAAGAGGTATGCGGGCCAGGGGTATATTCGGCGGATTTACCACTGTCCCGTTGGACGCGTCAACCGGCCCGGCCGTTGAAATACCGATGCCCGCGCAATGATGCCGTTCAGAGGGCGGCACGGTCCTCCTGATGAGACCGACGATGGCTTCCAGGATTGCCCCGGCGTCTCCCTCCCGGACGGGGGTCCTCACCCGGCTCCTCTCCAGCACCTCACCGTCCTCCCGGACAAGCCCGACCCGGAGGTTGGTCGCCCCAAGGTCAACGGCAATGGCGATGCGGGCTGGGGTTCCGGGTTGCCGGGACATGTACGCGATCCAATATTGACGTTATGAGCTCATTTAGCCTCTGCGTAACCCTGCCAGTCCTTCAGCGGCGGCCCCGCAAGTGGCCGGCCACTCTTTCACTGTTTTCCCGGGCTCACCGGCAAAAATCATGGTATTTTTCATGTCTATAGCTGCCTTTTATGATATCGTCCGGTCTCTGTCTGGAGTATGAGCTGGAACCATCATACTATTATTTATAATGGAATCAGGGAATATCGGTCTAGTCAACCGGGGTCTTTGGAATTCTGAGAGACTAATCAAAAATGGGGGATATCCAGGAATGATGCTAAAATTCAGTGGAATATTCTGTATGTTGTTCCTTTCACTCCTTGTTATTGCAGCGGGAGCAGAGTGTGCGGTATGCCAGGGGGCGGCAACTCCTGCCCCGGGAGGCCCGTCAACTCCGATAACTCTAGATGTCAGCATTTCCAGAGTGCCGCTCGTCGGCGAGAACGCCGTTATCACTGCGACGGTGACCAGCATATTCGATGCCCCGGGCACAACGGTCACGATAAAGATCCCGGAGGGCGCAGAACTGGTGGGTGGGGCATTGTCGGGAACATACGATTTGGTAGCGAACAGTCCCCAATCGATGGAGGCAACCATCAGGTTCACCACGGCCGGGGATTATACCATCGAGGTGCTGGCCCGTCATGTAGTCGACGATTCCAGTGTGTGGGGGGATTTGAAGGCGCTCTACCTGACAATCGGCGTTTCCAACTCGATGTATACGCCACCTCCCACGGACACCCTGCACCCGACAACACAAACCCCTCCCGTGCTGCCGGATACCGTGCCAGCGGCGATCCCGCCCGCAGACATTTCACAAATTCCACCCGGACTACCCGTTGACCGGCCCGTTGTCCGGTCAACCGGAACAGTGCCAGCGGCGATCCCGCCCGTAGACATTTCACAAATTCCACCCGGATTACCCGTTGACCGGCCCGTTGTCCGGTCATCTGTATTGATTCCCAATGCGACGACAGACAGCTCTCCGGCAGACCAGGCCATAATGCGACTCATTCAACTGATGCAGGAGATCTTTTCCCTTTGATCGTTCTCCGCTCCACCTTTTTTTACCACTCTCAAACCCGGCAGGGAGTATAACCATCCATGAAGAGGGGTATCAACTGCGTGAATCCTGCCATGGACGCAACCTTGGGGTTTACGCCCTGGATTCGTTCCATCCAGCATTGCCAGGTCAATTCTTCCCCGTGAACCCTGGATAGTTCCATGGCTTGCAGAAAACCTGGAAATCCAGCCGGTCTTTTTAATCAGGGTTCCGGTCACTGCGGCACATTATTCATGGAACATTCCGCGTATACCCTTCAAAAGCGGATTTACAACCAGAAGGTGCGTACCCGGCCCCGGTGGGTTCGTGCGAGACGGGACATTTCTGACAGGGTCCCGGGGATATTTTTTTACTGGCCTATGCTGTCAGGCTCAGGTTTATTTTCCATCTCCCCAAAAATACTTGCTGAACCACGTTATGATGTTCCGGCGGCACGGATCGGCAGGTGAAAAAAGCTTGCGTACATGCAGAATAATCCAGGACCTCCCGAAAACATTTCGATCAGGAGCCCATGCCGTATTTTACACAATTGCAGAGGGATTGGAAAAGATTCTTGTGACCCGGGATCCCCTGATTCCCCCGAGAAGGCTGCGGGCACAGTTCTGCACGACCGTCGGTGTGGACAGGTACCGGCATGCCGGGGAGATATTCCTCAAAATTTTCAGGGAATATGGCGACTTAAAACCGGAAGAACAGGTACTCGAAATCGGGAGCGGATGCGGCAGGGTCTCTCTCCCATTGACACGTTACCTCTCTTCGAAGGGATCCTATGAAGGGCTGGAGATACAAAAAAATGGGTTCCAATGGTGCCGGGAGCATATATCTCCCCTGTACCCGCGTTTCCGGTATACATTTTCAGACGTATACAACAAGGACTACAACCCGTCCGGGACGCTGATAGCTGCAGAATACCGGTTACCCTACAATGATGCAGGTTTTGATTTTGTCTGCATGGTTTCCGTATTCACCCACATGCTGCCGGGGGATATAGAACACTATCTCGCGGAGGTGGCCAGGGTTTTAAAGCCCGGCGGCCGGTGTCTCACGACATTTTTTTTATGGAACGAAGAGGCAAAGAGGCTGCACAACGGTGGAAAAAGCCAGCTTCTTTTTTGTCACGATCCTGGTCGCTACCTCACCATCGACCCTGAAATTCCCGAGAGGGCTGTTGCGTACCGGGAGGAGGACGTCGTGGACCTTTTTGAAAGAACCGGGTTTATTCTCAAGGGCACTCCTTTGTATGGCTCATGGTGCGGGAGAACCGGGACGGTGACCGGGCAGGATATTATCATCGCGTATAAGCCGCGTGCCACCTCTCCATAACTCATGTATAAATTCTGAAAGCAGTGCCCGTGACGGGCCTTTTTTATTAAAAGGGCGTGGATTCCCGGACTACACGGAGCAATAGATCGCCCAAGGCCTCCGCGCTGCGGGGCCGCGCCCACGCAGAGGAACTACCGGTAAAGATCGCCGCGTTGAAAAATATCTTTGTTATTCCGAATAAACGAAGAGCATTTTACGATCCTCAAAACTTCTCTCCGCCGGATACTATATCGTCAGGTGCAGCCCGGACATGGCCTTCCGAATCAAGGATATAAAAGAGGAAATCCATTCTTTTAACGTCATTTCGCTGGGGAGGACAGGTATCGCGGTCGCCGGTACCGTGGATGCCCGCGTGGCTGCCACAGCGTTGGACGTACCAGGTGCAGGGACACCGCGGGGAGAGGTCGCGGGTGTGGAGGTGACTGATGCAGGGGTACCGAGTGCAAAGATATCGATGCCCCACTTGTTGCCGGTATACAGGTATCCGTCCCGGATACAGGATTCCTGGCAATATGCGCTTGTTGCCTTGATTGCACCGGTGTCAACCTGGACGATATGTGCGGGATCCGAGACATCAACCGCCCTGACTGCCATAGGTCCGCCGGTGGCATAGACTACTGGTCCCACGGTATTCAGTGAATAGCCAACCCAGGTGCCGGCATACGATACCCTGCTGATAAACGAAGGCCGCGTTATGTCGGTAATATCGACGGTCTCCATATCGTACCCGCTGAGGCCGACCATGGTTTTTCCAACGACATCAACATCGTAGTAGGCGGTCCCATTGCCATATGTAGCAATTACTTTAGGATTGGCCTTATGACTGACATCGATGATATGGATTCCTTTTGGAGAGTAGTACTCCGATACGGCAACGATCAGGTGCGTGCTGTCAAGCTTCTTCATCCTGCCATAGAAGTATGGTGATTTTGAGACGTATACCGGATTGGCAGGGTTCGATATATCCACGATCCCCACGCTGGTGTAAAGATAGTTGCCGTCAGCGAGGACCGTGACAATATTATCGCCCCACTTCAGCGCTACAGGCCGTGGGTTTGACGGGTCCGAGATATCTGCTATGTTGAGTCCGCTCCATGCGCCGGCAAACACGAGGAGGCCCCGGTCCACGTCAATCCCGGTGTTCCTCCCGTCGTTCTTTATGACAGTCACCTCCTGTGGATTGGTCTTGTTCCTGATGTCAATGACCCAGGTCCCATAGTTGTGAGCACCCACGTACAGGAAGTCGCTATCAGCGACGACCGAGTCAACGCCGCCCAACGTGGGGACTGTTACCAGTTGTCGCGGTCTCGCAGCATCGGATGTGTCGAAGATGCTGAACCCGAACGAGTCGCCGCTTACAAAGGTATACCGGGCAGTTGGATAGATGCCCTCGATATAGCCGGCAAAGCCGGTACCCTGGCCGGCCAGGACCATCGTTCCAGGGTTAGCAATATTGTAGATGTTGAAACCCTGGTACCGGATGGAGACATAGGCATAATCCCCCATGACCTTGATGTCATTCGCATTCACGCCTGTAACGGTGCTGACCTGCACGGGGCTTTTCCTGTTGCTGGCGTCAACAACCCTGACGCTGGTATAATACTCAACAAGGTAGGCATAGTCGCCTCTGACGGCAACCGAAGAAAATCCCGTTGCAGATGCATCAGCAGGAGCGAAGGAACTGACAAACGCGGGCCGGGACGGATCGGTAATATCCAGGATATCCATTCGCTTATCACCCGCGAGTGCTGCATACAGGTAGTTGCCCCCGGTGGTAATCCTCATGACCGTGTTGTATCCCGTCAGTTTAACCAGGCTGCCGGCAACGGGATGGGCAGGGTCTGCAACGTTCACGACCTGGATGCCTGCACCATTCACCGCAAGATACGCACACGTGCCCTCGATCTTCACATCCCTGATGATGCCGGACTCGGATGTGGTATGGAATGTCGATACCGTTACGGGATTCCGTGGATCCGTAATGTCGACGATGCCGAGATCTTTATTCGATGCGACATACAGCGTATTCCCTGCAACATCGAGACCATATATTTCCGTATTGAATTTCACGCGCGAGACATATGACCGCCATGTCAGGTCGTTGCTGACAGGATAGACCCTGACTTCGCAGCCCTGGGCTGCATAAACATATCCATTGTGCTCCACGATGTCGAAACTTGGACCATTCCCCAAAGTCCCGACCAGTGTCATTGCCGAACCTGCTCCACACAGGCACAGGAGCAGACCAACGATAAGGAAGTGCTTCATATATTCACCAGCGGCACCGAATGGACCTGGGCAGGTATTACGCTCACTGCCATGTCCGGGGAAGCAATCAGATGCAAGCACTGTCGTGTTCTCAGGGTCATAATACTTGCACCTCATATATCAACATGCGCAGCAGAGGAATTTTATTAAAACAGGCACGAATGAACCCCCCTATTCCTATCCACCGGGACAAATGAGGGGGGATTTATGGCCGTTCATGGCAATCGGTTGGAAAATTTGTTGGCCCGGGTGAAGCTGATCCCAGCCGTATCCCGGCGTTTCGCGAGAAATTCCCTCAGAAATTCTGAATCCCTGGTAGTCATCCGACTGTTAGCAGGCGAACACGGGATTGCGCTGTGCCATGCCCAGATTTGATGCATCCAGAAAATTCCCGTGTCGCAGATGGGAAGGTGTCATGAAAATGGAGTCTGGGCGGGTTTACGTAAAAGTGAAGAAGGGGAACTGTACTTTATGCTGGAAAGCCGCCAGGGGGACTTGAACCCCCGACCTGCTGATTACGAATCAGCCGCTATACCGCTAAGCCATGGCGGCAACAGCCACCTCATACATCTGCCGGGGATCCATATGAACATTGGGCAAACGCCATCAGGGTGCATCCAGGGGCCAGCCACCCTGCCCCCTGCCTGGCAGGTCTCCCGGAATGATCCTGATTTTAAGAGTAACCCCGCATCGTGGTGACGCTCCCCTCCCCCGGCCCCTTGACCTGCGGTTGCTCTATCTTGCCGAACTTGGATTCGTAGTCGCCCATGGTCTTTGAAAAGACCGAAAGGAGGGTCTTTGCGTGCTGGGGGGTGATGCTTACGATGGCCTTTGCCCGGGCCTGGTTCACCCCGGGGATCTGGTGGAGGAAGACGAAGGTGAACTCATCGTCTTTATAAGCGATCTGGATCATATTGCTGTATACCGGGTCCAGCGTCTGCGGGATATTGACGGCGATCTCATGCGATGTCATAGAAAAACGTACTGTCCGGCAAAGGGAATATCCTTTCCAAAAAAAATCAGACGTCGCGAATGACGGTTCCGTTTGTTGTCAGGAAGCTGCCCGTGCAGCAATCTCCCAAAATATACCATAATCCCTTCGTGGCACATGTTTAGGGAGATGATAATGCAGGAAGTATTTCATATGAAAGCGTCCGTTCCATGCGATCACGAAATAACCACCATGCGTTACCGGATGGCAGCATCGCCAAGGGTTGTACGGCAGCCACTCCAGGAATTGACCATAGTTCTGGCTGCAGAACAGCCCTCCCTGGATAGGAAATAGAAAAACCTCATGAAAGAGTCAGCAGGACGGACATGCTGAATTTAAAGAGGAGCAATGAGGGACGACGAGGGACGTGAGGGGGACGGCATCAGCATATCAACAGCGGTTGCTGCCGCGCAGTGCCCGGTCCGCGTGCACCTCGATGCACGATACCCGGTGCAGAAAAAGACCAGCCTGAAATATACCATTTGCAGGCAGATATCGGCCCACCTTGGAGATTCCCCGGACAGTGATTTCATATGGGATGAGGTGCGGGCCATCTGCCCGGGTGCTGGCCTGGAAAACCGGAAATACCTGGAAAGCTGCCTCTCACGATGCCTCGAAGGGGGCCCCTGGCCGTCAGCCAAAGCACTTGATGTCATGGTCAGGTCCCACGCACTGAATACCTATGGACTGGTTGACAAGGTCTGCGATGGAGAACCCGCTTTCTTTATCGTCCGGGCTGCCCCCGCACCGCCTGCTGGGCTGTACCGTGCGGACAGGCTGAGGGTGGCGGGCTGCCTCTTATGCCTCCGGGAGATGGAAGGTGCAGAAATACAGGCAGGAGGCGTGGAATATATCGAAAGCGGGACGTTCCGGGCATGTACGGTCCAGCCCATCGATAAACGCCGGTTCCTCCATGGCCTTGCTATGGCGAAGAAGGCCGCCGGCGGTGCAGCACCGGTGAAACCACCGGGCGCCCCGTGCCGCACATGCCGTCACCAGGACCGCTGCTGTCCTCCGGCAACGCGGCTATCCGACCTGCTTTAAAAATCCAGAGGAACGGAAATCATGTTTTCTGCCCAGGGCTCCCCTTCGGCCCTAGGCGCCCCCTGGAGTGAAGTAGAATGTCGCGCCCCTGTCAATGGCGGAATCGGCCCACACGCGGCCTCCATGGCGCTGGATAATCCTCTGGACAATTGCAAGGCCGATTCCGGTCCCTTCATACTCCCGGGGACTGTGGAGGCGCTGGAAGACCTTGAAGA
Organism: Methanolinea sp.; assembly: GCA_033813295.1. Classification (GTDB taxonomy): domain Archaea; phylum Halobacteriota; class Methanomicrobia; order Methanomicrobiales; family Methanospirillaceae; genus Methanolinea_A. The sequence continues at coordinate 8,946 of JAPXRZ010000008.1, forward strand.
GTTTATCGGCATATTTTATATCAAAACCGACGCCGTTGTCCCGTACAAAATACGCGTTCTTCCCCAGGTCATCCAGGTGTCCCACGGTAATCTGCGCTGTATCCCGGGACCTGGTGAACTTGAGAGCATTGGAGATGAGGTTGAGGTAGACCTGGCGGATGAGCGCAGGGTCTCCGTCGAAGGGGGGCATGTCCTCCACGGTGAATTCAACAGACCTGGCCCCCAGGGCGGGTTTCAGTTCTTCGAAAACCTCCCGTGCCACCTGGGCGGGGTACACCCTGCGGGTCACCAGCGGCTGCCGTGACATCCGGGAGAAGTTGAGGATGGCATCGATCAGCTGGCTCATATGCTGGACATTGCTCCTGATGCGCTCCAGGTATTCGATTGCTCCAGTGGGGAGGTCCTTTCCATAATCCGTGTGGAGCATGGATGCAAAACCGTCGATTGCACGGAGCGGTGCCCTGAGATCATGCGATACCGAGTAGGAGAATGCCTCGAGTTCACGGTTTGCCATCTCAAGGTCATTGGTCCGCTCGGCCACGCGCAGCTCCAGCTCCTCGTTGAGGCGGCGGATGTCCTCTTCCACCTGCTTGAGCTTGGTGATATCAACGAGGATACCCCGTATCCCGATCACCCGGTTCTCCCGTGCAATGGGGGTAGCATAGACCATGGTTCGAATGATGGTGCCATCACTCCTGGCGGCCGAGTACTCTGAACCTTCGACTTTTGTCCCCCGGATCACAAGCTCAAAGTTTTTCCGTGCCTTCTCCCGGTCTTCGGGAATGATAAACTCAAAAACGCTGTTCATGTGATCCAGGATATCCGAATCATAGCCAAAAGCCTCGAATGCGTGCTGGTTCACGAAAACCAGCCTGCCCTCAAGGTCTGTTTCAAATACGACCTGGGGGAGGAGCCCGACGAGTTCCCGGAATTTCGCCTCGCTCTCAATGAGTTCCTGCTCGAACTTCTTCTTATCAGTGATATCCCTGCCAACTGACTGGTACTCGGTAATATTGCGGTCATTATCAAACAGGGCGCGATCATTCCATTCCAGCCACCGGGTGTGTCCATCTGGAAGGATGATGCGGTACTGAATGGTACCGGAAGGATGTTCGGGTGTAAATGATGCATAATAGGTATTCAGCCGTGGAAGGTCTTCAGGAACGATGTCCGGCCTGAACCGGGTGCCCATGATCTCTCCGGCAGGTACGCCGCAGACCCGGGAATATGCATCATTGACAAGCACATGGACACCGTCGGGCTTCCACCGGTCAATCATATCGGTCTGGTGCTCTACTACGGCGCGATAACGCGATTCGCTTTGCTGGAGTGCAATCTGGCTGGCCTGCAGCTGCTGGATGGTCCCCTTCAGGGTGCCGACCATGGCATTAATCCGCTGGCCGATCATCTCAAATTCCAGGGCGAGCGAGGGAGAGACCTGGTGGTCCAGGTCTCCCTGCGCAATCCGGTCTATATCGGAAACGATGTTCCTTACCGGTCTTGCGAGCCTCCTCGAGGCGATCCCTGCAAACCCGGCGGCGGCAGCAATGGCAATGAGGCCGACCAGGGCATGGTAAGCCAGGAGAGCATTGAGTTCTGTCTGGATGCCCCTGGTGTCATAGGTCAGCTCGAGGATCCAGCTGGTATCGGAAGCATAGAGGGGATCAGTAAGGTTCACAAAGAGATACCGTGTCAGGATACCTGTTTGCGGGTCGATGAACTCCAGATCTGTTCTATTCTGGATCACCTGGTTCAGGTTATTGACCAGACGGGGGTCAGGAGAGAAACTCGAATTTCCGATCATGTGCCGCGTCGTGTCGAACATGCGGATGCTGGTAAGGTAAGGGTTCTGATCTGCAATCTTTTTCATGGAGCCTGAATAGTCGAGGGACTGCTCCCGTTCGGAAAAAGCTTCTCTCGAAAGCCCAAGTTCGAAGATGTACCGGTGATCCGGCGAAGACATATAGGCAAACTTGCGGAGATTCCCGGTCGAGAGCTCCCGCACCACCCTATCGAAATAGATGCCGTCCTGGTCGATGATCCTGGAGAGATAGTCAAAGGATTGTGGATAGGGACGAAAATCCAGGCCGATATCAGGAGCAAAGGTGGAGTATTCCACCATGATGGAGCGATTGATAAGATAGATGTCAATGGACCCACCCATATCGTTCTTCAGGGCCTGGAGGTCCATGCGTGAGGGGTCCCTTCCCGATTTTTCATAAGCATCCGCTACCAGGGGGAAATATCTCTCCATCTGGCTATTCAACGTTGTATCGAAGAGTTTGAAGCCGGAATCGACCAGGTAGACGGCTTCCTCGAGGTTCTTCTCGGTCTGCACCCGAAGGGTGTCTGCATGATCTCTGAGGTCCTTTTCGGCACGGATATAATCGACATAGGTTATTCCCACGGCAACCAGGAGCATGAGAATAATCATGGAAATGAGCAGATAATGGGAAAATGGCAATTTTTTACGCGGAGGCATGCCTTCGTCGCCAGGTGTGCCTTTTGCAGGGGACGGGGCACCTGCTGGAGGGGGCGAATCATGGTTCCCTATCATGGCATTTCCGGGGATTTTGGAGGCATCATGGGTGGCAATGATGAAATAACCTGTTTTTGAAAAAATATGCAGGCTATTGTATTCTCCAGGCAACCCCCTCTGTCTCACCCCCTTCGGTCTATGCTGTCGTTCTTTTCCTGGGAAATAAAAGTATCGCGAAAGCAACAGACTGGCAATTGTGACCAATTCCCTGCCTCAGGGCAGAATAAGCGCCGTAAAAAAGGGTGCAGGAATTACGCAGCTTCCCATTTCAATCAATGATGTTTCTGTTCAAGAAGCGAGAGGGACCGGATGTACTGCCCGCGGGCCTCCCTGGTGGTGCCAACGATCAGCCAGAGTTCATCCCCGTGCCGTTCACATACACCTTTCGCCTCGATGCGTTCCCCGGCAACCGCCTGGCCCGTGTAGGTATGGGTAAATGATAACACCATGCTGATTTCAGGGTCGTCCACCCGGTATACCGCCGGACTATCAAACGATAAACTCGCATCCGTGACTACCGCTTCAACAGTCCCCGGGCCAACGACCTGCCCCCTCCCTTCAGGGCCTGCATGCAGGGCTTTGTACGACCTGGAAAAAAGGAGGTCAAAATAGGCATCGCTCGTGCGCCCCCGGTTCCACTTTCGCTGTTCGTGGAGGATAAATTCATCAAACGGGAGATCCGGCTTTCGCTTGGCATAGATCGCCTGCCAGGTCTCGTCATCAATGGCGGGGATTTTTCCCTTCATCGTTGCATATCTGAGTATTTCCCTTGCATGGCGCCACTGCCTGCCGTATACGACCAGGTCGATGTCCGAGCCGGGGACCTGGAGCCCGCAGAGATACGAGCCCGTGCAGCCCATGGTCCGCGGGGGGAGGCCAAAGAAGCTGATAAGCTTCCTGATCTCCGGGCTTCTGGCCATAATTGCGCCGATCTCCTCTTCAGGCTTGTAAACCCTCCGGACATCGCCGGCCGGCACGCGGTGGACGAGATCGAGATACTGGGGTTTCTCCCTGGCAACGAACGAGAAAGATTCTCCAAAATCGAGCTTCCGGTACCGCACTCCTTCAGGGTTCACACGGTCGCCGCTGCGGTCCGGGACGTAGCGGAGGAGGCAGCCGACACGCTCCCGGTTGTCGTAGGCAGAAACCGCATAAAGCCAGCCGTCTCCGTCTTCGATAAAATCACGCAGGCGGATGGGTTTTCTCTGCATGGTCTCGCTCACCAGGTGGAAAGGAACTCCTCCACCTCGGAAACCTGGGCTCCACGGCGCAGGATAATCCGGCTGACCAGGTCAACCACCGTGCTGGGTACCCCTGGAAGGCGGCCGGCGTCTATCAGGAAATCGTGCGGCACGTGGCATTCACCCGGGGAGGCCGGGTCCCTGGCGCCATGGATGTTCGCGCTGGTTGAAGTGATGGGGCAGTCAAAGCAATCGATCAGCTGGATTGCCAGGGGATGGGAAGGGAACCGTATGCCTATCATACCGGTGCCTCCGGTCAGGACCGGCGGAACAGAATCACGGGCCGGGAGCACTACAGTGACCGGGCCGGGAAGGAACCTGTTTATAAACTGCCTGGCTGACGCACTGACCCGGGCAACAGCCGCGATCATGTCCGGGCTGCTCACGGCAATGGAGATAGGCTGCGAGAGCGGCCTGCGCTTGGCCGCATATACCTTGAGGATGGCCTCTTCGGAAAATGCATCGGCACCAAGTCCATAGATCGTCTCGGTCGGATAAATTACGAGGCCGTCGTGCTGAAGGACCTGGACCGCCTCCCTGATCCGGTCCATTTTAGAACTCCCTGCCCCTCACCCGGCCGATATCAAAGACCGCCTTGCTGCTGACATGCATCACGGCAAAGACGCCGGCCTGGATTGGGTCGGTGACCACCATATCTGCATGCTCCGGGACACTTCCAGCCATTTTCAGGGCAATGACCGGTATGCCTGCCTCCTTCACCCGCTCAACAGCACGCGATATCTCACCCCCCATGAGGGAGCCTGCAAGGACCAGGATGGCCGCACGGGGGAGGCGGGCCACTGCATCGACGGCCTGGGCAACGGTGTTCTCCCCGACGAGGGGGATGGTATCCACCGAGATGCGCTCTCCCCGGATATTATGGCGGTCGGCCTCGTTGACCGCACCCAGCGCAACCTGGGCAACCTGGGCGCCTCCGCCGATAATGATGACCCTGGTCCCATAGATGGAAGAGAACGGCTCCACCTCGCAGACATCCTGGACCCGGGGGATCGCCATCAGGTCCTGTATCATGCCGCTCCTGGGCTCCCCTTCTTCATATTCGATGTTCAGCTCAGCCATTCCCTTCCAGGGACCTGTATCAAAGATATCCTGATTGATCATCAGGATATTGGCGCCGTGGCCGGCTACCACGCTCGCTATATCTCGGAGGACACCTTTCCGGTTCTCTGCAATAATACGGAGGGCGAAGAGCTGAGGATCCGGTTTATTCATGACAGGGATGCGATAGCCGGGGATCGAACCCGGGTTAGAGGCTTGGGAAGCCCCTGTCCTGCCGCTAGACTACTATCGCACGAGAATAACGAAAGACCTTGGAAATATCATTGCTCATCCTCACAGATAAAGATTATTTTCGCAATTTCCCCAAACGGACCCTTGCAGCGGGGACAACCTGGCTGCGGGCACAGCGCGCAAAAAACCGCCGGAACCGGGAAGAGGGGCGAGCCCCGGGGTTTCACCTGTCCCTGCGCTGGTTCAATACCTGGATTTCCCGGATAACCTCCTTATTGAAGGAAAGGAGCATGTCGGAGAGGATCCCGAACATGAATATCTGGAACCCGACCACGATGAGGAGCACGGTCAGTATGGCGAGGGGGAGGTGCTCGATCTGCTTCAGCCACTCAACGAAGACGTAGATGCCGGTGAATATACCTGCCAGGGAGATCAGGATGCCTATCAGCCCGAAATAAAAGAGAGGGTTGTTCATCTTTGCAAGCCGGTAGATCGTGGTGGTTATCTTGAACCCGTCATGGAACGGGTTCAGTTTCGTGGGGGTGCCCGGGCGTTTCCGGTATCCTATCGGGACAACGGCGATCTCCTGGCCGGTCCTCACGGCTTCGGCGGAGATTTCGGTCTCTATCCCGAAACCGGCCTCGTGCAGCTGCATCTTCCGGATACCCTCGAGGGTGAATGCCCGGTATCCGGAAAGGATATCAAAGAGATACGTGCCATGGGCAACCTTGAAAAGCCTGTTTAAGACCTGGTTGCCAAAAAAATTCAGCCGGGAGAACGCTTTCCTGTTTTCTTCTATCAACCGGTTGCCAATGACCTGGGAAAAGCCTCCGGTAAGAGGTTTGAGCATCTTTTCGGCATCTGCAGGCGAATAGGTCCCGTCCCCGTCGATCATCAGCACATACGGTTCGGCTATTGCAGCGAAGGCTTCGATCAGGGCGTTTCCCTTTCCCCGCCGGTTCTGGAGCATGACCCGGGCCCCGGCACCCTGTGCGATCTGCCGGGTCTCATCAGAACTGTGCCCGTCTATCACCATGACGCGCAAATAACCTTTTTCGCGAAATTCCCGCACCAGGGCCCCGATGGTTGGTGCTTCGTTGAGCGTGGGGATGAGGACGCATACCTGGTCCGGATCGATGGCCATCGGAGATACTATTTAAAATCCACTGACATAAGTGCTTCCATGCATACCGCCAAGAAAGGGCTGCGAATCCTCGGGATAGCCGAGAGTTTCTCCTCGAGGGAGTACTCGGTCCTGGCGGGGCTAGTGATGCGAAAAGACCTGCGGATCGACGGTGCAGCATTCGGGCGCATCAGGGTCGGGGGCCTTGATGCGACCGATGGCGTCCTGGCCATTTATCGAGAGCTTGGAAGGCAGGACATCAACCTCATCATGACCAGTGGCTGCGTGATAGCCTGGTACAATATCATCGACCCTGCCGAGGTCTCCAGGAGGACAGGTTGCCCGGTTATTGTGGTGACCTACGAGGACTCGCCCGGTCTTGAGGAGGATATCTCCAGGTTATTCCCTGGCGATAGCAGGCGCATGAACCTCTATAAAAGCCTGGGGCCGCGTCACCCCGTGCACCTGGCGACCGGTTATTCCCTGTTCATGCGATGCGAGGGCCTGCCACCCTCCGATGCGGCTGTATTGATAAAAGAATTAACGTACGAGGGGCGGGTCCCAGAACCGCTGCGGGTAGCCCGGTTGCTGGCAAGGGGAGTCATGCGGTCCTGGAATGGCGGGATATCAGGACATCGGACGGCCGCAGGTAGACTTCCACCGTGACAAGGTCACCGGGGCGGAATGTCCCGTCCGTGAAATCGATGGCTATCTTCTCATTCGGGTTCCAGGTATCCCCCGAACAGCCCAGGCCCGCCATGGTCTGGACTCCAAAATGGTGCGTCTGGATGAACTGGTACCCGTTCAGGGTCTCAATGACGCACGGGACGCGCTTTGAGTTGCGGTAGAAGACCGGGTAGAGTTGGTCATTCTTGTAGCTAATGGTCCCGTTGTGATAGAGGGTGACCCGGGAATCGAAGTTGATGACACCGTGTTCAGTGATATGGCCGATGCTCTTGATCTCCAGGAAAGAGGGGTGCGATGGCTGCAGCCCGATATCGAACTGCGGCAGCTGGAAGAGGAGGAGGACCAGCACAGCCAGGAGCAGGGTGATGGCAACCAGGAGGAGGGTTGCGGTTGGCCGGGAGATCGCGTCCTCGCATGCCTCCGGACACAATCAAATGATTCTTCCTCTCTGTTCTCAATAACCGTATCGATTTCGATTACAGGTACCCTGGTGAAGCAGAGGATGGGATATAAGCCCGGTAGGTGACGTTCCCGGTAACGGAAATCCAGTATCCCCTGCCGGGAAGGAGGACCCGGTCATCGCGGTGGTCTCCTGATCCGTTTCGAACGATGGATTGTTCATAGGTCTGGGTGGCAGGGTTGTAACCGATGACCTTGTCCCAGGTTTCATCGAGCTGCCCGAGAGCGTCTCTTGCCGTTACATTGGTGATGTTAGCGAGGCCAAAGGAGTTCCAGCCCACTGTCAGTTCCCTCTCGACCAGGCCCTGGACGGAAGCAAAGGAGAGCGGCACCTGGAACCGGTTGCCCGAGTATATCCACATCCCTTCCAGGGGCCGCACCGGTGTCCAGGGCCGGACCCGCTCCCATTCCAGCGTGGAGGCGTTGTAGGTCCAGATGCTGTGGCTCCGGGTATCCACTCCCGAGAAGATGCTCCCGTTATCAGACCCGGGCGCCAGGATCCTGGGGACTGAAACAAAATTCCAGCCTTCCTCGAGTTCGAGGTAGGGGACCGGTGTCAGTGTCGGTATCGGGGTGGGGATGGTGGGTTGCACGGTAGGCCTCCCGGTCGGGCGTGGCGATCCTGTCGCGGTCGCGGTGGGCTGGGTAGTGGCGGGAGTGGTCGTCTGGATCGTGGTTGGGGCTGTCGTTGGTGCCGTCGTCGGCAGGCCCGGGAATGTCAGATCGAGCTGCTGCGAGAAGGAGGATTGAAAGACTGATGTCTGAATGGCTTTCGACTCGCCGTTTAACCAGAATGTTATCTCCAGGGGACCGCTTTCAAGGTCGGCAGGTGTCGCATAGACCTTTAGCCGGGGATCGAATGCACCAGGGCCGCCGTAACTGCCGGGTGCCGTCACGAGGACAGACCCGGCATCCCTCCCGTCCAGCCGGGCGGTGATGGTCATCCCCGCCTGGACAGGATCTCCCAGGACAGTTGCATACCCATAAAACTCGTCTGGAGGTATGACAGGGGAGGTCCCGGTCGGCGACGGGGTGGGCTGCACGGTGGGCGGGGTCGTCTGGGGGGTCGTGATTGTGGTTGCCGGGGTGGTAGGTGCGGTGGTGATCATGGTGGTGGGCGTTGTCGGAGTGACCGGAGTTGTTGGTGTTGTTGGCGTGCCGGGCGGCTCGACCGTTATATAATTATATTTGATCCTGGTGTGAACGCCCTGGTCGTCGGCACGATGCATCTGGACAGTGAACACCCCGGCTGCGGTATAGGTATGCGCGATTTCCGGAGAATCGCTTGGCAGCGTAATGCCGTCCCCGAAATACCACGTCCTTGAATAGACGGCACCCGGGACATCGGAAATATCAGTAAAAATTACCGTCATGGGGACCGTCCCGGTCGTCTGGTCTGCGATAAAATCGATAATAACTGAGTTCTGGGAAAGATCCTGGCAGGAGGCAGGGACGATGAGACACATGCAGATATAAAGGCAGATAACCAGAGTTCGATTACAGGACCAGCCCTTCCGCATAAGATATCACTTCCCGGTATTTCAACCAGGGAAAATCCTGCTTCACCGGAATGTTCGCGGGGTCCATATAAAGACTTTTGGCCGCCCAATAAAATATACAAACCCTGGGCAGGGATGGGAAAATGGGGCCAGGAACGAGTGCCGGGCATACTTTGATATGCTCATTTGACTATCAGCATGTGCCCTGGATGGGGCAGAGGGGGGATATTATTCATGTATTCCGGATTGATGAATCCGGAGGAGAGTCCCAGAGGAGATCGATGGAAGACGGTTACCGAGATGGAAAAGATGGGGAGGGCAGCGGTGGAGTACCTCATCATCGATCTCTGGGATACGGACAAGAAAGTGCGCATGGCCGCAGCGGATGCACTGGGAACCCTGGGGGATAAACGGGCGCTCCCTTACCTGGCAGCCCTCCTGAAAGATCCTGACCATGATGTGCGTTTTGCCAGCGCTGTTGCGCTTGGAATGCTTGGCGACAAGAATGCCGTTGATGCCCTGAAGTCGGCCTGCCACGACGCGAACTGCTTTGTCCGCCTGGCAGCCGAGGAATCTCTCGGAAAACTGGCAGCGAAAAAAGTCCAGTAATATTTCACCCGGGGTCCGGCACAGCCGTGTTCATCCGGGCCCTGGTTATTCGCGGGACCGGGGATCATGAATTGATGCTTCACACGACAGAGCTATAATGTCCTGATACGCGGGAATCCCGCTGCTCTTCCAATTTTCCTGCAACGAGGACTTTGAACCATTCGTACTCTTCCAGCGGGACGATGTCCACGTGTACGAACCCCGCGTTCTTACAGAGTGCTGCCCACTGGTCAAATCCAATACAGTATTCACCATCGTTCAGGATATGCTTCTTCCCATTGTCGTACATCCTTTCAAATGCCTGTACGCCCCCCTCCTTCATTGCAAGTTCCAGTTCGCTCGTGAGATACTTCAGGATCCTCGCTAACCGAACCGGGTCATTTATTGGTCCTGTCGTGTCCATGTCAATCTCCCCGAGCACGAATCGCCCACCCTCTTTCAGATAGTCAAAGATCTTCCGGATCACGGGCTCTTTTTCCCGGACATGGTGCAATGAAACTGTCGCGGCGACGACATCAAACTGGCGGGGTTTGAAATCCATCTCTTCAGCTGACATCTGCTCGCAGTGAATGCTCGACGAGAGATTGAATTTTTCAATCTTTTCCCGAAATAATGCGAGCATCCGGGCCGAGCTATCAATTGCCGTGATGGTGCACTCTGCGGCATCCAGAAATTTCAGCGAGAGAAGTCCCGTTCCGCACCCGATATCAAGGACCCTGTCATTCTTCTGGATCCCCGATTCCCTGACGACGAGGTCAAGCAGTGCATGGTGCCTCGGTAATTTTCCCAGAGTTAAGTCGTATTCGTTTGCCCAATCCTGAAACCATTCCCGGTTATCCCTGGTGACGCGGTCCATATTCGTTCCCTTTAGTGTAGGGATCCCTGGTTCTTATGTTGAGGGGGCCATTCCGGTTTTTCCCGTTTTTTATATTTTCGAACGTATTAGTCAGATCCCTGGATAATCTATCGCGGTAATCCAGGTAATATCGATACTCGCACCACGGTATTGATTCATCGGCATGTCATGCATCGCTGCCATTTGTGCCCATGTGACTTCAGGATGCGTTTAGCATTCATAACGCGAAAAGATCTTCACTCCCTCCTTCAGGATCTCCAGATTCCGGATGGCTGCATCCTGTGTCTTCAGGAGGATCCGCCCCCGGGGAACGAAATACTACCGTTGAACTTCTCCTGTCCGGATCCGGATGGAGGATTCCACGGGAAGGACAAAAATCCGCCCGTCTCCCGTCTTCCCGGTCCGTGCCGCTCCGGTGATGGCCTCAATAACCGCATCAGCGTGGCTGTCAGGGACAACGGTCTCGACCTGGATCTTGGGGATAAGGTCGACGGTCAGGACACCCCCGCGGTAATGCAGGGATATACCCCGCTGGTCCCCGCGCCCGGAGACTTCGGATACGGTCATCCCGTAAACCCCCAGGTCTTCAAGGGCTTTTTTGACAAATTCCAGCCTTTCCGGCCGGATTATTGCTTTTATCAGGAGCATGGGAGGTCCTCCTACACCCTCTCCCCGTGCTGGGCCAGATCAAGCCCGACATATTCCTCCTCTTCGGATACCCGCAGGCCCATTGCCCTGTCCACGGCCCAGGCCAGGGCGTACGTGACCACGAAGGCATATGCCAGGGCTGCCATCGCTCCGGCCGCGTTGACCAGGAACTGGTGGACGTTCCCCTCGATGAGCCCTGAATACCCGTTCACCGCCGCTGCAGCAAAAATCCCGGTAGCGAGGGCCCCCCAGAGTCCTCCCATTCCATGGATGGCCCAGGCGTCGAGGCTCTCATCGAGGCTCTTCCGGATCCTCCAGAGCATGCAGGCATAGCAGAGCACTCCAGCGGCGGCCCCGATGACGATGGACCCGGGAATGGTCACGTACCCCGCGGCCGGGGTGACAGCAACCAGCCCTGCAATCGCCCCGCTCACCATCCCGAGCGAGCTTGGCCGGCCGCGGACCCAGGCGGCGGCAAGCCATGCAAGGGCTCCTGCGGCAGCCGACGTGTTGGTCGCCAGGAACGTCGTTGCAGCCAGGCTGTTTGCTGCGAGGGCGCTCCCGGCATTGAACCCGAACCACCCGAACCAGAGGAGCGCGGCCCCGAGGAGTGTCATGGGAATATTGTGTGGCTCCATGGTATAGCTGCCAAACCCCACCCTCTTGCCTATGACCAGGGCCACGGCCAGTGCAGCAAAGCCGGAACTGATATGGACAACGGTTCCCCCGGCAAAATCAAGGGAGCCGGAGGCCATGGCCCATCCCCCTCCCCAGGCCCAGTGGGCCAGGGGGTCGTATACGAGCGTTGTCCACAGTAGCGCAAAGACGATGAACGCCGATAGTTTCACCCGTTCGGCAAACCCTGATGTTACGATAGCCATGGCAACAGTGGCAAATACCATCTGGAAGGCGACAAAGAGGAGGGGGGGGTATCCGTTGCTCCCGGCTTCCGTGCTGATGCCCCCGAGGCCCAGGAACTGCAGGTTCCCGATATAACCTCCGAGGTCCTGCCCGAATGCGAGCGAATAGCCCAGGACTACCCACTGGATGCTCACCAGGGCAAAGACGATGAATGAGAGGGCTACCATGGAGATGAAGTTCTTCTTCCTTACCAGTCCCCCGTAGAAGAACCCCACCCCCGGGGTCATAAGCATCACCAGGGCTGTAGCGGTGAGGAGCCAGGCGGTTGTTCCTGTATCAGGTGTCATCATATCCTCCGAAGAGCCCCCCATGAGACGACCAGATGCCAGGGGAGATCGAATTTGCGGCATGATTCCCCTTCATCCATTCACTCGTGAGGAGTTCCCATGGATTAAATTTATTCTGCGAGGGAAAGAAGTTATCTTCCATATTATTTAAGTATGTTCATTTGTTTTGGCTGTCGATAGGACTTTCCCTGAGTGATCACGATTGGAGCATGGAGATATTTCATGTATGCTTATAATGCGATAAATTCGTGAAAACAGTCCAAATATTTGGATACCTCAGGTCCTCACCAGGACGCTTCGAGGTGGATTAAAGAGAAGGATTAATATGTTGCCAGGTAACGATCGATTTCCCAGGGATGCACCGTCGTGCGGTAGAGATCGGTCTCCATCCGGGTGATGGAATTCAGGCCCTCCATGATATGGCTCCCCATGGCTGCAGAGATGACCGGATCGTTATTGAGCTCTGTGGTGGCATCCTGCAGGCTGCCGGGCAGCATTTCGATGCCGCGGGCTTTCCTCTCCTTCTCGGAGAGGTGGTAGATGTTCACATCGGTACTTTCCGGAGGGTCGATCTTTTTCCTTATCCCGTCAAGACCGGCTGCAAGCATGGCGGCAAAACAGAGGTACGGGTTGCACATGGGGTCAGGGCTGCGGAACTCCGCCCGCGTGCTGTTCCCTCGCGGGGCCGGCACCCGGACAAGTGCGGAGCGGTTGGCTAAGCTCCATGAGATATAGACGGGTGCCTCGTACCCGGGTACCAACCGCTTGTACGAGTTGATGGTTGGGTTAGCAACCCTGGTGATTGCCTTTGCGTGGGCAAGGAGGCCTCCAATATAGTAGTAGGCGATGTCAGAAAGCTGTTTTTCGCCTTTCGGATCGTAAAATGCATTCTTTCCGTTTTTACTGAGGGAGCCGTGGGTATGCATGCCGCTCCCGTTGATCCCGGTTATCGGCTTGGCCATGAACGTTGCATGGAGGTTCTTTTTCAGGGCGAGGGTTTTGGTGGCGAACTTGAAGGTGATTACCTTGTCCGCGGTATCGAGGGCATCACTGTATTTGAAATCGATCTCGTGCTGGCTCTCGGCGACCTCGTGGTGGGATGCCTCGATCTCGAAGCCCATCTGTGTAAGGGCGAAGACAATGTCCCTCCGCACGTCCTCGGCTGCATCAGACGGGGCAAGGTCAAAATATCCCCCAAAATCCTGGTACGTAATGGACGGCATGCCGTCGAGCATTTTAAAAAGGAAAAATTCCAGCTCCGGGCCGGTATTGAAGGAATACCCCAATTTTTTTGCTAATGCTATCTGTTTTTTCAGGACGTACCTCGGGTCTCCTTCGAAGGGTTTGTTCCCGTAGGTGCAGACATCACAGATGAACCGCGCCACCCGGGCATCTGCCGGCCTCCAGGGAAGGACGGCATAGGTCGACGGGTCGGGCTTGAGCAGCATATCAGACTCTTCTATCCGGGCAAAGCCCTCGATCGAGGAACCATCAAACCAGATACCTTCTGTGAGGGCTTTTTCCGCCTGCTGGACTGGAATGGCTACATTTTTTGGAATTCCCTGGATATCGGTGAACTGCAGCCGCAAAAATCGTACCAGGTCGGTTTCCATCCGCTCCAGCATGTCCGGGACGAGATCATTGCTCATATGGAAAATAACTTCTACCCGATATTATAAATACCTATTGCAACACATCATAGAAGGACAGAATATGAAACGATGGATTCAGTTCCCCTGTCGTTTCGCCATGTGATCGCCATGTGTGGAATTGTCGGTGTGATAGACCGTTCCCGGGCACCAATGGACGGTGCCGGGATAAAATCAGCCCTCTCCATGATGAACGAGCGCGGGAGCGGAGAAGGGGCAGGCTACGTAGTCTATGGTGCATTTCCAGACTACGCAGACCTGTATGCGATCCATGTATTCTTTGATAACATTCATGAGACGAAGGAAGCGGTGGACCGGGAGCTGGCGAAGTGGGGCACCATCGAGCACGAGGAGGAAGTCCCCACCCATGAGCAGCCGAACCTGCGCAAGGTGCACACGCCCTGGCGGTATTTCTTCCGTCCCGACCAGGGGCTGATGCCCCGCAGCATCACACCGGATGACGACATTGTCATGCACCTGGTCATGAAGGTGAACACCACCATTCCGGGGGCCCTCGTATACTCTTCAGGGAAAAATATTGCGGTCTTTAAAGCCTCCGGCTGGCCGGAGGAGGTTGCGGACTTCTACAGGATCCAGGACTACCGGGGATACATCTGGCTCGGGCACAACCGGTACCCGACCAACACCCCCGGGTGGTGGGGGGGTGCCCATCCCTTCAACCTCCTGCACTGGAGCGTGGTCCATAACGGGGAGATAACCTCGTACGGGACAAACCGGCGATATATCGAGAGCTACGGGTACCGCTGCACCATGTTCACGGATACCGAGGTCGTGGCTTATCTCTTTGACCTGCTGGTCAGAAGGCACCGCCTCCCGCTGCCGGTGGCTGTGAAAGCACTGGCCCCGCCATTCTGGGACGAGATCGACAGGATGCCCACGGAAGAGGGGCGGATAAGCCGTGCAATCCGCCTTGCCTATGGACCTGCACTCATGAACGGGCCGTTCGCCATCGTGATCGCCCGTCCTGACGCCATCGTCGGCTTTACGGACCGCATCAAGCTCCGGCCCCTGGTAAGCGGAGAGCTGGGGGACCGTCTTTACATTTCCAGCGAAGAGGCTGCTATCCGGGCCATGGAACCCGGTGTGGAGACCATTTCCATGCCGCGGGCCGGGGAGCCGATAATCGGGAGGGTGGTGACGTGACCATAGGCAGCGTCCCGGTCCGGTTCCGCATCGCTGTTGACCACGACCAGTGCATGCTCTGCGGCCGCTGCGTTGAAAACTGCCCGTACGATGTCTTCCGAAAAGATGACGGGCGGATTTTCGTGAATTCGCGCAAGTGCGTGGCCTGCCACCGCTGCATCGCCATGTGCCCCCGCGATGCCATTTCCATCAGAGAGCGGCCAGTCGATTACCGGTCCCACCCGCTCTGGACACCGGAGGTCCGGGAGGCCATTTACAACCAGGCCCGGACCGGCAGGATCATCCTGGCAGGCATGGGCAATGCCCTCCCCTACCCGGTAATCTTCGACCGCCTGGTCCTGGACGCGTGCCAGGTCACCAACCCGAGCATCGACCCCCTGCGTGAGCCGATGGAACTGCGTACATACATTGGAAAGAAACCGGGGAAGCTGGAATTTTCGGGGGAAGGGGAAGAGACCAGCCTTCTCACCGAGCTTACCCCCAACCTCCAGCTTGAGACGCCGATCATGATCGGGCACATGAGCTATGGAGCTATCAGCCTCAACGCACAACTAAGCCTTGCCCGGGCAGTAACCATGGCGGGGACCTTCATGGGAACCGGGGAGGGAGGGCTGCACGAGTCCCTGCACCCGTACCAGGACCGGATCATCGTCCAGGTGGCCTCCGGCCGGTTCGGCGTCAACATTGACTACCTGGAGCGCGGGGCGGCCATCGAAATCAAGATCGGGCAGGGAGCCAAGCCCGGGATCGGCGGTCACCTCCCTGGCGAGAAGGTCTGTGCCGATGTCTCCTGCACGCGCATGATACCCGAGGGGAGCGATGCCATAAGCCCAGCCCCGCACCACGACATCTACAGCATTGAGGACCTCAAGCAGCTGGTAAGGGCCCTCAAGGAGGCAATCGAGTGGAAAAAACCGGTTTTTGTAAAGATCGCTGCCGTACATAATGCTGCAGCCATTGCAGCCGGGATAGCCCGTTCGGGCGCAGATGCCGTGGTGGTGGACGGGTTCCGCGGCGGAACCGGCGCTGCCCCCCGGGTGTTCCGGGACCACGTGGGGATACCGGTTGAAGCGGCAATTGCCAGCGTTGATGCCAAGCTGCGCTCCCAGGGGATCCGGAACGAGGTCTCCATCATCGCGAGCGGGGGGATCCGCGAGAGCGCCGATGTTGCCAAGATTATCGCGCTTGGCGCCGATGCGGTCTACATCGGCACGGCAGCCCTGGTAGCCATGGGCTGCAGGGTCTGCGGCACCTGCTACCGCGGGCTCTGCCCGTGGGGCATTGCCACCCAGCGCCCCGACCTGGTTGCCCGGCTCGAACCTGACACGGCGTCCGCCAACGTGGCAAACCTCATCCATGCCTGGACTTTAGAGCTCTCCGAACTGATGGGGGCGGCGGGCATCAACAGTATCGAGAGCCTCAGGGGCAACCGGGACCGGCTCAGGGGGTATCTCCTCGACGAGGGGATCATGAAGGTGCTGGACGTAAAACCCGTGGGGGCCTGACCGGCATGGACAGGGTGACCATCGATGCCGCGGGGATGCACTACACTCCCCTCAACCGGGCGATACGGAAGGCGGTCGCGGAAGGTGCCGGAGAGATCGTCCTGGAAAACGTCCTGGGGCAGCGTTTCATAGCCGACGGCATCAGGGGGGAGGTCTCCATCATCATCCACGGGGTACCCGGGGGGGACCTTGGCATGTTCATGAGCGGTCCGACCTGCACCGTGTATGGCAACTGTGACCACGCACCCGGGAATACCATGGATTCCGGGAGTATCATCATCCACGGGAGCGCGGGAGACGCAGTTGCGCACTCCATGCGGGGAGGCAGGGTTTTTGTCAGGGACGATATCGGGTACCGCGGGGGTATCCACATGAAGCAGTACCGGGAGAAACGTCCGGTCCTTGTCGTCGGAGGCAGCCCGCGGGCGTTTCTCGGCGAGTACATGGCCGGGGGGCTTATCCTGGCTATCAGGCGGAATGCTGGCGGGCCCCTGCGCGAACGGGGGATCGGGTCCGGCATCCACGGAGGCCGGATTATCATCCGCGGCGATGTGCATGAACAGTTTCTCGGGGTGGGAACCAGGAAATCTCCCCTTTCCAGCGAGGGAAGGGAAGAGCTCGCACCCCTTATCCGTGACTACTCCGCCTTCTTCGGCATTGATGACCCAGACCCGCTTATCGGGGACTCCTACGTGGAGATAACCCCGGCGAGCAGCAGGCCGTTCGCAAGCAAATATGCCTGGGAGTGACGATGAAAACGAGATCTTTCGAAGACCTCAGGCAGGAAGTCTGGGAACGGGGCACCTGCTCAGGGTGCGGGGCGTGCGTCGCGGTCTGCCCAGCGGATGCTATCTGCTTTGACAGGACTGGCGGGAGCCTCGTGCCCCGGAATATCGGGTATTGCAAGCAGGCTACCGACGAGGTGGCGTGCGGGGCCTGCTACGACGCCTGCCCCAGGACTTCCGAAAAGCCGGATGAAATTCTGGGGCCGCACCTCGGGATCCTTTCTGCCAGGGCGGCAATGGACGTCCCCAGGCGCCAGTCAGGGGGAGCTGTCACGGCCATCGTGGCAGCCGCTCTTGACCGGGGGTTGATCGATGCCGTGGTGACCGTGAGCGAGGACCGGTGGAGCCTGCGCCCGATCTCAACGGTCATCACGGAGAGCGGGGAACTTGTCCGCCAGGCAGGGAGCAGGTACAACTGGTGGGTGCCCCTGGTGTCAGCATTGAAGACGGCGGTTATCGAACGCAAATTCCAGCATATCGCCGTTATCGGGGTACCATGTGTTGCCCAGGCCGTCCATGCCATCAGGGGGAGCAGCAACGACCTCCTGAAACCCTTCGGGGCAAAGATACGCCTGGTGGTGGGGCTCTTCTGCACCGAGACATTCGATTACCGGGTCGTTGCCGAAGATATCCTTTCCCGGCAGCACCGGATCGATACCTGGCAGGTCGAGAGGCTGGACGTCCGAAAGGGCCTCCATATCACGCTGAAGGATGGTTCTGCAGTCGTTATTCCCCTTTCAGAGCTCGAGCAGGCCGTCCGGCCCGGCTGCCGGCACTGCCGTGACTTTACCGCGGTGTGCGCCGACGTATCGGCTGGTGCAATAGGGAGCCCCCCTGGCCACACCACGCTGATCATCCGCAGCCCGGCCGGGAAGGCATTCGTAAACGATGCCATATCCTCCGGGGCCCTGCTGGCCGGGGGAGAGGTGGATATCGCGGCAATCGAGAAGCTGGGCAGGGTGAAGGCGGCCCGGGCAAAGGACTAGCAGGATAGTTCCCCTTGCCTGCGCCCGGGGCACCGCAGGACCGGGCCTACCGTGACATTTTCCGGCGTATACGCAGGCAATCGACTGCCAGGCCCTCCAGACAGGAGAAACCTTCAAAAAGGCCCGGATCAAATCACATCGTACCACACACGGGATTGATAGAATGGTAACCAGAGTATCGGCAGGGCTTATCTGCGGCATGGCCCTTGCACTGCTGGTCATCGTGCCTGCAGTGCTGGCAGATGCCCAGGTGCAGCCTGTCTTTCCCCAGACGTTCTTCGGCACTATTGAGGCCGGCGGCCAGCCGGTCCCTGCCGGCGTTCTTGTCGAGGTGTCAGGAGAGGGAATTAGAAGCGGGGTCATGGGGAATCCAGTCTTTTCCCATGAAGGGGGTTATGGTTCCGCTGATCCCATGGCCCAGCGGCTCGAGGCCCAGGGGGCAATCTCACCGGGATCTCCGCTCACGTTCTTCGTGGGAGGGGTCAGGGCCGAGGTCCATGACGTGGCCGGCCAGGGCGGATGGTTATCCGAATACGCCTACACTCCCGGCTCGGTGACCGAACTAAACCTCCGCGTCGTTCCGGAGGTGACCCCTGCCCCGAAGGAGGTGGTGGCTTCCCTCGCAGCCGCGGTGCAGGCTGCACAGGCCGGCCAGGGCCAGCAGCCCGGTGCCGTATCAAACGGGCAGCCGCAGGCGGCCGGGACCGCTGGCCAGAAAGCCCAGGGCGCCGGGGTTCCGGGCGTTGCTCCGGCAGGACTGAACACCATGGCAACTCTCCCTGCCGGGGGACTGAAAGCGACACCGGTGGTCATGGCCGGGTTGATCGTTATCCTGGCAGCCCTCGGGGGAATCGCGTATTATTTCGGAAAGAAAGAGAAGCAAAAGAAGGAATAAACTTTTTTTCGCCGGTTTCTAACCTGCCCCATCCTATTATTTTATCTGTTCCCGGGGGAGACCGCACCTGCAGGATCCCGATATCCTCCAGGTCATCGTTATGGAACGCACGATCCCAATGCACCGGGCACTGGTCCTGGCTACGCTCGCACTCCTGGCGATCTCATCACTTGCAGGAGCTGCAAATATCACGTCACGCGCAGGAAATGCAAATATTCCATCACTCGCAGGATCGGTAAATATCCCATCATTTGCAGGAACGGAAAATGTCACAAAATATACCGGAGCCGTACATATATCCACACTCGATGCTGCCAGGAGGCTGGCAGAATACCGCATGGCCCCCATCAACCCGGAATTTTCAAAGTACCTCCAGGACCGGATAACCAGTGAAATATCCGGAGGAATGCCCGACCATGCACTGGGCCTGATACCCTGCCCTATGAGAATTTTTTCGTCAAATGCTGATACATGGACCGCGGTGCAGGGTACATCTGACACCGGAAGCACGCCGCTCGTGTACCGCACTGCCACGGATACCGGCGGAACAGCGGCACCAGGCGGCAGCAGTTTTGACCTCCGGGCGCTCGGCAAGGTGACCCCGGTGCGGGACCAGGGCCAGTGCGGCTGCTGCTGGGCGTTCGCCTCCCTTGCCTCGCTGGAGTCAACCAGCCTCCCGGGGAGGAACGTGGACCTCTCCGAGAACAATATGAAAAATACCCACGGGTTCGATCCGGCGCCGTGCCAGGGCGGCAACTACCTCATGGCGGTCTCCTACCTCGCCCGGTGGGGAGGCCCGATCTCGGAGCAGGTCGACCCCTACCAGGAGAGCAGCAGCGTCTCGTCGAGAAAAGCGGTCCCCGTGGAGCATGTCCAGAACGTCGAGTTCCTGACGCCGAGGACAGCACCGTCGGATAACTCGCGCATCAAGGAGGCACTGCAGCAGTATGGGGCTGTATATTCCTCAATTCACTATGAGAAGGCACATTACTCGGCGGAAACGGCCTCGTATTTTTATCGCGGGACGTCTGGCCAGAACCATGCTATCGCCATCGTGGGATGGGACGACACCTACAGCCGGTACAACTTTGCCAATACTCCTCCCGGTGATGGCGCTTTCCTGATCAAGAACAGCTGGGGGACGGACTGGGGAGATTCCGGCTACGGGTACGTATCATATTACGACTCGCTCATAGGAAGGGAGAACATGGTGTTCCTCGGGGAGGACCCCGGAAATTACGACAGGATCTACCAGTACGACCCGCTGGGCTGGGTTATCAGTTTCGGGACCGGGAGCGACACGGCCTGGTTTGCCAATATCTTTACTGCAGCCGCGCCCGGGGAGATCGCCGCGGTGAGCTTCTATACGCCGACCACCGGTTCATCCTACCACATAGAGGTCTACCGCGATGCAGGAGCAACTCCCCGGAGCGGCACGCCTGAAACCTCCCAGGACGGGTCGATCGGGAACCCGGGGTACCATACCATTCAACTTGCAAATCCTGTTCCCCTGGCAAAGGGCGAGAAATTCAGCATCGTGGTGTCCCTCACTACCCCGGGCTTCGAGTACCCGGTCGCGATCGAGTACCCGCTCAAGGGGTTCTCATCCCGGGCAACAGCCCAGGCCGGAGAAAGTTACGTGAGTCCTGATGGAGCGAGCTGGGCCGATCTGACCGACACCTATGCCAATACCAATGTCTGCCTCAAGGCATTCACCCGGGAACAGGGCGGCTCGCCCGCTCCGGCAGCTACCATCACCCTGCCGAAGCTCAACCTGTCCTCCCGGTTCCCGGTTTCATCGACCCTCCCGGTTTCCCCTATCGGGACCATAAACCTTACTTCCCGGCTGCCGGTTCCATCCTCCCTGCCCGATTTCCAGGTCGGGACGGTCAACCTCACATCCCGGATCCCGGTTTCGTCTTCTTCCTTACCTTGTTCCATGGCCGGGACCGCAGATAGCAATTTACCGACATTCTCCCGGTCTTTAGCAGCAGCCATATCCCAAGACACCGCGGCTTACAGCATTCCCCGGTCGCTCCTGGTAAGGCCAAAGGTTCCATCTGTAATGAGCGGTAAATAAATACCAGGACTCCTTGGCATGGGAAAGAAGGAGCTCCTCTCCCGGGGGTGTGCGCTCTGCCACCAGGGGGCCACCATGGTCCTCTTCATTACCGGCGTCTGCCGCCGCACCTGCTGGTACTGCCCGCTTTCCAGCCAGAGGAAAGGAAAAGACGCGGTGTGGGCCAACGAACACCCGGTGACGACACCGGATGAAGCCATAGCGGTCGGGCGGGTCATGAGCGCGCTCGGCAGCAGCATCACCGGTGGCGAGCCACTCGAGCGGCTGGAGCGGGTGGTGACCTTTTCGCGTGCCCTCAAGGACGCGTTCGGGGACGACCACTACATACACCTCTATACCGGCCGTGCCCCGGGCCGGGATGAGCTCCTTGCCTTGTCCGGGATAATTGACGAACTGCGGTTCCATCCACCGTACGAGACCTGGGAGTCTGTCATCGAAGGGGAGTTTATGAGGTCAGCGGAAATGGCAAGAGACCTGGGCTTCACGGTCGGGATCGAGGTGCCGTCCCTGCCAGGCATCGGGTGCCTGGCCTGTACCCTCCCCTACCTGGACTTTCTCAATATCAACGAGCTGGAGTGGGGGGAGAGCAACGCCGGGGAGATGCGGAACCGCGGGCTAACCCCTGAAGACGGGGTGCACAATGCCGTGGAAGGGGCGCGGGAGTGGGCACGCCCCCTCGTTTCACTGCCCCGGGTGCACTGGTGTTCATCGCGGTTCAAGGACTCGGTCCAGCTCAGGAAGCGCCTGGTCAGGATCGCCGGCAACACGGCCCGGCCCTTTGACGAGGTCACCAGCGACGGAACCGTCATCTACGGCGTCCTGGAATCTGAATCAGTGCCCACCGTTATCCGTGACCTGGGAGACGACATGTACGAGGTCCGGGACGGGATGGTGGAAACTGCGTGGTGGGTGATTACCAGGTATGCCGGTGACCTCCCCGGAAAGAAGTCTGTCCTGGAGCGGTACCCTGACCGCGGCCTGGTCGTGGAGGTGACCCCGGTCTGATGCTCAGAGGCCTGGCTGACCCCCTCTACGAGCGGATACTGCGGATGCAGTGCCTTCATATCCCCCCGCACATCGCCATCATCCAGGACGGAAACCGCCGGTTCGCAAAGCTACGGGGGCTCTCCCGCCACGTAGGGCACCGGGCCGGGGCAGACCGCACCGAGGAGATGCTTGACTGGGCCAGGGAACTCGGTGTCCGGCACCTCACCCTCTACTCCTTCTCCACCGAGAACTTTTCCCGTGACCGCGAGGAGGTGGAGAACCTGTTCGCGCTCTTTAAGGAAAAATTCGAGCGCGTGGCCAGCGATCCGAGAGTGCACCGCTATGGCATCCGGGTCAGCATGGTGGGGGACAGGCGGCTCCTGCCCCGCGACCTCCTGGGGGTTATCGAGCAGGCGGAAGACGCGACCAGGAACTACGGGAACTTCCACCTCAACATCGCCCTCGCATACGGGGGGAGAAACGAGATCGTGAATGCTGCCAGGGTCATCCTGCAGAGGGTCAGGGAGGGGCGGTGCCAGCCCGGGGATGTTAACCCCACCCTGGTCGAGGAATGCCTCCATGCCGGCCAGCGGCTTCCCCCGGTGGACCTGATTATACGGACTGGAAATGAATACCGGACATCCAATTTTCTTCCCTGGCTCGCCAGCGGCCATGAATGCGCCGTCTATTTTTGCGCCCCGTACTGGCCGGTGTTCCGGAAAATTGACCTTCTCAGGGCAGTACGGGTTTATTCCCAGCGGGTTGACGGGATATACTACTAGATCCCAGGGTTTTAACCGATCCCTGAACATCGCGGCGGATGGGAAATCCATCCGATCACCAGCCTGCCTTTTCACCGGCCAAAACGCCGCACCCTGTTCTGGTAGTCCCGCAGGGCCCGGAGGAAATCGGTCTTCCTGAACCATGGCCAGTTCACGTCGGAGAAAAACAGCTCGGAGTATACCGACTGCCAGATGAGGAAATCGGTGAGATGGCTGCCGCCTGTTTTGATTACCAGGTCCGGGTGGTAATGGAAGGTGAGCCGCTCCTCGATCGCGGCTTCGCTGACCTCGCCCGGCTCCATCTTCTCCTCGGCCATCCTGCGGATACACCAGGCGATCTCCTCGCGCCCGCTCTTTCCAACCGCTACGCAAACCTCCATCCCCTCCCCGGCGGTCTCGCTCTTTTCGCCGATATGCAGTGACAGCCGGGCGGTGGAGGCGATTCCACGGATGTCCCCGAGGTAGGGCGAGAGGGCACCGGGATCCGCGGTGCTGATATGGAAGGTCACGCCTTCTATGGCTCTCTTCCCCCCGCCGGTTCCACCTGCGGCCTTCTGCTGGACCGACAGGGATATGTCTATGCACCATGCAGTGACCTCGCTGAGTTTGCCGGGCGCAGAGGCAACGTCCTCCCCCGTGATCATAAAGCAGATGTGGCCCGGCAGGAGGACGATACTCCGTGCCAGGCTGCGCTCGTAGAGCCAGCGGATCATCCGGCCCACTCCAGGATCTCCGGAAGGGAAAAGGTATTGAGGACCGCCCCGGGCCCGGCCCACCCTCTCCGGCAGGTGATGATGCCGAACTTCATGAAGTCCAGCTCCACGGGGTCGTGCATGTCGGTGCCCACGCCTATCTTCACACCACGGAGAACCGCTTCCCTGATATGGGCATCGTCAAGGTCAAGGCGGTAAGGGGACGCATTGCATTCCAGCGCGGTCCCGGTCGCGGCAGCGCTGTCGATGACCCTCGCCATGTCGATCTCATAGGGCGGCCGCCTCCCCAGGATCCGGCCGGTAGGATGCCCGATGATGTGCACGTGCCCGCTCTCCATGGCCGCGATGATCCGGCGGGTCATCACGTCAGTGTCCTGGCCGAAAGCCGAGTGGACCGATCCGATGACCACGTCAAGGTCGCCCAGGATGGTTCCCGACAGCCCCAGGGAGCCATCTGCAAGGATATCCACCTCGGCTCCATGAAAAATATGGCAGGCCCCCTGCCGGTTTACCATCTCGATCTCGTGCTGCTGTTTCCGGAAAGCCTGTTCGTCGAGCCCATGGGCAATCCCCAGGGTGGACGAGTGGTCCGAACAGACTATATACTGGTATCCCTGCCGTTCCCCTGCCCTGGCCAGGTCTTCCAGGCTCAATTTGCCGTCGCTCCAGTTGCTATGCACGTGCAGGTCACCTTTCACCTGCCCCATGGTGACAAGCTGGGGGAGGGTATGGTTCATGGCCGCCTCCACCTCGCCCCAGTCTTCGCGCAGCTCAGGCACCACGTAGTCCATGTTCAGGAAATTGAAAATATCCTCCTCGCGTGAGAATTCATGCATCCGCGAGGCGGTGCGGTCCTCGATGCCGTACTCGTTCAGCTTGAGCCCCCGGCCCATGGCGATCTCTCTGAGCTTGATATTGAAAGCCTTGGAACCGGTCAGGTAGAGGAGCATGGACCCGAACCTGGCCGGAGAGGTGAACCGCACGTCAACCCGCTTTCCCAGGACGCGGATCGAGGTGCGCCGGTCCCCTTCATCGATCACCTCTTCTGCGACCCCGCGGAGCCGGGGATTGAGGAGGGACGGGGGCTCCATGCTGACGATATCGATATCGCCGATGGTGCTTTTGCCCCTGCGGTAACTCCCGGCTACCTCGAAGGAGCCTTCCTTCAGCACCGGGATCACCTTCCCCGCCACGTTTCCGGCCTCGAGAAGGGTCATCCTCCCCGACTGCTCCCGGTAGTACGTGATTGCCTTCAGAAAGCCCTGCTCCTTCTTCTCCCCGAACCCCTTGATGGCACGAATCCGGTGTGCCCGCGCCTCCCGCTCCAGATCGTCGACGCTCTTGACAGAGAGCTTTTTCCAGAGCACCTTGACCGTCTTCGGGCCGACGCCCTCCAGCTGCAGAAGCTCAATGAGGGAGCCGGGCACTTCCTTCCTTGTGTCCTCCAGCTCGTGGAACGTCCCCGTCTCTATGACCTCGCGGATCTTCCGTGCAAGGGCAGTGCCGATCCCTGGTATGGATGCCAGTTCCTCTTCGCTCATCCCTGCAACCGGGGTTCCCATGCGCTCGATGAGGTCTGCCGCGCGGAGGTAGGCACGCACCTTGAAGACATTGCCGTCAAGGATCTCCAGCAGCTGCCCCATGAGGGTCAACTGTTCTGCTACCTGACGGTTCCCTGCCTCCACCAAGATGCTCCCCCGGGACCTGATCCTTTTTTCGCTAGAGTGGTATTCGCCGGTATACATATGTATTCTCCTTTCCGGGACATACTGCAGGAATCCTGCCAGCCGGCAGCCCTGCAGTGCTTGGATGGTTTGAATACGCGGGCAGTCCCTACTCAGTATAGATGGAGGCCTCTTCACAGGAAGATGTGCTTGAAGCACTCTGCGTGCTCGCAGAAAACGGGAATGCCCGCCCCACCATGGCCGAGATCGCTGTACATCTGTCAAGGGAGGAAAGCGCAGTCCGGGCGCCGCTCAATACCCTTGCCCGGTCCGGCGAGGTGGTCATCGAGGGGGGATCCGTAGTTCTCACCCCCCGTGGAGAGGAGATCGGGTGCCGCATCATGCGCAAGCACAGGATCCTGCAGTCTTTTTTTGCAGAGATGCTCGGCATGAAGCCGGAGGAGGCGTCACGGGAGGCCTGCGTCCTGGAGCACGGGATCTCGGATGAGGCAGCTGACCGGCTCAACACGTACCTCGGGAGAGCCGCAGGGCTTCCCTGCGTGCCGGCGTGCCCCCTCCCCGCAGGAACCCCTGTCCTCTCCGATTTTCCGGAAGGAACGCTCCTGAAGGTGACCAGGGTCTGCTGCCGCGACGGGTGCCAGCGCCTTTCTGACCTGGGGATACTCCCCGGCGTAGAGGTCGCGCTGGTACGCAGGATACCGGGCAGGGGCGTGGTGATCAGGGTCAAGGGCTGCGATATCGCACTCTCGCAGGAAATAGCCCGGTTCATTGCCGTGGAGCATGTCTGACATGAGAATCGGGCTCATCGGGAACCCCAATGTCGGAAAATCCCTTATTTTTCACCAGCTGACCGGCATCGGGGTAGCCGTGAGCAACTACCCCGGAACCACAGTCGACCTCAAACGGGGAAGCCTTTGCCTCGAGCGGGAAAGGATGGAGATCGTGGACCTTCCCGGAGTCTATTCCCTCGATGGCCAGTCCTCGGAGGAGCAAATGGTCCGCACCTTCCTGCAGGAAGGGGGGTCGGATGCCCTCGTCGCCGTCCTCGACGCTGCGCACCTTGAACGGAACCTCTACCTCATCGCCCAGGTGGCGGAATACGGGGTCCCCCTGGTGCTGGTCCTGAACATGATGGACGAGGCGGAGGCAAGCGGCATCGAGATTGATATCGCCGGGCTCTCACAGATCCTCGGCGTCGAGATCGTACCGGTGACCGCCATCCAGGGAAAAAATATCGGGAAGATCATACCCGCCGCAATCTCTGCCAGGCCCGGCACCAGGATCGAGGTCCACTACGACCACCATGTCGAGGCAGCGGTCCGAAGCCTCCAGTCCATGCACCACAGTACCCGCCTGGAGGCTTTGCAGGCCCTGCAGGGGATTGGAAACAGGAACGAGCTCCTTGAATCCGCAGAAGTGCTCGGCCGCGAGATCGAAAGAATCCACCTCATGTCCGTATCGCAGATCATCGCCGGGAACCGGCACCACTTTGCTCACCGGGTGACCGCGGCGATCATCCACGAGAAGCTTTCCCCCCGGCAGCGAGATCTTGACCGGCTCCTGACGTCGCGGGTCTGGGGAGTCCTGATCCTGGCAGGGACCCTGATCGCCATACTGGCATTGGTATTCCTTGTCGGGTCCGCGATGGAGGGGCTCCTGGTCCGGGCATTTGATGCAGCGCTGGTCACCCCGTTCCGGGAACTGGCCCTTCCTCCCATCGCCACCCAGCTCGGCCTCTCGTTCCTGCTCGCCCTCCAGGCCGGGCTGGGTATTGCTCTCCCATTCATCTTCACCTTTTACCTTGCCGTCTCCATCCTCGAGGATTCGGGGTACCTCACCAGGGCAGCGTTCCTTGCAGACCGGGCCATGCACCGCGTGGGAATGCATGGCCAGGGCATCATCCCCATGGTGCTCGGCTTTGGGTGCACCGTGCCGGCCATCATGAGCATCCGGCTCCTGGGGAGCCGGAGAGAGAGGACTATTGCCGCCTTCCTTGTCACCCTGGTCCCCTGCTCGGCAAGGACTGTGGTCATAGCCGGAATGCTGGCCGCGTTCGTGGGGATTGGTGCAGCCCTGTCCGTGTATCTTGTCGTCTTTATCCTGGTTATCGTGACCGGGCTCTTCCTTTCGCGGGTGACCCCGGGTGAGCAGCTGGGCATGATCATGGAACTTACGCCCCTGCGGCGGCCACAGCTCTCGAACGTGCTGGCCAAGTCCTGGTACCGGGTGCGGGACTTCCTCGTGGTAGCCATGCCCCTCCTGGTCGGCTCAAGCATTGTTCTCGGGCTCCTGCAGTGGGCCGGCTTTTTCACCCTGTTCCAGGAGTTCATCGGGCCATATTCGACCACAATCCTCGGGCTCCCCGGCTATGCAACGACGGCGCTGATTTTTGGCATACTGCGCAAGGAGATGGCCCTCGAGACCCTGGTCATCCTTGCCGGGACCGCAGACCTCGCTACGGTGATGACGCCGGTGCAACTGTATATTTTTGCCCTTGTCGCCGTTCTCTTCATACCGTGCGTATCCACGATCGGGGTCCTCTACCGCGAGGTGGGAGCCAGGATCGCCGTGCTTGTGTGCCTGTATACCCTTAGCCTGGGCGTTATAATCGGATGGCTTATAAACATCATCATGACATGATGGGTGGGTAATGTACGCGTATAAAACAGGAATTGGACCCATCGATGCCCTGAAAGGGGGGCTGGAACCCGGCACCGGTATCCTCGTGCTCGCACCGGCGCAGAGCAGCGGCGAGCAGCTGGGGTACGCCCTCACTCGCCCGAGGCCGGGCGAATATGCCGTCATCCTTTCCACCACCATGCGATCGGTCGATGTCCGTGATTTCCTTGCAGGCACCGGGTTCAATCGCGATTTCATCGGGATCATAGACTCGGTGACAAAACTCTCCACCCCGGGGATTGCCGATTCGATGGAGGTGAAGTACGTCGCCAGCCCAAGCGACCTGACCGGGATTGGGATAAAGTTCTCGTCCCTGATGGAGAGCATCTTCCAGGGAGAATTCAGCAGCTCCACCCAGGCCCTTTTCCCCCCGCCGGTCAGGTTCTACGTCGACTCGCTCACCACCATGCTGATGTACCGGAAACTCGAGGTCCTCTACCAGTTCCTCCATGTCCTGAACACCAGGCTGAAGAAAATGGAATCACTGGGAATTTACATCCTGAACGGCCAGTCCTTTGACGAACGGACAATTTCTTTAATGAGACAGCTTATGAATGTGGTGATCGAGGTGAAGACCGGGCCTGAGGGGGAATTCCTGCGAATCCATGGGATCCCGGGCGTGACAAGGGAATGGATGGAATTTACCGTCGGCCAGGGCTCCGTGGAGGTGAAGGTATGATTCGGACCGGCATTTCCGGGATTGACGAGATGCTGGGTCCGGGGATACCGGAAGGAACCCGGGTCCTTTTTTCGCTGGAACCAGGGGTGGACGGACGCCTCTTCATGCTGAGTACCCTCCGTTCCGCCCTGCTTGACGGCCGCCGGTGCCTCGTCGTAGTTCCCACCTCGAATGAGTCGGTCTTCAGGTGCGACCTTGGGGCGGTGGGTGGTGCAGTCGCCGCTGCCGGGCAGCTGACAGTCATCGACAGCAATGCGCGGGAGACCATCAACCATGAGGCCAGGAGCGCCAGAAAACGGAAATCGTGCTGGATCTCACTGCTGAACGACCGGGTGAAAGAGGAGCGCATCGATGTGCTCTTCGTCTACTTTGACCTCCTCTACGAGGACCTGGGGCTCGAGGGGGGGCTCGAGGCCATCTCGGTTCCGGGGACCGGGGCGCCGCTGACCACCGTGGTAGAGCACCTGAACCTTGAGGGCGAGGCCCTGATCTCCCGGCTGGCTTCTGGAAATATTTTTGACCTTATTTTTTCCCTGCAGTCAGCTTACACCACCGTCCCCTTCTTCAACTTTTTTACCCTCGAGCATGTCGCGTGGGCAAGGATGCCCCGGCGGTCCATCCCGTATACCTCCACCGATTCGCACGTGAAGCTGTATATTCCAAAGATAATCGTGACAGGCCCGCCGTACTCCGGCAAGTCGACCTTCGTGGCGAACGCCTCGGACCGGGGGATCTCGGTTGACCGGGGCGACCTGAATGGGTTCCGCACCACGGTTGCCATGGACCTTGGCTGGCTCCACCTGAAAGGGTTTGATATCTCCCTCTGCGGGACCCCGGGGCAGCCCAGGTTTGACCCGATTATTCCCCAGCTGGTGCGGAGCGCCATGGGTATCGTGCTGGTAATCGATGCTACCCGGCCGGAGGACCTCGGCAGGGCCAGGGACCTCATGGAGATCGCGTTTGCCTCGAAGCTTCCGCTGGTGGTAGCGGTGAACAAGGCAGACCTCCCCCACCGCTTAGACGAACAGGCGGTCCGGGTGAGCCTGAAACTTCGCGAAGACGTCCCGGTCGTATTCATCAGCGCCCTGCGCCGCTCCGATGCGCACATGGTGGTGGAGATCCTGGTCGAACGCATGACGGTGCAGCATTTCTAGACGGTGAGGGCGGTCGCAGGGGTGTGATGCAATGCTGGCATTCATCGGGCTTGGGCTGTATGATGCCCGGGATATCTCTCTCAAAGGGCTGGAATTCATTCAAAGCGCAGATTATATCTTCCTGGAGGGGTATACGTCCCGGCTCTGTGGAAACACGGTTGCCGACCTGGAGAACCTGTACCAGAAACCCGTAGCCGTCCTTGGGAGGGGCGAAGTAGAGCTCCACCCGGAAAAGGTGCTGGCCCTGGCAAGGGACCACCGGGTGGCGTTCCTGACGGGGGGCGACCCCATGGTCTCCACGACGCACATGGACCTGCGCATCAGGGCGGGGCAGATGGGTGTCGAGACCACCCTCATCCATGGTGCCTCCATTTCGAGCGCAGTGTGCGGGCTTACCGGCCTGCAGAACTACCGTTTTGGAAAGTCCTGTTCACTCCCCTTCCCCCGGAGAAACTGGTTTCCCCTCGCCCCGGTCGAAGTGGTGGCGGCAAACCTGGCCGGATCGCTCCATACCCTGGTATACCTGGATATCCAGGAGGACCGGTGCATGACCATTCCCGAGGCGATTGTCCTCCTCGAGGAGATGGCAGAGCAGAAAGATGTAACCATACCCCTCTATGTGGGAATCGCCCGGGCAGGGTCTCCCGGGCCGGTGGTAGCTGCCGGGACGGCTGATACGCTGATGCGAACCGATTTCGGGCCTCCGCTCCACGTGCTGGTGGTGCCCGGCCCGCTGCATGTCATGGAAAAGGAGTATCTCGAGATGTTCGCCGGCTTATGACTCCTGCCGCCTCACCCATCACCGAACTTGCAGGCCGTCTCGCCACGCTCGAGATTGCTATCATCCCGGGCACACTCCTGTTTCCCCTCGGGGAGGTTGTGAGCCGGATGGCAACCGCGTACCAGGCGGATGGAGCGTTTTTCGAGCGATCGGGAGACCATATGAATGCACTGGCGGCATGGAGCTATGCCCTGGGGTGGATGGATGCCGGCTGCTGCCTCGGCCTGGTCAGGGCCGGGGCGCCCCGGAGGGGCTGGTTCTTTGGCAACCTGGAGTGCCCGGGCCCGGAAGACCGGGTGGAGGAGAAGGTATCCCGTTACCGGAGACTGCTCGCGGATGCCTGCACGGCTGCCCACCCGGCGGCAGACCCGGAAAGCGCCCTGTTCCCGGCAGGACTGCGCCTTATCATGGTGGCCCGCGTGCACCTCTCCTGGGGGACGGCATTCATCTCCTCAGGGAGGATGGGGAATGCCCTGGCATCGTACAGCTATGGACACGCCTGGCTCGACGCCGGGATGAGGTGCGGCCTTCTCTCCGCAGAAAACTCACGGGATATTTTCACCATTTAATCCCTTGTTTCCCACGCGGCCCTATCCGTGGCGCCAGCAATTCCCGGCAGGCACGTGTCCGCAGGCTGGGAGCAAATCTTGAAGTGCGCCCCCGCCAATCCTTGTGCAGCGATGGAGCCACTCAGGTGCGGAGTAAAAGGGGTATATGTCGCAGTGGGGCCCCTCGGGGCGTCCCCGGCCGTGGTCCTCTCCCATGGCGAGGATACGTGCCTGCCCATTTATATCGGCCTATGGGAGGCTATTTCCATTCATAACGCCCTGAAGGCAGAAGTTTCTCCCCGGCCCCTCACCCATGACCTCTTCGTGGAGTTCCTGAACAAGCTCAACGTGGCGCTGCAGTCCCTCCTTATCGATGCCCTGGAAGATGGCATATACTATGGCAGGCTCGTGTTTGTCCAGGACAACAGGGAGATAAGCCTGGATTGCCGCCCGAGCGACGGGATCGCCATATGTGTCCGGTGCCAGGCACCCATCCTGGTTGATCCCCAGGTCATGGCCGACAGCGGCCTGCCGTCCGCCGAACTGCCTCCCCTGCAGGACCTGGATGCGTACCTGTCCGGCTAGCCACCGTAATCAGAGAGGGCATCAAAATCTTTCATCCGGGACAGGGCCAAGGAGCTCCTGCCGGTCCGCGAGTTATCGTATCAGAGAGGGCATCAAACCTTTCAGGTGGGACGGAATCAGCGGCTCCTGTAAGTCCCACCAGTCATCGCCGGCGGGACTCGAGCTCGGAGAAGACATCGTAAAGATCGACACCGGCTGCCCGCAGGCTTATCAGCAGGTGGAACTGGAGGTCCGCGGCCTCCGCGATGATACGCCTGCGTTCTCCGTTTTTCACGGCAAGGATGAACTCGGTTGACTCTTCTCCCACTTTTTCAAGGATGCGGTCGATGCCTTTCGGGTCGGCAATGAGCCCGCTGACGTACGAACCCTGCCGGGGGTGGCTGAACCGGTCCCCTATGACGTCCCAGACCTCTTCAAGCACCCGGGTACTGCCCATCTATTCGCCCTCCTCCACCAGGACCTCCCCGAGCTCCACCCCGCCGAATCTCCTGGCCAGGATCCGTGCTTTCTCTATGTTTGAACCGCCTTTGCCGATGGCGAGCCCGAGATCGCCCTTCTTCCTGACGTAGATATTCAGGGGTTCGCCCGGCTCTCCCCCCGCCACGCGGGTGACTTCGGCAGGTTTGAAGATGTTTTTTATAAATTCCTGGGGTTCTTCTGCATATTCCACCATTTCGACCTTTTTCCCCAGGACGTTCTGGAGCCTCCGGATATTTTCCCCTTTCTTGCCGATGGCTAGGCCCATGTCCCCCCGCTTGATCACGTAGATGACCCGTTCGAACCGCTCGTCGATCACGCAGTCAAGGGCCGTGGCTTTGGTGAGGATACGCAGTTCTTCAATGTATCTCCGCTCTTTAAACCCGATATTCCGTTCCATTTCCATAGCCTCCTATATACAAGGCCAACCCTTCCATGTACTTTTCCCTTGTCGGTAAAAACCTCTGATTCCTGGTTTTTGCAAGTTTCGGCACCAGGCCGGGCATGCAGGGCATGGTCCTGCTCCAGGAGGATCAGGACTCCAAAGACCGGCCGGATCAGCCCCTGGTGGGATGCCCCCGGTGCAACAATCGGAAATGTTGGTACAGTTGACTCGTACGCCGTCCGGACGGATACATTTTTCCAAGGGAGTCATGGACACCAGATTCCCCAGGTGATGCCCGTATGACAGAGGTTCCCCCTGGCGCCATTCCGGTTCGAGTGGAGGTCGCAAATGAGTCCATGCGGCCAGGTTGCCCCCCTTTTAAAAACCGCGATGTTTTTTGTCGGGGCGTAATGTGTGCAGGAGGAAAGGGCCGGAGGAATCCTGGCATTATCGTGATCCGGGAATTCCCTGGTGGGAGCATGGAAGCGGCTGCCCTCACGTGTTTCATGCAAAACATAGGTGGATCCCGGGAATATGTATGAGAAATCCATTGTTTGGAATATTTCTCCCCATATCCCCGGAGGCCCTCTTGCCCGGGGACCAGGTGCAGAGGTTATTCCAGGGGATGACAAGGATGGGCAAAGGTCGCTGGTTGGAAAAAAAGGATCGTATCAGCCGATAAGGTAGGAAGCGGAGACCTGCGCGGAAATAGTGACCTGCCCGGGTTCCACGGGGGTCGGGACTGCCGCTGATTTTGCTTCCGCACCGGCGGCGTACCGCGCTGTATCGGATATGACCGGGGCATAGTACCCCTGGGAAGAGATCTGCTGTACTCCCGTTATGGTGACACCCGCAGCTGCGGCAATGGTATCCGCATCGGCACGGGCTTTCTTTACCGCGCTGGCAAGTACCTGGGCCCGGTAGGCCTGCTCCATCTCCTCGCTCACCATGAAGTTGACAGAATCGACAGAATTGGCACCCGCTCCCACCGCGATATCGATGATCTCGCCGGTGCGTGTTATGTCCCGGATGGTCACCTGGACGCTGTTGGTCACCCGGTAGTACTTTACCTTCTGCCCGAAGGGAAGGGGCGTCGTATCGTCATAGACAGGGTAAATGCTGTACCCTGTGGTACGTATGTCTGAACGGTTGATCCCCGCATTTACGAGTGCATTGATGACACCGTCCATGGTGACGGCGTTCGCTGCCTGGGCAACTTTCACGTCGGCATTCTCGGTCTGCACCGAGCAGGTGGCCTGGGCGCGGTCCGGAGTGACCTGCAGCTGTGCCGACGCCTGGGTGCTGATAACCCGGTCCTGGGTCCCGTCGGCTGCAGCGGATACAACCGGGCATACCAGTGCTGCCAGGACCAGCAGCGTGCATACCGTCGAAAGAAACGTGCGCTTCATGTGCATCACGTATGCAATTTGTCCCGGGCCTGTGAAATACCTTCCCTTAATTGTGAAAAAATTTGCAGTTATCTCCAGGAAAAACGCCCAGCCCGGCCCTGGAACCCCAGTAGACCAAGGCTCCGGGCCGAAAAAGGCTCCCCAAACTACATGAACCGGGAAGGTGCAATTATTGGTGATTCTTCATGGGAGCAACTCTGGTAGAGAAGATATTCTCCTCAAAATGCGGAAGGGAGATCCAGGCCGGGGAAGTCGTCATGGCCCAGGTGGACCAGGCGATGATCCATGATATTACCGGGCCCCTGGCAGTCCAGAAATTCCGGGAAATGGGTGGGGCAAAGGTCTTTGACCCGGCCAGGGTTGTCCTCCTCTTTGACCACCAGGTCCCTGCAGATTCTATCCCCGCCGCCGAAAACCAGGTCTTCATGCGAAAATTCGCCGCCGAACAGCAGATCCACAACTACGATATCAGGGAGGGGATCTGCCACCAGGTGGTCATGGAGAAAGGCAGGGCGGCTCCAGGGGAGATCATCGTCGGCGCCGATTCCCACACCTGCATGTACGGTGCTGCCGGCGCCTTCGCTACCGGTATAGGCTCAACCGACATGGGTTTTGCCCTCAAGTTCGGGGCACTCTATTTTCGGGTGCCCGGGACCATCAGGCTGCAGGCACACGGGCGTTTCCCCGCCAGGGTCGGGCCGAAAGACTTCATCCTCCACGTGGCCGGGGACCTCGGGGCCGATGGGGCCACCTACCAGGCCCTGGAGTTTTCCGGGGAGGCGATCGAGCACATGGACATGGCCGGCAGGATGACCTGCTGCAACATGGCAGTCGAGGTCGGTGCCAAGGCCGGGATAGTGCCGCCGGACAGGGTCACCTGGAATTACCTGAGTGCCCGGAGGGCAATGGCGCCGTTCGACCTGAAAAGCGACGAGGATGCCGCGTTTGCCAGGGAACGCTTCTATGATGTCTCGGGGCTTGCCCCCAGGGTCGCCCTGCCACACAACGTCGACCAGGTCGTGGACGTCACCCGTGTCGCCGGCACCCACGTCGACCAGGTGTTCATCGGCTCCTGCACCAACGGGAGGTTCGAAGACCTCCTCGAAGCGGCAGAGGTCCTGGGGAGCCATACCTTTTCGCCGGACATCAGGGTCATCGTGATACCCGCCTCCCGGGAGGAATACTTAAAGGCCCTCCGGGCGGGTCTGATCGACCAGTTCGTCTCGGCCGGGGCGCTCGTTGAAGCCCCCTGCTGTGGCCCCTGCATGGGAGGGGCGTTCGGCCTCCTGGCACCCGGGGAGGTCTCGCTCTCGACCTCGAACCGCAACTTCCGGGGCAGGCAGGGGAGCACGGAATCGATGGTGTACCTCTGCTCACCGGCAACGGCGGCAGCCAGCGCCATACGCGGGGAGATCACCGACCCGAGGGAGGTGTGATACGATGAAAGTCTGGAAATTCGGCGATAATATTGATACGGATGCCATAATCCCCGGGCGGTACCTGGTGCACAACGACCCCCTCGTCCTGGCATCCCATGCCTTTGAAGGCACGAGGGACGAGTTCGCCCGCGAAGCAAAGGAAGGGGACATTATCGTTGCCGGCCGGAATTTCGGGTGCGGTTCCTCCCGGGAGCATGCGCCTCTAGCCCTGGCGGGGGCCGGGGTGAACGTCATCATCGCCCGGTCCTTTGCCCGCATCTTCTACAGGAACGCAATCAACGTAGGGCTCCTCCCGCTCGTGTGCCCGGAAGCCGACCGGATCGCCGACGGGAGCGAACTCCGGGTCCATGCACGCGAGGGTTACGTGGAAAGCGGGGGAAAACGGTATCGCATCGAACCGGTTCCGGCATTTCTCCAGGAGATCGTGCAGGCCGGAGGCCTTGTGGCATATGCGCGGAAGCACCCCGAGGTGGAGACATGTACCGCATCGCGTCCATAGCCGGAGACGGCATCGGGCCCGAGATAATCCGCGAAGGGAAGAAGGTCCTGGATGCGGCGGCAGACCGGTACGGTTTTGATATCGAATGGACCGATTTTCCCATTGGTGCCGACCGGTACTGCAGGACAGGGGAGCTGATACGGGAGGAGGAACTGGAAGAACTCTCCCGTTTCCGCGCCATCTATTTCGGCGCCATCGGGGACGAGCGAGTCCCGCCGGGGATCCTGGAAAAGGGCATCCTCCTGCGCCTCCGCTTCCACTTCGACCAGTACATCAACCTCCGGCCCATACGGCTCCTGCCGGGGGTGGGCACACCGCTCGCCGGGAAGGGCCCCGGGGACATCGACTTCGTGGTGATCAGGGAGAATACCGAGGACTTCTACGTAGGCATCGGGGGCAGGTTCAGGCGGGAACAGAAGGCGGAACTGGAAGTGCGCCGGGAGCTGTACCAGGTTAAGTTTGGCCTTGACATCGAGAGCGATGCCGAGGAGGTCGCGTACCAGATCGGGATCGTCACCCGGGAGGGGGCCCGCCGGGTGATTACGTATGCCTGCGAACTGGCGTCACGCAGGCGGAAGAAGCTCACCTCGGTGGACAAGGCAAATGTTCTCTCGGATGTCTACGGCCTGTGGCGGGAAGTATTTACCGAGACCACGGCCCGGTACCCGGGTCTTGCCACCGAGTCCAGTTTTGTTGACGCGGTCACCATGTGGTTTGTCAAGAACCCCGAGTGGTTCGACGTGGTGGTCACCCCCAACATGTTCGGGGACATCATCACCGACCTCGGGGCCATGATCCAGGGGGGCCTCGGTCTCGCGCCCGGCGGCAACATCAACCCCTCGGGCACGTCCATGTTCGAGCCAATCCATGGTTCCGCCCCGAAGTACCGCGGCCTGGGAGTTGCAAACCCCATGGCCACGATATGGGCAGGCTCCCTTCTCCTGGACCACCTGGGCGAGCACGAGGCCGCCGTGGCCGTGGTCCAGGCAATCGGGAAGAGCATCCTTGGCGGTGTGGTGACCAGGGACATGGGCGGGTCAGCCGGGACCGGGGCAGTCGGGGACCATGTGGCCGAAGTTATCCGGAAAGGTTAAAAGAGATAATAGGGGAGATCAGGCAACTCCCTTGATTTCATGTGAAAATGCCACCGTCATTTTCATCCGGTACATGCCGCGAAGAAATTCCCGCCGGTTTTTCCTTCGGCCCCAAATATCATGCAGTGAGCCCGTCCGGGGCACCTGAGGAATACCGGGAGAGCGTGCTGGCATAGTCGGTGATGAGGCGGTTCCGGGGGGCTGGCTCCGCCGCGGACCGGGGGAGCTCGGCAACCGAGGCATACCTCTCGGTCCGGTTGATGACGCCATACAGGGCATCGAGCGAGAGGGTGAACCGGTCGCTATTGACAAGCTCGATATTGAGCGCCTTCCCTGAACGGGAGACTGTAGCCGTGCCAGCCAGCCCGGCCAGGTACGGCATCCAGTTCTTTTTGACCCTTTCCACCGGCACGGCGCTCCCTTCCCGGAGCGACCTGCACAGGGTGTCCAGGCACATCCCCAGGGTCGCTCCGTGGATATGGAGGGCCAGGACCTCCCGGGGGATACCCTCGCGATCAAGGACTTTCCACCCGTCACGAAGTATATACCCGGCTTTTCTCACGGATCGTTCCTCCCTGCCCATACTGTCCGGGACAAGGCTATATAAGGGTTCGATCTGCGCAGGGTGAAAATAAAAAAACGGGCGGGGGTGGGGTTGTTTCAGGGCCCGGCTGTGCCGGAAGGGCCGCAGCTTTCCCGGTCCATGCAGGCGTTCAGGACGTCTTCCACGAGGGCGCAGGCACCCTGGACCCCGGCGAGCGGACGGGCGGTAAGCCTTACCCTGCCCCGGATAGGGTGGGTCACCCCGACAAACGCAGCGGAGGGGGAGAGAGCCTGCTCAAAGGATGACCCGAGCACCAGGTCCGGGGCCTCCTCTTCCAGGAACTGCTCTTC
This sequence comes from Methanolinea sp., assembly GCA_033813295.1. Taxonomy (GTDB): domain Archaea; phylum Halobacteriota; class Methanomicrobia; order Methanomicrobiales; family Methanospirillaceae; genus Methanolinea_A. The sequence goes on from JAPXRZ010000008.1 coordinate 46,920, forward strand.
GAGAGCATAGTCCCTGGCAGAAAAAACCCGGAAGCGGGAAGTGCCGGGGGTGTTTCTCGAACCGATACCCAGGATATCCGCATCAAGGAACCGGACCAGCATCCCCGCGATCGCCTCCATGGTCCGGTGCTGCCCGAAGAGCGCCGCCCGCGGTGGTTCATGGCGCCTGAGGAACCGGTCACAGGCTGCATCGATCCGCTCCTCGGACCCGGCGATCTCCTCCCACACTTCCCCTCCCTCGCACTTCGTTGCATCCTCGATGGCCCGGAACGCCTGCTTCATCGCTGGAAACCCAATGAGCATACCCAGATATGCGCCTTTTCCGGACGGGATATCGGGATTGGCCCCCACGGTCCACGGCGACGAGCTGGAGGTGAGAGATACACCGCAGAAAAACGGCGCCGCAGGGGCAGTTCCTGCCATAGTGAGGAGCCGCCCGGCTTCGATGGCATTGCCCCTCCAGAACGGGTCGAGCAGCGAGAGGCCGTCTACGTTGATCCCCGGGGCCGTGCCGTCGCCCGGGAAATCGATAGCACCTGCCGCAGCCAGGTACCCCGATTCGAAATCCCCGGAAAACCCGGGAGATTCCAGGACAAGGACATCCCGGTCCCCCAGCGCCTTCGCTACGTCCTCCCCGGTGATGGAGGGGACGCACGAACAGAGTACGGCCAGCCTGCCGTACCGCCCGTCGAGCTCTTCGACAGTCCTTAGCAGTGTTTCCTCGGCGCCGAATATGACGTCCTTGCCGGTTATTGACGTGCAATGGATGGGCCGGTGCAGCGCAGTTGCCGGATAAAAATAGCACCCCGTGGAACCGTGGATGATCACGCCCATCCCTTCGATCCCTGCGAAGCAGGTTGCCGCTCCCGTAAGGGCGCAGGGCCAGAGGGGGCTTGCACACTCAGGCATGGACGCACCTCCTCCAGCGGTGGAGGAGCCGCAGGATGCCGGTGGTCCCGACCGGGAACGGGTCAGGAAGGGGCACTGGACAGCCTCCCGGGCCGGTGTCAAGGTCCAGGATTTCCAGGAGCTCCCGCGTGCAGGCATCGTTCCCGGGCGGGCAGGAGGCGGTGTCAAGCCGGACTTTTTGTCCCCTGAGCCCCTCGAAACGGTCCAGGACCTCATGCTGGTACCGTGTCTCGTACGTTATCGCGGCTGAACTGTCCCGGTCGAGCAGGTCCCCCACCTTTTCCAGGAAGATAAGGGTCCCCGACATGCCGATGGGAAACGTGTCAAGGCAGGGTGTATCAAAACGCGCCCGGAAAGCATCGCCGGCAGGGGCGAGGGCAGGCTCCCGCAGGATGTTCAGCGATGCCCTCCCCAGGCGCCCTATATCGGCAGTCCTGATGTCATGGACAAAACGGAGGTTTACCTGCACCCCAAGGAGATCCAGCAGGCGCCGGAGCTCGCGGTAATGCTCTTCGACCTCGAATTCAAGGCTTTTTTCGCCGATGAGGTTCACCGACCCGTCCGTTCCCGTCTTCTGCGCCATGCCCCCGAGCGCGATGAGCGCCTGGAGGGTCCCGTCATGAAACCCTCCATCCATGAACCCCGCGGCCGGGACGTGCACGACCGGCACCCCGTAATCTTCCCGGCACAATGCAGCGACATCGTCCCCGATGGTGCCCGCAACACACGTTGAAAGGACGACTACCACCCCTGGCCTCCCCCGTGCTGCAGACCGGATCGTTTCTTCGAGGACAGGTTCGCCGCCAAAAATGACGTCCTCTTCTGTAAGGTCCGAGGACAGGATCCTGGGCATCCCCATGCGGCCGCGGGACAGGTTCACCGCGTGCAGGAGGGAGACATTGTGGTGGGCGCAGCCAGCCGGACCATGGATGATGGTGACGGCATCCCGCACCTCGGCAGCAACTGCCAGGGCGCCCGTGAGGGTGCACCCATCATTCCCTGGAGAATTCATAGGCAAGAGATTCGAGCTCCTCCATGTCCAACGGGGCAGGGATATCCAGCCTCCGGTTCTCCATGACCCTCCGTGCAAGGGATCGGTAGACCGCTGCCTGCGGTGCGCCCGGGGAGAACTCCACTACCGTCTTTTTATGGAGCTCGGCGGCCTGCACCACCTGGTCCCTGGGTATAAACTGGATCATCGAGCTCCCGATCTTCCGTGCGAATTCCTCGACAAGGTCTTCCTCCCTATGCTGGTTCTTGGCATTGCAGATGACCCCTCCCAGGCGGCAGCGGCTCCTTGCCCGGGAAGAGAGCCGGGAGATCGCCTTGCAGATATTATTGGCGGCATACAGGGACATCAGCTCGCCGGACGTGACCAGGTAGACCTCCTGGGCATATCCTTCCCGCATGGGCATGGCAAAGCCGCCGCATACAACGTCCCCCAGTACATCGTAGACCACCACGTCGCCATGGAGCGCCCCGAGCTTCTCGAGTATCTGGAAGGTCGCGATGATGCCCCGCCCCGCACACCCGACCCCTGGCTCCGGCCCGCCGGCCTCGACGCACCGCACGCCCCGGTAGCCCTCGTACACCACGTCCGCGAGTGCCAGACTGCGGTCACCGCGTTCCCGGACCAGGTCCATGACGGTGGGAATCAGCCTGCCGTGCATGAGCATGCGGGTGCTGTCCCGCTTGGGATCGCACCCAATCTGGAGGATATCAAGGCCCTGCTCGGCAAAGGCTGCCGAAAGGTTGGCTGCCGTGGTCGATTTTCCGATGCCCCCCTTCCCGTACAGGGCGATCTGTTTCATCCTGATCGTATAGGGCGGGCCCTAATATTAGATCTTGTGAAGTTAACATCACCCAGGTTGATCTGGTTCCGGTCCTTAGTCATGCCCCCGGAGGATTCCCATGAAGAGAACGATGACAGGGATGACCTCCAGCCGGCCAATCCACATCACTACAAAAAATACCCACTTGGTGATGAAGGGCATCTGCGAATTCACGTACCCCGTGGAGATCCCGCAGGAACTCAGGGCAGAAACAATGTCGAACACCACGTCCGTGACATCGAACGAGGTGACGTGGACCTGGAGCACGATCATGGTGGCTATAAAGACGATCAGGACCGAGAGGATGATGACCAGCATATTCTTGGCCAGCTCCGGCTCGGCCACTTTTTCAGGGATGGTCTGCCCTTCGTACTGGAACGGGACCAGGACCCGTGCCCTGACAAAAGTCCTCCTGAACCACCAGACTATCCCTCGGTAACCTACGGCGATGCGGGAAAGCCGGACTCCTCCCGCGGTGCTGCCAGAGGCGCCCCCGATGAACATCAGCATGGTCAGGAAGACCACCGTGACACTCGGGTACAGGTACGGATTTCCTGTCTGGAAGCCCGTGGTGCTGATTGCCGCCGCGGTCATAAACACGCCCTGCCGCAGGGACTCGGAAGGGGAGAACTGCCCGATAAAGAAAAGGTCGGCTGCAACGATGGCGGAGCCGGCAACGAGGAACGCGAAGAGGAGCCTGACCTGCTCATCGGCAAAGAATGAGACCTTTTTCCTGCGATAGGTCATGTAGTATAGGGAAAAGGGAGTTGAGCCCAGGATCATCACGGGGATGAGCAGGGTTTCCAGGAACGGGTTCTGGTAATACAGCAGCCCGCCCGGGTGGGGGGAGAAGCCGCCGGTCGAGATGGTGGAGAGGGCCAGGGTGATGGCATCCCAGAGGGGGACACGGGCCATCAGGATCAGCCCGATAGAGATGACCGTGAGGAGGATGTAGACCCCCCATATCTGCTTTCCCGTGGCAACGACGCTGGGAAGGATACGCTCGCTCCGGCTCTCCGACCGGAACAGGGAGCTCTGTGCAAAACCCGCCCGCTGCGCCTGGCTGATGGTGAGGGCGACAACACCCAGGCCACCGAGCCACTGCATGTATATCCGCCAGAATACGAGGGACTGGGGCATGGCCCCCGCGGAACTGATTATGGAAAACCCGGTCCCCGTCCAGCCGGCCATCGACTCGAAGAGGGCATCGGTGACCGGCATCCCGAGGGCCATGATGAACGGAATGCCGCTGATTGCTGCAAACGCGAGCCAGACAAGGGCCAGGGAGCAGAGGGCAGCGCTCAGGCGGATCCCGGTCCCGGTGCGGGGGAGGCGGTTGAGCAGGGCACCGGAAGCAAAGAAGATGCCAGGTACCAGCGCGAGGGGGAGGGCCATTGCCCACTCCCGGAAGAGGATGGCCACGAGCAGGGGCAGGATGGTCAGCGGGCTGATAAATTCAAGCATTCCTCCAAGTTCGCCGAGGACCGTCTGGAAATATATGATCCGGCCCATTGGTACTGAGTATCACCTTCCCTCTCTTGTCTGTTCTGATCGGGCCTTCCGGCTGGCTTTGGGGCCGCACGCTACACTGCGTGGAGCCGGTGATGGAGGATCCTCCAGCAGAGGAGGAGCTGGACAAGCGTGACAGGAGGGAGCGGGGGAGCCGCCGGGAGGATAGGGCGCGGGTCCACCCCGGTCTCGCTTTCGATGGCCCGGACGACGGGGTCAGCGATGGAGAGGGGAAATCCCCCGTCCAGCACCAGGGCGCCCAGCACCCGCTCCCCGACACGCTCCACCGAGCATTCCAGGCTGCAGGGGTGCCCCGGGCAGGAATAGGCACGCTCGATATCGAGATAGAGGTATACGGGGGTTGCAGCACCCGCGAGCGGCCCTGCGGCAAGGGTCGTGCGGTAGATGTTCTGCTGCCATCCCAGGCCACGGCCGTACCGGGAGAAGGAGATCCCGATCAGCGCGTCGGCGTACTGCCGCTGCGGGGCGATGTAGGCGCGGAAATCGTCCTCCCGTGCGGCCATCTCCTGCCGGACCTCTTCCTCGGTATACCCCCTCCTTTCAACGTCGCGCTTGAGTTTCCACTCGCGCTTCACATCAGGGGCCGGGTTGACGTACACCGAGTAGTCGAGGAGTTCGCGCAATTGCGGGGTATAGAGGGCATGCAGGCCCTCGAGGATGAGGATACCCGTGTGGGGGACCGCAACAGGCCCCTCCAGCTCCCCGGTCGCATGGTTATACCGGCGCTTGATGATTGGGTGGCCGTTCCTGAAGGCACGGACGTCCTTCTCCAGCCCTGCCAGGTCATTCGCATCGGGAGATAGCGGGGTTATGCCCCTTTGATGCCGTTCAGCTCTCCCGTAGAGGTGGTAATCGTCCATGGTGATGGTGGTTACCAGGTCGCTCCCGAGCAGCTGCCGGATTGCCTCGGTAAAGGTGCTCTTGCCTGACCCGCTGTCCCCCGCGACCCCGATGACGTAGGAGACCGGGGATTTTTTGAGCTCTTCGCGGATCGTGGCCGGTCCCGGCATGGTATCACCAGATCCATGGATGCCCCGGGAAAAATGGGTATCGGCCCCATGGCTGTCCATGCCGGGATATGGCATGGAGGGTTCAGTCCAGGGCGCCAATCTCCTTGTGCCTGGCAGCGATCAGGCCGGCAAGCCGATCGAGGCTGCGGAAGTCTGCTGCCTGGGGGGTGCCCTTGATATAGACCGGCTCCAGGATCTCGGGCTTGTAGTGGGTGAGCAGTCCCTTGAGGATATCGATCGCCTGCCCGCCCCACCCGTAGGAGCCGATGACCGTGAGGAACCGCGTCTTGGGCCGGAGCAGGTTGGCAAGGTACGTAGCATACACGGCCTGTGGGTGGGGGCCGAAGAGCATGGTCGGGGTGCCGATGACGACCGTCGCCGCGTCCACCAGCGCCAGCGCCAGGTCCCCGAGATCGGTGGCCGGGAGGTTGAAGGGGTGGACAACGACACCCTGTTCGATCAGGGCCCCGGCCAGGTGGTCAACCATCTTCTCGGTGCTCCCGTGCATGCTGACGTACGGGATGACCACCTCATTCTTCACCTGGTCGCCTATCCAGTCGCGGTAGGCGTTCATGATGAGGTCCGGCGGCTGGAACAGGGGCCCGTGGCTCGGGGCTATGGTGTGGATATCGAGTTTTCCGAGCTTCTCCATGTGCCCGCGGATGCTGGCCCGGAACGGCATCATGATCTCGGCGTAATAGCGTTTCGCAGCGTAATAAACCTCTTTTTCTGACCGGACATAGCGCCGGCTCCCGGCAAGGTGCGAACCGAAGAGGTCGCAGGAGAAGAGAATGCGGTCCTCGCGTGCATAGGTGACCATGGTCTCCGGCCAGTGCACCCAGGGGGTCATGATGAACTCAAGGGTCTTTCCCCCGAGGGAGATGGTATCGTTGTCACCGATCACCCTGCACCGTTCGGGGGGTATCTCCAGGAGGTGAACGACCAGGTCCCTGCACTTCTCGTTGACCACCACCTCGGCACCGGGGAACAGCTCTGCCATCATCGGCAGGGACCCGGAATGGTCCTGCTCGGCGTGGTTCACGACGAGGTAATCGATGGTCTCCACACCCGCCTTTACCAGGTTGGTGATCAGTTCCTGTTCTTTTGTAGGATCCACCGTATCGATGAGGGCGCTCTTCTGGTCTCCCCTGACCAGGTAGCAGTTGTAGCTTGTCCCCTGAGGCAGGGGGATGAGGGCGTCAAAGAGCCTCCGGTCCCAGTCCTGCGCCCCGATCGAAAAGACCTGGGGGGCGATCTCGTGCACGACCATGGCTTTCAGCCCTCCTGAGCCTTGAACTTGTCCTTGCTGGCAAGGCACACGGGGCACTGCCATGTGCCGGGGAGACTCGGGAGCTCGATACCGGGGGCGATGCCCTGGGCGGGCTCACCGGCGGCCGGGCTGTATACGTGGCCGCATATCATGCATCGGTAGGTCGTCATAGCCTCGATCACTTCCCTGTATGCAATCTTTCGCATACCCTCGGGTGAACAACATCATCACAACACGCTGCAATAACATTTTCCATCGCGCACCCCTTTCCCGCGGAGAGCCCGGGGCCAGCAAACCTCATGTACAGAGGGGGTCCCATTCCATGGTATGGGAGTTGAAGAGGAAACGGTCCTGACCGTTGCCAGGCTCATGGCCGTCTCGGCAAGGACAGCGCCGAAGGCGAAGGGGATGGACTCCATAGAGGTGAAGGTTGCCGGCCCCGGGGAGCTCGGATCCCTGGCCGCGGCGATGAAGGACATGGGCGAGAGGCTGGGATATTCCTTCTTCGTGCGCGACGCGGGGAATATCTCGGCCTCGGACGGCTGCCTCCTGGTGGGGGTCAGGGGGCACGAACCGGTCGGCATCAACTGCGGCGGCTGCGGGTATGCGAACTGCTCGGCGATGACGGCGGCCCTCGCCGGCAGGGGAGAAGTTACTACGCCGTTTTACGGGCCGAACTGCGTGGTGAAGATGGCGGACCTGGGCATCGCGGTCGGCTCCGCGGCAAGGACCGCAGCAATGCACACCGTGGACAACCGGGTCATGTATTCGGCCGGGGCCGCGGCCCTCTCCCTCGGGTAGCTGCCCGGCTGCACGGCCGCGTATGGCCTGCCCCTCAGGGCGTCGGGGAAAAATATTTTCTTTGATCGGCGGTGATACTCTCCGGGAGAATTTTCCATGGCAATACTCAAGATCCGGGGAGGAGACCTCGACCTCGTCGAGTACGAATTTGTCTCCTTCCCTCCGGGCGAACGGGTCCGGACCCTGGGACTGGTAGGACCGTATCAACTCTCTCTGGTCGAGGGAACGGTCACTGTCCGGGCGCCTGCCCGCATCCACCTCACCGTCCTCGATATGAACAGGTTCTCGCCGTCGCGCCCCGGAGGGGGCGGGGTGGGGTTTGCCATCCAGCTCTACTGCAGCGTTGAGGTCCGCTGCCTCCCGGAGGGACTCGAGATCGACTACAGCCGCCCGGCCATCATCCGGCATTTCGTGGAGGTATTCAAAAAGACCTCCGGGTATACCGGCGGATTTTCCATCAGGGCCCGCGACCACCAGCACCAGCACGTGGGCCTCGGCTCGACGAGCACTATCATGATCTCTCTTGCCCACGCCCTCAACGAGGCGGTGGGCAGACCTTTCCAGCCCGACCAGCTCAGGAAGTTGATCGGGTACAACTACGTCGAGGAGACCGTGGACGGGAACGTGGCATACGGGTTCGAGACCGGCGTGGGTCCTGCCGTCAGCATCCATGGAGGGATGGCCGTCATGGGGGACGAGCTCTCGCTCGTATACCACCACTCCTTTGCTGAAGGAAAGAACGTCTATATCGTCATACCTCCGACGGATATTTCTTCTGCCGGCACCCAGGAATTCGACCTCCTCATGAACAAGGCCCGTGTCCTCGACTACCGGGACCGGGAGATCAAGGCTTACATGATCATGATGGACCTCATCCCTGCACTGGAGCGCGGGGACCTGGAAAAGATCGGGAACACCATATGGGAGATCGAGTTCCGCGGCTCGAAAAGGGCCGAGGTGGAGCACCACAGTTACTCCATCTACCGGCACATGAGCAGGTTGCGGGAAGCCGGTTTCGAGTTCGTTGGCATGAGTTCGGTCGGGCCGTCAATTGCCATCATAACGGGCAAAGACCGAGACGAGGTTGAGAAGGTTATCGGTGACCTCGGCCTGAAAGTTGCTATCGTCACCTCGGTTGATAACGAGGGATTGAAGATAACCCGCATGTGCTGAAAAGAACGGCTACAGGACTTCCCCGTCGATACAGCCGGAAATCATTTTATTCCTTCTCTCCAGGCCTGTTATTTCGCACCTGGATGCCGGAACATGAAGAATTGGGGATCGATATCCCCGGACTACCGGTTTTTCACGATTGCCTGAATTGGCTTCTTGTGCCTGGGACCCTGTGCATGAGTAACAGGCCCCTGGTTATATCCCGATCGCCGACTTTCTTCCTGACCAGCACGGATAATGTTCTCCGGATTGAGACACCTGGATCCGAGAAACGAACCCCTGATTATACCCGATCACTGATTTCCTTCCCGATCTGCCGGAACTGGTATATCGTGCCCGGGAGCTTTGTCCATAAGAAACAGACTTAGATTATCCCCAATCATCGATTTTCTTCCCGAACAGCAGGGATAATGTCCTCCTGGCTGGACGCCCTGACCTGAGAAACAGGACCCGAGTTATGCCCCCATTCCCGGTTTTTTCCCGAAACTCCGGAACCGGCACTTCTTACACGAGAAAACCTATGCAGGAAGAACAGGAACTAATCCCATGAGGTACCTGGACTATTTCTTTTCTTCCCGCCCCTCCAGAACTGGCACCTCGCACTCGGGAATGGGGTGCTTGCGCATGAAGAACAGGCCCCTGGCAACCCCGGCGATGATTACCACGATAGTAACCAGGGTAATGGCGATTACAAAATAGATGAGGAGGTTGATATTCTCCTGGACTACGGAGGCGAACCCGAGCAGGTACCCGGCCAGGGTGAAGCTGAGGGTCCAGGCGATCGCCCCGAGAACGTTGAAAACGATGAATTTCCGGTATTTCATCGTGCCGACACCGGCAAGGAACGGGGCGAAGGTACGGACCAGGGGGATGAACCTGGCGATGAATATGGTCTTGCCGCCGTACCGTTCAAAAAACCCGTAGGTACGGTTGATGTATTCTTTCTTGACCAGGTAGGGGAACCTGCAGAGGAAGACCTTCAGCCCCAGGTAATTGCCGATCCAGTAGTTCATGGTGTCGCCCACCACCGACGCGGCGATGAAGACCAGGATGACCAGTTCCAGGTTGAGTATCCCGGTAGCCGCGCATGCCCCTGCCACGAAAAGGAGGGAGTCCCCCGGGAGGAACGGTGTTACGACGAGGCCTGTCTCCAGGGTGATGATTACGAAGAGGATGACATAGGTCCAGAGGCCGTACTGCTCGATGATAATGGGAAGGTATTTGTCGATGTGCAGGAGGAACTCAACAAGGCCCGGGATCATGCTGTTCCTTTATACTCATGAACCGGGAGCTATATCAAGGTCTTTGCCCTGCAGGTGAACCGGCAATTCATGGACGAAAAAAACCTCTGCCAGCGAAGAATGGTTTATCCTCCCAGGTAGCACACTAGTGAGATAGTGCCTGGCTGCTGCCCCGGGCGGTGCCCCGGTGCCGGTGCAGCCGGAGAAATAGAGGATTATTCGAAAAAAAAGGCGCGTATGACCGTATGCACGAGTTCAGCATCGCCTATGATATCTACGCGACCGCCAGGACGACCGCCCTCGAGCACCATGCACGGGAGGTCACCCGGGTATTCGTGGAGATCGGGGAGATGGCCATGGTGAACCCCGGCCAGGTGCAGTTCCTCTTCGAGGCATTGAGCGAAGAGGAGCCGCTCCTCCGGGGGGCCTCCCTGGAATGCACCGTGGTCCCGCCCCTGTCCCGCTGCAGCTGCGGGTACGAGGGGGATGAACGGTTCGTCTGCCCCCGGTGCGGGGGGCTCCCCGAGCTGGTCCGCGGCCGGGAGATCCGGGTCATCAATATCGAGATCGAGGTGGATGACCGGTGAAGGTCAACCTGATGCATGGGGCGGGGGGCGAGGCCATGGGCGAACTCCTCAGGGTGCTCACCAGGCTGGAGCACTCCAATGCCGGGGGGATTGGCCTTGAAGCCCTTGACGACGGGGCAGTGATACCCCTCAACGGGTGCAACCTGGTCTTCACGACCGATTCCCACGTGGTCCGGCCCATCTTCTTCCCGGGAGGAGATATCGGGCGCATCGCCGTGTGCGGGACGATCAATGACCTGGCCATGATGGGAGGGAGGCCCATCGCCCTCTCCTGCGGCATGATCATCGAGGAGGGGTTCGCGGTCTCGGACCTGGAAAAGATCGTCCGCTCCATGGACCGGGCGCTGGGGGAGGCCGGGGCCAGCCTCGTCACCGGCGACACCAAGGTCATGGAGAAGGGGGCACTCGACGGGATCGTGATCAACACGGCAGGGATCGGGGTCGCCGAGACCGTTATCCGGGACAACGGGCTGGTCCGCGGCGACCGCATCATCGTGAGCGGGACCCTGGGGGACCACGGGCTGGCCATCATGGCCGAACGCTCCGGGCTCGCGCTCGGGGAGCAGATCCGCTCCGATGTCGCCCCTCTCTGGGGCATGGTGGACCGGGCCCTCGCGGCAGGGGCGGTCCATGCCATGAAAGACCCCACGCGGGGGGGGTTTGCAAGCGCTATCAATGACATGGCCCGCAAAAGCGGGGTCTGCGTCAGGGTCCGCGAGATCGCCCTCCCCATCAGGAGGAGCGTGCGGAGCGCCGCCGATATGCTGGGCATCGACCCGCTCCAGGTGGCAAACGAGGGGAAGGTGGTGATGGGCGTCCCGGGAGAGGATGTACAGAGTGTACTCGGGGCACTGAGGTCTCACCCGTACGGGAGGGACGCGGCGGTTGTCGGGGAGGTCGTCTCCGGGAGAGACGTTATCATGGAGACGGCCATCGGCGGTGAGCGGTTCATCGAGCCGCCGGTCGGCGACCCCGTCCCCCGGGTCTGCTGACAGGAAAGGACGAATGGGTTTTCAGGGCACCTGTGCTGCCAGGAAGCCCTCGAGCATGGACAGGGCTTCCAGCTCCCTCTTTCCCCCGCAGCGGCGGACCACGACCGCATGGTGGCGGATCAGGTCGCGGAGGGCCGGGTCATGGTCCCTTATATACCGGGTGGCATGGACCGCAGCCTCGATGACGCTGTTGAACCCGCGGTTCACCGGGTGGATGCGGGGTGAGATGATATGCTCTTCCAGCGGCTCGAGCTCGACCATGAGCGCCTCCCTTGTCTCCCGCGCCACCCGGGCCGAAAAAGCGGCCCAGGCTTCGCTGCCTGCTAACCGCTCGACTGCGAGGCCCTGCACCTCCTCGCTCACGAAGTACTCCGGCGGGAGGTCCTCGAAAGCGGTCCTGACGTACATGACCGGGTCGTGGGTGAAATTGCCAACCAGCCACCCGCCTTCCCTGACCCGGTCCGCCGTGTGGCTGCCCCGGTAGATCACCATCTTCGCCGCACCATCCCTCCAGATGATGCCCATGGGGGCGGCATTCCCGGAGGTTGTCGCGATGACCTCGTTGATCCCTTCGCTCAGTAATCCCATTCCCATCCCTCTCCCAGGGCAATGTATATGGAGGCGATGATGATGTCTGCCAGGGAACCAGGGTTTATCCCCTTGTCGATGAGTTCCTGGTCGAGCGATGCAAGGTCGCCGATACCATCCCTCACTTCCCGGGCCCTGCGCATGGTCTTCCAGGCAACCTCCGTCCCGTGCTTCTTCTCGATGAAGGTGTCCGGCTCTGTTGCGAGGAGGTCAAGGAAGGCCTCTACTATCGCGGGGTGGCCGCAGCCGGAGGCATGGAGGAGGTCTGCTCCTTTCCGGGTGAGAAGGAAGCCATTGACCCATTCCCTCGCCACCATGTCGCGGGGGGCGGAATAGAGCATGATGTCGTAGAGCGTCATGTTCCGCTCCCTGATCGAATCAATGGTGGCAGGATCGTTCACGTCAAGGTCATGGCCGGGTATCACCCGCACCTGGGTCTTTCCAAAGGCCCGGTAAAACTCGACCGCGTCCTCGACGGTCGTGCCCCTCACCAGCCGGGCGGCAGAACCGGCATCCCCGGCCATGACAAGCGGGATGAGCAGGATAAAGGCCCCGAAATGAGTGTTCCCCCCCGAATGCCTCGCGGTGAGGGTTACAGCCTCGTGTATAAGGCTGCCGATCCCTGCCTCGCCCCGCTCAGCTCTCTCCAGGGCAGGGCGGGCAAGGATGGCCGATGCCAGGAAATGCTCGAGGCGGGTATCGGTATAGTCATGGCAGCGGTCCACGTTCCCCGGCTTTGGGTACGCAGTGACCTCCAGCATCATAGCCAGCTGGGCCCGCTCAGCACGCATCATCTGTTTTCTGATTTGAGAAGACGTGCTGCATAATCTTATCGGAGAGCTGGTGCTTATGGCGCATGTATTCCCTGCTGGACAGCCCTGCCTCCCGGATGGTCATGTCCCGAAACATGCAGGGCGACGAGTCCTTGCAGCACCATGCCAGGCTCCCGAAGCAGGTCTGGGCACCGGCTTCCAGGGGGGTCCCCTTCACCGAGTCCAGCTTGAAGTTCAGGTAGTCGTCCTTCCGGAACCCGATCTTCTCAAGGGTTGGGATGAGGGGGCAGCTCTTGACCGGCATGCAGCAGAACGCCAGGGCCCTGATATCCCCTCCCCGGCAGAGCTGCTTGGGGGCGTTGTACCACCCGTGGTCGTCGGCATAGCGGGTTATAGCGGCATCGAGCCCCGCCAGGGTCCTCTCATCGGAATGGCGGGCCAGGGAGACCATGTCAGCCCCGTGCGAGAGCATGTCCTTCATCCGCTCGAAGCTGTTGATGGAATTATTGGCGATAATGACCAGCGGGCAGCTGTTCCGGATCTGCCGCATCTTCTGGTACCCAAAATCCATGAGGTCGACGTGGAGGATATCGGCACCCGCCTGCCAGACCTTCCTGGCCAGGAGCCGGTCGTCCGGACTGATCCCTGCCCGGATTTTCACGGATACGCATACGTCCTGGTCCTTGAGCGCCCTGATGTCCGTGGCAAGGCGGTTGGGGTGGGTAAGCAGGAACTCCCCTGCACCCGCAGCGATCATGGGTTCCTGGCGGCAGTGCGCGTCGATCTCGTAGATGGCCCCATCCCCGATACGGTCGACGAGGGCCGCGAATGACTCCGGGCTGCTCCCCCGGAGGTTCAAGCCCACCACCACGTCGCTTTTTTCAAACCGGGCGACCTGGTCCTCCAGCTCGGCGATCGGATCAGCAGGGAGGAACTCGGCCCGGCCCGATTGGGCCATCTCCCTGCTGGCTTCCAGGGTCCGGGAGTCGATAGAATACCCTCCAAGGAATGCGGCGCCGATATGCTCAGACCTGGCGAGGGTATAAGCCGCGTCCACGATGCCTGCCATTGATGCGATTGCCACCGGGGTTTTCACCACCCTGTTGTTGAGGAGCAGCCCGAAACGATCGTACGCATGCATGGAGTCCATGGTAAAATCTCAAACCCACCGGAACCGATCTGTCCCGATTCCTTATTGTTTCCTCCTCCATGGATATAAAAAATTGGAAAAGGTTGCCCATGGGAAGGCGGGCAGAAGGGGCCGGGAGGCCCGGTTCCAGCACGGGGACATGGCAACGGCCCGGGTGCTTGCGGGATCCCCCCCGGGGAAACACCCCTTCCATGCGGCAGGAAAACAGCTCGCAGCAGTCTGATTGCAGAACGGAATGGAACCCGACCGGTTCAAGGTGACATCGCGTACATGGCCGCGCAGCGCGCAGGCGGTAGAAACCGGTAATGATTTCACCAGTGCCAGTAATACTATTGATGATATGAGTAAGAAGGGATTGTTACTGGTCGGTCATGGGAGCAAGCTTCCTTTCAATAAAGAGCTGGTGGAGAAAACTGCTGACCACATTGCCCGCCGGTACCCGGAATTCGTCGTGAAATGCGGGTTCATGAACCTGAATTCCCCAACCATCCCCGAATCCCTGGATGCATTCCGGAAAGAGAGCATCGATGTGCTGGTGGTGGTCCCCCTCTTCCTGGCCAAGGGTGTCCATATCTTAAAAGACATCCCCGAGGTCATCGGTCTTGGAGAGGGCGAGACCAGGGGCGTATTCTCCCTCAACGGGAAGTCGGTCCCCCTGCTCTATGCCGATCCCATAGGCAGCGACCCCATGCTGGCCGACCTGATGGTCAAGAATGCCGAACGCGCCCTTTCGGGACTCTGAAAAACGAGGTATGAGGATCCTGGTCCTGGACACCATCCATGGAGGGAACCGGCTCGCCCCGGCCCTGGAAGCACAGGGCCATGCAGTGGCGGCCGTTGACGTCTACCGGGGTCTCGAGGGTATACCTGCGCCGGAGGCGGCGTTACGCGAGTGGGACCTCCTGGTAGCCCCCGTGCACCTCGACCCCGCCTACCCGCTCTTCTGCTCCGTTGCAGCGCCCTCGATAACCCATCACCAGGCGGCCCGCTGGGTGCTGGGAAAGGCCCGCCCCCAGCCCCTCGTCGAGATCACCGGGTCCCGGGGGAAGACGACGACAGCATATGCCCTTGCCCGGGCGATGGGCGGAAGCGGCATCCTGCATACCTCCCGCGGTACCTTTTCCCTCCCCGGGATGGTCCTCACAGAAAAGACGGGCATCACGCCTTCGGACCTCGTCTCAGCCGCCCGGAGAGCATACGGCATGCACGGCTGGTGCATAGCCGAGGTCTCTCTCGGGTTCACGGGTGCCGGCGACCTGGGTATACTCACCTCTTCGGAGGATTACCGTTTCGCATCAGGGAAAAAGAGCGCACTGGCTGAGAAACTCAGGTCCGGGCAGCACCTCCCCCGGCTCCTGGTGCCCCCCGGCATCGGAGGGGGCGGAAACCGGGTCGCGGCGGGGACCATTGCCCGGGTGAAGGGCGACACCTGCAGCTACCGCGAGGGGGACATCAGGGGCGAGTTCTCTTCTCCCCTCCTCCGGCTGACCCCATACCGGCTCCCCCTCGTGCTCGCGGCGGCTGCCTGCTGCCTGCTGGGACGCGACCCGGGAGAGCTTTCCGGGTTTGCGCCGGTGGAAGGGAGGATGGCCATCTCCCGGGAAGGGGGAATCGCTGTCGTGGACGACTCCAACTCAGGGACGGGGGCCCGGACCGCGCGCGAAGCAGCCTCGTACGCGCGACGGGAGTCCGGCCCGGGCCTTCCTCTGACCCTCGTCATCGGGAAAGAGGGCGGGGCCGTGTGCGAGGGCTTCCCCGCCGCGGCAATACGGGAGGTCATCCGCGACGTCTGCCCAGGGAGGGTAATCCTGGTGGGCGATGAATACCGCGACATGGTACGGGAGGGCGGGGGCCCGGAATACCACTGGTGCCGGACCCTTGACGAGGGGAGGTCCCTTGCCCTGCAGGTGACGGATAGCGGGAGCATCGTGCTGGCGGTGAAGACATGGAGGTGAACCGCATGAAGTATATGCAGCCCAGGCCGAGCTCCATCGTGGCCGCGCTGTACACGGCCAGGGATCTGGAGGTGGACGTGGCAGTCCTGCACGGGCCGTCGGGCTGCTCGTTCAAGCACGCCCGCCTCCTGGAGGAGGATGGCATGCGGGTCCTGACCACCTCGCTTGCCGACCACGAGTTCATCTTCGGCGGGCAGCAGCCCCTGGAATCCGTGCTCCGCTATGCCGAGGAGACGTTCCACCCCGGGCGGATGGCCGTCGTGGGGACCTGCGTGTCCATGATCATCGGGGAGGACCTGAACGCGGCCATCCGGGATGCGGGTATCAGCACCCCCACGATCGCCGTGGAGATCCATGCCGGGTTCCCGGAAAATATCGAGGGAGTCATCGCCACCCTCGAACCGGCCGCAGCGGCCGGCTGGATCAGCCAGGAAGAGCTGGACCGGCAGACGTTCCTGCTGGGCAAGGCAAACGAGGTCGAACGGGACCGCGGTGCGGCAAGCAAGCCGTACATCGAGCCCTCGCGGGGGGACCTCAAGCACCTGGCCGCAGGCAGGCTGCTCGAGCTGGCCCGGGGGGGAAAGAAAGGCCTCGCGATCATGAATGCCAAGAAGGAGACCGCCTACATGTTTGCCGACATGCTCCTCGCCCTCCACGAGGCCTGCCCCTCGGCAGACATCGCGTACCTGGCCAACCTGGAGGAGCGGGGGCTCCCCAAGGTCCGGGAGGACGCACGCCGCATCGCCCGGGGGCTCGCGGATCGCCACGTCCCGGTAACCTGCTGCGGGGCCCTCGACGAATACGGGGCCAACGGGGAGCTCCTGGGGTCGATAATCCAGGAATCGGGGGCAGAATTCGCCCTGATCGTCGGCGTGCCCCACGCCATTCCACGGGAATTTACGAAAACCGTGGAGTGCATCTCGGTCACCAACGGCCCCCGCCAGGTCGAACCGCTGAAAGAGCTGGGCCACCAGTACGTGGTGGTCGAGATCGACCTCCACCCCAAGACGCTCGGGGTCCGCTCCATCGTGGAGAGCGAGTTCGGCGCCGTTATCCGGAGCATGGCATGAAGGGGCTCCTCATCGCGGGGGACCGGTCAGGCAGCGGGAAGACCAGCATCACCCTGGCGCTCGCCGCTCTCTTCTCGCGGTCCCGGGCTGTCCAGACCTTCAAGGTCGGGATGGACTACATCGACCCGTCCTACCTCGCGGGGGTCACCGGACGCCCGTGCCGGAACCTGGACACGTTCGTGATGAGCCGGGAAGAGCTGCAGGCGATCTTCTCGCACGGGTGCCGGGGGGCCGACCTCGCGCTGGTTGAAGGGGTCCGGGGCCTCTACGAGGGGGCGGAGTCCCTGGGCGATACGGGCACCAGCGCCTCGGTGGCAAAAGCCCTGGGGCTCCCCGTGGTCCTGGTGGTGAACGCCAGGAGCATCACCCGAAGCGCGGCCGCCCTCGTGAAGGGGTTCTGCGCCTTCGACCCGGGACTTGCCATCGCCGGGGTCATCGTCAACAACGTGTCAGGGAAGCGGCACATCGCCAAGGTGGTGGAGGCGATCGAGCACTACTGCGGGATTCCGGTCGTCGGCGCCATACCCCGCATGGAGGAGATGGAGCTCTCCATGCGCCACCTGGGCCTGGTGCCATTCCGCGAGGGGCAGGAGGACGGCGGGTTCCGGGAGCGGATCGAAAGGATTACGGGGATGATCGGGGAGCACGTCGACCTTGACCGGCTCCTCTCCCTCGCGGCCCCCATCGAGCCCGGGACTGCGGGAGACAGCCTCTTCAGGCCCAGGGGGATGCCGGACCTCCGGATCGGGGTTGCCTACGACGAGGCCTTCAACTTCTACTATGCCGACCTCTTCAACCTCCTCCCGGCGTGGGGGGCCCGGGTGGTCACCTACAGCCCCCTCCGCGACCGTCTCCCGGACGCGGACGGCTACATCATCGGGGGAGGCTACCCCGAACTCTTCCTCTCCCGGCTCGTGGAGAACGAGGGGCTCCGGGACGACACCCTCCGGGCCTCCCGCCAGGGGGTCCCGATCTATGCGGAGTGCGGGGGGCTCATGTACCTGTCCGGGGAGATGGTCCTGAAAGCAGGGTGGAACGGGCTTGAACGCGACGAACACTACCCCATGTGCCGGGTCTTCGAAGGAAAGACCGTTATGCCGGCGAAGCGGGTTGTCTCATACGTTGAAGGGGTCAGCAGCAGCGCCTCCCCCATGGGGCCGGCCCGGTTCCGGGGGCACGAATTCCACTACTCCGAGGTCGTCCTCCCCCCGGGCACGCGGTACGCCTATACCCTGGAGAGGGGGCTCGGGATCACCGGTTCGGGGGACGGGGCCGTCTCCGGGATGACTATCGGGAGCTACACCCACCTCCACCCGGTGAGCAGCGCCGGGATGTTCCGGCATTTCCTGGACTGCTGCCGCGGGCGTGCCCCCGGCAGGCGGACCAATAGCTAAAAAATGGTTGAAGGCCCATTTTTGTGTTGCATGTTTGTGTATATCGACGGGAAGTTCTATCCCAGGGAGGAGGCGAAGATCTCGGTCTTCGACCACGGGCTCCTCTACGGGGACGGGGTCTTTGAAGGGATCCGCATGTACAACGGGAAGGTCTTCCGCCTCCCCGAGCATCTGGACAGGCTGTACGACTCGGCCAAGACGATCGACCTCCGGGTCCCCCTGGAGAGGGAGGAGATGTCGGCCGCGATCATCGGGACCCTCCGGAAGAACAACCTGAAGAACGCCTACATCCGGCCCATCGTGACCCGCGGGGTGGGCGACCTCGGGCTCTGCCCCACCAAGTGCCCGAAGGCCTCGGTCATCATCATCCCGACCGAGTGGGGGGCCATGTATGGCGACCTGTACGAAAAGGGGCTCACAGCGGTCACGGTCTCGGTCCGCCGCAACCCTGCGTGCGCCCTGCCTCCCAATGTCAAGTCCTTAAACTACTTAAACAACATCCTGGCCAAGATCGAGGCCAACTGCAAGGGAGGTGACGAGGCCGTCATGTTCGACATGCAGGGCAACATCTCCGAGGGCTCGGGCGACAACATCTTCATCGTGAAAAACGGCGTCATCAACACCCCCCCGACCCTCAACAACCTCCGGGGCGTCACCCGCATCGTCGTCCTGGAGCTTGCCGACCGGCTGGGCATCACCGTCCACGAGACAAACCTCGGCTACTTCGACCTTTACACCGCCGACGAGGTCTTCGTCACCGGCACGGCCGCAGAGGTCGCTCCCATCACGTCCGTCGACGGCCGGAGCATCGGCTCAGGCCGCCCCGGACCCATCACCCGCCAGCTCATGGCCGCCTTCAGGACGGCCACCGAGACCGAAGGAACTCCCATATACACCTGAAATACCCCGGCTTCCCGCCCGGTCCCATACCCTTTTTAACCCGGAACGACCAATTAAAGGAGCACATGCTGCTATAGTGTAGTCCGGCCAATCATGCCGGCCTTTCACGCCGGCGACTGGGGTTCGAATCCCCATAGCAGCATCTTGTTTTGTGGGGGGAAATCCCTAAGGATAGGTATTTCCATATCCTGTGGTACGTATTTTGTATCATATGCTCATGTCACGGGAATTCTAAGAAACCTCCGCTTCGATCCACAACCAATCCGGCCGTCATATCGATATATCCAGGAGGGAACCGCGTATGAGTACCGAAATCTATTATTTTTCCGGCACCGGAAATTCGCTGGTTGTAGCAAGAGACCTTGCGGAAAAACTCAGCGGAACGCTGATCCCCGTTGCGGCTGTCATGGACAGGGAGCGGATCCGGACCGAGGCCCCGGTCGTCGGTCTGGTATTCCCGGTTTATGATTTTAAACCTCCCCGGATAATCCGGCGGTTTATCAGGAAACTGGATGATCCCGGTTTAAAATATCTCTTTGCCGTCTGCACGTATGGCATCACGCCTGGCGGAGCCATGCAATATCTTGCGGAGGAACTCAGGGAATGTGGCGGGAGCCTGGCCGGGGGGTTTGTAGTCCGGATGCCGCATAACGGGATCGGGTCAGTGGTCCTTGCCGGTACCCACCATGAGGAGATGTTCAGCCGCTGGAAGCAGCAGCGCGATGTCATTTGTGCATATGTCCAGGCCCGCAAACAGGGGACCGTAGAAACCCGCAATCCGCTGGTTAGCTTCCTGCGCTCCGGACTGTTCCTGAAACTGGTCCCGGTTCTTGTACCGTTATTCGCACAGGTGATGCTGAAAGGGTGGGAGTCCCTTGCCTTCCATGCCGGTGAAACCTGCAACGGATGCGGGATCTGCCAGAGGATCTGTCCCGTGGACAATATCGCAATGAAGAACAACAGACCTTCCTGGCTGGATCATTGCGAGTTGTGTTTTGCTTGCATCCAGTGGTGCCCGCAGGAAGCCATCCGGACCGGCAGCGTCACAATAGGCATGCAGCGGTACCATCATCCCGATGTGAAGATTACGGATATGATCAGGAGAGGGAAGAATCGTGGCGCAGAATGAATGCCAGATAGGAGAGGGGAAAGACCGCAGTGATGATCCCGATGCAGGGGCTCATGCCGGATGGACGGGAGAGCAACGATTCCGGAATCATCCCTGCGGTAATGTTTGATGGGGGCAAACTACGACGAGCTAGCAACGTGGTCGTGTTGCAATTCCTATTAAAACTTAGGTGATTCCTTAATAAAGGCCACGACTATATACTAACTCACGGTGGCCAGATGGATGAACCTGGTAGAACTGACGAAATACACAAGCGATGAAGAGTGTGCGGAAGAGTATCTCAGGCAACAAGGGATCCTCAAGACATTTCCAGACTGTCCCTATTGCCATGGAACAAGGATAAACCGGGTAAGGAGAGCCAAATACAAATGTTACTCCTGCAATCGTGAATGGGGGGTCCGGCGCGATAGCATTCTCGAAGGGTTAAGAGTACCTTTCACCAAATTCCTCATGGCGATAAAACTCTTCGAGATCGATACCTCTGTACGGGAGGCCGCGAAACAATGAGGATTGGCCTATAATACCGTGTACAATATCCATTCCCTCATCAGGAAGGCGATACTCACTACCAATGTGCATGCCTCCGCATTTTCAGGCGAGATTGAAATGGACGAATCCTATTTCGGCGGGAGAAGGAAGGGGAAGTGTGGACGTGGTGCAGCGGGAAAGGTCCCGGTATTCGGTATTCTCGAACGAGGGGGAAAGGTAACCGTGGAGGTCGTTACTGATGTCCAGGGTGAAACTCTTCTGGAACTGGCCATCAAGAAGGTAAAACGAGGGAGCCTCATCTACACGGATAAATTCCGAAGCTATAATGGACTCATTTCCTATGGGTTCAAACACCGGAGAATCGATCACGGGAAGAAATTCGCAAACGGAAAAGTGTATATCAATGGAATAGAGGGATTCTGGTCCTTCGCGAAGCAACGCTTACTGAAATATCATGGGGTAGACGCCCAGAAGTTTCCCCTCTATCTCAAAGAATTGGAGTTCCGGTATAACCATCGCGACCGAGATCTTTTTGACGATCTCATCCAAGTGTTAGTTGGATATAGTCGCGTGGCTTATATTGAGTAATCACCAAACTTAAATTCCAATATTTTTTCTTCATAGGAAATACTGGAAATAAATAAATCTGTTGTTCGGGAATCATTAGACAGCCGAAAAAAATGGAGAGGTAATAATTGCAAATAAACATGAAATTTATCCTCGTCGCAATTTGCATCCTGAGTTGTATTTTCCTTTCAGGGTGCCTGATCAAACAGCCAAGTCCGCAAACAGGCACGGAAATTGCAGCGAAATTCATGTATGGGGATATCATCTCAAACGATCCCTCTAACCCCTGCACTGCCCATTTTGTCGAAGGCCGGTTTGTTGATGACACATATATTCTGAAGGGAGTAACCCGGTGCACTCATACCAACAACGCGACATGGGAATGGATCGGTGACATCCGGAAGGTGAAGGTTTCGGAAATTGACAACGATTCCTACGTGGTCATCGACCATACGCATGCAAGAAATATCAGCGGTCCGTACCGGACTATGACTTAATCTGACCTTGGTTCTGCGTTCCTGGACTTGCCGCAAGGAACGTCTCATGTTAAACCAGGAAGAATACAGACTCGAAAATCACATGAACAATCTTGTTAATCGTTGCGATGTATATCATCATAGTGATAAACATTCATCGAACCAATAGGTTAAAACGTTTAAATTTGAAATTCAAGTCAGAAGAGAAAGTATTTATTCCCTCATTCATGAAAGAGATTTTCAGGCGGGGGCTCACCGTGTCCTCAACAGATCGATGAACTTCCCGCTGCCCGAGGGCAAGGAATAGTTCGCTTTCTCATATTAAAGGCTTTTTGTTCCTTGCCTCCGGAACCACAAAATGGAGGTAAGGAAAATGAAAATTCTGAGTTGCGGATGCATATTCCTCATCGCCCTAATGGCGATGGGTTTATCGGTTGCATCTGCGGCAGCACCGGGGATTGGCGACAAAACGTACCCCCAGCCTGCTGTTGATGAAACCCGACTGAACCTTGCGGATGTCCCTGTGCTTGATATAGATCAGGCAATTATGTCATCCGGGAAAAACTGGACGCTTCTTGCAATAGATAACGATGGGAAAAGGATAAAGCTGGAAGATTTGCAAAAATGTTCGATCTCTACCGATGAGAAGGAAAAATTATCTGGGTTCCTTGATAATATCTGGAAAAAATATCCGGCATCAGTTGTAAGAGCGAAAACTTCTATCACGATATCATTCGATATCGGTGTGGAGACGCCTTCCCTGACCGAAGAAGAAGATGCTATGCTCGGTTATGTCGACCAGGTATTGTCGGAATATCTCAATAGTAAATACAGCCCTGATGTGGTCATTGACTGGGCGAATGTTCAGGGACATCCTGATATCATTTACATCGGATGTCAGAAATGGGGTGTTTCTTCCACCTATGCAGGGTGGGCTGCAATGACTGCTGACGATCCAGATTATTGGGCACCTGTTGTTCCCCCGACAGGTTGGGAATGGCTCGATGCCCTGATCAGGACCGTCTGTCATTCATGGGACCACTATTATAACCCGTACCGTGTTCCTGCAACCGGATTTGCCCCGGCACAGTGTAACAATTATGGAAGTACAGCAAAAACCGCTTACCATTCCGATCTCTACACTGCATTCACCAATCTGGGATATTCAAGTCATTTCTTATCGGACGTAGGCAACCCGATGCACACAGGGTATGAGGACTATCAGGCCCTCTTCCAGTGGACGCACAGCGCCTATGAAGGATATGTATACAGTAACTGGAACAGCGGGCACAATTTCAAGCAGATTTTACTCCAGACCAATTACTACTACCCGACAAGTGATCTGAATGCACAGACCGCTAGCTTGGCCGGGTATTCCCGGGGCCAGCTCGATACCCTCTGGTGGGAGGTGTACAACAGCAACGGACAGATTCAGGATAACGTTAATGTTCTAAGTATCACCGATAATTGTCTTTACCAGACTGAAATGCGGGTCCTGGGGCTTGTCAGGTATGTCCTGGACTAACTCAATTTTTTTTTGGAGCAGGAAATGAGAAAAATAACAGGTAGTGGAACATTTTCACTTTTACCCCATCGGGGGAAGATGCATTGATCGACATCCTGGTACTATTTTTTCTTCCTGTATTAACCTTCTACCTTCTTCGGAAGCGGCTGGAAAATCGTTTTTATCTCTCACTTGTTCCACTCGGTATCGCAATCCTTTTTTCGATCATCAGTCCTGTCGCCACCCGTCTGATCCCGATACAAGCCCTGGCCTTCACCGGCGGGATCTTTCTCTTCGGCAACATTGCCATGGCGGTCGTCGTTCCCTTTTCGTTCCTGGCAGACACCTTCCAGGCCAGGCATAAGGAACTCGTCATCTTCGCAGGTACCATCCTGACCTATCTTGCAATCGTCGTCCCTGGTTTCGGATGCGCACTCGGCCATTGCGACCCGGCAGTCCTCTCATCGTTCGTTGACACACTCCACCTCGCAGGCGATGCGGAAAAGACAGGCCAGTTCTTTGTCCAGCTCGTCACCGCCCTCGTGATGGCGACCGGGGCATATGGCCTACTCCTCCTCTGCGAAACGCTCTTGAGTGACATCCGGAAAAGGAAGCTCCCATCGATCCTGTTTGCAGCCGTAATAGTGGTGCTGTTTCTTATCGTGGGTGCCTCAATCCTTATCGGCTTCTTCGTAATCGCACTCTTCTCTATCATCAGAACAATACCGACAAAAATAGTTAGAATACTCGCGATTCTTATGTTTCTCATTCCCCTTGTGCTTGTCAATGCGTATATTTTCAGTCTGTTGCCTGCGAAAATCCTGGTCGACGGTTCTTTATTCTCTGTTCTGGTGCTCGGGTTCACGATTGTGCTTCCTGTGTTCATTTGCTCGCTGGGAAAAGAAGAGCGGAGACCAGAGAAGGCTGTCTTGATTGTCTCGGTCCTCACGGCATCTGTAGATTCAGCACTGGTAAGCTGGTGGTATACACCTGGAATCTCATTACAACAGGCAATAGGCGCTGCATTCGGTATAGGTTATCCTGCTCCCGGATCGCCTTTTCCTGAGGGGCTCGGGTACCTTGCGGTGGTACTCGTTGTCACTTTCATTATCGGTAACATCGCTGTCCTTGGCTATCAGAAGATTATTCGTGAAATGAGCTAGTTCGTAATTCTCAGTATTCATGAAAGGTAGGGTATGACAAAAAACCGATGGAAGCTTATCTTAGTCGCCTCGATTCTCGCTGCTGGGCTACTTGCGGTCGCTGCTACCCTCAACTTCGGGGTGATCGGCCCGGGGCTGCCGCCTTCGATCAGCGGCTGGTACTTCCCCGGTCCGGACGGCTACCACCTCGACAGTACAAGGATGTTTACCGGCACCGGTGCCGAACACTTCGGCATGATCGGAGAGGTCAGCCGGTCCTGCCCGGCCCTGTTCCCGACGATTTCACAGGACTGCATCCACGCGGAGTATGAGCGGTTGTATCCGAATATGACGTCGATGGAGTCGCGTTACATTGTGGTCAGCTGGTACTTCAACCGCACGGCCACATTCGAAGACGGAGAACGCATCCTGTATCGGGAGCTTGCCCGCTCCGGGAAAGTCACGACGACTAGCGTGGCGATACTGCAGGCAGGGGATGAAGGCCGGGGACGTGAGGTAATTGTCCCGGTGACGCAATTTATCGGCGACGGAACCTCGGGATATTTTATTGAGTGCCGGCGGCCCCTTCTCCCATCGCGGGAGAACTACCTGATCATGTACTACGGCGTCCTCGGATCCTGCGATCTCGGGGTGCATGCGCCATTCCTTGCAATCCTGATGTCGAAGGGCGGCATCCCGGAGAATACTGGCGCGATTCACCCGCTCGCGGACGGTATCCTGGCCTGAAACCCGGGGTAACGACCGAACAGCGGGCCCGCCCGTAACTCGATGCAGGGTGTGAGATGGTTTAATCGTGGATATTTACGGAAGGGATTCCGGACCCATCCGAAGATTTGAGACGACACCTGTCTCAACGCTCCCCTGAAAGGATAAGTCGAATAAACGCACTACCTCCCGTATGGCAGAACGCCTGGAGATTACCCTCGTCCCGGTCGGCGAAGTGGATTCAGCCACCCTTGCCTGGCTGAAGGATGACCTCCCCAGGATCCTTCCGGCCGAGGTGGAGGAATATCCTCCCCTGCCACTCTCTCCACAGCATTTCCAGAAAGAAAGGAATCAATACCAGGCGGACGGGATCCTCGCCGATCTCACCATGATGATTCCTGCCACCACCACGCTCTGCCTGGGTATCACCGGGGCGGACATCTTCTCCTCCAGAATGAACTTTGTGTTCGGAATAGCCTGTAAAGGGAGGGCACTCATCTCCACCTTCCGGCTCCGGCTCGAGATTTACGGCAATCCCCCGAACCCGAAGGTTTACCGGTGGCGGGTCTTAATCGAGGCGATCCATGAGCTGGGGCACGCCCTGGGCCTCCCCCACTGCGAATTTTCCGGATGCGTTATGTACTTCTCCAACTGGATCGGGGACACCGACAGGAAGGGTCCGGAGTTCTGTTACCGGTGCAGGAGGCGGGTTGAACGAATTTTGCAGGGACAACCGGAGTAAGACGGGAATCTCTCAAAGCGTAACCTTGTGGAAACAATATTTTCAGATGGGGTGAAGAATTCAAATTTATGAATCCGGTGAGGGAATTGAAATTAAAATGCCTCGCATATTTGGATGATTGATTTTTGACATCTCAAAGAATTTTTATGGGGGGGGCTAGCATTTCAACAAAGTCCAGAAAATGGATCAAACCATGTTGGCATTCATTATCGGCATCTGGTCCCATGTCCTTCCATCCAGAACCCTGCCAGCTCGCTTTTTGAAAACGCCGCCCCATTGTTTGAAGAAAAACGGAACTCCTGATGCAAGGCAGACATCACGGATATCCCTCGCCCATGTTTCCTGCATGGGCCGGGCCCCAGGCCCGGATTCCCCGCCAACAATCACCCAATTGATGCCATCGAGCTTCAGACCCGGCAACGGCCCGATTAACGGCTCCACCGAGATGAACTTTACCTGTGCATTTATCTCTCGGAGATCATCAATTCGGTATAGGTAGTCCTCACATTCGACACTGACACCAAGCCAGACATTTTTTGGAATCTGAATTGTATCCGCAATCTCTGCAAAACGATTGGATCGTTTGGTAAGCACTTGGAAAGTATGCCATGAAGCTTTCTGCATAATTGTGAATGTTTTTTCAATAAATTCCGTTGGCACATCCTTGTGGAAGAGGTCGCTCATTGAATTGACAAAGATCATCCGGGGCTTTCTCCACGACAACGGGAGGAGTAACATATTCTCATGAAGGGTGATCGTGAATCCGTTCCGGTAATTCGGCTGACCCATTGCCTGAAGACGGAGTGCCATTCGTTCTGCGTAGCAGTTTTTGCAGCCCGAGCTGATCTTCGTGCAACCGGTGACAGGGTTCCAGGTGGTTTCAGTCCATTCGATGCCAGAGTTAATTGCCATGTTTCTTTTCTACTTTTTTCGGGAATGTTACAATAACATCGTCTGCAAAGGTTGGAATACCTTTCCGTTGCCGGCGTTGATTTGCTGGAGGCCTTGCAACGATTTTTCCCTCGCGTTCGAGGCGGATCAATGCTTCCTTATAATTCGGGCTGACAAAGCGTCTTCCGATATTATGACGTTCGAAAATTTCTTTCATTGATAATGTCATACCGGCAAATTCGGCGAGCAGCATCTTTTCAAGGTCCTCAATAGGACGGGAATATTCAAACAATAGGGTTTGCCTGACCGTAGCTGGGTTATATTCGAAAGAGGGGACGCCCTGGATATCCCCGGAACTCTCTCTCCGCCATGATATCCTTCATTATCTGATAACCGCGGGGGTGCTTTGTTGCAAGGATGAGATGGTGGCTCGTGCAGTTTCTATGCGCATCCTTGAAACGGAACGGGAGAACATACGTGGCACCAGCATCTTTAGAGATTCGGTGATCGCCTCGATGACCGTCAGTTCTTTTTCATCGGCAGGAATTGCTTCGAGTTGTATCCGGAGTTTCTCTGCGCGTTCTTTTCCAAAAAGGGCATCCATATGTTCGGTTACTTTGGGATTTGTCAGGCTTACCTTTATTCTGTTATAATTGAAGAAAAGGATGCAATCGCATCCCCAGTTTTTCAGGACTGATGCAATAAGTTCAATAGAGATTCCTTTATACCCCCATGGATCGAGAAACAGGAGGGTCGGAACAAGATTTTTGTCCTTGAATATTCTCTCAAAACCTCGATCGACTTCCTCATTGTGCACAGTTGGAGGATAATTTAAAGACCTGATGCCAGGCAAGGAGTTGATTGCATTCTTAAGTGACACTGCATATTCAAGATTTGCATCGTTGAAAAGAGCAACAAGCATTTCTCTCATGTCCGGGTCCTCGATAGCGCGTTCCAATATCCGGATTGGCGTGGATTTTGATCCATCCTGATAAATTCCCGGTCCGGCAAAGAGATCGATATAACCAATCTTCCTACTGTATCTTCTTGCAGATGGGAGGATCACTTTTGCCCATGCCCAGAAATATTTACGGACAATCTCGGATTTTACCAGTGACTGTTCACGTTGTTGTTCGAAAAATTCATCTCCAGTCATAAAACCACATGATTTATTTACATCCTTGCATATTCTCTCCAATATTCGATCATGAATCCTCGCATCCCACTCTTTGGATTATAGGGTGAATATATCAATCGGAATGCAGCCTCTGCTGTATGGAAATCTTCCTTTGGTAATCTGTCGGTGTTCTTTGCAAGGTAGAGCAGCCCGATCCCTGCGGAACGTGAGTATCCCTCATTACAATGAACAAGGACACAATTACCGGTCTCAAGACTCGTGCTGATAAATTCCAAAGCTGTATCAATGATCTCTTTGGGGATATACGCCGGATCAGGAGCGTCAACGAGATTGAGGATGAGCCTGTTTCCTCTCCGGGCGATGAGGTATTCCGGATGATCCTGCGGTGCTGCTCTTGAAGCGTATCCCAATGCCTGCCGGTGGTAGGGTTCCTTGCAGGCATGGGCTACACACCAGCCGGATTCGTTTCGAACACGGGACTCATAATCAAATTGGTTGCCGATAAAGAGTTTGGGATGAATTTCAATCATGAGGAGATCAACTCGGTTGTTAACTCAAACGGGGCAGAAAAATTTGGGCGGGTCATTACAAAAGAAGAATTTTATTATGAGAACATAAGGTGGATGGGACGGGGAATGAAAGTAAAAAGGGTTATCGATACTGGTTATCATTATTATCCCAAGATTACTTTCACTCCATATTCCAAATAATAATAAATTACAGAGTAATTATTTCTTAATAACAATAATTCTCAGAGGACTAAGAGGATTATTGCTTGGTGAAAATATGGCAAAAAATACAGGTAAGGATTTTCGAAGGGGAGCAGTTGGGGATCGTAGTCAAGTTCGGAATCCTAAAACAGATCAGTGTGTGAAGCGTGATACCGATTCGGGAAAATTCCTTGACGTAAAAAAGGATGGAAAACCATTCAAGGGCGTGAGAAAGGAAAAGTAAATTAAACATTTTTAATTGGGAGACTCCTTTCAGTACGTTACCAATTCCGTACATACCTGCGAATATCAACCTGGGCACCAGTTTGTGCAAATTTACCGGCCAGTATCATGATATCGTGGGCGGTAGACGCAGCTACATAATCTTCACTACAATTAGCGCAGATCTCCGCAGGTACCTCTTTCATGACCAGTATCGATCCTCCCCGTTCGAGCGTCACTGTAGTTGTTCCGGGTCGCGTCATTCCACTCTTGCAAATCGCACATTTCATGATTTCCTCCTGATATAATCATTTACCCACGAATTAGGGTCCGGTTCGTGTCGGTGTGCAATGCCCTGATATCTGGTAGTCTAGATAATATAATGAAATAATTACTGAAAATCTTGGGTTGAAATATAATAGAGATGTCCATCGTATGCAACACCAACTCCAATCGCATTATAATTCGTGTTTAATATGTTTGAACGATGACCCGGGCTATCCATCCAGGATTGAACCTGAGCTTGTGCGATGCTCTCAATATTAGACCCGACATAACCCACACCTACTACATTGCCCGTGGGCATCATTCCAATGTTTTCACCAATCCCCACCATATAACTCCCGCCCCCCAATGGTTTTCGAATTGGGTAACCATGGCGGGTGGCCCTTTCATCCGGCCCTTCTCCGCGCAAATTCGTATGGGAGAAGAAATTATTGCTTGCCATGTCCTGGCTATGTTCCCGTGCGATGATTGCTAATTGTCCATTCCATCCAAGAGGAGAGAGTCCTGCTTTAGTCCGTTCTGTATTCGTTAAGCGATAAATTGCCTGTTCAATTTGATTCGTACCAAGAGAAATCTTGGGAATGGGAGTAGGGTTAATTACAGACTTTTGTATGCTTGGTGGTGTCGTTACGGTTGGAATTGTAGTAACGGTTGTGGGACCAGTGGTTGGAGTTTCGGTCACGATACTCAATCGATTGTAAGAAGTTGGAGAACCCTTATCTCCTGATAAGGGACTGACACCCCAATTATACTGAACGTCTGGATATACGAATCCTACAAGAGTAATTGAGGTTATTCCAACGAAAAGGATGATAAAAAATATTTTTACCACACTTGAAAAACTCCAGCGATTATAGTAGAGTGACACAACAGCACATGCGAATAAGCCTAATAACCATATTTTTGCGATTTCAATATCAAAAAATCGCAATGTATTTTTATGAAAATAGGTAAATAGAGCGGCAAAGACGGGGATAAGAGTCCAAATTACAAAGCGACCTGCATTTTGATAATAGTTGTAACCTTCAATTCCAAATACAACAAATGCGAGAACAATTCCTAATCCTCCGATAATAAAAATAGATTGGGGCAATTGGATGAGAAATGCACTTATTAAAAGAAATATAGAAGCAATAGCTATAGACTTTGATAAATTGTAATGTTTATGTCTTTTGCGTTTACGGGACATGGTCTTAACCTTGGCCTCTTTTTTCGGTCATCAGTGGTAATTGCCAAGTACTCGGCAAATGTCTAATAAAGCAATTCAGACTGTTCGTTGAACCTGAATTTGAAACGATTTATCTCGTCTTATACCTGATAAAACAAAATTCCTGAATTCACCAACATCCCCGAGGGTCACTTCCCCGCCCCCTCCACGATCCTGATCTCCTCTTTCGTCAACCCATACAACTCATAGACCAATGCATCAATCTGCTTGTCAGTAACCTCAATCTGCCGCTCGATGAGGTTCTTTTCGTGGTCGGTCTTCACATCGGCCCGCTGCTTGTGGAGGGCAAGCATCCGTTCGACCAAGGTGACCATTTTATCGTAGCGGGCCTTGTCGGCAGGGTCGGAGAAGTTGATGGTGCGGATTGGAAACTCTCTTAAAACAACAGACGCGGGCATAAAAAATCCACCGCGCAATTTTGGGAGCATTTGTTCAAAAAGAAAAAGATTCAATTTGCTGTTTAAAATTCCTAGAAGATACTTATCATTTATTGAAATAAGGAAGGATTTATTATTTGTATAATAGGATGAATTATCAAGAGTAAATTCGGGTTTTCCACAAATCTCTGGATAAAGAATTTTCGGTTTCTCAAAATCTTCGTAATAATCACACGTTCTTAATTCCCACCAATATTCCCCTTTATCCCATCTTGTTTGTCCTTCCTCTTCAAAAGGAGCGAAATGTCTGGCAAGAGTCGGGTATTGCTCCTTGAACCACTGCCATTTATTCTTAATGTTGCCAGATTGTTGATTCGTCCAACCATTTGGGATGAGAATGAGATATTTTCCTCTATTATCTGGCGATTGATATCTTTTGATATCTCTACCGACCAAAAACGGTTTAATCAGTTCTGCACTCTTTGGATCCTCTTGAATCAATTTTTGACGAGTTGCTTCATCAATGACAAAAGCTTTGTTCAGGCCAGTCTTAATTCCATAGAAAATCTTTCCTTCAACATATTCTCCAAGCGGAATACCAGCTTTTTGTATCTTCTTCAACAATTCCTGTGATTTCGGATCTGTCAGGGTCCAGCCGCTGTCATCAAGATTTTTTAATTCGACCTGGTGTCCATGCTGTGACACGTAATCGGTAAGGTTGGTAAATGACAGGTTCTCAACCGATATTGCCTGAAAAGAATCTCCCGGTGCATCATTCTTCACTCGGATTACACAGGGATAGGTTGTTGCGGTTGTAAATACCGGAAGATCTCCGAAATCGACGATCTCTTCGATTCGTTTGCTCTTCAGCCAGGAACGGAGCGGCTTTCCATAATTCGCCCGCATCCACTTGTTCGCCACAATATATGAGAAGTTGCCACCCTTGCGAAGGAGAGAGATCCCTTTCTCGATGAAATACACGTAGAGATCAGCAGTCCCCTGGTAAGTCGCATAATGTGCCTGGAAATACCCTTTCTGCTCCTTAATTGACTCCTGCCTCACATACGGCGGGTTCCCGATCACCGCATCGAACCCGCCCTGCTGCATGATCTCCGGGAACTCCCGGTCCCAGTCAAAGGCATTGATCCGTTTCACGACCTCCGGGTCGTCGAGGGTGACCTGGACATCGGCATAAATATCGGTCCCGATGAGCGAGTTGCCGCACTTGATGTTCTGGTGGAGGCTCGGGAGGGCCCGCTCGTCGAAGAGTTTCAGCTGCCGGGAGACGTTCTCCTCGCTCTCCTCCTCGAGAACCTTCAGGAGCAGGGAGAGCTTGGTGACCTCGACGGCCTGCGTGTCGATGTCAACTCCGTAGATGTTGTTCAGGAGGATCCGCTTCCGCTCGGCAATCGTTAGTTTCCAGTCGCTCCGGGCCCGTGAGGCGCTCCCGTTCGCGGACTTGTAGATGGGGAGCGCCGTACCTCCTCTCGCTGCTCCCGCTCCTGCGGTTCCGCCCGCTCTCCCCGCTCCTGCCGCTCTTCCTGCCCCTTCGACATCTCCGGTCACTCCGGATCCTCCAGGCCCTCCGGCTCCCCCGCTCCTTCCGGCCTCTCCCGGCGTGCTCCTGCTCCTCCCTGTCCTTGGAGCCGGCTCGGGGAGGAGGGCCCGGACCTCGGGAGAGGTGGCGGGTTTCTCGGCGATGACCGGCACCAGGTTCTGGATGTACCAGTCGAGGTGCCAGTCGAGGAGGAACTGGTAGGCGCCGAGGAGGAAAGAGCCGGAGCCGCAGGCGGGGTCGAGGACCCGGACCTTCGCGATGCCCCGGGGGGTGGCGTCCTTTGCGAGCTCCCCGACGGTGTGCTTCACGATGTAGTCCACGATGTACTGCGGGGTGTAGTAGACCCCGCCGGCCTTCTTCACCTCCGGCTTGTACTCGACCTTTGCCTGGTGGCCGGCGGTGAGGCGTATCACCTTGCCGAGGAACTGCTCGTAGACCTGGCCCAGGATGACCGGCGAGATGACCGAGAACTCGTAGGGGCTCAGCGGGTAATAGAGCCGCCTGATGATGTTCTTCAGGACCGCGTCATCGATGGCCAGGCCGGGGGTGAGGGCATCAGGCATCTCGTCCCATCCGGGTTCCGCGTTGAAGTGGAAAAGGCCGGAGTTGTAGCGGGTATCAGCCCGCTGGAAGAGGCCGAGGAGGCGCTGGTAGACGTCCTGGCCCTCGAGCAGCTCCTGGAGACAGCCGTATTTCTCGATCCCCCGGTCCTCGCAGATGCGGAGGAAGAGGATGCGGTCGATGGTCCGTTGGACGGCGACGTTCAGCTCCCCGACGGAGAGGTCCGCGTTCCGGAGGGCGATATTCCTTGCCAGGGCGTCCCGCCATTCCTCGATCTCGGCGAGAATGGCCTCGTCGACGGTGGCGGTGCCCTTCTTTCCCTTCGTCCCCTCGGCGAACCGGTCGAAGGAGCCCTGCAGGATGCTCTCCTGGGCAAAGATGGAGGCAATCCACTCCCACTTCGCGGGGTACTCCTTGTAGGTGAAATACGCAATCCTGGCGGTCGCGGCCGAGTCCCCCGGCATCGGCTTCTTGGTGCAGTCGTAGACCGCGAACTCCTCGAAATCGGTCAGGATGCTCAGCGGGAGGCGGGCGTTCCATGCATAGCGGCGGATCTGGAGTGCGGGGCCGGCATCGTCTTTGATGTTCACGGCAGGCTTCTTTGCCTCCACGATAAACTTCCGGCTGCCTCCGATCCGGAATGCATAGTCGATAAACTCCGTGGAGCCCCGGATCCGGATCGGGTCTTCGTGGATCACCTCCTTGTACAGTTCCGAATAGCCCTTGTCATTATCGACGTCCCACCCGAGGGCCCTGAAAAACGGGTCAACGAACTCCCTGCGGAGCTGGGTTTCGTTGAATTGCCCCCGCTTGTAAGCCGCCTGGTGGAATTCGTACCTCTCGACCAGCTTGAGTATCGCCTCAGGGACCGGTGATGCCTCCATGTGCGAGCCGCCTTTGCAATAGTATTCCATACCGCAAGGCACGAAGAATCATTCGATATCCTTCCGGATTTCGCGGCGGTGAAGAGATGGATCTCAACAGTATTTTCGACGGTGTGACTGAATTTCCCTAAATTTGACCGAAATAAAGCCTGAATCGAAATGGGAACATTTTTAGGCGATACAGGGGATATTGGCATAATCACCCGGAACTATGACCACCCTCGAAATGATGTTCCTGATTTTTGCCGTGTTCCTCCTGGTACCGGTCGGGCTGTTTTTCCTGATCTTTTCTGCCGGGAATGTATTAACCGGTCATTTTCCTGAAGGGTTCGCCGCTTTTATCCTCTTTATCGCATGTGCAGGTGCGGTTTATTATTTGTTGACAAGATATCGTGAGTGACCCTCGTTCAGGGTTGCAATAATTTTTGAGCGGGACCCTGGGGAATGCGTCATCCGGCCATAATTTTCCATTTGAAAGCACCTGTTTCACGTTTAGATTCAACTCTTCTCTTTCAATTGTGATCTGGAGTCAGGGGAAGAAATCAGTTCAGCCCGCTAAGAAAGACGAACACCCAGAGGAGGACGAATATTAGAGCCCCGGTATAATACCTGATATCTCCCCTGGCAGCCAGGTATCCTGCCCCGGCACTGGTAAGTGCCAAGGCCCCGCCGAATGCGATCGGCTCGAGAAAACCCATTTTTCCAGGGAAATGAACAGCCGCAAGAAAACCAGGAATTGAGAGAAAAACATTGAGGAGAATACCGAATAAGGCTGATTCCCAGGGTCGTTTGGTGAACCATCCATAGATGAGCGGCGCGATTGCGATAAGAGAGATCAATATTGTTTCAATAAGATCCAAGAGAAATCCCAACTGCGGCCTTAGTACTAAAATGCTTTCAGGACGGAGCAGGAGGTATATGAAAATGCTGATGAGGAACGATGCTCCTATAGGGATTACGATTTGGAATTTACGATTCCTTGAAAAATATTGTGGAAAGTTCATGACCAGAACACCTCCGTCGCCATACCTATCCTATCCCCCAGGGCACGAAGTATCATTCGATATTATTGAATGGGGACAGGGTTGATTGATTGCGATGAATGCCGGGACAGCGTTGTTCCTTGCATCATCAAGACCGGGATGCCGGACGGCTGAACAAGAACAGATAGGCCCGATATTTAAATATTTGGTAATTGGGGTTAATTAACAACGTTTTTACACCGCCGGCAACATGAATTTATGAATGATTTCAGTCCTCTACGTCGACGACGAGCGGGGGTTGCTGGACGTTGTGAAGATCAAGCTTGAGAAAAGGCAGGGTTTCAAGGTCGATACCGATGAGTCTGCGCAGGATGCGCTTGAAAAATTGAAAGAAAAGGAGTATGACGCGATCGTATCCGATTACCAGATGCCGGGGATGAACGGTATTGAATTTTTAAAGGCGGTCCGGAGCGAGTACCCACGCCTCCCCTTCATCATCTTCACCGGGAAAGGCCGGGAGAAGGTAGCGATCGACGCACTGAACAACGGGGCCGATTACTACCTCCAGAAAGGGACTGAAATCCACGCTATTTTCGCGGAACTGCAGAACATGATTCGAAAAGCGGTCGAGCGGAAGCGGCTGGAGGATTCGCTCCGGGAGAGTGAGTCCCGGTACCGCGAATTTTTCGCGACCAGCAGGGACAGCGTCTTCATCACCTCGCCTTGTGGGAGGTGGATAGATTTCAATGACGCTATCCTGGATATGTTCGGGTACGGGAGCCGGGAAGAGTTCTCTTCGGTCCCGGTGAAAGCCCTCTACGCGGAATCAGGCGTCTGCTCCGCCTTTCATGGCCTGATCGAACGCCTGGGGTATGTCAAGGAACACCCGATACAGGGACGAAAGAAGGATGGGACAGTGATCGATATCCTCGTCACCGCAGTCCCTGTACGAAATCCTGATGATTCCCTGAAGGCATTTACCGGGACGATACGGGATGTGACCGACCAGAGGCGTGCAGAACGGGCGCTCATGGACAGCGAGGAAAGATACCGCATCCTGACCGAGCATGCCCCCGTTGGCATCCTCACCTGCGACAGGTCCGGGCAGATCACCTACCTGAACCCGAAGGTGCTGGAGCTGCTCGGGTCGCCGGGAGTGGAGATGACCCGGGAGATCAACCTGCTGCGGTTCCCGCCGCTGGTTGAGGTGGGGTTCGCAGAAGAGCTCCGCAGGACACTGGAGACCGGGGTACCGGTACGGACGAAAGAGGTAGAATACACATCAAAGTGGGGAAAAACCTGTTATTTCAGGCTGCACATCACGCCGTTCATGAACAATGGCTCGGTCCAGGGAGCCCAGGTCATCCTGGATGATATTACTCCGCAGAAACGGGCATGGGAAGCGATCAACGCAAGGGAAGAAGACGAAGTCTGACCCCCCTGCTTCGTCCAGGTCCCGGTGGTCGGGGGACTGCGTATGAAGTGAATTGGTAGGAAAAGGTATGACCTTTCGCGAAAAATGGGGGAGGGTTACGAATACGGTATCCGATAACTGCTCTATTTCAGGTGATTCTTTTCAGTTCACCTCCTGTATACCTGAATGTATACCTGAACCGTTCCATAACGGCCCGGGAGGAGCAGGTGGCATTCCTGTCCAGTGAACAGTTCACAATCTTTTCCTGGTACCATTGATTCGACTCTTCGATTGCATCCTTTGCC
The DNA here is from genome assembly GCA_033813295.1 of Methanolinea sp. Taxonomy (GTDB): domain Archaea; phylum Halobacteriota; class Methanomicrobia; order Methanomicrobiales; family Methanospirillaceae; genus Methanolinea_A. Next base: position 83,426 of record JAPXRZ010000008.1, read on the forward strand.
GGGCAATCATTTCCCATGCTATATTCAAAACCCGAGGACACCCCATTCTTATCGATGCAGTACCCCCATGCAACGACCTGCGGGTTCCCGGGGCCACCCCCGCTTTCACCTCCGGCACGTGGTCCCTGTCCACCTCCTGCCTTTACCCTCTGGATAACGGCTTCCTTCGCTCTTTCTATCTCCCCTCGCGTGACAGGATAGAGATAGGTCCCCTGGATAAAAGCAAAACGGTCTCCTGTGCAATGCAACAATGTCAGGTTATCTTCTGTGGTCCTTTCAACACTGAAAATACCCGGGGCCAGCCAGAAAAATACCATAATTGTCCCGATGATAACCGCAATGATGATGACAGGAAGTTTGTTCATGAGGACTAGGAATTCCTTCAAACCCATTAATCTTTCGCGGGCAGGCATGAAACAAACGACAGCATGGAAATCTTTGAGCAACAAACTGGCGTTCTGATCGAACAGAACCTGGATGCATGCATGGATGGGGAAATATAATCGTGCCGCAGGAATGAAGGTGTATATCAGTGTAATAGAGGACAAAGATGGATTGTCGAGCCCCAAAGTTTTTCTCAACCCAGGGTGAATTTTGATGCGGTATCTGATACTGAAATTACGAAAAGCCCCTGTACCGTTTCTCCTCGTGACGATAGCCCTGTCTTTTGCAGGGTGCACTTCAATTACCAGCGAACAGGCAATGGTCACAACAGTCCCGGCCACACCATCGCCGACCTTTGGCAGGATCGTACAGGGCGGGGATGTGTTCCTCGGCGAAAGTCGCCTGGATATCACCCTTGCGGTCGGGGATTATTCGCAGGTGGCATGGTTTGCTCCGGGGACCAGCCCGTCCCTGGACCTCCCGGATTATATTGCGGCTGTAGACACACCCTATAACTTCTCTGTTGAACCTGCTGATTTTGTCGGCAGGACCGGCACATGGTACCGGTGGAACGGATCCGTTCAGGGCGTTGCATTCCGTGTCGTTGAGCCCCGCCTTTTATGAACGGAGAATGCAGCTGGGCGGGGGATGGTACCACGATAGTCTCCCCTTCAATTGATACCAAAAAGGTTTCAATTGATACCAAAAAGGTTTCAATTGATACCAAAAAGGTTTCAATTGATACCGGAAAGGTTTCAATTGGTGGAGAATGATGTCTCAACCGGTCGATTCAAGGTATCCGGGTCCCGTGAAGTGACCGCCTGAAAAAGAGCACGTCATGCCGCGGGAACGAAGAGCCTTTTTGAATGTCCTTTCCGGGTTTGTAGATGTGCGAGAGATGGCGAGCCCTACCGGTTTTGCAGCAAGGTAAATGGAGAAGCCCGGTTTCAACAGGTAAAAAAGAACCCTATTTTTTCATCTTCAGGGTATGTGCTTTGGGGTCGACGGCATAATTCCTGTGGTCGTTCAGCAGGTCGAGGGCATTGATCTGGAGGTCAATCAGTTCCTGAAAATTGAACGACTCCAATTTTTTTTCACCGCCTTCATCGTAGTACACCGCGATACCGTTCTCCATCCTCCTGGTTGCGACAATGTCCTTCATACGAGATGGTGTATCCTTGCCAGGGTTAAAAATATTGCCTATTTGGAGGTGATGGGCCCTTATTTCTCCGATGGGTTGCCCAACCGGTCTTCCTGGCGTGAGGGGGTCCTTCATAAAGAAAGAGTGAAAGGTTTTACCATGGTATCCGGATGGCCTCCCTGAATCAAATCTCCCTTCGATGTCCTCTCCTGTCAGGGCAGGCCTCCTATCGAATGAATAATTCTGTCGAAATTCTCCTGTCAGGACAGCCCCCTGGTTGGGACCGGAATAACCGGGCAGTCTGACAGCTACATCTGAAATAGTTTAAAAAAAAAGTCTTTCCCTGCAGGAACCCCTATATTCACTGCCAGGGGAATTTGAAGGCTGCTGCGTATGTCTTGAATCCACCGAAGGGCGTTATCGTCGCCGGTTTGAAGACGTCTGCATAGGTCTTGGCGTTGTAGGACGGCTTCACGGTCAACGGAGCAAACGTTGCGGCATAGTCCTTGAACCCGTTCGACGGCTTCACGGCAAGCGGAGCAAACGTCGCGTTATAGTCCTTGAACCCGTTCGACGGCTTCACGGTAAGCGGAGTAAACGCTGCATTGTAGTTCTTGAATCCACCATAGGGGGTCATATTCTCCCAAAAGGCGGATGCGCTCGAGACGAGCAGCGAAAGCAGGAGCACTCCGGCCACAAGATACAGGAGCTTTCTCATGATAGTCCTCCAATATACACCCTTATCCTGCTCAATATATATAGGTTCCTTATCGTCGATATACTTTTAAATGGCTATTGCGACGTTTTTTTCGTTTATGGCGGTAGAACGGAGAGCATTTATTACCGGACAGCATATAGTACCAGCGAGATACCAGGTTATGATCGAGAAAGTAAAAGTCCCTGCCACGGTCTACAAGGAGCTGATGGCTATCGGACGCGAGATCCATTACACGCTGGACTATTCCCAGGTCATCCGCAAGGCAGAAGACAATGGATATCTCCATGCGGCCGAGTGGCTCCGCAACAACGAGGACCTCTTCAAGGCAGGGTTCGCACGCGGTTTTGAACCGGAGCCCTGAAGCGATTCCCGGGATGGCGGGGTGGCCATAAAAGACGGTCCCGGAGCGCCCTTCCAGCCCAGCGCACGGGTGCAGTCGGCCCACGCGCCAGGGTGTCCCGTCGGATTAAATTTTTATAGGCCAGGGAATATCAAAAAGACCTGGAGTTATTCCAGGAGAGGCAAAAAATGGCCGCCAACCTCACGTGTTACCGGTGCCTGATCTGTGGATACATCTACGACCCCGAACGTGGCGACAGGGCCGGAGGCATTCCCCCTGGCATCCCGTTCGAAATACTTCCGCCGCTGTACCGGTGCCCGGGATGCGGTGCCTATGCGACGGCAGGGGGGAGGAAGCCCTTTGTCCCGTGGACGCCACCTGCCCGGCAGGGGACAGGAGTCCGGATTTGAATACCCCTTTTGGAACCTTACGTAATGATGAAATGACGCCAGTGGTTCGCTGTTTACCCAGGGCTATCACGGGGGCAACCGGTCTAACACGGACCAGAGGTCCCCGTCCTGCTCATCGAGCAGGAACCGGACCCTGCCGCACCTGCTGCACCTGATGATCATCCGCCTCGGTCCATCCGAGGAATCCTGCGGGACTTCCATGGAGATGGCATACCGGGTGATCCCGCAGGTGCAGGTGACCGAGTACTCTTCTCTCCCCATCTACAGGAAAAGATTCGACTACCCGGCCAATAAAACCCGACGATACGAATCTGCAGGGGAGAGGACATGTTCCTGCGCAGCCGGGAGGCCTTGCGTCCGAAGGGAAGGACGGTTCCTGGAGGCAGGAGAGACTTGATCAGGACATGCGTTCGATATTCTCCCTCTTGATCCAATAGCGAAACACCCTCCATGCCAGCGTCCAGAAGTCCTCATCTCCCCGATGGTCCAACCCTGGCCAAAGTCCTGCCGTTTCCGGCACCGGTACAGTCCCCGGACCGATCAAACCTCACCGTATCGCACATGGCAATTTTTCTTTCGTCCCGGATTGCCGGTGTCCGGACCCAGAAGACTCGTACGTGGATCCCGCGATGCCGGTATCCGGAGGCCGCCTATGAAGACCTGTCGGCCTTCATCCAAAAAATTCTCGCCCGGTCGCCTTCGACGGCACCCGGGATCAGGGCCGGGCTGCACACCCGGTACCGTCTGTCTGTTTCGCACGCAAGGCTGGCAGGCATCCTGCAGGCCATGGAGGAGACGGGGGCAGTTCACCGTGAAGGAGATATATACACTGCCTGATGGAGAGATACCGCCCGGAAGCAACCTTCTTATTTTATCCTGCGGAAGAACCATCCAGGAAATGTTGTTCATCAGGCCCATGCTGGCCGTGGCAGGGACTCCCTTCTCCGATGATGCCTGGTTCTTTGAACCGAAGGTGGACGGGACGAGATGCATCGTCCACCGTGGAGAAGGGCGCACCGTTCTCCAGAACCGGAGACTGGTGTCCGTCACCCACCGATACCCCGAGCTGGCCAGGGCCCTTGACATCGCGGCGCCGGAACGGTGCGTCCTGGATGGGGAGATCACTGTCATCTCAGGCGGGATGTCCCGGTTTTCATCCCTGCAGGAAAGGGAGCTCGTGGACGACCCGCTGAGGATAGAGGCCCTCTCCCGTGCCCTTCCCGCCTCCATCATCCTCTTTGACATCCTCTCCCTTGACGGGAGATCGCTCATGCAGCTCCCGCTCGAAGAACGGAAAGTGCTCCTCTCTGCCAGCACCAGGGGGCACAGCCAGGTTGCCGTTGCCGGGTACGTCCGGGGCGATGGTGAATTGTTCTACAAGGCAGCCGTTTCCCGGGGATTCGAGGGCATGGTGGCCAAGCGGAGGGATTCTCCCTACCAGCCAGGGGTTCGGAGCAGGGACTGGGTGAAGTGCAAGAAGGAGATGACCCTGGACCTGGTGATCGGGGGTTACACCCGGGGCCGCGGGGAGCGGGGGGCAACGCTCGGTTCGCTCCTCCTCGGTGCGTATGATGCGGATACGTCTCTTGTCTATGTCGGCAAAGCTGGCTCCGGCATTTCCAGGGAGGATGCGGCCCGGATCCTGGTCCGCCTCCGCCCGGTTGGCGATCCCCCGTTCTCCAACCCGCCGCAGGAACCCGGGATAACGTGGGTGGCCCCTGACATGGTTGCCATGGTCCGGGCGCTCGAGGTGACGCCGAACGGCAGGCTCAGGGCCCCGGTCTTTCTGCGGCTCCGCCCTGACAAATCACCCGGAGAATGCCTCCTTTCGGCACTGGGGTAATCCACCGGGCCATACCCCGTGGCCATCCAGGCCCTGATCGCAGTACCGGGGGATATTTCCGCCCTCCCGGCTGTCGTTACGTTTTTTGGAGATGTGCATCATACACACACCATGGCCTGGAACTCACGGGATTCCCGGGCCGGCTGGAGCAAAATATATGGGCGGAAAGGAGGGCAGGTTCGTGAAAGGTGCCTGGACAGAGGGGGAGGAGACCTCTGCACCGGAAGCGGGGTCCGGGGACGACCCCATGGCAGAACGCGTCGACCAGGCAGGGGCACAACTCAGGACTACGCTTTTTTCGGTGGCCTCCCTTGCACGGGACCTCCTGGCCACGCCTGATGGGAGAGCGTATATCCAGAAGCGGGTTGAACAGGCCGCCGGGGAACTCGAGGCGGCCATCCGCGATGCTGTCGATGCGGAGCCCCCGGGTGCTGCAGAAAAAAAGCCGGAGAAAGCGGAGGGGAAGTGAACTTCTCTCCTGGCCGGCAACGAAGCTTCCCTGCTATAATATTCCGGCGACCCGGGGAATGCCGCCGCCCGTGGAGCCCGTGGCGGGGTTCATCGTATACTGAAAAGAGCCCTCATGAATCCTATGCAAAACCGCGGGAGTAAAACAGGTATTTTCCGGGCTGTCACGGGCTGACAGGCTGGAAGGTCATGGCTTCATCAAACACGCTGTACCGTTCCCCGGTCGCGATTGTCACATGGACAACGACACGGTCCGTCCTGGTCGTCCCCGGGAGGACTATCTCGCTCCCGACCTGGGGCCTGTCAACTGTATCGGAGGCCGTCGAGCCATCGGGGTGGATGACCGTTGCGTCCATGGATTGGGTGAACGCGAGCCCTGCCCCTCCACGGAAACTGATTGTTATTGAGGGGTCGGTGGCGATAGTGTTCCTGGTCACCTGGACGGTCACCGCGTAGACTGGCGGCATGACGTCGGTCGGCTCGGGTACCACCGAAAGAGCCAGGGTTGTCTGTATGGGAAAAGGGGTGGCCGTGGTCGCCGTTGTCGGGGTGGTGACTGCCGGAGGAGAGACCGGGTAGGAGACGCATCCCGCGGCAAGGATCACCGGGACCAGGAGGATGACTGCCGCATAACGCACATGAGACATGGTTTTTGGGTACTCCCGGGCACAAAAAAAATTTTCTGGTGGCAGGAGCCTGTGGGAGGACCCCGTGCGAACCCGGCAGTCACCGCCGGAACAGCCTGCGGAAGAGATTGTCCTGCTCCCGGAAAAAGAACGGACGGTCTTCCCGCATCGACCTGATATCCTCGACCGAGAAGATGGCGGCAGGGTAATGTACCTTCAGCACATCAAGGAGGGCATCAAGGACACTCCTCGGGACGAGGACCAGGAGGACCGAGACCGGGGTCCCGAATGAGCCGGTCCCCTCCAGCCTCGTGATCCCGAATCCCCGTTCCTTCAAATCGGCCATCATGAGGGAGGGGTCATCAGGGGTGATGATCCGCACGATGACATTGCCGAACTTCAGGCGGTCTTCAAGGTCCATCCCGAACACGGTGCCGATGGCATACCCTGCGATATACGCGATAATGCCCGGGATGTTCGAGAGGTTCGTGATCACCAGCCCGGTTGAGAGGAGCCAGATTGCGATCTCCCCTGTCCCGATGCCGGCGGCCAGGTACTTGTACCCCCTGGTCACGTAGACCTGCCGCACGGTCTTGAGGCTGGTCTCTCCTATCCTGGCAACCAGGATAATCAGGGGAAGCAGGAACCAGTCGGAGGCAAACATACCGCACCCACGTCCCGGATGGGACCTCTCTTAGAGCGTGGGTCCCCTGAGGCACATATACCCTCTCCGTGCTGGGCCGGTTCCTTCCATCCACCCTGATTTAAACAGGGCACCGCAAACCCGGAACCCGGAATACCGGTTCGCAAGCCGACCCGGATGGGATGGTGCAGCTATAAACCGCGATGGTACCTACCAGGTACGCATATGTCTTCACCGGGCCCCGGTGAGCGGGCGCCTCCCGGAACAGGGCTGCGGAAATTCCTGGCACGACCAGAGTTTTGTCGGAGGAGGCCGTCCAGGGAGGCCCTCCGCCGGTATGACGCTGCCCTCACGCACCGGTCATTTGCCAGGGAGCAGGAACCATCGCCCGGGGTACCCCGCACGGGCGAGGAAGACTACGAGCGCCTGGAGTTCCTCGGGGACCGGGTGCTCAACCTCGTCGTGGCCGGATATCTCTATAGCCATCACCCTGAGCCCGAAGGCCTCCTGACTGCACGGATGGAGGTGGTGAAGAACCGCCACCTCGGGTCAATCGTGCCGTCCCTCGGGATCGGGTTCGAACAGATGATCCGGCGGGGCAGGTCGCAGCCCCTGACCCCCCGCATCATAGCCGGTGCCTTCGAGGCTTTCATAGGGGCGCTCTACCTGGATGCCGGGTTCGACCGGACGAGGGAGATCGTCCTGGCCCTCGTGGGCGGCGAGATCGAGGCATTCTCCCCTGACCGGAACTACAAAAAAATTCTCCAGGAGACCGTGCAGAAGCAGTACCGGATCCTCCCGGTCTACCGGTGCGTGGAGCGGGAGGGGAGCGATCACCTGCCCCTCTTCACGTACGAGGTGCTGGTCGACGGGAAGAGGGTGGGCCTGGGAAGTGGTGCCAGTATCGCGCTGGCCACCCAGGACGCAGCCTGCGACGGGCTGAAAAATCTCGGCCGGCTGCCCGGGACCCTGTGAGGCCTCCGGCTGCCCTTGGCAGGGCCTCCGGCATTTTCATCCTGTATGCGTGAACTCCGAAGGGAATCATGTGATTTTTTTAAGGATTGGAGGAGAGAGCTACTGAACACTGACCATGCCCGGGGAGCCAGACCAAGCAGATTCCGGGATCCCAGCCAGGGACAGGAGGATTATCCAGGCCATCGTGCTCGTCGCGACGGCCATGGCCGTAATCGACGGCATCGTGGTAAGCATAGCCCTCCCCACCATCACCCGGTTCTATGCCGTGGAGGTGGCGCAGTCCCAGTGGGTAATAACCGCCTACCTTGTCACCGAAACCTGCCTCCTCCTCATTTTCGGGCGCCTGTCCGAATATACCGGGAAATCCAGGCTGTTCCTCGCCGGGCTCACCCTCTTTACCACGGGCTCCCTTGCCTGCGGGCTCGCGACCAGCCTCACCGAGCTGATAGCCTTCCGGGTCATCCAGGCCTGCGGGTCGGCCATGGTCTTTTCGATCAGCACGGCGGTCATGTTCGAGATATCCCCCAGGGGGGAGCAGGCGCGGGCCATGGGGTACATCGGCGCCACCGTGGCCGTCGCCGGGGTCGCTGCCCCCATCCTCGGCGGGTTTATCACCGATTCGCTGGGCTGGGAATATATCTTCCTCATCAATGTCCCAATCGGGCTGATCTTCCTCATCCTTGCAGCCCGGTACCTGCGCCTCAGGGGAGACCGGGGCAGCCCCCTGGCCATGGACTGGGCCGGGGCCGGCACCATGGTCATATCCCTGGCATCCCTCATCCTCTTCCTGGGCGAACTGGCTGAAGGGTCCGGAACCGCGTTCTACGGCCTTGTGTTCCTTGGTTCCACCGCGGCCTTCCTCCTCGTCGAAAGCCGGAGCACAAACCCCCTCCTCGATCTCCGGGTTCTTGGGAACCTGCGTTTCACCCTGCCGAACGCTGCGCTCATGTGCATTTTCATCGCATTCTTCATGGTCAACCTGGTCGGCCCCTTTTATTTCGAGGGTGTCATGCAGATGAAGCCATCCCAGGTCGGGCTGGTCTTCCTGATAATCCCGGTTATCATGGTCGTCGCCTCCCCGCTCACCGGCTGGCTGTATGACCGCTGGTCCTGGGAATATTTTCCTGTTGCAGGGATCTCGCTGACCGGAATTTCCCTGCTCCTCCTGAGTTACGGGGCGCTCACCCGGGACCTGTCACTGATCGTGACCCTCTTTGTGCCGCTCTCGCTCGGGAGCGCCCTCTTCCAGAGCCCGTCCAATACCGAGATCATGCGGGCGCTCCCGGCGGACCGGGCCGGTATCGCCTCCAGCCTGAGTGCAACGACCAGGAACCTGGGGATGACGCTCGGGGTCTGCCTGGCCAGCATCTCCCTCTCCCTGCAGCTCCATGCGGCAGGATATTCCGGGCCTCTGCAGGAGGCAGGAATTGACCTCCTTGCCGGGTCCATCAGCTCCATCATGGTCACCGGGTCTGCCTTCTGCTTTGCAGGCGCAATCCTCTACCTGCTGTCCATCATGCTGCGGAAGGCCGGCAGGCTGGGATATGGATGATGCTCCGGGCAGGTCCCCACCCCGGCCGGGGGGGCATCCCGGGTCCTACGCCACAGGGGGCTGGGCGACGGGGCTGCGGGTCTCGTTTGCCTCCCTGGAAACGAGGCAGAATATTCCCCCGATGAGCATGACCAGGTCGAGCGGCGGGAGGACGCTTGCAATGACAGCCAGTATGCCGGCCCGGTTGAAATCGTTCTGTCCTGTGGCGTGCAGGGCCAGGAGCCCCAGTACCACGCCCGCCAGTTTCAGGACTAGGAGCGGGGCAAGAAAGATGAGCGGGATGGAAAATATTACGCCCATGCCTGCCAGGCTCCCAGCGGTCGCGACAACTGCAGCAATTGCGGCAAGCACCAGGATGACAAGGATGCCAAGGATGATGGCCACCAGGACAAGGACCTTTCCTACCCTGGCCTCCGAACTGATCCCCTGCATATTCAGCATATAGTGTATTCCTGCAATTCCAGGAGCCAATAAGGTTTCTTCCCGCCAGCGGCCATGACCGGTGGCCAGGTGGATCATCCGCCTGGAGGCCGGAAATATTGAAAGGGACCCTCCCGTCCTTTTCTAACCCCCGGCGCGAAAGAGGTCCAGGGACCGCAGCGAAAAGCACTCCTCGTACATCGCTTCAATATCCTCGTGCAGGGGAGGTTCGTACTGCGGGCGGGTATACCCGAAGACAGCCCGCATGGCCCGCTTCACCGGCGCCTTCCTGACCCGGACAAGGTCCATCTGGAACTGGTACGGCAGGGAGAGGCGGTGAAGGTCGCTATGGCACTCCCTGCAGAGCACGAGCACCCGTTTCTGCGGGTCGGGGGTGGGGGGCCCGGATGGCCGCGTGGGGAGGAGATGGATCTCGAGGGTGTCCGGCCCGGCCTCGATCCCGCACCATTCACAGCACCGGGATACAGCCTCTATGAGGAGCTTCCGCTGCCCGGATGTTACCGTTGCCAGAGCAGTCATTCGCGCCTGCACCTCCCTTGAAGACGAGGGTCCCCCTCAAGAGAGAAAAAGATTACCAAAAAATGGGGCGCTCCTGCAAAGCAGGGTCCTTTCAGGACTGCTTTGCCGGGCAGTAATTGCAGATCGAGAAGAAAACGTCTTTCTCCTTATCCCTGACGGGGCAATAATAGGCCCCTGCCCGCTCCTCGACCAGCAGGCCTCCGGGGAACGGCATCCCCACCGGGTGGCCGGGCTCACCGAGCACGTACATGGCGTACCCGGAGAGGAGGTAGAAGAAGAGGCGGTGCACCGGGGAGAAGTGCTGCGGGAGGTACTCCCCGCTCGCATCCCTGTCCAGGCATCCCGGGGGGACCATCCGGCAAAACCCGGAAAATGCTTCCATGTCTCTGATAGGCTCGTCAAGGACTGCAAAATCCCCGGCATAGTACCGGGTGAGCACCTCGTGGTGCAGGGCTATCGCCCGGCCCAGGAGGTACGGGCGGATCGCTTCCCGGTATTCGAAAGGAAGCCTCTCCACCTCCCATCGGAGTCGTCCCATGACCAGCTGGAGATCGAACATGGAAAAGGAGGCCAGTTCTGAGGCGATGCACGCCCCGAGTTCTCCCGTAGTCGAGGAAAATCCCATGCGCCCGCACGCCCTGCGTATACGTTCCTCGTCGCCCCGGTATGGGGGAACTCCACCAGCACATCGGTCCATAGCCGGAATGCCTGCCCTGGATATCGTTACCAGCCCTTCGCTCAAATACATTGCGACAGCCCGGGGCGTCCACCAGAAGATCCGCAAGGATAGAGGCGCCCCGTTCTGGGGGAAAAATCACATGATCCTCTTCGGAACAACGAGCAGGGAGGATGAAAATACCGGAGTTATTTTCATATGAAAAGGGAGTTCCCATGCGGCTGCAAAACGCCAGGCGCCCGTTCGTGACGCGGGGCCGGGGCCATGGACCCCAAACCACGCCCGATGACAGGATCAACCCGCCGCATTTGAAAACATGGCGCATTTTCGGTTCTGATTTCTAAAAATGACCTTTGAATACGATCCTGAACGCGCCCCGTATTGGGGAGAACAGGGGGGGCAGCTAAAACCCCCGTCAGACCCCGGCTTTCTTGATGAGGTAGTACCCCCCGGAAAGGCAGATGACGATGACCCCGAGCCCGATAAGGGTCATATCGCTCATCGCGACCACCCCCCGGGCGAAGGGGTCAAAGAGGATGACCTTCCTGGCAACGGCAATGATGGCGATGAGGATGATGACCTCCACGTGAATCTCCTGCCGGGTAATATATGACTTGAAAGTATCCAGGAGTTCGACACCGATGAGGATGAGCAGAAAGAATCCGAAGATATCGAGAAGTTCATAGTTATCGAGGCGGAGCGCCGTGTCGTTCACAATGCTCGCATAGAGGAGCATCACCAGTTCAATGAGGGAGAATATGAGGACGAAAACCAGCAGGCCTGCAAGGACGAAGTAAACAATCTTTTCAAACTGGTTGATCTGTTTCAGCATGGGCAAAACAACGCTCCCTGGAGACCCTGGTTCCGGCAGTTGTCCGGCCCTGAATTCGCGGGGAAAGGATCCTGCCGGGTTCCAGGGTTAATGTCGGCGGTTCCGGAGTTAAAGGATGCGTTCGGATCTGCCGGCACCGGGGGATGTATGATCCCCGGCAAAACTATATCTGTGTCACCAACTGATCCTCAGCGTAGGGGTGGCATCATAGCTATGCAATCAAGGTGGCACCATCACCTGACGGTGAACCTGCTGGGGGAAAGGACTTCACCTGATGAACGTCGTGTAGACTTTCTTTCCGGAAAAGAACACATTTCCTGCCTGGCGGACCCGCCGCCGGTATGCGCGGTCTGCGGGAGATGCATCCGCGAATCCCGGAGAACCCTGCACGTCCTGCCACTGCCACGCCACCTTACCGCGAACGGGTACCGGTGCCGCGTGTGCAGAGAGGTGTTCTGCAGCCAGTGCCTGGAAGACGAGCCCCGGTGCCCCAGGTGCGGTGCGCAGCCCGACAGCGGGTACGAGGCCATTCTCTGAATTCCCTAAAAATGCCCGGATTCCGGAATTTTTTTTACCACCGGATTAATGTAGCTGGAGAGAGAGCATTCATCCATGATACCACCGGAGCGGTCTGCTTTCCCTTTCCTCCTCCTACTCATCGCCTTCTCCTTTGCGCCCGCAGTCTCTGCACTTGACCAGGCGAACCAGCCTGGCAGACAGTCAGGATCTTTTCTGATAGAATCGAACCCCTCTCCTGCAGAAGTGACCATTGACGGCCTTTTTATAGGGGAGTCCCCGCTGAATTATCCGGTCTCTCCCTCCTCCATCCCCCCCCATACCATAACCGTCTCGAAAACCGGGTACTACCCGTGGACCACCACGTATCCCGGCAACCCGCAGCCCGGTGAGACCATCAGGTTCCTGGCCACGCTCGAGCCCAGTACCGCCGTCGGCACCCTCACCGTCACCTCGTCCCCGCCAGGGGCGCTTATTACCGTGGACGGGGGCAGCGGACAGCAGGCGCCGTGGACATACCGGGATATCCGGGCAGGGAGCCACGTTGTCCAGGCTTTCCTATCAGGGTACCAGCCCTTCACCAGCCTGGTCGATGTCCCGCCAGGCGGCACCACGAGCGTGCATGCACAGCTGGCTACCCTGGCAGATGTCGGTTCACTCCAGGTAAAAAGCACTCCAGGGGGAGCCGATGTCTATATAGAAGGCATATTCAAGGGATTCACCGCCACCACCATCGGGAACCTCGCTGCAGGAGAGCACTTTATCATCCTCAAGCTGGCAGGATATCAGGACTGGACCGGGACCGTTACCGTAAAGGCAAACCAGGTCACAATCCTCGACGTTCCCCTCCAGGTAAAATCGGCGAGAACGACGGGCGATGTCGAGGTGGTTTCAATTCCCCCCGGTGCATCGGTCTCCCTTGACGGGGTCTTCCAGGGCGTCACCCAGGCGGGGAACCCCCTGGACATCACCGGGATTTCTCCCGGAAGCCACACGGTACTCCTCCGCCTGGAAAATTACAAGGACGCGACGTTTGCCGTGGAAGTGAGAGCCGGGGAGATATCCCCGGTGAATGCGACCCTTATCCCGGTCTCAAGCCCGGGCGGGTCCGGTGCTGTCCAGGTCTCGTCGGACCCGGCCGGAGCCAGCGTGCTTGTTGACAACGCCTTCCAGGGCATAACTCCCCTCACGATCCCATCGCTCCCTTCAGGCAACCATTCCCTGCTGATACGGATGGATGGTTACCAGGATTATCAATCCTCCCTGTCCCTCTCCCCCGGCCAGGCCATCCAGGTGCAGGTATCGCTCTCTCCTTCAGGCCGGAACGTTCCCCTGTCCCCGGCAGGGGCGGCCCTTGCACTGGGACTCTGTGCGCTCCTGATACTGGCCCGCAGGGGCCGCCCCCCGCGCCCACCTGAATAGCCCACACGATCGAGGTGGCGCACCGGGAGGTGAGGGGTGATTCCGGGAGATGGTCCTGCCGCACCGCGTCATGCACGGGATCCCGGGCGGATGCGCTTGCCTGAAAGTATCGCTGTATCGTGTGACTGCATGCCATGGTAAGGATGCGCTGGCGATTCAGGAGGTGGCACGCAGTATCCCGGTCAGGGGGACATTTCGTGAAAATATCGTTGTATCGGCGGATCGGGCGTCTCATGCACCGTTGAGAAAGAGGTCCATGCCTCTGCCCCCGAGGGCATCGGCAAAGAGCGCGGCAGGGTCCCCGGATTCCGGGGGATGGTACTGCTTTGCCTGCCGCTCCAGGACCTTCCGCATCGCCTCCCGGTGCTGATCGGACCTGCCGGCGGCGCAGGCCCGCTACTTCCTGGCCGAGATCCTGGCAGCATGGAGGCTCTGGTGGCAGGCCGGGCAGAGGACCAGCACCCTTCCGGGGTCCGTCAGGACGCCGCCCGCCAGGGGGGGCCCAGGGACGAGGTGCAGCTCCAGGAGATCGGCGGGGCTGGGGCAGCCGCAGATCTCGCACATCGGCCCGGTCGCCCGCTTGAGTGCACGGGCGCTTGTCACGGGAAGGTCGAAACCCGTGCACTCTGACGGCATCGTCCTGTCTCCCGGTACCAAGGAATGCACGCACACAGGTCCGGGGAACGCCTGGCAGGTTCGGAAAATCCAGGCATCTCCATCTACCCGTGCTCCCCGGGGACCCAGCGGGCACCCTCCGCAGTATACTCCTTCTTCCATATGGGCACCGACTCCTTGATGCTGTCGATGATGAACTCGCATGCCGAAAACGCCGCAGCCCGGTGGGACGCTCCCACCACGATGAGAACGATATGGTCGCCCACCGCGAGAGTGCCGATGCGGTGGACGATGGTCACGGTCTCCAGCCCGAACCGCTCCATGGCCCTGTCGCGGATTCTGCTGAGCTCATCCCGGGCAACTTCCTCGTAGGCCTCCAGGTCCATCGACGTGATGCCGTCATCCCTTACAACCCCGAGGAAGCTGACAACGGCGCCGGTGCCGGGTTTCCTCGCGCTGTCGATGAGAACTCCCGGATCAAAGTCCTGGCGGATTACCTCTATCATGGTGCCAAGCCTCAACCCCCCGCCACCGGGGGATATATGGTTATCTCGTCACCCTCTTCCAGGCGGAGGGTCTCGCGCGCTTCACCGGCAACCCTGGCCCGGTTGACCAGGACGATGACCGATCGCTGCACGTCCCCTTCTGCATCGAGGAGCACCTCCCCGCCGCCAGGCCGGGACCGGGCAATGGCCCTGACCGCGTCCCGGACCCGGGCATGTTCAGGGACTTCGATGTCAAACTGCCCGCCAAAGAACTCTCGAAAGCGGGCAAAGGCCCGAACCGTAATTTTCATCCGGCATTCCTCCCATCGCCGCAGATCATGCAGCCCGGGTCCCGCTCCATCGGAATCGAGTCCAGGCGCCCGCAGCTCCCATCCCACAGTACCAGCTCGGACAGCCCCGTGTGGTGATCGCCCAGCAGGAACCGGATGGCCGCGCCGGCCTGCAGCAGGCCGATCATCCCTGCGGCAATTCCCATGACCGGAACGTCCGCGTCCGCGGGGGGGTGAAGGATAATGCAGGCCAAACAGGGGGTCCTGCCAGGGACTATCAGGGCCATCTGGCCGCAAAATCCCCCGACCGCCCCATGGATCATCGGGACGCCCTGCACGACAGCCTGCTGGTTGAGGATGAACCGGGCGGCATACGTGTCCAGGGCATCGAGGATGATGTCCATGCCCCTGACCAGTCCCGCGATGTTTTCCGGGGAGAGCGATTCCCGGACCGGTTCAACACGGATATCCGGGTTGAACGAGCAGAGCCTTTCAGCAGCAGCCTCGACCTTGGGGCGCCCTATATCGGCTTCCGTGTAGAGGACCTGCCGGTTCAGGTTGCTCCTGCTCACCACGTCAGGGTCGATTATCCGGATATGCCCGACGCCGGCCGCGGCACAATACAGGGCCAGGGGAGAGCCCAGGCCCCCTGCACCGGCGATGAGGACCTTTGAACCCCGCAGCTTCTCCTGCCCTGCTTCTCCGATAAGGGGGATCTGCCGCCGGTACCGTTCTCTCTCCTCTGCTGAAAGCATGGCCACCATGAACCCGGGGCCCCGGGGGAAACCGTGGCTCCTTTCCTAACCATGTATGGAGCAGTTGAGATAATCTACCTTCACCATCGCTGTAGGCTAAATTGTACATCCCGGCCGGTCCAGGGCGCCATGGCGCGGCAGGAGAGCCGGAACGGAGGTTTAAACTGCATGGTCCTGTATCAACCCTGCAGAAGGTGGCCTCGTACGAGAGGTGAAGGAGGCGGTGCCGCCTTTCCGGGCGGGCTTCAGGAACCGCGGGGGTTTGCTCCGTTACCGGTCAGTGCACTGCCCACCGGTTTGCCGCGGCAATATTCCTGCTCATGCAATGCCCCGGCGGTCAGGTCCATGAGGATGGTAATTTCTCTTTGCCACGGCCAGGTACTTCCTGGTCTCCTCCCGGTGTTGCCAATCCGTTCGCCGGCTCCCCTTCTGCAATGGCTATACCATCCTCTATACCCTGGAGTAAGAACATGGAGACGGCTGTTGGGGCGGGGAAAAAAATGATGCTATTCGTTACGCGATTTGGACGGAAAGCGAATATGCAGTTTCATTCCCGGTCAAGGGCTCCCACCCGCGGCGGTACACGGCATCGAACTTCTGCAGCCCGGTCCCCGAAGCCCTTATCGTCCAGGTATGAATTCCACCCACGCCCACCATCCCGGCGGCATGGGGATTTTCCGTGTAGTCGGACGAGAGAATTTCCAGGCCACTGGTAACCGTGGCATTCCACTGGAACCCGGTGGTGGGGTTCTCCTCGAGCCGGACGGAAAATTCAGTATTCTTCGGAATATTCACGGTCTTCCCGTTGTCGCCCTCTGTATACACCTTCATTCCCGCACCCTGCGTTACCTCAACAGAAAGTGAATAGGCAGTTTCATTGCCGGTCAGATTTTCCCAGCTGCGGCTGTACAGGGCAGTAAACTCCTGGTGCCCTGCGCCCGATGCTTTCAGGATCCAAACGCGCATCCCTCCCGCACCCGGCATCGTCCCCCCTGCCCTGAATTCGGATGACAGAATTTCCAGCCCGCTGGTAACCGTGGCGTTCCACGCATACCCGGTGCTGGGGTTTTCTTCGAGTTCTATGGAAAATTCAGCATTCTTCGGAATATTCACGGTCTTCCCGCTATCGCTCCCTGTATACACAGCCATGGCTGGTGCCGAAGTGGTGGCAGGTGTCGCGGCCACGGTGGTCGGTGCCGGGGAAGTTGCTGTGGGTGCAGCCGTGGTGGGAGGTGCCGTTGGCGCCTGGGTGCAGCCGCATGTAAGCAGGAGCACGACGAGCAGGATAACAGAACCCGTTATTCCAGCTTTCAAACCTCTAAGAGGGCGATTTTTGGCATTCATTCATTGAGTTCGTGTGGATTCTTTCCCATAAAGCTTTCTGTTCTTGCTCCAGCCATTCCACCATGGGACATATCTTGACTCATGCAACTGCCGGGAAAAAGTCCGGGAATAGTACTCTACAAAAGATCCTGAGAAAGCGTAATATCACCCGGCGGTCGATCACCTTGTCGGGAAGCACCGGCGTGAACTGACATGGCAGCAGGAGGAAGCGGACACCAGAACACCTGCAGGAGTGCATACCTGGCATGCGTGGGACGATTCAGGGAAGCGCTCCAGGAGATCGACGCAATGCCCCGGGAGGAGAAAAAAGGGGCAGCTCTCCTGACCCGGGCTTTTGCCTTAAGCCGCATGGGACTGTTCCGACAGGCCCTCGCCTGTGCCGAGGAAGCGGGAGCCATCGACCCTTCCAGCCCTGACGCCTGGTACATGATGGGGCTCATGCTCTATTACCTCGCGATGTACGGGGATGCAACCGCCTGCCTGGACCAGGCACTCTCCCTGGACCCCGGGCATGCCGAAGCCTGGTTCATCAGGGGCAACTGCTCTTACCAGAGCAATAAAATTGAAGACGCGCTGGAGTCCTACGAGAAAGTCCTTGCCATCGACTCCAACTATCCCAAGGCGTGGTATAACAAGGGCGTGGTACTGGCCGACCTCGGAAGGTTTTCATCCGCAGTCGCATCATATGATGAATGCATCCGCATAAACCCCGGCGTCGCGATCGTGTGGACCAACCGCGGCGTTGCTCTCGTCGCGCTGAATCTACTGGAAGAGGCCCTCCATTCATTCGAGATGGCCCTGGAACTCAATCCGGATGACCCGACAGCCCTGAACAACAAGGGAATGGTGCTCTCCCGGCTGGGCCGGGAGGAGGAGGCCATGGCAGTCCTGGAGAGGGCCCGGGACCAGGCCAGGCACCAGCCTCCGGGCAGGCAGGTCTGGTGAACCCGGAGGGAATCTTTTAGGAAAACGGGCAGAAAACGTTCCCGGCATGAAACAGCAATGGGGAGGGAGCGGGAACACATCTCTTTGAACCCTCCTTGCCATGGGGGGAGACCTCCCCCAGGGTTTCCGGGTCAGGTGGGGGATTCGCGGAGACAGGAGTAAAGCCAGTCCGTACATGGGAGGTGCACCTGCAATCCGTCCCATCCCGGTTCAGGCACCCGGGGATACGGCCGCAAAAATCCTGGATATAATTTTCACAAGAAAAAATTGGAGTGATTCCCGGTTACTCGCTCACGTCCAGTTCCATCTCGATGCCTCCCATGGCATCAGCAACAACGTTATAAATGAAGGCATAGACGGCCCCGATGATGAATCCGAATATTACCCCGAGTATGATCATGACAATGAATCCGATGATTCCCACCCCAAGGGCCCCCAGTCCTCCCAGGCCCATGGCTGAAGCACCGGTTCCTATGCCCAGCGCCACCATGGCCCCGAGGATTATTCCCCAGATCGCCCCAAAGACGGCAAAGATCTTGGCTACCGAAAGGACGCCAAAGTGCTTGATCCGCGATTTCTTGATCGTCATATGGTCACCTCACAGTGACCATGGGGAGTAGTAATCGTATTCCTGCTTTAAACCTTTCACATGCACGCGGGGAGTTCTACCGTTCGGGCACGGATGGAAAGCCCCGGGTTGCCTTGCCTGGGGTTTTCACGGCCGCTGGTGGTGATCCGCAGAGGCCATGCATCCATGGCGGTGTCCCGACAGGTTTCTGCCTTGCTCGAAAACGCGAGGTGCAGGGTCCGGGGAGCTTTCCGGCTGAGGGGGGGTCCTGTCCGGGGAGATGGCCCGTACCAGCCAACACCAGATAATTGGAGAATCGCCCTCGGTGTGGATAGTGCTATGATGCCCAATGGAATTATCCAGGCACGGAACCACCAGGAATATCCGAGGCTGCCCGATGAGAAACAGGACTGGATGAGGAGACACGCATCTCCCCGAACCCGGACCGGGGCAGGGTAAAAGCGGCATCCCTCGGGGAGCCGGGAGTTGAGGCATATGCGTCATCCATTTGAAGGACCGGGCCTTCCCGGAAGGCCGGTACCGGCCAGATATCATCGCTATGTATAAACGTTTGATACGGTCATGTAGCTCTCAGGGACGAAAAATGACGGACCGGGCGGCACGCGTCCCCCGGGGGACCTGCAGGATCTTCGGGGCTATCAAGGCTGGCGGGACCATTCAGAACTGCCTCATCCTGGTCCATGGACCCAGGGGCTGCGTCTACCACATCAACTACATCCTTGGCCTCCGGGGAGATCACCATATCCCGGTCTATTCTACCAGCCTCGATGAACATGACGTTATTTTCGGCGCCGAAGAAAAGTTGAGAGAGGCTATCGAGGAACTCGACACCCTGAAATCTCCGGAGATCATCCTGGTCCTCTCCTGCTGCGCTTCGAGCATCATCGGGGAAGATATAAACGGGGCCATTGCACGGGCCCATGCAAGGAGCGTGGTGATCGGCATCGACGCGGGTGGATTTGCCGGGGACTACACAACCGGCTATGCAGAAACGCTCCGCCGGGTTGTCGAAACGTGCAGCCGTCCGGTGCCCGGGACCATCCCCCGGTCCGTCAACCTCCTGGGCGTGCTCCGGTCCGGCCCGGACCTCCGGGAAGTGCGCCGCCTCCTCTCCCTCGCCGGGATATCAGTGATCTCCGCGCTCCCTGCCGGGGCTTCCCTGGAGACCATGCGAAAGATGGGCGCAGCTGCCCTCAACGTGGTTATCTGCGAGACATCCGGGCTGGAGGCTGCCCGGTACCTCGAGGAAAGGTTCGGGACACCCTACCTGGTGACCGATTTCCCTATCGGGCCGGACGAGAGCCGTGCCTGGCTGCAGGGGGTCGCCAGGGCTATGAGCATAAAGTTCGCGGTACCCGCGGATTCCTTTCCCGCATTGCCACCCGTACGGGTCCGGGAGAGGCGTATCGCCATCTTCAGCGGTCCGACCAGGGCCGTTGCCGTGGCGCGTTTCCTCTCCGGTCTCGGGGTCTCGCCCAGGCTCATCGTCCTTGACTTCCCCCCGCCCGATCCCGCAAAGGTTGCGGCCGCGGCGGGGCCCTCCTGCGAAGTCCTGGTGTCCCCGGACTGGGACGAGATCGTGGAGAGGGTCCAGGAACTCGGGATAGACCTCCTGATAGGCGGAATGATGGAGAGCCCCCTTGCCGCCAGGTTCGGGATACCCCTGCTCGACATTATGCACGGCAGCCAGCGCTCGGCAGGAGCGCAGGGGGCCGGGCTCCTGCTGTCTTTCCTGCAGGAAGGTCCCGGAAAGAAGTCATGACTCCCATCGTTGCTCTTTCATGAGAATATACGCAGGTGCCGGAGGCTTTTTAAATAGAAATACCACGGGCCGCGAACCCGGGGAACGGCGAACGGCCGCTCCCCGGTCTGCTGGCGGGGAGGCGGGACACTCCAGGGTAGATATCGCAAACGGTATCGCGGGTGCGGATAGGCGGGCTCTATGCCCCGGCAGACTCCTGCATGTTCCGGAGGGCAAGGCTGCTGTTGAGGATACCCATCCCTTCGGGGCCCTGGAGCAGGGCCTGGGTGACTGCCCCGGAGGTGGCGTTCACCCGGAACGTCACGTTGGCAGCCGAGAGGACGTACCGGTCGTTCCCATACTGGAACCCGGTGAAGTTATAGGAAAACCCGGGGTCCTGGAGAAATTCCCTGATGCCTGAGAGCGCCATTTCATAATGGTGAGTGCGGATCACCTCGTCCATGGCAGTCCTGCCTGAAAATGCGGCTCCTGTCACCTCGCCCCCGGAGGGGTCAATGCTGAATTCGGCTCCATCCGCCTGCATGACCACGGTACCCCTGTCCATGGAGATCTGCACATTCCCGGGACTGTACCCGGAATCATTCATGAACCGCTGAACTGCAACGACTGCCTGGGTAGCATCCGGCGCCTGGGCAGGCTGCTGCCCGGACTCCTGGAGGCAGCCGCAGCCGGCGGTCATGGCGATAAGGAGGAACACCCCGCAGATGAAACGCCAGGTCCGAACCATTCCCTACAGAATATGCCGGCTTTCCGAATGAGCCTTTCCATGGACAAACACATCGGCGCCGGATGCCCGGCGGCGATCACGGACCCTTCCCACAGCTGAAGTTGAAGACCGAGCCCTGGTAAAGTTCCGACTCGACCCATATTCGGCCTCCGTGCAGCTCCAGGATACGGCGCACGATGGCCAGGCCCACCCCCGTCCCCTGGTACTCCCGGTCAGGCAACTGATACCGATCAACCCGACGACTGCGAGCACAGGGAGAAGGAAAAATCGCGCCGACCAGATGGTAGGAGAAGGAATATTTTTTGAGAAACGGCGGGACCCGGATAATACAGGTCACCTGGCTTCGGGTATGAATGGAAAAAACTGGTATTCCGGGAGGTTTAATCTTCCGGGTCGGCTGCGGCCGGGTGGGCCGGGTCGGTCCTGTTATAACCGGGCCCGCCGACCCGGCCCTCCTGCCCCGGTTCATACGTTCTTTTCGATAGTGCGCCAGGGGACATTGATCCGCGCCAGGCACGCGTCCGCCTCCCGGTCGCGGCCCATGCGCCTGAGGGCAATGGATTTCTGATAATAAACGAATGCATTGATGGCATTCAATGCAAGAGCGCGGTCAAAACAGGCGATGGCCTCCTCGTGCCTGCCCAGTTCCCGGAGGGCGATCCCCTTGCTTGCCAGGACGCGGATATTCCGGGGGCTCTCCGCCAGCGACCGGTCGAAACAGGCAATGGCCTCCTCGTACCTGCCCAGCCCGTTCAGGGCAAATCCCTTGTTTATAAGGGCATAAAAAAAACCTGGCTGGATGGCAAGGGCGCGGTCAAAACAGGCGATGGCGTCTTCATACCGCAGGATCTTGCGGAGGGTGTACCCCTGTTTATATAGGACCATCACGTTCGACGCGTCATGGCCGAGCGCCCGGCCGTACGCGTCCAGTGCTTCCCCGTGCCTCCCCTGTTCATAGTAGAGGTCCCCCAGGGCTTCCAGCACCGCATTGTTTCCCGGGTCCAAATCGAGGGCCCGTTTATACAGTTCGATAGCCTCTTCGTGCCTGCCCACCCGCTCCGCCTTCCTGGCAGCGGTTATCCATTCCAGTGTTTCCATGTACGAAGGGGGTGAGCGGGTCGATGGTATGAATGATTCGGCTGGTCCGGATCCCTGTCCCTGAATCCGGCCGGCAGTGCCGGGAGGGTCTCCCGTTTCCCAAAGATTTATTATTCCCAAACATGAATGGACAAGTATCAAGGTGGCATTCAGAGGCTACTATCCATACCTAGTGGATTTTATGCCTGTATATGGCTTTAGATATCCCGAGGTAACAGTCCTCTCATGTGCGCCTTTAAAAGAGTTGACATGGTATGAACGGCGATTACCGGCTTCTAAAATATCGGACTCTCCTGGCAGCCCTCCTGGTCCTCCTTATCGGAGGATGCAGCCTTGCGGCAGCCCAGGGGTTAACAGCAGATTTCACGGCAAACCCGCGGACAGGGCAGGGTCCGCTTCCCGTACAGTTTCAGGACAATTCATCCGGCAGCCATGACCGGTGGGCATGGAGTTTCGGGGACGGTTACACCTCGACGGTTCAGAACCCGGCCCATACGTATGCGACTCCCGGCAACTACACCGTGACACTCACCGTATATGGCGGAGGAGAACAGAGCACTGCCACGAAAGAGGACTATATAAAGGTTACCAGGCCGGCCCCCCTCGCATACTTCTGTGCTTCTCCCCTGAAGGGCTGTCCGCCGCTCACGGTCCATTTCATCGATTATTCATCAGGAACGATTGACACCTGGTTCTGGGAATTCGGTGATGGCGGGACGTCCACATCCCAGTATCCCGTCCACACCTACACGAAACCTGGCCTGTATGATGTTTCCCTCACCGTGGCCAATTCCGGTGGCAGCAACACATTCACCCAGGCACACTACATCCAGGTTGACACCTGCTGCGTGGCGCCGGTCGCCGACTTTACTGCCAACCAGACAACCGGCAGGGCACCATTGCATGTCCAGTTCACCGACCTCTCAACCGGTGACCCGACTTCCTGGTCCTGGAACTTCGGTGACGGGGGGACGTCCACGCTCAGGAACCCCGTGCATACCTACACGGCTGCCGGGACCTACACGGTCAGCCTTACCGTCATGAACGATTGCGGGTCGTCGCAGAAGGCCGCGTATATCCAGGTCACCCCCTGCCCGCCGCCCGATGCAGACTTCACCGCGAACCAGACGACCGGCAAGGCACCGCTGCACGTCCAGTTCACCGACCTCTCCACCGGCAACCCGACTTCATGGGCCTGGGACTTCGGTGACGGGGGGACGTCCACGCTCAGGAACCCCGTTCACACGTATTCGACTCCCGGGATCTTCACCGTGACACTGACCGTCGCGAACGAGTGCGGGGCCGACACGATGGTGAAGGCCGGGTACATCCAGGTCTCCTGCTGCCCACCGCCCGATGCAGACTTCACCGCGAACCGGACAACGGGCAATGCACCCATGGACGTCAAGTTCACCGACCTATCCACCAACGGCCCGACCTCCTGGACGTGGACTTTCGGCGACGGTTCCACATCGAGCGACCAGAACCCCGTGCATACCTACACGGCTGCGGGCACCTACACCGTGAACCTCACCGTCGCGAACGAGTGCGGGGGCGATATCGCGTCAAAACCTATGTACATCACCGTGAGCCCCTGCCCGCTCCCCGATGCAAACTTCACCGCCAACCAGACGACTGGGCGGGCTCCCCTGGACATCCAGTTCACCGACCTCTCTACCGGCAGCCCGATCTCCTGGGCATGGAGCTTCGGTGATGGTTCCTCATCAAGCGCCCGGAACCCCATTCATACCTATACTGCTGCCGGGACCTATACGGTCAGCCTTACCGTCACGAACGAGTGCGGGGCCGACACCTCGGTTAAGGAAGCGTACATTATCGTGAGCCCCTGCCCGCTCCCCGATGCAAACTTCACCGCGAACCAGACGACTGGGCGGGCTCCCCTGGACGTCCAGTTCACCGACCTCT
>JAPXRZ010000009.1:0-94887 GCA_033813295.1 Methanolinea sp.
CTTTTAGCAATTCTTTCATATATCCGAAAACATTTCCTGTCGCGTCTTGGCCAATTTGAGTATTACGTCCACCTCGCAATTGTGAACCTATTGTTAATATCTGTAATTCATGAATAATATCAATTGATATCGTATCCAGAGAGTCAACAATAACTTTACCTGCAGATATAAGGGCAAAACATAGATTATCAATTTCTAATTCGAGTTTCTTTGGGATTATTCCTCTCTCTTCTAACGCCATGAAACGCCCATAACCAAATCTATTGTAAAAATCTTTTCGAGAAACTCCATATAAAAGCCTATAATATCCAAGCAAGCGCGGGTTTGTCTTCAATATACATGGAACAGGAAAAATGACCTCTCCTCTTAAACCATGCATAGCAAGCTGTTTTAACCAGGTAGATCCAACAAAATTGCATAATTCGAGGTCAATTTGTTTAATATCTAAACTCGTTAAAGCTTTTCTTAATGCGTCGACGAGATAATTTTTCTTGAGCTCTTTAAGATTGTAATAGAATTGAATTTGCGAAGATACATCAATAGTCCGAAAGTCTGCCATATCGTGGAGTCTCCCTTATTCTTTTCATAGCAAGAGTTGTATATTCGGGATTTAAATCAATACCTATAAATCTCCGCCGTAATTTTAGTGCGACAACGCCGACAGTACCTGACCCACAGAATGGATCTAATACGGAATCCTCTTCATCTGATCCTGCTAAAATGCAAGGTTCAACAAGAGATTCTGGGAACATAGCGAAATGATTCCAAGGATTTGATTCAGTATTAATAACCCAAACTGTCCTTTTATTCCGATATCGATTATTTTCGTTCTTTTCTGTCTTATCAAGTATGGACAGATAGTTGTAATGATATTTTTTCTCTCTCGACAATAAGAATAAATATTCATGAGCTCGAGTAGGACGATCTTTAACCGATTCGGGCTGACAGTTTGGTTTAAACCATATAATATCCGAGCGTAAATACCAACCGTCGTTTTGCAAAGCAAAAGCGAGACGCCAAGGAACACCAATTAAATCCTTTGGTTTTAATCCTTCAGGGGTTGGAGGGCGATAATCCATCCCCCTTGCAGGATTCTTTTTATCTACATCCCTCCATTTGCGATTACCACTGGTATAAGAATCGCCAATATTTATCCATAATGTTCCATCAATAGTTAAAACTCGTTTAACCTCCCTAAATACATCTACCAAATTATTGATATAATCGTAGACCGCTTTTTCAGCTCCAATTTGATGGGGAATTCCATAATCTCTTAATCCCCAATAAGGGGGGCTTGTAATACAGCATCGAAAATAATTGTCATCAATGCTCCTCAATCTTTCAATAGCGTCGCCCGTGAAAATTTGATATTGTGCACCCATATGTTTTTCGACCAATCCTATGTTTAAATCACTTTAATATTATTTCAATTTTAGACTTCATTCATTTTTCCCTTTATAATTAATAATAAGTAATTGTATAATATCTGCCCCTCAAGTTTGACGCTATAAGAAGTCTTGATGAGAATGGTATGGGGTTTGCTCTTTCATCCATTAGGTAGATGAGAAAATGAGCGTCCCAGATTTTCAAAATTAAATGCTACCTCTTCTCAAACTTGCAATTGATGAAAAAGGAGCATCATATTGTAATTGAGAAAATGGGATATACTCTCTCAATCACTTTCTGTTGAGAAATATTCTGCCATATTCTCAAGGAAATTTGGTTGTAAGGATGAAACAATCCCCAATTTTTGAATTCCATCAATTTTCTTTTTAATTTCAGAAAATGAAATAAATCCACATACTTTTGAAAGAGGTTTGGTCTTTAATTCGAAGGAAGGTCGAAGGATCTCTTGCCGGACCTTTTCCCGTCGTTCGTCACTCGCCAAAAGATAGAGTTTAATATCCAGATTTGGTTGTAACGAAAGTAGATCACTCATACGTAATAGGCCTGAATAGATTGAGGTAGTGCTTTCAACCTCGAATGCGGATAGGATTGAATTTCCCTTCAACCAAAGGACATCGATGAGTTCAATTGTTCTCTGTGTTGCATCATTGAACTGGGTGGGAAGTTCCTGGACCATACCCGGCAGGCTACCTAACGTGTGACCTCCGTATTGTTTTGATCGGTCATTTCTTGCAACCCAAATATCTAGCCCCATTTCGGACCCAAGTTTCAAAAGTAAATATTGAATCTCCACATGTTGGGATACTTCTTCGGTTTTGATTTCTTCCTTAGCTGACGCTTCTTTTTCGGGAATACTAACTAAAGTGGTTGTCTGTGCCTGCCTTCCTTTCTCTGATGCTCTATAAAGGGGAATCCGTGCCAACTTTTTCGGATCAACCGGATGAAATGTAGGATTTTCTTTCGCTTTCTGCAAAAGGGATACTATCAGTTTTCCATCAGAATTTTTCTTGAACTTTATCGGGCTGCCTCGTAGAAATCCTTTGAAATAGCCTTTATCAGACTCATCTTGAAAGAAGTCCACTTTGCCCTGTAATGTTTCCATCTGGATTCCATATTCAGGATCCAAAATAATCAGAGGGCGGACATCCAATCTTTCTGGAAATTCATCGATATTCCAGATTGCTCGGGTATCTTTACTTGGCCCAATCACCTCCAAGGCACCAACCCATCGCATAACACCTGTCAAATAGCAAAGAAGAATGTCCCCCTTTTCGATTGCTTGTATTGTTTTCTTTCTACTTTTTCGAAAACCGCTAACTAAAGCACCCGCATTTCGAAATTCTTTCCAGGTAGTTCCTGTAAATAAATCAAGCCAATATGATACCACTGTATCCTCTGAACACAATGTGATGTCATACTCCTTATAAAAAATTAGCGGAATTTTCCTTTGGAAGAAAATTTTTTCGAAAATTCATAAATCGTAACTTGCTTATGCTTGGTATGCCTAATTCATCCTTAAAAATCAAAATTAGAATAAAAGTCAAAATTTGGCAGGAGAAACGTAAATAATGGCTCATAACATCAAAATTTGGAGTATAACTAATGACGATAATTTAACTGAGATAAATCGTGAAAGATTAGACTTCGAAGGACGACTGGAAAATTGGATCGAGCAGGATATTTCAATTCTTTCTGATGATTACCTCATTATTGGAAGGCAAGTCCCAACCCTGTATAATACGTTTATCGATATTCTTGGTCTCGATAGAAAGGGGGACCTCGTAATTATTGAATTAAAACGAGATAAAACACCAAGGGATACTGTTGCCCAAGTACTTGATTATGCAAGTTGGGTACGGGATCTCTCTCGGGAAGAGATCATATCTATTGCAAATGCTTACTTAAAAGAAAAAGGGCCACTAGAATCAGTATTTTATCGAAAATTCGAGGAAAATCTCCCGGATGTTTTGAACGCATCACACACCATGCTCGTTGTAGCATCAGAGATCGATGCGAGTACTGATCGTATCGTGCATTACCTTTCGGACACACATGGTTTAGGAATAAATATTGCCGAATTTCAACATTTCAAGGACAAGAATACGGCTGAATATCTTTCGCGAATATTTCTGATTGACCCTGAAGTTGCTACTACTAATGTAGAACGTGTAGTGTCCTCAAAGCGAAAACCCAATCTCACGAGAACAGAACTTGAAGAAATTGCGGATCAAAATGGGGTAAAGGAGTTCTATACTGCCCTGGTAGAAAATCTTCGTGTTTGTTTCGATGGATCGCGAACAACCATGTCTTCCCTGGGATTTGAAGGTAAAAATATTGAAGGAGTAGGAAAAGGAGTCATTTTTAATCTTATTCCCCCCGAAAGCTCGAAGGAGCAAGGCTTAAAGTTCCAGGTATATTCAAACCGGTTTACCGATTATTTTAAATGTGATATGCAAGATCTCATGAATATTCTTCCAAATGAAAGGAAAGACTGGGCATATGACCAGAGTGATATATCGAAATTATGGGTAGGATATGAAGGATATTTTCAGTCTAAAGATGAGGTTGATATTTTTATAAACGGAATGGTAAAAATTGTGAAAATTCCAAATAATACCCTCCCTTAGTTTTTAGGCATATTCCTGGATAAAATCCACTTTCAGGAATGCCTTGGGAATTGGAACGAATTCAATGGTAAAATTGTATCATGACATTAACTCACGCCAATCCGTAAGAGCTATTTTTAGAGAGAATTGGAGCATGCATATTCATCATCAAGATATGGCGCCTGATCTCCCGTTCATAATCCGGTTCTCCCCTTATCGGATCAGTACAAATGAGCCGTATTTGCCTGGACACCGCATGGAATAAACCGAAGACGAACATTCCAGGTTCCCGGAATTTCGAACAGGCCCTGTTCGAAAAACCATCTTTTTTTAGAGTCCCTGCATAATGATCCATAATCCGCGATGAGGCCGGCGCCAGTCTGTGAAGAATCGCCGGGACGCGATTTCCCCTGCCAGATCTCCTGAGGTATGACCCATGCAACCATCCATTGAATACATCCTTCTTGTTATCGCGGTGCTCATCCTTGTCAGTATCCTCGCCAACAAGGTGTCCGGGAGACTGGGTGTTCCGGCGCTCCTGATTTTTCTCCTGGTTGGTATGCTTGCCGGTTCGGAGGGTCCCGGAGGGATCTACTTTGACGATCCCTGGATTGCCCAGGCCATTGGGGTTATTGCCCTTACCTACATCCTTTTCTCAGGAGGTCTTGACACCCGCTGGTCTGAAGTCCGGCCGGTGCTGCCGCAGGCAGCAGTGCTCTCCACGCTGGGGGTGTTGCTCACGGCGCTCCTCATGGCAGGTATTGCGGTCGTGGTGTTCGGGCTCTCCCTGCTGGAAGGATTTCTCCTTGCGGCCGTCGTCTCTTCTACCGACGCGGCTGCGGTCTTCTCGATACTGCGAACGAAGAGGGCTGGCCTGAAGGGGAACCTGCGCCCTCTCCTCGAGCTCGAGTCCGCGAGCAATGACCCCATGGCGGTCTTCCTGACCATCGGCGCCATCACACTCCTCCTCAACCCCGGGTTGCCGGTCCTGGCCCTGGTCCCGCTCTTCATCCAGCAGATGGCAGTGGGAGGTCTCATCGGGTACGGGATGGGGAGGGTGATGGTCTATCTCATTAACCGGCTCAAGCTCGAATTCGAAGGCCTGTACCCGGTCCTCACCCTGGCCCTGGTCATGATGACGTACGGGATTGTGGCATCTCTCGGGGGAAGCGGGTTCCTTGCCGTATACATTGCAGGGCTCGTCTTTGGCAACAGCAAGTTCGTTCACAGGAACAGCCTGGTACGGTTCCACGAGGGGATCGCCTGGCTGATGCAGATCGCGATGTTCCTTACCCTTGGCCTGCTGGTATTCCCCTCCCACCTCGTGGCTATTGCCGGGGTTGGTATTTTATTCTCACTGTTTCTCTTATTCGTCGCACGACCTGTCGCCGTCTTTCTATCGCTAGCTCCCTGGAAGATGGCGTTGCGCGAGAAAGTCATGGTATCGTGGGTGGGCCTGCGGGGTGCTGTACCGATTGTGCTGGCCACGTTTCCCCTTATAGCCGGCATCCCCCAGGCCGGGACGATCTTCAACGTTGTCTTCTTTATCGTCATCACATCCGCCCTCCTGCACGGCACCTCGATTCCCTTTGTGGCCCGGAAGCTTGGCGTTTCCGCACCCATGGAGGAAACCCCCCGGTTGGCAACGAGTCTTGGAGACGGGTGCGAGTCGGGGAACGATCTGATCGAGCTGACCGTGCCACCGGAAGCGGCTATTATAGGAAAGCAGATCGTGGACATCGGGCTCCCTTCCGGTACCCTTATCATCATGATCGAGAAGGGAAAAACCCGGTTCGTTCCCTGCGGGAGCACGATCCTGGAACAAGGCGATCGCCTCCTCATTCTTACGAATCAACCGCAGTCGGACCAGGTCCGCTCGATTGTATTCGCTCCCGGGCCACGCATCGCGGAGGATCCCGGCTCGCACCAGGATCAGAAAGCGTGACCCTCTTTTTAACCCTTCCACGCTCATTGGACCGGAAAATGAATCCTGAATGGATCGAGGAATCAATCAGCTGCAGATGGCAAGGAAGTTCGGAATCTATCAAATTCGCTACCAGAGAGGAAATATCCGACAATGCAGGATTCATAAAAGCGGAACCAGCTATTTTCCTGTTTCACATCCTCTCAAGCATCTCCCTGCTCGGATCACCCCCTCAAAATCCTTCACCTCGATAGCAGCGGTCGCCCCTTCCCTTCGCAACGCCGCAATCACGGGGCGAAAGAGACAGTTCTTGAACGAGAACGTGACCGAGAGGACGTTTGGCGGCGTCCCGGAGTTCACGCAGGGATTTCAGGAACTGCTGGTGCTGGTCCCATCTCTGCTGCGGTGGCAAAGCAGTCGGTCATCACCTCGACGCTCGCTTTCCGGATGGCGTCAAAGGGGCTCGCGATGTTCATCCCGTGGCAGGGTGCGTGGATGACGAAGTCCAATGAAAGGATATCGAGAAGGGAAAGCGAACCGCCCCCCCTCACCTATACCGGAACAATGACATTTGTCAATGGTGCAAATGCAGTCAAGAGCTGTTGGACTATACCTCCTGCAAGAGTCAACAGCGCTATGGACTGGCTTACGAGGAACTTTATGGCGACCGACCGGTTAAAGGGCCAGACTGGAACTGGACTATTCTTGTCGTAAATATCCTGGAGGAGAGCAATCTCACCTTTCATGGTCTCAATATCACTGTTACCTGCATTGAGGAGTTTTTTGCTCAGGTCGCTGATCTTTTTGAAGATCCGGTCAAGATGTGCCTGGATGGGGGCACTCTGAATCTCCATCTCCCGGTGGACACAGTAGAGAGGGATAAGAAAAATAAAAAAAGTCAGGACAACGGTTATCAATAGGAGCCAGAAGAACAGGTCCGTGTATTGGGAATATACAATATTTGCCGTGAAATCAGTCGTAAAATACCGGCTGAATGCAATCTCCCCCTTCGCTTCATATACCGCTTTGAATGCATTCTGGTACGCAGTTACATTCGCCTCTGTCCATGGATCAGTTGACACTACATTCGCCGCCAATGTTGTAAGATTCGACGTTACATTCGCCGCCAGGGACATCAGATTTGATTCCGCCTGTTTCAGGAGGATAATCCATACTGCAAAGAATATACCTGGAATTGTGATAATGGCGGTGTTTATAAGGTTTAAATCGCCAAGGACATTGAGCCCCCCACACCCGTCCGGATGTTTGATCTGGAGGTCGAAATCAAAATTATTTCCCAGTATCCTGATCTGGTAGGCAATAATAAGCATCCGCCATAAAAACATCCCGAGGATGAATGCCACACTATACATGATTGCAAATGAAAGAAAAACCAAGGTGTCCCAGGATGGAATATCTTTAAACATAAAAACAACTACCAATCCGATAAGGAACCCGGATACGATGTTCCACCCCCAATTATTGAGCCAGTTCTCGAAATCTACAATATAAAGGCGATATCTTTCTGCTAAATCCATTGGCATATCCGATCGATGGGGAAGAATTTTGAAAAATTGTTTCATAATAACCTTTAAATAATCCAGGTACTCCTGGCCCGGAAGATCAGTATCTTCAGTTGCATCTCTGGGGCAAGGTAAAATCAGGAGTTCCCTGCACCACAGCGCTTCCAAGGTTTCTGGAACACGGTGTGATATTTCACGAAAAAGGATAGCAGCAGCTGCCACGGCCAGCCACGCGGTAATCCACATCCAGTCAATACCTAACTCTGCTTTATAGAAAAAAACGTTGAAAATAATCATTATTCCAGCAATTACCGGAATAATATAGAAATCAACAATAGCCCGTACAATAGGATTCCGCACGGTCTGAAACCTTTTCATGCTCGCGATTACTGGATTCTGGGAGGACATCCCCTGGTACCACTCATACGGATACTAAATTCACCGATATAAATAATTGCCTATTTCAGAAAAGCACGGGGGAATCCTGAATTATGTTTACCCACCCGTCACCGTATCCCGGGATCCGCTCGGGAGGGAGGCAGTACCACAATGCATGGTACGGCTCATCGTAATCGAGGCTTGAGCAGAACGCGATACATCGTGTTGTTGGAATATGCAGCCCATGTAACTCTCCTATCCTCATCTCCAGGAGAACCGATCCGACTTCATGCGTATAATAGAAGGGCAAAATGAGAAACCTGGTTTCTTCCAATATTTTCTTTGATTTCCTGCCTGATTTCTTCAGTACGGGAATCCTTCCAGTTTTTTGTTTTTTTTAGGATTTTATGAACCCATTGCCTGGTTACTCTGAAATACTTCGCAATTTCGGTTATCGGATTCTTTCTCTTCCATTGTTTGATGATTCGCTCAATATCCCGGTTCGTTCGCTTCTGCCCATACCCGTTGTCGTCATTTCGGGATATTGCCGTTTGTTATGGGTATAAGAACCTTTATATAAATGCAACGGATAGAACAGTCTTGCCGCATTTCATATCGATAGGAATCGATTTGCGGCTATTTGGGGGGAATTCCATGAAGTTACGCAAGAAAGTACCGGGGGGATCCGTGATCATCACCAGCAAGAATAAGCTGGAGGGGAAATTCGGTGAGAGCGGCTTCCAGGAAATTGAGGCCAGGATAGAAAATTACTGCAAAGCCCTCAAGGACAGCGGCCTGCCGGCCATGAAGATCTACGTCGATGATCCGGTCAGCCTGTCTCCCCTTGGCCTGGATCCTGTGGATCCAACCGATGCCTCGCAGATAAAAGGATTGATCGATGCCCTTGACAAGAAAATCGAACCGGGCTACTTCCTGATCCTGGGTGGACACGAGATCATTCCCTTCCACTGGATACCCAATCCGGTTCCACCGGAAGATGGCGACGATGATAAGGTTGTGGTTTCGGACAACCCTTACGCGTCCAGGGATGAAGACGTCCTTATCCCTGAGCGGGCCCTGGGCAGGCTTCCGGACGACAACAGCGGCGACCCGGGTTTCTTCCTGTCGGTCCTGGAGACGGCCGCGGACCGGGCCCGCCAGGCAAGTAGATCGGCGTTCGGCCTATCAGCCATGGTGTGGGAAGAAGCCTCGGAGAATGTTCATAACCAGGTCAGGGTGAATGAAGAACTGAAAGTATCGCCGACCGTAACGTGGAGCGACATCGAGGCTGACTGGATCGAGAGAAAAGCGTACCACTATTTCAACCTCCATGGCAGCGAGGAGACCGCTCACTGGTATGGACAGCTGGGCAGTGTCTTCCCTGTGGCGTACAAACCCGAAAACCTGGATAGTGTCGATGTAAAGAACACGATTATCTGCTCCGAGGCATGCTATGGTGCCAACATCATCGACAAGGGCGTTCGCGATGCAATCAGCTTGAGTTACCTTGCGAAGAAGGCTGCATGTTTTGTAGGGTCTACAAAAATAGCCTACGGACCGTCAGCCCCGCCTTCCACAGAAGCCGATCTGATGGTCCTGAAGTTCTTCGAACGGATTAAAGAGGGACTCACCTTTGGAGAGGCGTTCATGAAGGCAAAGCAGGACTTTGCCCGGGAATCGATAGCTGCCCGGGGATACCTGGATAAAACTGAACAGAAAACGCTCCTCGAATTCGTGCTGTATGCCGATCCTTCTTTCAAGGTGGTGATTGTATAATGGCTCTGAAAGAGAATGAGTTGAAGAAAATAGCCAGGGATCTCCTGGTGAAGGACTCTCCGGAACTGGCAGATGTGGAACCGGTCGTCAGCGAAGATGAACGGTCTGTTCCCGAAGCGGTGGGGAGGAAGCTGGGAATAGCCCAGAAAAAGGCAGCGGTCAAAAAAGTCAAGGTCTTCACCTATAAAAAGGTCTTTACGGCAGAGGATGGAGCAAAGATTCCGGTTATTGCCAGGATTACCATCGATGAAGACGGGAACATCATAAAGTCTACCGGGAACTAGGTACGCCTGGCATGGAGGGGCATCTCATCGTAGAAAGGCAAACCCCATTTCAGAGGTTCAGCTCTTAATTTTTCTATCCCTTCCTGCAATATTTCTGCTCCATGATATGCTCAATGCTATGAGCAACCGCCCCTGCTGCCCTCTGTTCATCGAGTGTAATTTCTGACAGAAATGGACGGAAGACGAGCAATGGTATGCCCAAGGATGAGAACATTGCCATCGAGTGACTGGACCACGACCGATATGATGTTCCTGGCCGCGTGAGCCCTGTCAATCGTCCACCGGTTGTCACCGGCAAGTGCAAGAACTCCTTCAAGAGACAGGCATCCGGGCCTGGTTCGGCCATCACATCCTCTCCAGCACCTCCCTGCTCCTCATCACCCCCTCAAAATCCTTCACCTCGAGGACAGCGGTCGCCCCTTCCCTCTGCAGTGCTGCGATCACCGGGCGGAAATCGATGGTGCCGTCTCCCACCGCGCTGTGGGTATCTCTCCTGCCGTCGTTGTCGTGGATGTGCATGTGGGAGAACCGGGTCTCAAGGAACCCGGGCAGGCAGTGGTTGACGTTCGCGTGCCCGGTATCGAGGGTGAACCCGGCGTCCCCGATGAGCCTGATCTCCTCGGGCGTCCGCAGGTGGAAGTGGCTCATGTCCGACATGTTCTCGAACGAGAACGCGACCGAGAGGTCGGCTGCGGCTTCCTGGAGTTCACGCAGGGATTTCTGGAACTGGCGGTGCGCTTGCTCCTTCTCCTGGTCCCATGCATGGTAGCCGGGGTGCATGACGACCGGCGCCCCTATCTCTGCTGCGATCGCAAAGCAGTCGGTCATCACCTCGACGCTCGCTCTCCGGATTGCGTCAAAGAGGCTCGCGATGTTCATCCCGTGGTAGGGTGCGTGGATCACAAAGTCCTGGGAATAACTCTCGAAGACTGCCGGGTCGGTGATAAAATGATGCCCTTCGTCCATGATCTCGATGAGGTCCGCCATGTCCGCCAGGATGGAGAGGGATTCCTCCAGCGGACGCCCGATGAGGCAGTAGCTCGAGACCCCGGGATGCATGGTCATACTGGAGATTTGAGGTTATAAAAACGTACGCGTTCCGGGAAGGGAGCTTGTTTAACTGCTCTCTGCAGCATATTTCCGCACACCGGCTGGCCGTCTGGTGCTTAAAAACCCCGGTTTAATGCTCAATTTCTGAGTGACATCTCAATCTTCGCGGGCAGGTCTCCGCCATGACGATGGCCAAAAAAGAGGGGAGATTTTATATCCCCATCTTCGCGGGCAGGTCTCTGCCAAGACTACAGCCAAAAAGAGGGGAGACTCTATATTCCCATCTTCGCGGGCAGTTCCCTGGCCCAGGCGGCAATCGCTGTCCAGTCGCGGAAATCGCCGACCGGGGACTTCGCCTTCTTTGTCATCCAGTTCTCGAGCCACGAGAGCCCGGCCGGGTCCAGCCTGCCGGCAAACATGGCCTCAACGACCGGCTGCAGCGGAGAGAGGGCTGCATGGAGCGCTTTTTCTGTGTACTCCATGCTGGTTGGGTCTTTTGAGACTGGTGAGATGCCGACGATAAACGCGGCAACCGGCAGTTTCTTCAGTTCGTCAGCGAGGCGCCCCACGAATTTTCCCGCACCGACCATCTTTCCCAGGTACATCGGTCCCCCGATGATGACCGCATTGTACCCCTCAAGTGATGCCACGGTGCCCATCTCCATGACATCAATGATGTGTCCTGCAGCCAGCAGTTCCTTCCTGATTGCCTGTGCGATTTCCGCAGTTGATCCATGTTTTGTTGCATATGCGACAAGAATGCGTGCCATGGTTTTCACATCCATGGGGATTTGTTATTTTGGAGCTGATAAAACTCGTAGATGGGGGGAGAGCGGTCGATCCATGTTTTGTTGCGATACCTGCCATGGTTTTCACATCCATGGGGATTTTTTGATTGGAGCTGCTAAAACCCAGAGACGGAGAGATCTCACCTTTTACAACCCGCGAAGGTCCTGGTTACTGGCAGTTTGGTGATAGACCTCGGAAAAGGGGTTGCAGGCCCGGAATTGTTATACTTCAACACCGGGGCAACGGGCAGGTATTTCGAGGTTTTTCATTCCTCAGGAGGGTCGTATGGCACTGTACTTTCCGCCGGTGTTCCGGGCAGGTAATGCCGGGTCGCATAGGAGCCGAAACCGGCGGCTGCCAGGCACGTGATCGCACCCAGGATGATGGGCGCCCGTCCACCCAGGGTATCGGCGACCCAGCCCAGCACGGGGCCGCCGATGAGCGCTGAACCGCCAAGGACTACCGTGTGCAGTGCGAGGATCCGCCCGTGCATTTCAGGCTTTGCCTCGACCTGCACGATGGCGGTCGTTGCGGTGAGGTAGAGGATGCTTGCCATGCCGACAAGGAACACGGCCGGCACAGCACCCCAGATCCCGGGGGCGAAGGCAAGGATGAACATCGCAAGGCCAAGTGCAACGGAACCAAGGATGATGTGGCGCATCCGGACCAGGCTCCGGTGGGCAACAACCAGGGCGCTCACAACGGCCCCCAGGCTGAAGACCGAATAGAGAAACGTGAATACACTGCCAGAGCTGTGCAGGGCATCGGTTACAAAGAGCGGGAGCGTGACAGTGAAGTTGTACGCCAGCATCTGGACAGCAATGAGCATGACGAGGCTAATCCACAGCAGCGGCATCGACCTGATGTACCGCAGCCCCTCACGCACTTCTCCCCTGGCCCGTGGCTTGGGCGGCCTCCGGTGAAGCTCGGCCGGCCTCATGATGAAGAGGCAGTACAGGACGGCCAGGTACGTGATGGCGTCTATCGTGAAGCACCAGCCATAGCCCAGGGTCACAATCAGCAGGCCCGCCATGGCCGGCCCGAATATGCGGGAAATATTCACGATGACGCTGTACAGCACGACGGCATTCGGGATGTCCTCGGCCTTCACCATCTCCGTGACAAAAGAACGCCGGAGCGGGTTGTCGAATGCCAGCAGTATCCCTCCACAGATAGCCAGCGCGTACAGTCCGACTAGAGGAGGATTCGGCATGAATGCAAGGATAGCAAGACCGACCGACTGGGACATCTCGAGGCCCTGGGTCAGCAGCAGCATGTGCCGCTTGTCGGAGCGGTCAGCGATGGCCCCTGCCCATGCCGATAGAAAAAGGATCGGGCCGAACTGGCAGGCGGTCATGATCCCGACCGCGACCCCGCTCCCGGTGATCGTGAGCACCAGCAGGATGAGGGCGACGGTGGTCAGCCAGTTGCCCGAGTTCGAGATCAGCTGGCCGATGAAGAACAGCTTGAAATTGCGGTTCCTTAAGGAGATAAAGGTCTCCCTCAATGCCCGGCTCAACCGTGGAGCACGGGGACTGCCGTGCATATCCAGGCTCACGCAAAGCCTCCAGTTGGAGTATTCCCAGTTGAAAATCTCGCGGTGATAAAAGAATAATATTCCTTACCGGGCTAGTGAAATGCCTTTATTATTTCTTCGGTCTTTCGCACCCTCCCCATTCTTCTGAATATGAAGTTGACTGCGGCATTGTGCTGCTCGTCGGAGCGGGACGCCATCGCATCTTCCGCGAAGACCTGCTGGAAACCATACTCGTAGGCGAACCGTGCCGTGCTCTCGACACCGTAATCGGTCGAGATCCCGGCGAGGACGATGGTATCTATCCCCCTCCTCC
Source organism: Methanolinea sp. (assembly GCA_033813295.1). Lineage (GTDB taxonomy): Archaea > Halobacteriota > Methanomicrobia > Methanomicrobiales > Methanospirillaceae > Methanolinea_A. Next base: position 13,588 of record JAPXRZ010000009.1, read on the forward strand.
GCAGCTGGAGTTCGAGGTCTGTACCGTAGAAGGCTCCCCACTGCCGCTTGGTGATGACAATGTCCGTTGGGGTCGGGGTGACCTCCGGGACGAACTCGGACCAGTCAGGGGGCATGGGAAAAGATCGCGGAAAAGATTCGTCGCTTAGAACCCGAAGCCCCGTTTCTTTTGTCACATCCACGTGCACGAGGAATACCGGCATGCTGTTCCTCCGGAAGGTGTTCACGAGTTTCTGGGCATTCTTTATGACATCCTGGGCCGGGTATGGCCTGGTCGGCGCAGCCACGACACCCTTCTGCAGGTCAATAACAACAAGAGCGGTTTTGTCCTTGTCGATAGCAAGTTCAGCCATGAAACCACCGATCACCATTGAGACGCTATCCACTCTTATTGGTTCTGGTGGACTCCAACGACAGCAGGCGGCAGAATGAATGAAATTTCCTCGTCAATGAATGCCCGGGTGGTCGAGGGAGAGCGAAGACGATGCGATGTGGCAGGCCGATAGGACCCTGTGACTGAAGGAAATGATAACCATGAGAAGTCAATGGATGAATATTTCAAAAACCTTGATTATGAGTGACAGTGAGAGAACTACCCATGATCAGGGTTCTCTTGATCGACCCTTCTGCCAGTCCGGATCTCTTCCGGCGGTATGAAACGGCAGGGAAAATTTCTGTATCTTTTTTAAGGGAAAAAGCAGACCTTCCGAAAGCCCTGCCGGGTCATGATATCGTCATTATTCATGAGAATTCGCCTGGTTCACCAGAAATTGAGGTCCTTCGGGAGATCCGGAACCAAAATGAAGTGATCCCCATAATTTTCCTGACGGACTCGCTTGATGTCGATCGCGGTGCCATGGCGCTCAAGGCGGGTGCCGACTCGTATCTCTGGGATTTTGCCCGGGAAAATTACCAGGACCTGCTGATCCCTGTCATGAAGAACCTCGTGCTGCACCGGGCGATCGATGAGCGGATGCTCCAGGATAATATCCTCATGCGGGCAATCCATGACACCTCGCCCATTGCTGCCTGCGTGATACAGGATCACCGGATCGTGTGGGCGAATGCTATCATACCCAGGAAACTCGGGTACTCCGAAGATGAGCTGATTGGATCCGATCCGAGCATGCTTTTTCCGGATGAGGAGGAGCACCAGCGCATTGACGCCGGGCTCTACCATGGCACGACTGAAGGGGGGTGGGGCATGGGCGAGGGGTTGCTGAAAAGGAAAGATGGCACCCTGATAAACTGTCACCTCCTCTCCCGGCCGATCGATCCTGCTGACCCCGGGAAAGGGCACATCATCATCGGCCAGGATATTACGGACTATGTCCGGATGAGGGACCTCCTCAGAAAGAGCGAGGTCCGGTACCAGGACCTCCTCGATAGTGCAAACAGCATCGTCCTCCGCGTGGATACCCGGGGGATCATCCGGTTTGTCAACAAGTTCGGGGCGACCTTCTTTGGATATTCCCCGGAGGAACTGGTCGGAAAAAACTTACTGGGCACCATCCTTCCCCGGAAATCACGGACCGGGCGGGACCTTGGGAAGATGGTCCGGGATGTCATGCAGGACCCGGAAGAATTTGAAGTCAATGTCAATGAGAATATGAAACGGAACGGGGAACGGGTGTGGATAGCGTGGACCAACCGGGCGATCCGCGATGACCAGGGGCAGCTCGTCGAGGTGCTGACCATCGGCTATGATATCACCGACCGGAAAAATACCCCTGACGACCGGGCTATCGAATCTGCCTCCTGGATAAGCAAGTTCCTCGAAGGGACGGATATCAGGGAAGAAGTGTTCGAGGATGTCTATACCCTGTCCCTTGAACTCTCCCGGGAGGGGAGGGAGGGAAAGCCGGTCGGGACCACCTTCATGGTAGGAAGTGCACCCGAGGTGCTGGCGAAATCAACCCAGTTGATCCTCAATCCATTCCAGGGCCACGCACGGTCCGCGAGAAACGTGACCAATCACGAGATCCGGGAGACGGTGAAGGAACTCTCCCAGATCGACGGTGCCTTCGTTATCGCCGGTGACGGCACCATCGAAGCAGCCGGGCGGTACATTACCATCGATACCAGCCGGGCATCAATCCCGAAAGGTCTCGGCACCCGCCATGCATCGGTTGCCGGGATCACGCAGGAGACGCCGGCTGTGGGGATTGTGCTGTCCCAGAGCGGGGGAAAGCTCTCGCTCTTCAAGGATGGGAGGATCTTCCGGATCATGAGCGTGAAGGAATGAAATCTGGCGAAAAGCCGCCATGAAACGGAGGAAAATGAACGGAATAGGGTCAAAATGCCTGATCGCGTATTTTTCGCGTCCGGGCAGCAACTATGTCGGCGGGAGGGTCGTGAACCTGCCGGTCGGCAACACGGAAGTCGTGGCAAAGATGATCCGGGACATAACGGGAGGAGATCTGTTTCGCATTGAAGCGGTGAACGCATATCCAGAAGGTTATACAAAGACCACCGAGGTAGCACAAAAAGAATTACGCACCAATGCCAGGCCGGCGCTTACCGGCCACCTGGAAACCATGGCTTCCTATGATGTGATCTTCCTCGGTTACCCCATCTGGTGGGGTACAATGCCGATGCCGGTGTTCACCTTCCTGGAGGACTATGATCTCTCCGGAAGAACGATCGTTCCGTTTTGCACACACGAGGGGAGCGGCCTGGGGCGGAGCATTGGGGATGTCAGAGAGACCTGCCCGCGTTCCACCATTCTGGATGGCCTCGCAGTCCGGGGCAGCGACGTAAAGAATGCGCAGGATGAGGTCACCGGGTGGCTGCGTAAAATCGGGATGAAAAAATAACAGCTATTTTTCAGTCTCCCCGAAAACGAGGATTCCCGGCATCAGGCCGATGGGTTCAGTACCTGGGGTTCGTTGTCCAGGTTTCGCATAACGAGGGATCGTCGCGGTTGTCCGGTACCGGCGGATCGTCCCACCTCGATCATTTATAATTAGCAGAAAAACGGTAACTGATGTCGGATCCCGAACCCAACCCTCCCTGTTTGAGACGTGAGATTGGTCTCTTTGGTGCTACAGCACTGGGTATCGGGGCAATCATCGGCTCCGGTATTTTCATCGTTACCGGTATTGTTGCCGGTGTCGCAGGGCCGGCCATGATATTTTCTGTCCTCATTGCCGGGTTCATAGCCATCTTCTCAGCGCTGAGCGTGTCGGAATTGGGAGCCTACCTCCCGGAGGAGGGCGGGACCTATGCATACGCCCAGAAACTCATCTCCCCCTTTGCAGGATTTCTTGCCGGGTGGATCTGGATCTTCTCGAATATCTTCGTCGGGGCAGCCGTCTCGCTGGGATTTGCCCATTATTTTGTAACGATTTTCCCGGCCGTTCCGGTAAAACTTATTGCAGCGGTAATCTGTCTCCTGTTCATCGCCATCAACTACATCGGGCTCAGGGAGTCAGTCCTCTTCAACAACACGCTGGTTACCCTCAAAGTCCTGATTTTACTGTTCTTCGTGGCATTCGGGCTTGGATTTTTCAAACCCGGGAACTTCGTGCCCCTCTCCCCGGAAGGCCCGGTCGGCGTCCTCAGCGGTGCGGCCCTCATCTTTTTTGCCTATACCGGGTTTGCCAGGGTCACGATCATGGCAGAAGAAATAAAGAATCCGGAGGATACCATACCCCGCTCCATTTACCTCGCTCTCGGGATCTCGACCATTCTCTATCTCCTGGTGAGCATGGTCGCCATCGGTCTCTCCGGTGCTCCTGCCCTTGCCCAATCCGGTTCTCCGCTCGCGGATGCGATCAGGAGTACCGGTAGCTCCGGGGCGGTCCTGGTCATCTCGCTGGGGGCGATGGCTGCAACGGCAAGCGTGCTGCTGACGACCATCATGGGAATATCCCGGATCGTGTTCTCCATGGGCCGCAGCCAGGACTTGCCCCCGCTGCTGAACAGGATTCACCCCCGTTTCAGGACACCTCATTACGCCATCGCCATCACGGGCGCCTGCATGATCGCAGCCCTTGTCCTTGCCGACCTGACGCTGGTCGTCGCGGTGAGCACCTTTGCCATGCTGGTGTACTACCTCATCGCCAACATCGCCGCACTCAAATTGCCCCCGGATCACCGCCGGTATCCCTCGTGGGTCCCGCCCCTTGGAGCATTGAGCTGCATCGGGCTCATCGCGTTTCTCGGTCCGGGTTCATGGACCATCGGGTGCATCGGCCTGTTGATCGGGATCGCGTGGTTTGTATTCGGGAGGAAGGTCGCCGTGCCGCAGTCCGCGGATTAAAATTCCCCTTGAGATCGGCCTGAAATTTGGGGGGTTTTGAAGAATTCTTCATAACTATCTCAGCTTTTGCCGCTAAGGTCCGGGTGAGAGGAGGTTCTGAAAGGTGAGCGGGAGACTGCGGAACAGGCAGGATTACGCACCGGGGGCCATGGAGCGATGAAGCACAGGGGGATATAGAAAAAATCCGGCATTCCAGCTATGGGATACCTTATAAACCGGCAGCTCCCGGTGCAATGCGGCGTCCTCTCAGAATCTTTGCTCCGCCCACGACAAGACCCGGCGCCAGAGAGACCACGAAGGCAAGGAACCAGTCAGCGGGCGTAAGAGGGACAGTTCCGAAGAGAACCCGGAGGGGTGCCCACCAGGTTATCAGCACCTGTAAGGTTATCCCGAATATCACTGCCAGCCAGAGCCAGGGATTTCTGAAGACCCCGGGTTCGGCGAGCGACATTTCACGGGATCCGCTGAAGGCGATGGCCAGGAACATCTGCGAGATGACGATGACCGAGAAGGCCATCGTGTTGGCCTTCACCGCGTACTCTGCCCCTGAAGCGAGATATATAGCAAAAACGCCAAGTGTTCCCAGGGCCATGATACAACCCGTGATGAAGAGCATCATCATTGAATGCTTCGTGAGAATCCGCTCCCCCGGGCGACGTGGCGGGCGCTTCATGGTATTCGGATCCCTGGGCTCCATTGCAAGGGCAAGGGCGGGCGGACTATCGGTCATGACATTCATCCAGAGGATTTGCAGGGGCGAGAGGGGGCTCATGAGACCTCCGATCACGGCAATCGTGATGGTTACCAGTTCCCCCGAGTTGCAGGATATCAGGTACTTCACGGATTTTTGGATGTTGTCGTAGATCACCCGGCCCTCTTCCACGGCCCGCTCAATGCTCGCGAAGTTGTCGTCTGTGACCACCATATCGCTCACCTCCTTCGTTACCATGGTTCCGGTAAGGCCCATCGCAACACCAATATCGGCTTTCACAAGAGCTGGTGCGTCGTTTACCCCGTCCCCCGTCATCGCAACAACGTCTCCGCATGCCTGGAGAGCGTTGACTATCCGGAGCTTGTGCTGTGGGCTGACCCGTGCAAAGATTGTGGCTTCCCGGACCGATCTCAGGCATGCATCCCCGGCCCATGCATCCATCTCTGCTCCGGTTACGATCGTTTCCATGGAACCGGAAAGGCCCAGCTCTCTTGCTATTGCTCCAGCGGTCTCCGGGTTATCGCCGGTGACCATAATAACCCGGATGCCCGCTCCGTGACAGGCCTCGATGGCACTCTTCGCTTCGAGGCGTGGTGGATCCATCATCCCGGTGAGCCCGACGAAGACCAGGTCTTCTTCGGCATTCTCTCCCGGTCTTCCATCCCAGTCCCGGTACGCGAACCCGAGCACACGGAATGCTTCCCTCCCGAGCTGGTGTATCATTCCGAGGATGATTTCCCGTTCCCTGGCTGAAAGGGACACCTCGGCCCCGGCCCGGAGGACCCTGGTGCATCGTGCGAGGATTATCTCGGGAGCTCCCTTCACGAACGCCTTCTGATGCCCATTTTTGAGGCAGATGACCGTCATCATTTTCCTCACCGGGTCAAACGGGATCTCCTCCACGCACCGGTATTCCTTCCTCACTTCACCATGGTCGAGCCCCCCTTTCTCGGCCAGAACGAGGAGTGCTGCCTCGGTCGGATCCCCGGCGATTTCCCCTGATCCGGTGACCGGGTCGATCGTGAGCCGGCTGGTATTGCAGAGGATACCGATGATGAAGAGTTCATGGAGGGCAACGGAACCGGGGGGAGGTTTTAACCCGTCATCACCGATGAGCCTGCCCTTCACCGAATAACCCTCACCCGTGACGTTCATGCACGAACCGTCCACAAAAAGCCTCCGGACGGTCATCTCGTTCTTTGTCAGGGTCCCGGTCTTGTCGGTGCAGATCACCGTCGCGGCCCCCAGGGTCTCTACTGCAGGAAGTCTCCTGATGACGGCATGCCTTACTGCCATCCTCTGGACACCGATGGCGAGGGTTATGGTAACGATCGCCGGAAGACCCTCGGGTATTGCAGCGACGGCCAGGGATACCGATATCAGGAAGATATCCATGGGGGGGAAACCGTGGAGGATCCCGAGCAGGAAGATCAGAAGTACCAGGCCAATGGCTGCTGTGCTGAGCTGCCTGCCGAGGGTTCCCAGTTTTTCCTGGAGAGGGGTCCTTGGTTCAGGCTGATCCACCACGCTTTCGGCGATCTTTCCCAGCTCGGTCTCCATGCCGGTCGATGCAATAACGGCATGACCGCGGCCCCGCGTGACCACGGTCCCCTGGAAGACCATGTTCACCTGCTCAGTCAGGGGCGTACTCTCTCCCGGGACAGGAAGGGAGTCCTTGTGAACCGGTACCGACTCCCCGGTGAGCATGGACTCGTCTGCCTCCAGGGCGACAGCATCCACGAGCCTCGCATCGGCAGGTACCCGGTCCCCCTCCGCGATAAGGAGAATGTCGCCTGGGACGAGGCCGGTTGTGTCGACGAGCATCTCCTTCCCCGCTCTCATGACCCGTGCCTGGGGAGCGGTCATCTGTTTCAGGGCCTCCAGGGCCCGCTCCGCCCGGTACTCCTGGATAAAACCAATGACGCCGTTGAGAAGGACGATGAACAGTATTGCTGATGCGTCGATCCACTCGCCGAGGATCCCGGAGATGATGGCGGCGATGATCAGGATTATGATCAGGAGGTCGGTAAACTGCCGGAGGAAGAGAATTGCAACGCTCTTCTTCTGCGGTTCACGGAGGGTATTTGGTCCATACACGGAGAGGCGGTCCAGCACCTCATCCCGGTCCAGCCCTTCCCTGCGGGAACCGAGGGCTTCCGTCGCCTGTTCCGGGGTCAGGGCAGAGATTGGGACGGACCCGGCCCGTGAACGGTCTCCAGGAGCACCCGGTCGGGCATCCTCTGGTTTCATAGCGGTCTTCAGGCGTGATAGACGGCAGGAATTGTCATGTCCAACCGCGAGGACGCGACTGCCATGCTTTTCCTGTCCTGCCATTCACCTTGGATTGATTTCCATGTGTGCCAGGTAATTATTTATACATAGTTATTCCGGGTATTCGCGTGGGAAACGGTGAAAATCTAAAATCCAATCAGCCTCCTCTCCTGGGGAGGTGTTCGAAGAAGAAATAGAAGAATTCAGGAATCAATATCAAATTCCTTTGACTCTTTCTGGAGGAAATATCCAAGGATTACCCGAATCAGGACGACAGAGCCAAGAACCGTAAGATCCTGTATGGTAGGATTGAGAACAGTTGCCAAAACATCGCCTGCAATAAAAAATTCGAGACCAAATACAATATATCCCGTATATTCTCTCATTATCCGGCTTTTTGTCGTGTCCTTACGATGAAATCCATACAGTATGAGTACAACGATCGATCGAATCCCGCTATAGATGATTAATGCGGCCCCAAAAATGGTGAATACCAGTGAAAACGCCTGAATAACCACCGGGACATAGGGAATATCCATACATCACTCTGCCCTTGAAGAGTTTAAAAAACATGGGGTCCCGTATGATACGCTCTCCCGGGATACAAAAAACAAAAACCCATCACGAATAACGTGCTCATGAATGAATAATTTTATGAAAAAATGGGGGCTCATCGGCAAGGCACTCGGAATCACCGCCGTATTGGTCGCGATCCGGCTGGTCATAGATATATCGAATTACGACATAATTGCGCTGACCAACCTGATTACCGCCTTTATCGGCGCTGCCATATTCACCGTGGCGGTGATCTTCACCGGCACGCTGGCTGATTATAAGGAGAGCGAGAAGATTCCCAATGAAATTGCCGTATCTCTTCTGAGCGTATACCAGGACTGCAAACTCTTCAGGCCGTCGGACAACCCGATCTCCCGGCACCTGAGAGAGCATGTCCGGGCACTCGCCCGGATTATCGTTGAAAATTTCAGGACCAATTCAAGTGACAACGAGCATATCCGGGCTGCAATAGCAGACATCAACGAAGACCTCTATACCCTCACGGACCAGAACGCACCTCCCCAGTACGTGAACAAGATACGGACCGAACTCGGGAATATCGACCGGCTGACCAGCCGGGTAAAGACCATCGCAGAGACCTCGTTCATCCCCGCGGCCTATGCAATCGCCGAGATTTCCGTAGCCGGGGTGATCCTGATCCTCTTCTTTGTCAGGATCGATCCATACTACGAAGGGATGATCATCTTCTCCATCATCATCGCCCTCCTGATCTCCATCATCCTCCTGATCAAGGACATGGACAACCCGTTTGAATACGGGAAAAAAACCTTTGCCGATGTGGACCTGTCCCCGATTCTGGAGATTGAGAAGTACCTGAATTAATCCATCCCTGTTTTTTCTTGTCTCTCAACGGAGGAGAATCCCCCGGCAAATCAGGTAGTATGGGGCCTGCCGGCACGTGCAATCTTGTAGAGTTCAAACCATGCGACCGTGAGCAGGCCTCCCAGGCCGCAGAGGAGGAGATACCCGGGAGAGACCGGGGCGAACTGGAACAATGCCCTGACGCCGGGGACGACAAGGACTGCGCCAAGGAAGAACAGGGCTCCCGTGATTACCCACCAGAATGCAGTATTTTGTTTCCTGAAGGTCGCTGCGATGCTCTCCGACCAGGACCGGTTGGCGCAGATCAGGGCGAGGTTGGCGATCACGATCGTGATAAACGAGACGGTGCGGAGCTGGTCGGCGGATAGCCCCTGCATCATGCCATGGAGATAGATTGCAAGCACGATGACGAGGGCGACAAGGCCCTGGGCCAGGGCGATCGCGACCGTGGGGCGGTCGAGCATATGATCTTCGGGTTTCCTGGGCGGCCTCTGCATGGTGTCCGGCTCCTCCTGCTCTGCTTCGAATACCACCGAGCACGCGGGATCGATGATCAGTTCCAGGAACACGATCTGGACTGGCAGGAGGATGAGGGGCCACCCGAAGAGGACGGGAATGAGCGAGAGGCCGGCAATAGGGACATGGACCGCGATGATGTACGCCATGGCTTTCTTGAGGTTTGCATAGATCCTCCGCCCCATCCGGATCCCCGCGACGATGGAGGCAAAATTATCGTCCAGGAGGACCAGCGAGGACGCCTCCCTGGCCACATCGGTCCCCCTCCCCCCCATCGCGATGCCGATATGGGCCGCCTTCAGTGCAGGGGCATCATTCACCCCGTCACCGGTCATGGCCACGATCTCGCCCCCGGCCTTCAACGACTCGACAATCTGGAGCTTCTGCTCGGGGACAACCCGGGCAAAGAGAGAAGCAGTTCGGATTTCAGCGGCTCTCCTGCTGGATGGCATCGCATCAAGGTCAGGCCCGGTGAGGATGTTCTCCGTTTCGGGAAGCCCAATCTGGCGGGCGATGTTCCGCGCCGTGGAAGGGTAGTCTCCCGTGATCATCACGACCCGGATACCTGCCGTCCTGCATTCGCTCACCGCTGCCGCCGCATCCGGCCTCACCGGGTCGGCGAACCCGATCAGCCCGAGGTAGGTGAACGGGAATGCATGCTGGCCGTCGGGGAGCTGGCCGGGCTGGAAGCGCGACTTTGCGACTCCCAGCACGCGGAGGCCCTGTGCTGCGAGATCCTCCACCCCGGGGGTCAGTTTCGCTATCTCGTCCTCCCCGAGGTGGCACAGGTCGAAGATCGCCTCCGGGGCACCCTTTGCAGCGATGATGTACTCGTCGCCTTTCCTTGACCGCCAGACATTGGACATGGCCAGCAGTTCCCTGGAGAGCGGGTATTCGACCAGGAGCTCCCAGTCCCGGTGGAGGTGCTCGGTACCGGAGAGATCATCGATCCCTGTCTTGAGCAGCGCCTGTTCCATGGGATCGAAGGGGTCCTTCTTGCAGGAGAGGATCGCGTACTCGAGGAGCTCGTGGTACGGTTCGGGAAGCGGTCTGCCCGGGTCGGTCAGGCAGTCGAAGGTGGAGCCGGCGACCGCACACTTCGCGACGGTCATCCGATTCAGGGTCAAAGTACCGGTCTTATCCGTGCACAGCACCGTTGTTTCACCCAGGGTCTCGATTGCAGGGACCTGCCGGGCAAGGACGCTGATCTTTGAAAGGCGCCAGGCGCCGAGCGCCAGGAACACGGTCAGGACAACGGGAAATTCCTCGGGGAGTATGGCCATGGCCAGGGTGATGCCTGCGAGGAGCCCCTGGATCCAGTCCCCCCTGGTCAGGCCATAGACGACCACGACGATGATGAAGAGGAACAGCCCGATGAGCGCGATTCTCCTGACGATATGCCCTGTTTCAACATGAAGGCGGGTCTCTTCCGGCTCGACGGCCTGCAGCGCCTTCCCGATCTCGCCCATCCGGGTATTGATGCCGGTCGACACGACCTCGGCTATTCCCTGGCCCTGGACCACCAGGGTCCCCGAATAGAGCCAGGGCTGGTCGTCCCCGCCCGGTCTCCGCTCGCCAGGCTCCCCCTCCGGGGGAAGTTTCCTGACCGGGACCGATTCTCCGGTCAGGAGCGATTCATCAACCGAAAGGTTCGTTGACGCGTGGATCAGGGCATCTGCAGCGATGCGGTCCCCTTCGCTGAGGAAGAGGATATCGCCCCGCACCACATCGCGTCCTGCAATCCTTGCCAGCTGGCCGTCGCGGATGACCAGCGCCCGGGGGCTGGACAGGTTTCTCAACGCTTCGAGGGCCCGTTCAGTCTTCCGCTCCTGGTACACCGTGATCCCGATAATCACCAGGACAAAGGACAGGAGGAGGGCTCCCTCCTCGAGGTCGCCAAGGATCAGATAGATAGACCCAGCTCCCACAAGGAGGAGGAACATGGGCTCCCGGATGACATCCTTGACGATGCCAGGTATCCCGCGGACTTCGCGGGAGGGGAGTTCATTGGGTCCTTCTTCAAGAAAACGCCGTTGCGCCTCTTCAGCAGAGATCCCTGTGAAATGAGAGAGATCAAGAGGGGGCATAGGATAGTTCGGTAATTCAAGCGATATGCTGGCTGGACCTAAAGGTTTTGCGATCAATCCAGAGTATTCTGACATTCCTGCAGCCTGGATATCTCCCGAAGCAACAGAGGTAATGCAGGCTCCCTGGCCGCAGGCAGGGGGCGGGGGGCGGGGGGTGGGCCCCTCTGGGGCCCGCCCCCTCGCGGACATGACCCCCTCCCGGCACTTCTAAATCCGGGAAATTCAGAAATAACGGTACAATAAGGTGATTTTAGAGCCCTGAACGGGCTCCGTTTCATTTTTTCACGACGGTGAGAAAAATCCGGGCTAATATACGCTATTGGACGGCCGATCGTTTTTCAAACAAAGCTGGGATGGGCTGAAACGGAAAAAACGGGGTTTTTTTCTGGAAGTCCGGGACCAATTAATTCTATCATTGCTATTCTCTTTTTATCGCGACTGTGTATAACCGGGATGGTTGACCGGCTAAAAATCCGGCATATCCCGGAAGATCGAACTTCGGCTGGTCCCAACTATATTTATATACGAGGATTTATTATCTGATGCTATAGCAGGAGGGAAAAGAATGGTTGAATTTGGACCAGTCCAGATGGTCGCGATAGGATTTCCCGATCCGCAAAAGCTGAAGGGAGATTTACTGAAGGAACTGCTCGCGATGAGTGGAAAGAAGTTCATAAGACTGATAGGACTCCTTGGTGTGGTGAAGGATGCGAACGGCGTGATCGAATCGGTGCAGATCACCGAGCTCTCTGATGCCGACCGGAAACGACTGGGAGCCGTTGCCGGGGCACTGATCGGGCTTGGTGCTGCACGCGGAAAGGGTGCGGCGGCCGGGACAAAAGCGGGTGCCAAAGCGATGTCAAAGGAGTTCGGCCTCAATCAGAAGCAGATCCGGGAGATTGCAAAGAACGTTCCCAATGGGAGCGCCGCCGGATTCCTGCTTATCGAGCATCTCTGGGCGAAGAAACTGAAGGAGATAGCACTCGAACAGGATGGAGTCGTGCTTGCAAACGGATTCATCACCCCTGACTCACTCATCGCCCTGGGGTCAGAACTGGCCGAAGGGATAAAGGCTGCAGAAAAACTCACCCCCGCTTAATTGCGGGGTATCAAAACTTCTCTATTTTCCCGGGCGACACCCAGCGCCCCATCTGTTCTGCACGGTTTTTTTGCTCAGCGTCTCCATCCGCGTCAGTTTCCCCTTCCCCTTCTTCACCTCAACAAGCACGATATCGATCGAGTTCTGCTTCTCGGCTCATATAGAATAAGTGTGGAAAAATGCCGGAGGCGGAGTAAGCCAGCAAAGACCAACTGAGCATTACTATTAGTAATACCCCTCAAAAAGACACAGCCAACAGTGCATTATTAAAAAAAAGGTAATAGAAAATCAACGGTGATTACAGGCAAAAAATATTGGTATACGATGTTCTCATTGCCGATATGCTTTTCCTATTCTCTAAACGTTACAACTTCTCCCAGTTGCATCGAGGGCACCGGACATATGACCATTTGTTCCCTCGTAATGGTACGTGGTAGCTTCGTTCCTCACAAATTACCGTCGCCACCTGACGCGAGATCAATGGAAAAGAGATAATTGCTTGGTCCCTCCCGATTTCAGGTGTTTTCAGTCTAGGTGACACGAGGGGGATCCGGTGTCCCCGTACAGCGGGGAGAGTATCTTTACCTCGACCCCCCCGGTCCCGGTTTACGTTCATCAGGGGTATCGCATCCCTTTTCGCTTTCAGGGCGTCGGTTATCCCTCAATCCCTCCGATGGGAACGATGGGCCGGTTTTCGTCCCCCAACACCGATTCTTCTGTTCCATCCTGCACGTACGAGGGGAGCGGCCTGGGTCGGAGTGTTGCGGATAATAAAAAGACCTGCCCGCGTTCCACCATCCTAAATGGCCTCGCAGTCAAGGGAAGCGACGAGAGAAATGCGCAGGATAGTGTATCCGTGTGGCTGCGTGAAATTGGGATGAAAAAGTAACAGGTACTTTTCAGTCTTCCCGCAAATATTGTGGATTCCCAATTTCAGGCCATTAGCCCGGGTTTCACTTTTTGCGATACTATCCTGCCATCGTGCGGTTCACTGCATGGATGAGCGCGAGGGCGAAAAAAATGGTGCGAATCCTCTCAAACGAGGCCTGACCTCATCCCTCTCCATACCGCTTCCCGGTATCGGTCAGGCGGTAGATGATCCAATTCTTTTTTGTATGCCCCTCGATGAGCCCGGCTTCCTTCAGGATATTCAGGTGGTACGAGAGCTTCGAGTCCGCCATGCGGATGCACTGCTTGATCACACAGACGCAGAGCGGCTGGACCCTAAGCAGGCAGAGGATCTTAATCCGCATAGGATCGGACAGGGCATGGTGGATCCGGCTGGAAGATTCCAGTTTCTCCATCGGCGGTACCTGGCTGCACAGTCCGTCCAGGCCTCCGATCTGCTCCAGCTCGAGCCGGACCTCTTCAGGGATGTCGTCCCGAATAGCACATAAAACGCATGATTTTTGGGAGATTGGGCCCGGAGGCATATGTTTCAAAATAATATGAAATAGCAAATTATAAATAGATTCTGCATTGAAGGTTCAATAAATATTGAAATATCAATCCTGGCCCTTGTCGGGAGTTGGTGTTATCTATGCCTGGTGAAGTGTGCGTGACAAAAGAACCAAAGGGACTCGGGTTTTTCGAGAAATACCTGACGGTCTGGGTATTCATCTGCATCGGGATCGGGATCCTGCTCGGGAGTTATGCACCCGACCTGGCACACTATCTTGACGGGCTTTCGATTTATGTCGGCGAGGCCCCGGTGATCTCGATCCCGATTGCCGTTGCCCTCTTTTTCATGATGTACCCAATCATGGTCAAGATCGACTTTACCGAGGTCCTGAAGGCAGGGCAGAATATCAGGCCAGTTGCCCTGACCCTCTTCGTCAACTGGGCCATCAAGCCGTTCACCATGTATGCAATCGCCTTATTCTTCCTTGGAACGGTTTTCATCGGGTTCATCGGGCCGGAGGCGGTCGACCTGGTGAAGATGCCGTTCGGGCTCGACCTGCCTGTCGGCGCCACGTACGGGGTCGGAACGGTCGTCATGGTGAACGGGATCAAGATGCTCCAGGTCCCCCTCTGGAGGAGCTACCTGGCCGGTTGCATCCTGCTCGGGATTGCCCCCTGCACCGCCATGGTCCTGGTCTGGGGATACCTAGCAAAGGGAAATGACGGGCATACCCTGGTCATGGTGGCAATCAACTCCCTTTCCATGCTTATCCTCTACGGACCGCTCGGCGGCTTCCTGCTCGGCGTCGGCAGGCTCCCTGTACCCTGGGAAGCACTCGCCCTTTCGATCGCAATTTATGTCGCGCTCCCGCTGGTGGCGGGATATTTCTCGAGAAGGATCATAATCAGGGCGAAAGGTGAGGAGTGGTTCAACAAAAAATTCGTCCATTACCTCACTCCGGTCACCATCAGCGCCCTCCTCATCACGCTCGTCCTCCTCTTCACGTTCAAGGGGGAGGTGATCCTCGCCCAGCCGCTCACCATCCTCTGGATTGCGATCCCGCTCTTCATTCAGACCATGCTCATCTTTACCATCGGGTACATCATTGCAAAGAGGATCCACCTCACCTATGCAGATGCAGCGCCGTCGGCCATGATTGGAGCGTCGAATCATTTTGAGGTGGCGATCGCTACGGCAACCATTTTATTCGGGCTCGCGTCGGGGGCTGCGCTGGCAACGGTGGTGGGAGTCCTGATCGAGGTCCCAACGATGCTTCTCTTGGTGCGGATCTGCCTGAGAACGCAGGGATGGTTTGTTCTTAAAAAAGAGAGCCCACAAGATGGGGCCTGACAGGCAAGGAATCCGGTATGATGATTGAAATACTGGGAATCGGGTGCGCAAACTGCAAAAAATTAGCGCAGAATGTAGAGATGAACTGGGAATCCTGGCCGAGGTGTTCAAGGTCGAGGATGTTATCGAAATTGCCAGGAAAGGTGTATTGGCCCTTCCCGCCCTGGTTGTGAACGATGAGCTGAAGGTGGCAGGGAGGGTCGCCCCCGTAGCAGAGATTAAGAAGACCCTGGAAGGAGCCGCTCTATAAGGCGCATGAGTCCTGGTTAACGGGAGATTCATGAAAATTGGTGTCGTGAGCGATGGAAAATTCGGGGACCGTGCGTATGAGGTGATCCGCACCAGGTTTCCGGAGACGGTGTGGATCACCGTCCCGTTTCCTGCATCAGCTATTGTCGATGACCTTGTCCTCGATCTCCCCGCCTGCGACCTGTATATCTCCTACGCCCGTCATCCTGATGTGATACTCGCGGTTGTTGAGAAGGGGAAACCCGCGATCCTTGGTATCAATCCCGGGCCGGGGTTTCTCAGGCAGGCAAAGGGTATCAACAAAGACATCATCGCCCCGGTGACGATGTGCTCCCTGGAGGACACGACATGGGTCGCTGAGATCAACGAATTTTCGAAGGTATTCGGCCGGCCTGAATTCGAGATTGATTGCGGAGCCGGGGAGATACGCGCCATCAAGGTCCTCCGGGAGGCTCCCTGCGGTTCAACGCGTGTTGCAGCCTCCGAGATTGTCGGGAGACCGGTTTCGGTGGAAACGCTCCGCCACTTCGGGCTCCGGATATGCCACTACTGCCGGGCTCCACGGTTCGGCAGGACATGTGACAAGGAGTTCTCCGGTATTCATCATATCAGGGAATGTATCCGGGCGCTCCAGGGATCAGGGGTACCACTTGATCCTTCCATATCTGGATTTGCAAACGAGATCGAGGATCTCTACAAAGAACGACTGAAAAATCTGGGGTACGACCCCATCGTATGAGGATTCCGTGATTCGTGGAGAATATAAACCGCGTGCGAATTACTGATGATCCCGATGTCCTCCAGTGCATCGCCTGGTTCCCTTACCGATTATCCGGGCCATAGTCCAGCAGTTACAGGTATCGTGGAACGCGGCGGCAATAATCCACGTATTCCTGGCCAAACACTCTCTGCATGTATTCTTCCTCGGCTAGGACGATTTTATGGTGGACACCAGCCACGAATGCGGCCAGCAGGATGACCGCCGGATTCAGGGTATAGAGTGCAGATGCAAGGATCGTTGCATAGACGCCCAGGTACATCGGGTTCCTGCTGAACCGGTATAATCCTCTGACCGTAAGGGTCGTGCCTTCCTTCGGGGTCCCGAGACGGAAAGAATTCCCGAGTTTAAACCTCCCGAGGAAAAGGAGGGCAAACCCAAAAAACCAAGAAATCAGGGAGATCCAGTGCACGGCAGCAGGGACTGGAACCAATGAAATGTTGAAGTCCCAGCTCTGGAGCGCCATTGCTCCCCAGAGGATGAGTATGGAATACTTGCTGAGGTAAAAGAGCGTTCTGTTGATCGGGGCATCCCCGTCCATATTGATTTTTTTGCGGCGGAAAAGCGCACCTCCGCCGAAAAGGACAACCAGGAATAAAACGGGAGCGAGGGTTACGGCGATAGATTCTATCATCTATTTCTCCCCGCAGCAGGATGGCGTTTCCTCGCTGGCGCAGCAAGACCCCGCTTCTCCACCGCAGCTGCAGCTGTCCATGTCTTTTCCCTTAAGGGCGGCGCTGATCATGGCCCAGGCACACCCGACGCCGCTCTGGACTTCGATGGCCTGGACCGGGCAGTTGAGGGCGCAGGCCCCGCACTCCATGCACCGGGCCCTGTGGACAAGTTCTGCTGTCTCTTCTCCTTCGGCAAAGACACCATGGGGGCATACCTGGGTGCACCGCCGGCAGTTGATGCACCGCTCCGGGTAGTATTTCAGGGTATTTTCACGGTACGAATCGAACATTCAGGCCACCCCCATGAACCGGACGATGCCGAGAAGAATGGCAAGGATGACCCCGCAGCCGGCCATGGAGGCCATCACCCGGATATACCGGAATATCTCTGTTTTTACCCCGGTCCGCGACGTATAGGGGGTGCAGCCCGTGAAGTTGAGGGCCAGGTACGCGACCGCCGGCGGTACGATGAGGAGGGGGATGATCCCCGCCAGTGCCTGCACCCAGGGGGACGGGGAGGAGTGTGCCGCTCCATATCCTGCAAAGGGAAGGGCGACCAGTACCCCGAGGAACAGGCCCCTGGTGCTGAAGTCCCTGGTCGGGAGGAACGGGAGCAGGGCGGGGAAGAGGACGGTCCCCGCCAGGAGTGTGGTGACCGCAGCAATGGATGCAACCAGACCAGCTATGAAATACAGGAGAACTGCAGCAGCGACGGTCGGTAATGCCGCATGCACCAGTTCAACGGGAGTGAGCACGATCCGGTCCAAGAACGGAAACCGGACCCTCCGCATATCGGGAGTTGCTGTCCGGGTCTTCAGGTATTCCGGGAGGTCCCGGGCTCTGACCGGCCCGTATTCCACCCGGAACCCGGATCGCCGCAGGACCTGGTGGGCCGAGATGCCCGGGGCACCAAGTTGCGGGACGATCAGGGTGCGGTGCCGGACGACCGATGCAAGCCCCGTGCATGCAACCCTTTCTACCAGTTCGCCGGTTCCAAACGTCCCCTTCCCGGCCGCACACCAGACATTGATACCCCTGGTATCCAGGACAAGGATGTACGCATCAACTCCGCCAAGCGCCGAACGCAGGGCATCAAAGCTCAGCGTGTAGTTTGCCGATACGAAGACTGGGGAGTCCGGTGTCGGGTTCCCAAGCCGGTAGAGCCCGGGCTTCACCCGGTGGCCCATCCGGTTCACCCCCCACCGGGCCAGGAAGTGGTCGAGCCAATCGCTAGAGGAAAGGGTGCTTACCGTGGTTAATATTTCCGGAGGTTTGGCGGCAATCGTGGTACAGGTGCACGGTACGACGTCCTTCTCCTGGACGCTCGAGCAACACGAGCATGGTGCGGTATCAGTCGTGGTCAATCCGTTTCACTCCCGGTTCAGGTCCTGCACGAGAGGGTTGAGGACTCCCTGGACCATTCCCGACAGGC
Source organism: Methanolinea sp. (assembly GCA_033813295.1). Lineage (GTDB taxonomy): Archaea > Halobacteriota > Methanomicrobia > Methanomicrobiales > Methanospirillaceae > Methanolinea_A. The sequence continues at coordinate 31,819 of JAPXRZ010000009.1, forward strand.
TCCCGACTTTCATCAACGCGAGGCAGCAGACCTCTCCGTCCCGTTCCCAGCTGATCAGTGCCAGCTTGTCCCCGGTACCGATCCCGGCCTTCTGCCGCACTTCCTTCGGGAGCACCATCTGGCCCCGCTCATCAACGCTCAGGACCGCTTCCACGGTGCAGCATGTGCCGGGAACGCATGATGATGGTTTGCCCGGACTTTTCTTTTTTGCCATGTTTCTGGTAGTGCTTGGACTTCATATTATTAAAATATATCAGAAGAGTCAGAGTAATCAGACTATGTAAGATTTACTTTAAAGTTTAAGCAAATATCAAGTAATAAATCGATAATTATGATATAAGGAATTAAAAAAATTTTTATTGGTAAATTTCAACCTTTTGGAAATCACCAGGATAATAAATATTGATATATTCATAGTTGGAATCCTTGTACAATGAAGCAAAAGGTATCACATAGGATGAATTTGTTGTTAATTTTATTTTATAACGATATGTGGAATTCGCCACTATTGTCGGAGTACATGCCATTGTGGAACCTGGTTTTACGGTAGTGCAATAGGAAGCTTGTAACCACCAATTTCTCGTCCCTTGTATCAAATATTTATACCAACACACCTGTGCATTAGAATCTCCTGAATTCGTCATCGTTGTATAATCTGCTATCGATACGGGGGTATCCCAATAATTGAGAACTCCCATAGGGGCAGTATAATACTCATACCGGATCGGGGCAGGCGGAGAGAGGCTCTCGCTCAAATTTATTGCATACGGTACTGGTCGGATTTCCTGCCTCGGCGTCATTTCTGCATCATTTCCTACCTTAATTCCTAACCACAGCGCCCGCCCGTCGTAAAAGCCCGAATCAAACGTGACCGGGGTTGTGAACAATCCTTTGTCTACCGCCACTGAGTGAGTATCGGTCGCGAGTGCTGTCCCTCCTGATACCACATCATACAACCGGAATGTCATCGAATACGTCCCGGTGAGCGGGTTTCCGCTGCTATCGGTCAATGTCCCCTGGTATGTTACACTCTGGGTCACGGGTACTGCTGCAACCAGACCCCCCGCAGCGCAGAACAACGCCACGGCAATTACGATGAAGACACATTGGCGTCTCATTTTAAACACCTCAAATCACAAACATGGCAAGCGAGCTATCGGCTGGATCAAATACGAGAACGCATCAGCGAGGCATAGCCCCCCTCAATGTTTGCAGAAGGCTCACAATAAGTAATATTAAAAACCTTCTGTCAAATCATTCTTATACAATTAATATCTCTCCCCTTACTCGCAGCACCACCAACCGACCGGCACGAACCGGCCGCAAGCAGCACCTTCATTTCAAAAACGAAAAATATAAAATCGTTATTGCAATGTCACCAGGACCTCGATCGTCCCGATGCCAGTCTCGAGTGAGCCCATCGCTTTACCGAGCACGGTCCCAATCTTCGGATCAATTGCCTTCATTGCGTATCCCGGCATGTCAGAGGTAGTGAGCAAGTCTCCTGCATGTATTGGGGCCCTGGTCGCATCCACTTTGCATGGCACCCGGCCGGAAACTGCAATTATCTGTTCGCCGTCGTTTCCATTTTCCTTCGCCCCGAGGGAGATACCTGGAGCCGTGGAGACGATACCAGCGACCCGCGTATCATACGCTGTCGAAGTAACCTGGAGTTTCCCGTCATCACCGATGACAAGGACCGTGCCGGGGATGACGGTCTCGCTTACCGGCATATACTCGGCAACATCAGATGGCTGAAATACTCCACCGCCTGCATAAAGGCGGTCTGGGGTATAGATGCCGTAGGAATTGGCATTTCCGGTATGACCATACATCCCATAGGACTGAGCACTGAATCCATTGACTCCAAAACTGTTGGGGCCTGTAGTCGATCCGGAGACTCCATAACTGCTGTCCCCCGATGTACGGGCGTCAACACCCCAGCTTCCCCACGCATTGGTTTCTACATATAGTCCATCACTGGCAGTTGATTGGGTATGGGCAACAATTGCATGGTTATTCGGACCGGTGGTGGTAATATTCACGCCATGGCTTTTACTAGTGAATACATCAACCCCCGGACTGCCATCTCCCGACGTCCTGATTTTGATCCCTGGGTTGTAATTATTTTGAGTGGATATATTCACACCGGCTAGGGGAGTTATCGCCGCTCCCGGCCCATTGGTGGTAAAGAATCCACCTTCTGTTCCCGTGCTGACAATTCCAACATTTTCGGCACTCGTGGCATAGATCCCATTACTTTCACGGGCCGTGGCTAAGATAGCCGGGCTGTTGTACCAATCAGTCTTTACTTGAACCCCAGGACAGTCATGGCCCCATGTGAAAACTTTCACTCCAGGACTGAATTCTGAATTAGTATATGCGAAAATGGCAGTGCTATTGTCGTGAGATGCCTCAGCATATACACCATAGGTGTCCCGATTATAACCCGATCCTCTTACACCGGCAGAATCAGCGCCTGATGCTATACCACGGACAGCGTCGCTTAATTGTCCCTTTGTCCATGCATTAACACCAGGACTGTTATTGGCAGTTGTAAGCACCTGAACACCAGGGTTCCTTTCATATTCTGTTATGACATGTACACCTGCCAGGGGATTTGGTCCTGTTCCATTCTGCACCGTGGTGAAAAATCCGCCTTCTCTTCCTATTCCATAAATTCCATAATGACGTAAACTACTCCCGTAAATGGCTGTACTGTTTAATCCAGAAGTAGTAACTGAGATGCCCGCAACAGTATCACCACTATTGGTAACATTCAATGCTTCAGGAACACCAGAACCAATAATTCTCGCTCCCGGTCGCAGGCTGAGTGCATACGGAACCGGCCGGATCTCCTGGCGTGGTGTCATTTCTGGATCGGCACCCACCTTGATGCCCAACCAATAGGCTGTGCCATCGACATATTGAGAACTCGTTTGTAGTGTTGTCGTGAACAATCCATTCTTGACTGGCACATCTTGAATTTCGGTCCCTATAGCCGTCCCCCCTGATGCTACATCATACCACCGGAATGTCATCGTATACGTCCCGGTGAGCGGGTTCCCGCTGCTGTCGGTCAATGTTCCCTGGTAGGTGAGGTTACTCGTCACAGTCGCTGCAGTGGCTATACTGGCCATCGCGCAGAGTCCTGCGATGGCAATAGCGATGAAGAATGAACTTCCTTTCATGTCAAAAACCCCTTGAAATCTACAAACACAATAGAGAGACCAATGATGCCCTCAAAGAGAGAAAGGTAACAGCGCATCACAGCCCCCAGCCTGTGTATGTTCAAAACTCGCTACGAGCTGTATTAAAAAATTCCTGTCGAATCATCCTTGCAGGAGTTCACGGTCTCCCCGCAGTACTACCACTAGTCCGATTCCATGAATCAGTTAATATGAACACAGTAGTATTGGAAAAATATAGATAATATTATTGAATCAGGGGAATTATTTGATAGTGGTTTGTTATGTTTGAAAATTTTCAAAAGGCCGATATTTCAAAGGCTCAACAAGATGAAGCAGTAAAGTGGAAAATTAAAGGAAATGAACTATTTAACCAAGGTAATTACGAGGCTGCCATTTCCTGTTATGATAAGGGTCTTGAAATTGATCTCTTAAATAGCAATTTGTGGAATAATAAGGGGTTAAGCCTTTACAAAATTGGAAAAAGGGAAGAGGCACAGAAATGCAAGGAAATACTTCAAATCCTTCAGAGAACCGAACTAATTGAAAAGAAACACCCTATTGAAGAAGAGGAAATAGTATGCAATGAAAATATTCCTCCGGTTCCACCTGAACCTCCAGGTTCTTCGTTACCTTTGACGATCGAAAAATCGCCAATTCCAATTCAAGAAAAATTAATGAATGAATCACCAACCACCGCCAGGATACACGGAATTTCTGGAAGCACTCAGTATCTCTTAAGAGGGATGAAGAACATAAACGGAAAGAAATTTGAGACTTTTGAGGAGATCAATCATTTTTATTCGAATTATGAAAAAATACTTGCAGATGCCGAAATAAGCGCAAGGAAACAACAGGAAGAGAGACTAGCCGAATTGATCAATGAAGAACATCGGCTTGACAAGCTTTTAAGTGAAAATATTGCTCGCCGCACGTTTGAAGTGGACCGGCATATCAACGATTTATATTATAAAATTCTCAATCCAGGGAATATTTTCAGGAAACTGAATTATCAAATGCAATACTGGATTCAGGTATATTTTCGATCATACAGAATAAACAATCCACTTTCTGGATTGTCAAAGGAATTAAAAAAAGTCAGAACCCAAAAAGAACTTCTCATTTCGTATAAACAGAACAATATACAGAATGAGTGCAATAAAGTTATTGATTCATATGACTTTCTTGAACAAAACAAATCATTTTTCATTGGTGCACAGGGAGAAGAATTAGTAATTAGTATTCTTTCCCGGTTGCCTCGGGAGTATCACGTTCTTAATGATGTGAACCTCCAGTTCAAGCCTGCATTATACTGGAAGAAAAATAAAGGCTACATCCTCTCCAGTCAAATAGACCATATTGTTGTTGGGCCCACCGGCATTTTTCTTATTGAAACAAAGAACTGGAAATTATCGGATATTGATCAGAAATTTGATGACTTAATTTTCCAGGTGCAACGGTCAAGTTATGCATTATGGCGATATCTTGTCAGTTATTACCGACAAAACGACTTGCCAAAAATTCGTAATATTGTTGTTTCCATGCAGGGATCAAATACCGGTCGAAAATTGGAAAAATTTATTGATATTATTGCTCCGAATCAACTTCCTGGATATATAACCGAGAGAGAGTCATCTCTTACCCAGGAAGACATAAGCAAAATAATTCGAATATTGGCCTCAATATAAAGTTGTTTAGTATTTGATCAATATCTCTTAGCTGTATTGATCGTCCAGGCATGACCCTTTGAATGCCAAGCTCGACTTGAAGCCCCTGCTGTCCAGCCGCTGTGATGGGCAGTAGTTAATTATTTCCCGAAATATTCCGCCACCTCTTTTAAATTTTCCCGTACCGGGAGATCCTGGGGGCATTTCTCCTCGCATTCCCCGCAGTCCTGGCAGAGTGAGGCATATGAAGGGTTCCCGTCGAAGAAGCCGCCGAGGAACGTCGAGTAGATCTCCCTGGACTGTTCTTTGTCATCATACATGTGCGCCCGGTTGTAATACTCGAAGCACTCGGGGATGCTCACTCCGTGTGGGCACGGGGTGCAGTACTTGCAGCCGGTGCAGGGGATCAAAACCCGCTTCTCTAGCTCCATCCTGACCTTTTTGAACAGGGCGAGTTCACGCTTCTCCAGCGAGTCCGGGTACCCGCTATCGGCGAGGGCGACATTCTGCCGGACCTGGTCCGGTGTCGACATGCCAGAGAGGGCGACCGTCACCCCGGGGTGGTTCCAGACCCAGCGGAGGGCCCATTCGGCTGGCTGGTACCGGACCTTTGCCCTCTGCCAGATCTCGGAAATGCCCGGGAGGTCCCTGGCCAGGAGGCCGCCCCGGACCGGCTCCATGACCACGATGCCGAGCCCTTTCTTTGCTGCGTACTCAAGTCCGGCGGTTCCTGCCTGGTAGTGCTCATCCATGAAATTGTACTGGATCTGGGCGAATGTCCAGTCGTAGGCTTTCACGACCTCCTTGAAGAGTTTCAGGTCGTCGTGAAACGAGAACCCGGCATACCGGATCCTGCCGTCCGCGATGGCATCATCAAGGAACCCGGTCACACCCAGGGCCGAGAGTTTCTCCCAGAACGGGCGTACCAATCCGTGCAGGAGGTAAAAATCGATGACATCGGTCCTGAGCCGGGCAAGCTGCTCATCGAGGTACCGGTCCATGTCCTCGCGGGACGTGATCAGCCAGCCGGGGAGCTTGGTCGCGAGGTTCACCTTTTCCCGGTATCCCCCGGCAAGGGCCCGCCCGACGACCGGCTCGCTCTCGCCGTTATGGTAGGGATACGCCGTGTCCACGTAGTTCACGCCATGGTCGATTGCGTACCGGAGCATCCGGGCTGCCTGGTCTTCATCGACCTGCCCGTTCTCCCGGGTAGGGAGCCTCATGCACCCGAACCCGAGGATGGAGAGTTCCTCCGGGGCATTCTTCATCGTCCGGTAGAGCATGGTTCATCACCAGGATCCTATGATCAGGATTGCACCTGCCATACGGTATCAATGCTTGCACGAAATGATTATGCAAGGTATCCTTCACGGGGCATTGGAATTGCAGGTTGCCGCAGGCTCCTGATCATACCGATCGAGAAGCGCAACGTGAACGTCTACCCCATGCTCCGCATCCTGATGGTCCTGGATGTCTGGGAACATGCCTACTACCTGGACTACAGGAACGAGAGGCCCCGGTTCGTGGAGGCCGTCGGGAACATTACCCAAATCCCTTCAATGGTCAACTGATTCCGGAAAAAAAGATAATTTCCGGCTCTATTTTTTTCGGATCCGCCAGATGAGCAGGAGCAAGCCTCCAATCATCATGGCCGGGATGTACGCCGACGGGAACTCCGGAACCGGAGGCGGGGGGATATTGACATTGACCGTTGCGGTATCCACGCCGATGAGACCATCGTTATCGGTGACCGTGAGGGTCACGGTATACATACCGGGTGTGGTGTAGCGATGGCCCGGGTTCGGGACCCTTCCGGGAACCGTCGAATCTCCCCAGTCCCAGACATATGAGACTAGGGAACCGTCGGGATCGGCTGAGCCGGCGCTGCTGAAGGAGATCAGCTCGCCGACGTCCCCGCTATACGGGCCGTTTGCTTCCGCGTTCGGGTTCCCGGGGCTGTTGCTGGTGACATACACTACGGCGGTATCCACGCCGATGAGGCTGTCGTTATCAGTAACGGTGAGGGAAACGGTATATGTCCCCGGCGAACCATACCGGTGGCCGGGATTCTGGGTCACCCCGGCGGGTGTCGAATCTCCCCAGTTCCAGAGATACGATGCGATAGTGCCATCCGGATCCGATGAGCCGGCGCTGCTGAACGTGATTTCCTGACCGGCTTTGCCACTGTAAGGACCGTTGGCTTCGGCATGGGGTTTCGCGCCAGCCTTTTCTGTAACCACCACGGTCGCGGTGTCGGTCGCGGTAAGACCATCGTTATCAGTGATGGTGAGGGACACGGTATAGGTTCCAGGATTAACATAGCGATGCCCTGGATTCGGGATCACGCCGGGGAATCGCGATGAGTCTCCCCAGTCCCACACATACATATCTATGGTACCATCGGGGTCGGCGGACCCTGCACTGGTAAAGGAGATCAGCTCGTTGACCTTCCCGGCGTAGGGGCCGTTTGCCAACGCAAGCGGCGGAGCATTCACGAACACATCGGCCGTGTCCGTTGCCGTTCCACCGATGATATCGGTGACGGTGAGCGTAACAACCTGCTTTCCAGGCGAGCCATAGGTATGGACTGGACTATTGCCAGCCCCCGGATGAGACCCGTCGCCCCAGTCCCACGTACACGAGGCCGGGAAGGAAGAGCCGGTACTGCTGAAGGTGATTGATTCACCCGGATTCGCATGATATGGACCGTTTGCTTCCGCGTGCGGGGGAGTGAGGACATAGACGCTCGTGACATCCTTCGCGATGTTTCCGTCATTATCGGTGACGGTGAGCATCACGCTCTTCGTCCCTGCCGTTGTATACACGTGGCCCGGGTTGGCAATCACGCCGGGGAATGGTGATGAGTCTCCCCAGTCCCAGATGTATGAATCGATCGTTCCGTCATAATCATAGGTGCCGGCACTGCTGAATGCTATCAGTTGACCGACGTAGCCAGTGTACGGTCCGTTGGCTTCCGCCCGGGGGTTGCCGGTCAGGAAAACGGTCGCGGTATCGGTTGCAGTTGCACCGTCGTTATCAGTAACCGTGAGCGTAACGACATAGATACCGGCCGCACTATAGGTATGTTTCGGGTTCGGGATCACGCCGGGGAATGGCGATGAGTCTCCCCAGTCCCATATATACGAAACTATCGTGCCATCCGGATCAAACGTTCCCGCACTGCTGAAGGCTATCTCCTGCCCGGCATTCCCGCCGTACGGACCATTGGCTTCGGCAACTGGGGGGGTGCCGACGACCCATACCGTGGCGGTATCCGTGTCGGTTAGACCATCACCGTCTGTGACGGTGAGCGTGACCGTATACGTCCCCGGTGCATTATAGATGTGGCTGGGATTTGCCATTATACCAGGGAGTCTTGAGGAGTCCCCCCAGCTCCACACGTAACTCAGGGGACCAATATCCCATGACCCGGCACTGCTGAATGTTATTGGCTGCCCGACGTTTCCACTGTACGGTCCGTTCGCTTCCGCGTGCGGGTAGCCGGTAACGTACATGTCCACCCGGTTGCTCTCGCAGCCCTGATAGTATTCATCGCCCTCGAACGTGGCCTTGTAGGAATAGGTTTTCCCCCCGATCGGCGCAACGAGATTGGGGAAAATGAAAACCCCAGAGGTTGTAATGTCTTTTTTCCCCAGGTCGAACCAGGGGCCGTTGTCGACCGTTCCCCAGAGAGACACCGTTCTCCCCGAGAGTCTGTTCCCATCACCGGTAAGTGTTCCATGAATTGTGAACGGGTCACCCTGGTTGACCTGGACTGGGATGGCGGCGGCGGTCAATTGAGTTGGCGGATGGACTCCGATTGCATAGACGCATCCATCGTCACACCCAATAAAGACCATGCCGTTGTCGATAGCGGGTGTGGAGTCGACCCTGCCCCCCAATTCATATGACCACACCAGGGTTCCGGATTGTGCCGTAATGGCATATAGCTTGTTGGTGAGGATCCCCGGTGCGTATACCATTCCATTTGATAGCGATGGGGATGCCGCATAGTACCAGAAATTCCAGGGGATAACCGATCCAGTGCTATATACCCATTTCCGCGATCCATCATTGGCATTGAGGCAATAGATGTTCAAGTCCTGGCCAATGAAATATATCGAACTATCTTCTACCGCTACAGATGGTGCTATAATATAATTGTACATACTATTGGAATTACCTTCTGGGGATGCCCATTTTATCGATAAATCAAAAGCATCAAGCGCAACTATGCCCTTTCCGTTGAGGTCTCCATAGAGTACACCATTGGAATATGTCATTAGTCCGGTACCCGCGCCTGCAGGCTGGTTCCACAACTCCGACCCGTCAACTATATTGACAGCACGAACACCCCAGGGAGAGTTATAATATACGATTTGGTTGAATACGGTCGCACCGTAATTGGATTCATCTGAAATTCTACCAGGGACTTCCCACTTTAAACTCCCATCCCCGGTGTGAATCGCATAGAGCCCCGTGAAATAATCACCTATATATACAACATCGTTAACAACGACAGGAACCGAACCTCCCCCCCAATTATGGAGGGGGTAGGTCCACTTCACCGACCCGTCCTTCGCATCCAGCGCATAAAACTTTGTACCATATGGCCCACCAGCGCTATCCATGATCATGCTACCGGTATATACAACGCCATCAGCAACGGCAACAGTCGTAACACCGCCACCCCATCCTAATGGGAAGGACCAGATCAAGCTCCCATCATTTTCATCGATGGCATACAGGTAACCATCATTGGATCCAAAGTAGACGACACCATCGGCGATTACTGGTGAAGAACGGACATATCCCCCAGTCTGGAACTTCCACTTCAACTGGTTGTTTGGCTGGGGCACCTCTGGCGGGTATACCCCGGTGCGTTCCGGGTTCGCCCGATACACGCCATACGATCCATCCGCGGCCGCTATACCTGTAAATATCACGAATAGGAATGTTAGCATGAAAATGAACATACTCACATTCTTCCTGCTCATCGATTCTCTCATCTTATAGGAAAGTTTATACATGTGACCCGGTTGAAGGATTAGGAAATAAGTCTATGCAATGCAATTATGCGAGGCATTTTCTGTTATCGTTCATCAGTGGGGGGGAGAAAAACAAGCGAGTATCGATCAACGTCTGTAATCTCCGGGATGACCCTGGAGATCTCTTCGACGATCCGGTTCTGGGTCTCCGACCGCCTGCATGAGTCGGTATAGTATTTCATGACCATGAGGACCTGGTGCTTGTCGATAGGGATGAATACCATCGGGTCCGTATCAAAGGCCGGCAGGAACTTGCCATGGAATTATTTTAATAACCCGGTCTATCAAGCTGCCTGTTTATACTTTCTGAAATGCAAGAATATTAGATTCCCGCAAATATCAAATCCCTTCATAAAAAAACACTCCTCAAGGCTATGAAGCGACCGAAAATAGCAGTGACCGGCATGGATGGGCCAATTGAAGAACTTGTACGAAAGACCGGCCACACAATGCTCGCAACCTGGGCTGCCGACTGTGCGGAGCGTGTGCTGCCATATTTCGAGGAGAAATCCCCCGGGGACCCCCGTCCCCGCGAGGCCATAGGAGCGTGCCGGGAATGGGTGCGGACCGGCGTGTTCAGGATGGCCGATGTTCGCAGAACGGCGCTCGCAGCCCATGCAGCGGCCCGCGACGTCCAGGAGGATGACCCAGCCCGTTCTGCTGCCCGTGCCGCAGGGCATGCGGTGGCAACCGCCCATGTTCCGACGCATGCCATCGCTGCCGCCCGGTACGCTGCCACCGCGGTCCGGGATGCAGCCAGCCCTGCCGAAGCTGATATTGCCGCGACCAGGGAACGGGAATGGCAATACCAGCACCTGCACGAATTGATGGAAGAATCGTCCTCGTAGCACCGCCATCGTGGCTGCAACTCCACGGCAGGATTCCCATGTACAGGACCCTGCCGGAACCCCCGGCCCATATGAAGCAGAAAACGTTAAGATCCTCGAAAAAAGGCATTAACATCTTCCGGTTCTAAACTATAGTGCAGACGGAATGACCCTGATCGTGAAGGAAGTCCGGGCAAAGACCATCCTCTCGGCCTCGAAGGTGCAGCCCTACGTCATCAACCCCTATACCGGGTGCCAGCACGGCTGCACGTACTGCTATGCACGGTTCATGAAGAGGGTGACCGGGCACAGGGAGCCCTGGGGGGAATTCGTCGATGTCAAGGTCAACGCTCCAGAGTTATTGCGGCGGGAAATACCAAAGAAGAAGAAGCGGGGAGCGGTGTGGGTGAGCGGGGTGTGCGACCCCTACCAGCCGCTGGAGGCAAAATACCGGTTGACCAGGCAATGCCTGGAAATACTGGCCCAGAACAACTGGCCTGCAATCATACAGACACGCTCCCCCCTCGTCCTGCGTGACATCGACATCATCAGGGATGCCCGGGATTTCGAGGCCGGCCTCTCGGTCACGACGGCGGACGATGAAATCAGGAAACTGTTCGAACCCCATGCACCCCCGATCGAACAGAGGATTCAAGCCCTGGACGAGCTGCACAGGGCCGGTATCAGGACCTATGCCATGGTTGCCCCGATGCTCCCCGGGGCGGAAGGGCTTGCAGAGCTCCTGAGGGGGAAGATTGACTCTATCATCATCGACCGCATGAACTACCACTACGCCGACTGGGTATACCGGAAATACGGGCTGGAGGATTCGCTCGCCGATGATTTCTTTTACCGGACGCGGCAGGCACTTGCTTCTCTTTGATACAGGTAAAGGACCCTTGTCGTCGTGTTGCATCGCCTGGCAACTGGCATATGCGTTCTGCATAATCTGCTGAAATCAGCCCTGCCTTGTGTGAGTGGGATATTTTTTTATCCCTGAACTGTGATGAAGGATCGTTGTTGTCTTTTACCAGGAGGTATCGCTGTCTTTACTGAAAATAACCGGGAAAGCCTTGAAGGAGGGATTAGAAAATGAAGGAAGGGGTTCCTGTGACAGGCTACCTGTCCGGGTTCCGGATCAGACGATATTATTGGAAGAAAGCCGTGTTCCATGGGTGCGGAGGTGATGCACCGTGAGACCCGGGCTGTTCATAGTTATAAGTGTCGTATTTATCCTGCTGCTTGCCGGCAGGGGATGTGCAGAAGTGACCGATGGCCAGGATCTCGCGATTGGGAACGCATTTCCAGCTAGTGAACTCGGGTTGATCCAGAACCCATTCTCATACATGCTGGAGCCCCCCGTTCTGGTATCACCCGCAAACGGTACTGCCTTTTCCCATGTCCCCCGGGCGATGACCCTTGCCTGGAGGCCGGTTCCGGGAGCCAACAGCTACCGGGTGGAGGTTGCGTGGAGCGACGGGTCCTCGTGGACTCCGCTCGCAACAGCGACGATACCAGGGCAGAATACCTCGTTTGTTACGTTCGAGTTCGTCGGCGATTATGCCGCCCGCTGGAGGGTGACCGCAGTGGGTGCCTGGAACTCCATCCATGTCGAGTCGCAGCCGAGCGCCTGGTGGTATTTCTCCTGGAATACCCGGCAGGCGCTCCCGGAACCGGTCCTGGTCTCACCGGGCGGAGGAGCGGTCTTCTCCCATACCCCCCGCGTAACGACCCTGGCATGGAAGCCGGTGCCGGGTGCGACCGGCTACCTGCTCGAGAGAGGTATTTTGATGGGAACCGAATGGTACCCGTATCCGGATATCCCATTGACCGGGGGAATGAATGCTTCCTGTACCTTCGATTTCGGCAGCCAGGGGCATGGCCGGTGGCGGGTGACCGCGGTCGATGGGTCAGCGTTTGGGGATTCCACCAGCGGGTGGTGGCAATTTTCTTTCATGAATTAAAACCTGGTTCGAGGTGAGAACGTACAGGGGAATCCCGGGAGACCGGGATTACCTCTTTTTCTGCAGGGCCTGGCAGGAAATTCCTGGGCATACCAGGTTGCCGGAGCGGATGCAGTTTGGGGATATACATATATTATCTGCCGGCCCGAGAGATCGTAGCTGTATGGCGGAGGAAGCCGAGGAATACATCTATGAAGTCTACGGCGAAGAGTGCGAAAAAATCCCTTCGGGGCCGCAGGTGGACCGGCTCATCACGACAATCAAGCTTCATCCGGGGAGCACCAGGATGGAACTATGGAACCTGCTGCCGCTCCCCAGGGGAATGAATTATTCCGCTTTCGCAAATATCCTCTGTACCCTGGTCAAGCAGGTCCAGGTCGCCATCGATGCAGAAGACCGATATACGTGGATTGGGGTTGAGCCGGCTCCGCCTGGCCCGTGAACCGGAAAAAAAGGATTGCCGCCCCGTTGTTCTGAATAGAGTGCCATTAAGAGATATTATCAGACTATTTACAAAAAACCTTCAAAAAGTACCCTATACCTGCAGAAAAATATCCTAGCGTGTGAAGCACCCCTGTGTTCATCCATGGAGTGTGGATCTCTCATATTTCGCGCATTATTCGGCTGGCCATGGAGAATGAGCAACGCCTCGGCCGTGGGGTAAATGGTGCCCGATGTGCTGGGCAGCTACTAGGAAAGAAGCATAGGTTCGTCCGTGGGAATGGTAGTGCCGGGGGTGCAGGGAGACCGTGAACGAATCATCCCAGTAAAATCATTCGATAGGAATGTTTAAATATTACTTGTAGCGAGTTTTGAACATACACAGACTGGGGGCTGTGATGTGCTGTACCTTTTCTCTCCCTGAGTGCATCGAGTGCCTAATCGTCGTGTTTGAAGATTTAAGGGGTGTTTGATATGAAAAGAGGTTTTCTCTTCGTTGTATTAGCCGCGGCGCTGTTCTGCCTTGCCGGGTCTGCGAGCGCAATGAGCTCGACGAACTACGGAATCAACTGGAACGTGATCGGGGGAGGCGGTGGCGGTGGCGGGTCGTCCTCCTACAAGATGCAGTCCACCATCGGGCAGATTGCAGGGCTCTCCAGCAGTGCCAATTATAAAGTTCAGGGCGGGTTCTGGCAGTCGTCGGGTATTGTGCCCACCTATTCGCCACCGAAGAGGATCGGGATATTCGTGGATGGCGTCTGGTACATGGACGCCAGCGGCAATGGCCTCTGGAATGGCCAGCCCCCCGACCGGACCACGAGTTTTGGCATCCCGGGCGATACCCCGGTCGTGGGCGACTGGGACCGGGACACTGCCTCTGAAATAGGAGTATTCCGGGGAGGTCAGTGGTTTGTGGACTACGATGGGCACCCCTACCTCTGGGACGGGAGTGACCGGGTCTACAACTTCGGTTTCTCCGGCGCTATCCCGGTTACAGGGGATTGGAACGGTGATACCGAGCCGGAAATCGGTGTGTATAATGCCGGTACATGGTATCTCGATGCGAATTCGAACAATGCATGGGACGGGACCGGCACGGGAAAAGATGCAGTCTATTCATTTGGCGTTGCCGGGTGGACACCGGTTATCGGTGACTGGAACCGCGATGGCCAGGTGGAGATCGGGGTATATACCAGCGGTACCTGGTACGTGGATGCAAACCGGAACTACGTCTGGGATGGGACTGGTACGGGTAAAGATGCAGTCCTCAATTTCGGGTTTGCCGGGGCTGTCCCGGTGACCGGCGACTGGAACCAGGACGGAATATTCGAGATAGGGATATACAGCGCCGGGGCCTGGTACCTCGATGCCAATGGTAATAATAAGTGGGACGGGACCGGTACCGGAAAGGATGTGGCTTACACGTTCGGTGCTGGTGGGTTTATCCCGGTAGTCGGGGATTGGACCTGAATTTCCTTTTTTTAATTCAATGTTCCTAGCTGCTGGTTCGTGCCGGTCGGGTGGTGGTGCTCGATGCCGGTTCGTGACTGTCGGATGGATCGAGACCGTGAAGGTATAACGCCTGTAAGATTGACTTAACAGGACATTTTAATACCACATATCGCGAGTTTCCTGCAGATACTGATAGGGGGGGCCGGATGAATTGTTTTCCGCTTCGAGTGGAACCAAGATCAGGTCAGTCACCTGTCGCGTTTTGGTATTTTGAGGTGTTTGAAATGAGAAAGTTACTCTTCGTCGTAATAGCCGTGGCGCTGCTCTGCGCCGCGGGAAGTCGGGTTGCAGCTGCACCCGTGGCCCAGAGTGTAACGTATGCAGGTGGAGGAGCATTTCAGATTCCTGATGTCGCGGAGTATATGCCGATAAGCGAGAATGCTTCTTCAGGAACAATCCTCGTCATCGGCGATGGCGAGAAAACCACAGGTTACTTTGACCGCAATGATACCCGGGTTGCCGATATCGGTTCACCCGCACTTGGGATCGCCAACATTTCCGTTACCTACTGTTATATTAAACCGAAAAATATCGGGGTATTCACCAACGGCCAGTGGTACATGGACGTCAATAGAAATGGCATCTGGGAAGGCCAGCCCCCCGATCAGACCACGAGTTTCGGCTTTCCGGGCGATACGCCGATCTTTAGTTCCTTCTGGCTATACGAGGGAAGTATGGGACAACCAAGTATGATAGCAGTATTCCGGGGAGGACAGTGGTACCTGGACGCCAACCAAAACTACGTCTGGGACGGGACCGGCACAGGAAAAGACCTAATCTTAAGTTTCGGGTTCCCGGGGGCGATCCCGGTCACTGGGGATTGGAATAATATTCACTGGCAGTCAATCGGGGTGTATAATGCCGGAACATGGTACCTGGATAGGCATGGCAACTTTGTATGGGAAGGGACCGGTACGGGGAAAGATGTTATGTATAGTTTCGGGTTCCCCGGGGCAATCCCGGTAGTCGGAGACTGGAACCGCGACAGCTGGGATGAAATAGGGGTTTATACCGATGGTATCTGGTACGTGGACGCCAATCACAACTACGTCTGGGACGGGACCGGCACAGGAAAAGACGCTATCTTCAGTTTCGGTTTCCCCGGTGCTATCCCGGTCATTGGGGATTGGAATGGTGATGAGTACCTGGAAATCGGGGTCTATAATGCCGGGACGTGGTACCTTGATACCGATCCCGATAACCACTGGGATGATGTTACGTTCAAGGATATGGTATGCCAATTCGGTGCTCCTGGATTTACTCCGGTGGCTGGGAACTATTACCCAAAATCCCTTTCTTTTTTGCTATAGTCTCGTGCCGGTCGGGTGGTGTGCCGGGTGCGGGGAGAAGGTCGACAATTATCCCATGAAAAAGGGAGGGTGATGGAAACCGACAAATTGTAAATGTTTATAAATATGAAGAGGTTCCTCCGGGAGATTCAAAACGGATAATACAAACATACCATGAAAAGGTGGATTAAGCGAATTATTAGTAATGAAAGCGAATTGTTAGTAATTCTCTATTTTGATCTCAAAACTTAGTATTTTAATCATGTGATACATACCGATCAGAGGAGAGCAATTTATATATAATATGTCATTGATTATCTCCCCATCTAGGACTCTCTCGTTCCTAGTGAAAAGGAGGTGATAATCTCTGTATGAAGAAAAGGCTGATACTAATTACCCTGCTCGTATTCCTGTTCTTGGTTTCAGGGGTGATGGCCTGGGGAGCCAGCACCAATGTCGCCTGTGTCGATGACGAAACCGGTTCAAGCAACACTTGGGTCTATTCATACAATATGGGTTACGTGTATTATGCCGACTATACCCAGAACATGCAAACCGTGGAGCCCGGCAACGTCAATGCGGCGACCCTTGCAAGCTTCGACACGCTGTTTCTCTTTGCATGCGACCCGTCAGTCTTTACAGTTGCGCAAAAGGCCGATATCGTCAATTTCGTAAAGAACGGTGGAAAGCTCATCATATGGGACTCCGAAGACCCGTATAATCCACCACCAGCTTCCAGTGGATGGGACTACACATGGCTGCCGACCCCGTTCGCAACCTCCGTTCCCGGAGCCCAGGGAGCTCTTGGAACACTGACGATCGTCGAAGAGAACACGCTGTCAAGCAACAACCCTGCATCCCCCTATTATATCAATGCGAGTTATCTTTCGACCCAAACTGATGCAGTCGGCGACGCGAACGTCTTTACCAATTTCGTGCCACTACACTGGTGTGTTGACTGCACGGCTTTAAACACCTTGAACATAGAGGGGCCAGTGCACGTTTATTCCAACACCAACTTGGGCAAAGTGGGAAGTGGTATCATCATGTATAACGGGCTTGACTGGAACTATGCTGGATTTACGAGCGGATGGCCAGCGGGCACCGGGGCGTATTACCTGAAGAAGTTCCTAAAACAGGAAATGGATACCTCTTGGCTCCCCTGCTCGAACACGATAATCCCGTTGCTGACTGTGGATAAGGTAACTGACAAGCCAGCGTACAACCTGAATGATCCCATTACCTTCAGTATTACCGTGACCAATCCGACCGCCTATACCGTCGAGGACGTGGTCCTTACCGAATACCCGCCGCCTGAAGTGACATTATCCCAGACAGTCTATAACCTGGGAGACATCGGCCCGGGATCTTCGGTCAACATTCCGATCACGGGAACGGTAACAGGGGTTCCCGCTGACTGTGTCGCCGAGAACGAGGTCACGGTTGTGGGTTATTATGATGGTGTCCCACTATTCACTGGCGGAGACGTTGTCTCCTTCATCATCGGGACTTGCGTCCCAAGTCCGGAATTCCCCACCCTTGTCATTCCGGCAACGACAATCGTGGGCCTTTTGGCAGTTGTAAGCTTCCTGAGAAGAAAGGATAGCTGATACTCTTATTCCATTCCCCTTTTTTTCATTTCCCGTGGAAAAGCCTCAAGGACATCCGAAAGGGTGGTGCCCATGGCCCGTCCGTGCCGGTCGGAGTGGAGCCGAGGGTTTGGGGAGATGCTCCTGGATAAACTGCTATTCTAGTTTTAAGGTGAACTTTTATTGAAAAATTGACGTTGCTGGTTCTTTCTCACGGCTGGGTTACGGGTATCTCTCAGAACTAATCGCAATTCTCCTGAAGCGATTATCGAAAAATTGATTGTATTAATTCCAGAACCCTGCAACAGGAATGGATCCACCGCCTCCAAAGGGACCCTTTTTCATATCATAGTCCCCCCCCAGCTGCTCGAGACCGGTTCGTGCCGGCTGGGTGGCTCTGTGAGTGTGGGACGGCCACGAAGACTCAAGGTTGAGTTCTCAATACCCCGGACAAACTGAATCCTGCTGGGTGTTCGTATATAATAGCCCGGATTCAAATCGCGATGGCTCCTGGAGCTCTTACCATGCCCCCGTCATCATGTTCATATAACAAACCGCTCTATCTGGTGTAAGGAGGCGTGTCATGACCATGCGACGACACCCCGCTGACGACCCGGAGCGGAGGCAGTGGCAGGACCCCGAGGCGATCCTTGCGTTAATCGGGCTCTGGGATGGTATGGTATTCGTGGATATTGGGTGCGGGGAGGGGTTCTTTGCCCTTCCTGCCGCCCGGAAAGTTGGACCGGAGGGCAGGGTCCATGCCATCGATATCGATGCCGATGCCGTTGCCCGCCTGCAGGAGCAGGCAGCGGCCGAGGGACTTGCAAACATGTCTGCAGCAGCAGGGGAAGCGGAATCGACCGTTGTATGCAATGGATGCGCCGATATCGTCTTTTTCGGCAATGACCTCCACGATTTTGCAGACCCCGGGCAGGTGGTCAGGAATGCAGCCGTGATGCTCAGGCCTTCCGGCCGGCTGGCCGACCTCGACTGGAAACCGGTTCCGATGGATTTCGGCCCGCCGCTCGAAAAACGGTTCTCCATCGCACGTGCAAGGGGCCTGATCGAATCGGCCGGGTTTACCATCCTCTCGATACAGGACGCCGGGCCGTACCACTACCTCGTCGAGGCTGAGAGGTAAGAGATATCCCCCCTTGACGGAAATGGTTCGCTCAATGCGAATCTGATGAGGAGATCGCTGGTCAAATGGTACCGATTTGTGGAGAAGAAACCGGTGATTGGGATCGCGATGATATGAGAGCACAATCTCGACAACCGGCGGGATGGCCCCTGTACAGACCAGTACGAATGCGCATAAGGTTCTATGGTCAGGCGCTCCGATAATCGCACTCTTGCAGTCATCAGTTAGAAACCAATCGCTCCATGCCGGATACCTTAGATTATTAACCGGCGGGTGAGAGAGCTGGGTAGGGTGAAAAACCATACTCATCGATGCACGGGTACGGCCCCCGTACAAGAGCCTGATGCAGGTCCTGGCGCCGGAGCCGGGAGCACGGCCATCGGTAAAACGCAGTCCCCTGGTGAGCGGGTACGACCGGACCCCCTCCATGACGCAGAAATCCTGCGAACTTTTTATTGAGGAGATGGATGCGGCTGGAGTGGACAGGGGTTTTCTCGTCGGGAGGCAGGCCGGGCACCGCATCATCCTGAATGATGACATTGCAGAACTCCGCGATATGTACCCTGACCGATTTCCGGTCGCCCTCGCGGGGATCAACGGGGCCGACGTGGAGTCAGGAGTAGATGAGATTGAGCGGACTCTCCGGGAGCTGCAATTCAACGGGATCGCAGTCGATCCCGGGTGGTGGGTCCCGCCCCATTACGTCGACGACCCGGAGAATTATCCCCTCTACCAGAGATGCCAGGAGCTCGGCGGGGTGCTCTACCTTACCTGCAGCCTCATGCAGGGCCCTGATATCTCGTATGCTGAACCCTTCCGCATCCAGCGGGTCGCAAATGCCTTTCCTGACCTCCAGATCGTCGTTGTACACGGTGCATTTCCCCATACGAGCGGGATGCTGGGAGTCATGATCGCCAATGCACCGCTCGGAAACCTCTGGGTAATTCCTGACTTCTTCCAGTTTATCCCCGGTTTTCCCGGTGCACAGGACTGGGTGGAGGCTGCAAACCATTTCCTGGGAGACAGGATCCTGTATGCCTCATCGTACCCGGTACGCCCTCTCGGCCAGAGCCTCGCCGAGTTCCGGCGCTTCTCCTACCGGCCCGAAGTGCTCGAAAACCTCCTGGGGAGGAATGCGGCAGCGCTTTTTGGTATCCGGTGAGAGCGTGGGCACGATGACCCCCATGGACGAGAAAATAAAGGCGGAACTCCTTTCCATCGGGACCGTTGACGTCGAAGAATCCCTGCTGCCCCCGTTCCGGACATCGACGGCAGGCCCCGGGATGGGTCTCCGGTCAATCTTCTTCGCATCCGGCGGTCTTCGTGTCAGGCTGGAGGTCAGCAGGGATTCACCCCTGAAGATGGCAGGAAAGGACGGGCATGTCGTGATTTCGCGCGACAGCAGGGAGATTGCAGAAGGGGAGATCGAGCCGGTGGTCAACCACTGCCCCGGCCAGGTCTATATCACCATCAGCGAACGGTGCATCTACAACTGCCAGTTCTGCTCGGTGCCCGTTTCCGGGGGGAGGATAAAGACCAGGGAGGAGGTTCTCGCCATTGTGGAAGAAGCACGCAGGAACGGAGACTTAAAAGTCATTGCATTGACCTCCGGGATAGCACAGTCACCGGACGATGAGATCGACCGCGTGGTGGAGATCGTCAGGGACCTCGCCCCGTACGGGGTTCCTATCGGCGTCGCCGTTCACCCGGCAAAGGATTCCTCCCGGAGACTGAAAAATGCCGGGGTCACCGAGGTGAAATACAGCGTCGAGACCATGGACCCGGACATATTCAACCGCATGTGCAGGGGTGGAAAAGGGCATACCCTGGAGTATGTTCTCGAATCATTGAGAGAAGCAGTCGAGGTTTTTGGGAAAAACCATGTTTCTTCCAATATCATCATCGGGCTCGGGGAGACGGATGAGTGTGTCCGCCAGGGTGTCGAGTACCTGGCGGAGATGGGGGTCATCCCCGTGCTGCGCCCTATCTCAATCTCCCCCCTCCGGAAAGAAGAGCTGAAGACCGCTGTCCGCCCCAGCCCCGGGCGACTCATGAAATTGACCAAAATGACCCGGGAGATCCTCAGGAAATACGGTCTTTCTGCAAGCGAGTCCATGACCATGTGCCTGGCCTGTACGGGGTGCGATCTCACCCCCTGAAACCAGCATTGCAGAATCCGGGGGATTACCACGGCAGGGGAGGTCGTCAGGACGTCATCACATCGTGGGAGGGCTCCTGGCCGGGTTCATCGAAGAGATCGGGTGGACCGGGTTTCCTCTCCCAAAACTGCGGGCGCACCATGGCATCATCCTGTCGGGGATTATCCTGGGGGTCATAGGGGGAGCATGGCATGGCCTTCCCGATTACTGGGGTTCTTCCTATGCATACGGCAGTCTCTGGTTTCCCCGGATAACGCTCTGGATTGCTGCGCTCACTGCCTACCGGGTCGTGATAGCATGGGTCCATGACCAGACCCGCAGCCTCCTGCTCGCCCAGCTGATGCAGACAGGATTCGTGGCAGGTCAGCCCATTATGATCCCGGTGACATTCCCGGCAGACTTCCTGGTTTTGTATGGAACTTTTACGGTTGCACTCTGGGGTATCGTGATAGTCCTGGCCTGCAACCAGGGGACTATTCGGCATAAGGGCCGTATATTACGTGAATTGGGCAATTGACGAGGCTCCAGGGCAATTTAATCAAAACCTGTCCCCCACTTTTTCTGATGATATAAAATATCCGGTTACGGGTTTCTTTTCCTTACAGGTGTCCGGACTACCACCTATCGAAAAGAGGGAAAACCGTAAAATGGCGGTGGTGGGTAATCTTGTTGGCGCTTATTGCACGGATCTAACCGGAAGGGCATATATACCTGGCGATTCTGGTCCGGAGACGGCGTCTTACAGGCTGGTTCGATGGCACCAGCGATATGCCCGTTCAGCATGTCATTACTAAAAAAGAGTTTATTGGGATGGGACCCTCGCAACGCTGTCACGGTGGCGGCGTGAGCGCAAAACTATCGTGGTCGAAGGCATCGAGATACCATAACCGGCCGTATCCATCCGTGGCCCTTGTCCATACATGAAGCGCTTCGGAAAACGGTGCCCGGGAGCAGGACCCCAGGAGGCATGATACCGCAAAGGTTTCCTGGTAGTCGCCACCCGCGGCCAGGATATAGGCATGGGGAAGATGTGGGTGAAGAGGCGTGGGGTCCTTTGTTGCTATGGGTGAACTGCCTGCCCTCCCTGCAGCGCTCGCTTCCAAAATGTCTGCGGATACTCCACGCACCACGCTGAAATCGAAATCGGCGAAGCTATTGGGGTGGTAAGCTTTGAATTTCAGGGTTGCATTCGCCCCCGGTGCATATTCAATAAAGCCGCATGGAGTAACATCCAGTCCGGCACCTTCGACCGGTTCGACCGTCGCCTGGCAGCAGTTGTTGTCGACCCTGAGCACCATCCTGAATGCAACCGTATGGCCGGCCCCGTTCAGGATCCGGTGGTAGTCAGAGGCGGATACAGCAGTAACCGGATCGGTGCCGAACGGCGCAGCAACATTGGTCACCTGAAGGTCAATACCTTCCGCTGTCCAGTCGACAAGCGCCCCCGTATCCGTGAATAGTTCAAGTTTGAGCTCATACTTGCCTGCTGCGTCGAGTGCCTTCGCGCACGTGGTATCCCCAGTACCGAGCGTATCGGTCTCGAAGTGTGCACTTGCCAGGTCCTCCCGCTCATCAACGACTGTCCACTCGATCCCACCGGCTGGAACGGCTAATGGTCTGATCTCGAACAGGTGCGCTTCAGAACCAACGGTATGCGGCCCCAGAACCAATGGGACGTGGGCGACGCCGCCCGGAACCGGCACCGCGTAATGCCGCACCACCGTACGCGTGAGCGGAGTCCATGATCCCCGGTCCCCCTCAAGGATATCTGTCCCGTCGCTGTTCCCGCAGCGCCGGTACGACCAACGGTAGTTGGTGATACCCCTGTCATCCCGGAGTGCTGTGCGGCTGAACCACACCCGCGGCTCCAGCTTGCCCCCGAACGGTTCGTTATTCGTAGTAAGGCCTTCGTCGACGGGAGCTGCACCCGGGCCGCGGATTTCTGACATGCTGACACCATGGCCGATCGACAGGATCTGGACCACGCATCCCGGCAGGTCCGGCTCGGTATTGCATGCAGGCACCCGCTCATCCAAGATGCGGATCGTAACTTCGCTGCCACAGGCATAGTTCCAGTACGTGTGGCACCTGATGCTGGGCCGGTAAACGGTGACCGGCATACCACCGAGATTGTATTCGACCCAGAAATAGAGATCCGGCTTGTCCCCTGTGCAGGAGTAAACGATAGCCGTCCGGAAGCGCCCCAGGGCATCGGTCTCGATGACAGCAATCTCATCGCACCGGTATCTCCACCACCAGGGCTTCAGGAGGCAGAGATAGGGGATGATCAGGTGGACGTGGTCAACCAATGCTTTGCGGACTACCGGCGCTGATGCGGAGGTGAGCGCTACCCGGACATCAGGAGATAGTACGGCCGCTGCGGCCGTAGTCGTCTCGCCGGGCTCCGCGGAATGAGAATACACAGAAACCTGCGAAATCGGCACCGATAGAGAGCCGGAAGCGGTCTGATAGGTTTTTTCCAGATGTATCAGCCCCTTTCTCATCGCTGTGAAAGGCGACGGGGGCTCCGGCCAGGGAGGCTTTCTCAGCAGAGGTTCATCGACTATCTTCAGCAGGTCGTCTCTGAACCGGAAAACATCCAGGTCGGGAAGTCTCACAATCCAGCGCCATATTTTATCAACTTCACAGATGTGCACCCGGGCATTGCATATGGGAAATCCGCTATCGGCTTTGACAACTTTACCTTGGACAAAACAGAAGCAAATCGGCCACAGGTCGATGATGCTGCCAGGAATCCGGATCACTTCAACAAACTTCCCCCCACGCCTGATGACCGGTTCGTATGCCCCTATTCTCTCCATCATCCTGATTGTGGGTTTTTCCCCCCATTCCTCTACCTGGTCGGGCAGAGAGGCAATAAACAGGCGGCCATGTACCAATTCATGCTCGGTGCTTGAAAACGTGGTTTTTCCATCCGCTCCTTTTACCTCTTCCAGCAGACTGCCTGCAATATTGAACAGGAACGCTGAAATTCTACCCTTGAAATCCGGTCTCTCTTCGAGAGAGATCTTAAAGGTAGTCTTACGATCTGTTTGTTTTCTCATGGTTGCCCCCCAAAACGTTTTTTCATGCTCGTTGCCTGCAGGGTGTTCCGACTTGTGCAATTCAGAACAGGGAACACTCATCGGCCTACACCATCTGGTGCCACGAAAATGTGCCGGTGCCAAGCCCCCCCTCTGCCCCCCGTTGATCGATTGGGGAAACTTTGCAGGCGTTGTTTATCTCAAACGATATATATTATAACTATTTGCAAATACGATCTGCCATGCAGAACTTGAATCAAATATATCACCACCTCATATGAGCTGAGTTATCGTGCAGGTCACCGGGCGCCCGGAAAATATTCAGGTATACCAACGAGCGGGTTCTGGTCCACCAGGAGCCGTTGGGGTAGCCCGGTTAATAAGGGTTTTGACGCCGGCCCGGAGCCATGAAAAAAAAATAGAGGTGAGTTTCACACCGGGGTGAAATGGATCGCCTGGTCGTACAGGATCTCATTCCAGACCGGCCCGACACCTGTCTGTTTCTCGATATACGCCCTGATCGCGATGAAGACCGGGACCTCCTCCGGGATCCCAGCGGCGCCGCAGCAGGAGGGGATTTCGGTGCATCCTGCTTCTCCGTTGCAGTGGCGTGCAAATTTCCACGCGTAGAAGAGCCCTGCATTCGGGTTCCCGGGGAGATAGGAAAGGGCCGATCCGGCATATTCGTCATCGGTCACCGCCCTGACGCCGTTTAAGATCTCACTCCCGTAGATTCCCACGTTGGTATACACGACCTTCCCGCTCTTCTGGTGGTTGACGCCATAGACCATGATGAACTCATCGCCCGAGAGCGAGTAATCGCCGTTGTGCAGGAAGACAGCATCCCGGTTATCCCCCAGCGCATCGATTTCCCGCTGGATCGCATCGATCCCTTCGAAGACCCAGATATCTGTCTTCTTCCCGGTGATGGTCATTCCGCCTCCATGCCGGGCGATAATGGCTTCCCGGAGCGCTTCCTGGTCCTTCAGGAGATCGAGCTCATGGGCATCGCCGGTTCCCCTCACGATGAAACGGGGCACATCATATGGCTGCGGGGTGCGGGAGGTATTTGGAGTAAGCCTGAAAACGTGGCCGGGAGTGCTGTTTAAATATTCGTTCCCGAGCGTCTCATTTTGAAAGAAGGCCAGCCGGTGGATGAACGTGATGGTGTCGGAGGTGTTTTCGGTCCCCATCCTGATGAGCCCGGACGGGATGATGTCATCGTTCATCATAGCCGGGGAATACCCTGCCAGGAGGGCGGCCTTTCTGACCCGCTCGCTGGTCCCCCGGTCGGCAGTGGTGATGATCATGACCGGTTTGTCATACGGGCCCGGAGAGGCCTGGCCGGCAACGGTACCTGTCTTGATCCGGTAATTGTTGATGGTATCCCCGAGGCTTGCAAAGATTCGCCGGAAGGTGTTCTCTTCAGGGAACCACCGGGTCCCGATGTACGTCCGGTAGCTGAAATATTTCACTTCCGGCGGCGTTGGTCCCACGTAGACGATCGCCTCGTCGGGTTCCATGAAGTAATCCCCCCAGAGCCCCTTGTTTGCCGGGTTGACGGGGGCATCGGTGACCCTGCCACCCTGGACAAGACCCGGGTAGGGGGGGAGCTTGTAGGCAAGGTAGGGGGTGCTCGGGTTATTCCCGTAGCAGCTGGGGGTGATGTGCGCATCGTACATGGCCAAGGCATCGACCTTCTCCAGCTTTCCCTGCTGCACGGTGAATCCGTCCCGCTGCAGTGCTGCAATGAAAGCTTCAATCTTTTCCGACCCATCTTTTCTGGGAGACAGCATCACGATGAGAAGCTTTTCCTGGCCTGCATTCACCGTTGCCATGCGGTTGGCAGCCTGGTACCCGGTTTTGGACAGGGAGATTTCATAGTCCCCCGGCACGAGGCCACCCACGACCAGGGGAGTGACCCCGGCAACTTCTCCATTGACCAGGACCGTGGCCTGTGACGGTGTGGACTGGATACGCAGGCTCCCGTAGAGCGGGGCGAGTGTCGCGGTGACCATCGTTGGCTTTCCCGCGGAGATGGTCACGGTCTTTTCATAGGGGGTATAGCCGTCCTTTTCGAGGACGAGGGCATACTCCCCGGGCTCCAGGCCGGAGAGAGTGCGGGGGGTTGGGCCCTTTTCCGCCCCGTCAAGGAGGATGGACGCCCCGGAGGGGAACGACATGATGCTGAGAAAACCGGTACCCGGCACCGGAAAAGTCGGGCCGGGGCTTGTTTCCGGCCGGTCGGCATGGACGACGAAGACCGACACGGGCTGTATCCCGGTCATCCCCCCGCCTTCGTTGAGGCAGGGCCCTGACGAGGTTTCCCCGGAGACGAATGTAATGTCCAGGCCCGATCGGTCTAGCGGGTCCAGGTACTGGACGCCATCGCCGGCGTAGAGGGTTCCGCTCCATACTTCTGCTCCATTGCGGGAGATGGTGAGGTTTGCTGCACGTGCCGGGCAGATCGCCCCGCTGCAGTTCTCGCAGTCAGGTACCGGGTTCCCTGCAATCCCGTACCCGGCGACCAGCGGTGCGGGGAGCAGCGTGAGTTCTCCATAGAGATCGGTTGCGTGCAGGGCTTCGGGACCAGAAGGAGGCATCAGCAGCCCTATCCCGTCCCAGGCCCCGCCCGGGATCCCCAGGCTCCCGGCCATGACGGTAGAGCCGATCTTCAGCCGGTCAAATACTGCTTTTCCCGGCGCGGTGCCGGTCAGTGTCCTGGGGGTGACAGGTTGCCAGGTACAGGTCGGTTTATCCCCTTCAAACCTGCAGGCCCACTCGTGAGTGGCGAGGATAGTGATGGTATTATTGGTCTCGGAAAACCCGAGAACGGTTCCTCTGAAGCAAAACGCCTGGAGCTTTGCCCCAGCCGGAAGACAACAGGCGCAGAGAGAAAATATGAGGAATGCAATGAAGAGGGTTCGGGTTCGTTTCAAATGATCAACTCCGCCGGATTTCTCCGGCTTATCGTGACCGATTGTCAAACAGCTATATATGAGTGCCTATTTGGGGCGATTGTACGGCGATCATCCTTTTCTGGCCCGCATCGGGAGCATCCCCTGCGACAGCGGCAGGAGTCCCACGAATGCCTGTGCTGGTGAAGAACGAAGGGTTCGCACCCCAGGGGGATATCGAACCCGCCTGCCTGATGGAAATAAAAGGAGAGGTCCACGGCGGTCCTGATCGCCATTCCTTCATGGCACCGGCTGGTATTGCCGACGATCCTGCCTTCCACCGTGCCAGAAGAGGAGCAGGGCCGGCTGCCCCCATTATTTTCTCGTCCGGAGCCGGTCTGCGAGAGGACAGCTCCCCAGCCAACAGAGTACCAGGACACTGGCCAGGGTAAGGAGGATGACCGCAGCAATCCCCTCCATTTGCAGCAGCGTCCCGATGAACTCGCTCCCCGGGAGGTTGCGCAAGCCAGGGTAATCGAGGCCTGATACGAGGCGGGCGGCGGTCGCCAGGACAAGGACGCACGGGATGACATATTTACAGACCGGATAGACGACCCTGGCAGGGCCAGGCCCGATCTCCCGGGCCAGCACGTCCTGGGGCAGGAACCAGGTGAAGGCGACGGCGAGGAGCAGGGCGGTGATGGGGAGCCCCAGGGTCCCGATGGTCTCGTCCATGAAGTCAAGGATTCGGACCCCCGCGACCCGGAGGTCGAGGGTACTGTACGAGAGGGCGGAGGGGAGTCCGGCGAGGAGGACGGCCACGGTCAGGAATGCCGCCGTCCTTCTCCTTGACCAGGTGAACGATTCAGAGAGGGCAGCCACGCTCACTTCCAGCATGGAGACAGCTGAAGTGAGCGCGGCAAAGAAGAGCACCAGGAAAAAGGCCGCGGCAACAATCCAGCCGAACGGCATGACCGCAAAGGCCTGGGGGAGGGTGGTAAACGCCAGCTCTGCGCCGATGGTCGGCACGAGGCCGAAAGAAAAGACCAGGGGGAAGATCACGATGCCGGCCAGCAGGGCGACGGCAGTATCGGCCAGGGTGATGACCAGGGACGCGGACGGGATGCCCTGTTCGCGGCTGATATGCGCCCCGTAGGTCAGCAGGATCGCCTGGCCGACCGACAGGGAGAAGAAGGCCTGGCCAAACGCTGCGCTCCATAGCAGCGGGTCCCCGAGAACGGAAAAATCAGGTGTGAACAGGAAGGCCGACCCCTCGGAAAAACCCGGGAATGTCGAACTGTAGAAGGCCAGGACGATGAGGATAACGATTGAGACCGGTATCAGGTATACTGAGACCCGTTCGATGCCTTCACGGATTCCCCGGGATACCACGGCCCCGGTGATGACCGCGGCCCCCGCGAACAGGATGACCGGGAACCAGCCGCTCGTGAAGGCGGTGAAGGGGATATGCTCGCCGGAGAGCGAGAAGAAGAAATAACCCAGGGTCCACCCGGTAATAACGAGGTAGTAGGAGAGGATGAGGAAGACGATACCGCAGAGCAGCCAGCCGACAACTCTGAACTGCGTCCGCACTGCCCGGAGTGAACTGACCACGGTTCCCTGGAAATGCCGGCCCATGGAGAACTCGAGGACCATGAGCGGGAGGGCACAGAAGAATACGGCGATCAGGTACGGAATGAGGTACGCTCCACCGCCATTCTGGCCCAGGACCGTGGAGAACCGCCAGATATTGCCGATCCCCACCGCAGAACCGATTGCCGCGAGAATGAATCCCGTCCGCGATGACCATTTTTCCATGCCAGGACTCCTCCCGAAGGGATGGTATAGGTATGGTGAACCGCAACGAAAAAGATGTATTCATTCGGGATCTGCAGGAATCACACGGGGAAGGGGTGGAACGAGAGGACGGGCGCCGCGATTCATTTTTCAGGGACGAGGAGTCCGGGGATTCCTGGTTCAGGGATGTATCTGCCCTGCCGGGAATGACCTCACCCATGCGAGGCATGGACCAGGAAGGTCATCCCGCTTTTCCCGCTTTCCCGATGACGGGAATTCCCTGCCCCCTTTCAAAAATTTCAGCAATAGTTCCCCCCGTCATCGATTGAAAAACGTTATACGAAGTCCCGTGCAAACTGCAATTCAGGGATTATCGTAGGAAAGAGGATTCCATGACTCAATCGCTGCCATTTTCTAAACCATCCCGCATCCTGATCACCCTCGCCGCTGTCGTCCTGGTCATTGCCGGTATCAAGGCCGCAGCCCCCATCATCGGCCCGCTTGCCTTCTCGGTCTTCCTGGCGGTCATCTTCGGGACGCTCCTCCACGCGCTTGAAAGACGGGGCTATTCCACCCGTTCTTCCCTCGTCCTGACCCTGGTGATCCTCTTTGCCATTGTTGGCATCTTTGTGGTCGTGATTGCCGGATCGTTCCTCCAGCTGGTACCCGAGATCCCGCGCTATCAGGGTCAGCTCGACGAGAGCCTTGAACTGGCCGGACCGCTGCTCAGTCCTGTGGGGATCGATCCCGCATCAGTTTCATTCCAGGACCTCATCCATCAGTTTTCTGCCGGGATAGGACGTTTTATCGGCGGACTGTTCAATATGGCGGTGGGTTTCATCGTGGTCCTGATTACCACCCTCTTCCTCCTCTTCGAAGCAAAGGGCTTTTCATCCAAGCTGAAGCGGATCATCGGAGAACTCTATCCCGGTGAATTGGATCGTTTCATCGAACTCGCACAAAAGAACGTTGACTACATCCTCATCAGAACCGAGGTGAACCTTGCCATGGGGATAGGCACAACGGTCATCCTCGCAGTCATCGGGGTGAAATACGCCATCTTCTGGGGATTCTTTGCCTTCCTCATGGGGTTCATCCCCTATATCGGGTTTTACCTTGCCGTCATTCCACCCGCGATCCTGGCGTGGTTTGATATCGGGCCTGTTGCTGCTCTCGTTGTACTGGCGGGGGAGGGGGTGGTGAACACCCTGGTGGAATACGGGATGTTCCCCCAGCTTGCAGGCCGGGGTCTCGCCCTTTCCGCGGCGGTCGTGTTCATCTCCCTGTTCTTCTGGGGATGGGTCCTTGGCGCCTATGGCGTCCTTCTCGCAGTTCCCCTGACGCTCGCTGTCAGGATGGGGTGCGAACTGTTCGATGAGACCCGGTGGATCGGTGTCCTGCTCGGCCCTTCTCCAGAAACGTGATAGAGACGAGGTGCTGGGAGGATAGTGATCCCGGTCCCCGGAAGCAGAAAATCACGTTTTTCGTTCCGGTGGCTTCATCAGGGTGAGGGCAATGAGGAACCCGATGACAGCCAGGGCGAACGCCCAGGGAAACACGCCCCCGTAACTCCCGGTCGTGGTCCTGATGAACCCGGCAAGCTGCGGGCCGGCGATCGCCCCGGCACCGAACGCCAGGAAGACCACGCCGTAGCACCGGGGGTAGTCACCGGTCCCGAAATAGGTTGCCGTGGCAGTCGGTGCGATGGCCAGCCAGCCGCCGAGGCTCCCCCAGAGCACCGCAAAGGCGATGATATAGACCAGGACTACCGGGACCTGCCACATCGCCAGGGAGGCCAGGGCTATGAAGCCAAAGGTCAGCATGGCGGTGTTTCGCGGGTTGAGCCGGTCGGTGAGCACGCCGAAGACCAGCCTGCCGCCCCCGTTGAAGATGGCAAAGAACCCCACGAGGGCGGTCGCAAGGCCGGTCCCGACGTGCAGGAGTTCGGTCCCGACCGGTTTTGCTATGGAGACCGCCATCAGCCCCGCGATGCACCCGATGAAGTAGCACGTCCAGAGACCGTAGAATGCCGGGGTTCTGACCATTGCACCGCGGTTGCACTCGCAGGCCACGTGACCGCCCTCACCTGGTATGAGGGGCTTCCAGCCGGAAGGTATCCACCCGGCTGGTGGAAAAGCAAGCGGGAGCGCCAGGGGGACGGTAATGAGGATAATCCCGGCCCCGAAGATCCGGAAGGTGGCCATGACGCCGTAGGCGGCAATGAAGTACCCTGCCAGGTTTGCGGTGATGAACGCCGAGAACCCGACCCCGAACACCGTCAGGCCAACCGCGAGCCCTCTCCGGTCAGGGAACCACCGGGCGGCAACGGCCACCGTTGCACCATAGGCAATCCCGATACCGATGCCCCCGATCACCCCGTACATGAGGGAGAGCAGGGCGATGGAGGAGACCGTCGAGGCCAGTATCCAGCCAAGGCCGGTCAGGACGCACCCGGCGAGAGTGATCTTCCGGGGCCCATGGGTTTCCATGTACCTCCCGGTCAGGGCCATGGCCACGGCAAAGACGGCGAGGATCACCGAGTACGGCAGGAGCACTTCACCTGCCGTAACAGCCTGGCCGAGCTCAGTAGAAAAATAATCGGTGAGTGGTTCGACGAACACGCTCCACGAGTAGACAGTCCCGAGGCAGAGGTTGATGACCAGGCCTGCGACGACCAGCGCCCACCTCCCCTTCTCCAGGGGCATCCCCAGGAGCAATGGTGCTTCCGCGGGGGGACAATCAGGCATGAAATCACCTCCCCTGGGAGAGAACCAGGCTCGTTGCCATTTCAGTAGCCATGTTCGGGAAAAGGAAAAAAGATTTGGAAATTGTCCTGGCATAGCCTGAGTGAAGACAGCACGGGCGGGATGCTGCTGGCTGCCCCTGATATGAAAGGGTTTTGGTGAATCAACGGCTCCCCGGCCATTCTGGAGGTATGGGGTCAGCCACCGGTGGGGAAGGCGGTGCCGGTATCATTGAAAATACCAAAGGGAGTTCATGAACGAATGTAACCAAATCGCAACCTAACCAGGCCCTTATGAAGGGAGTTCCCCACGGTTGCACATCGTTGCCTGGTATGGACCGGAACCGGGACATTCCGTGAGCAACCCTTAGGTTCCCATAGCCATTTTATACATCTGTTCCGGGAGGAGAGCAGTCATCGTTTCCGTGCTGACCGTCCCCCACTGGCTGACCTGGATAATCACCCCGGCAAGAATTTCAGCAGAGGGGAGGTCAACGATGGCGACGAAATCGTAGCGGCCGATGGTATAGTAGAGGCTTATGAGGCTGCCCCCTGCCGACTGGATGATCTGTTTGGCCTTCTCATCCCGTTCTCTTGCTTCCTTCATCTTCTCGATGGCCTTATCGGTCAGTTTTCCAAGGACAATGAAGAGTGGCATAGTGAGCGGGATCGGTATAGGAATATATAAAAGTAATGGTGACCAGGGGGGAATGACAATGCTTCACGGAGGGACAATACTGTGTGCCTTCACGGATTTCCTGTCTTTTTTGACCGTACTTTCAAGGCTGCATACCCAAGAATCGCGAGGACCCCTACGATTCCAATCATGATGACCGGGTTTGAGATAACTGCGTTCAGGCCTGAAGGCTGCACGACGGCAACCCCGAAACTCATCTTGTCAGACAGCACCAGTGCACCAAGTTCGTCGCGGTACTTCACTTCAGAATCGATCAGGTAGTGTTTTCCGGGGATTGCAGACGCTGCAGAGAGGACAAACTGAACCGTCCTGTTCTCCCCCGGTGCAACGGTCCCGAGCACTGCAGAGTCCAGCACCGGCACGAGTACATGGCTCCCGATGATGCGGGCCTTCGCATCGTAGGCTGTCGTGTCGCCGGCATTCAGGAAAGTAACGGAAATCGTCTCCTGTCCGCCCGTCCCGATAGTCAGGTTCCGGGTTATCGCCTCCATGTCCGCTCCCCGCAGCACCGTGATGCCGATGGGGACCGGCTCTGTCTCCCTGGTAATCCCCCCGGAATCACGGTATTCCCCCTCGAGCACGGCAGGATACGAACCGGCACCGGTATCCTGCAGCACGGCAACCCGGACCCTGAGCGGCACCACATCACCGGGCCTGAACGTCCCGAGGTACACGCTGTCATCCACCATCCGGAAGGTGGTATTGTCGGCCGGCACGATGCGGAGCGTGACGTCGGTGCCCGCTGCATAGCCGGTATTCGCAATTTCGGCAACCAGGTATCCCTGGGTGCCCGGCACCATGTTCTCTGAATGTTCGCTGATAACTGCCGGCCTCACCTCACCCAGGACCTGGAATGTCACCGGAAGGGTCTGCTCCACCTCCTGGTACAGGGGCGTAATCGTGGTATAGTCAGCGCCAACCATGGGAATTGCGTATATATACTGGTAGGTCACCTCGAGCGGGATCTCGTAGATGCCGGGTGAGGCGTTCCGGTGGACTGTTCCCCTGATGGTGACCGGGACCTGGCCCAGGGAGGCGATATCCCCGGCTACCACGGGGAGGCTCTTTTGGGTGACCGGGGCATCCCCCGCACCCGGCCTGACCGTGACCCCGAGGGCGGTCGTGGGATTGTACGCCCCGGGGGAGAGGCGGGGGGCGATCTGCATTGCCGTATTTGTACCCTTGTTGGCCAGGAGAACGGTCATCTCGAACGTATCTCCCGGGTAGTACCGGGTATCCCCCGTTGCCTGGGCTACCAGGATCGGCTGCTCGCCGGTATCGAGGTAGGTGTACCCGACCGCGAAACACGGGGTGCAGCAGAGGGCGAGGGCGAGAAAAAGCCCGGAGAGCATGATGGCCGGTGAACGGGCCTTTGCGCCCGCGAGGTGGCCGGTCATGGAGGCCGTCACTTCACATCCGCCGCCCTCTTTCTGTACCACCAGGTCACTCCGGCACCGATGGCCAGCGCGAAAAGGACCACGAGCGCGATGAGCCAGTTGTTGGACGGTGGCTGGACATCGAGAATCACCGGGATGTTGTCGGAGGAAAACGCGGTGCGGTACGCGTCGATATACTCGACTTCCGAATCCACGGAGTAGGTCTTGGGTGTTGCCCCCCCATCGGTCCTGATGCTGAATACCGCGGTAGCAGAGTCTCCCGGTCCCAGGGTGCCGAGATAGGCCGTGTCATCGTCGCTCGAGAACGGATCGATCACGCTGATCCGGGCCCGGGCGTTGAATACCATCGAAGTCCCGATATTCCTGTAGGTCACGTTGAAGGTCTCGGTCTTTCCGGGGTGGAGGACCGGCGGTGGACTGGTCCGTTCGAACTGGACTTTCTCACCGAGCATCACCCCGGCGCTGACCTGGGGGGAGGTGATGGTATTTCCCTCGAAGTCGCGGTATACCGCGTACAGGGTCACCGGGCAGGGCCGCGTGGGATCGGCATTCGGCGAGATCGCGACCTTGAACCGGGGCCGTGCCGTTGCACCGGGAGGGAAATCCCCGATAAAGACCCCGTTGGTGAACGGGACGACAGGGCTTGCACCTTCCGGGGAAAGGTAGACGGACGTGCGATTGCCGGTGTCCTGCCCGGTATTCCTGATAGTGAAGGTGACATACCCCTCGCCCCCTGCATGCAGGAAAGTGCTGAATACATCTTCCACCGACAGGATGACCACCGGCCTGATGACCACCGGGACCGGGAGGGAGATATTGGCATCCTTGAAGGTATACTGGACCGTTCCGAGGGCCTCCTGCTCTACCCGGGGGACATACCGGTAGGTGACAATCGCCTGCATCGTGTACCGGCCTGCGGTCGCGTCCTGGGGGACCTCGACAATGAATTCTGCCGGGACTACCATCCCCGACGCGATATCCCCCACAATCTGCGGGTTCGACTTGACCCTGACGGGTGCATCACCCGGCACGAGCTGGACCGTGGCGAACTTGGCAGTCGTCGGGAGGTACTCCGGCTGGAGGGTGTACACATTGTACGATTCCATCGTGATAGTCCCCTTGTTCTGCAGGACCAGCGGGAGATCCACCGTTGTCCCGGGGACCAGTTCGTTGCCGGCACCGAGGGATACGAAGAGGTCGGGCCCGCCCGAGTAGTACGTGTACCCTGCCAGGCAGGGAATGGTGCAGAGGCACATGCCCGTGCAAAAAATGACAAAAATTACCAGATCCCGTTGCAGCCAAAAGCGACGCATGTCCAGTCCTATCTCCGATCTAAAGATATACGGATACGGTAGATTAATGTAACCAAAAACATCGGCTTATTTCGTTCACCCGGAAGAAGACCTAATCAGTCTCTTTTTACTAATCGTCACCCAGGAACAGGTAGGAAATCGCTGCTCCTATCAGGATTTATACCAGGCTATAGAAGGGAGCACTTCATCGGAACGACCTCCCCGGTCAGGTTCCAGGAAATCATCAATCTCCCTGGAGTATTATTCCTGGTCGATTCGTCCATACAATCCATCCCTGGCAGTCCCCTGAAATCCGAAACAGATGAAAACACATAAGAAATGACCGCTCCAGCTCTATGGTAGGAGCATCCCTCCCATGAAGGTCGAGGACCTGTTTGGCGGTATTGCGGTCCAGGTGAACCGTCACCCGAAGGCTGTTCTGGCCGTCATGGTTGTACTCGCCATTATCGCGACCGTCTTCATGGCCAGGATCCCGACCCAGTCGATGTCCGACGAGTACATGGATAAGCAGTCCCCGGCAGGCATCGTCTACGACCTCTATAACAATCGCTACGGGCAGGATACCTACATCCTGCTCATCAAGGCGCCGAACCCGGCAGATCCGGTATTCTTAAACCAGCTTCTCCTCCTTGAAGAGCAGATCGGGCGGATCGGCCGGGTCAGTTCAACATACTCCATCGCCGATATCGTTGCCGGAAGCCATGGCGGGACGGTCCCTGCAACCAGCGCGGAAGTCCAGGCAATCATCGACCAGCTCCCCCCGGATACGCGGGCGCAGGTTGTTCCCGGCCGGCAGACAGCGCTTGCCTATGTCTTCATAGACCAGGGGGTATCCACCGATGCGTCGCAGAACATTGAGCCGTTCGTGGTGTCCACGATCGGGCAGGCGTCGCTCCCCCCGGGTGTCTCGGTCGAGCTGACCGGGAATACCCCCTATAACATCCAGATCGAGGAGGCCATCATCACGAATTTCAGCCTCCTGATCATTGCAGCCCTGGTTCTCATGCTCATCGTCAAGTACCTCCTCTACGCGAAGATACGGTTCTGGATCCTCCCGGTCGTCCTGCTGATCTTCGGCCTCTTCTACACGTTCGGGATCATGGGAATCATGGGGATCCCGGCAAACGACGGGGCCCTCGCGGCATTTCCCATCCTCCTCGGGCTCGGCATCGACTATGCCGTCCAGTTCCACATGCGGTTTGACGACGAGCGCCGGCTGCATGACATACCATCCGCCCTCATCGAGACCCTGGGAAAGACCGGCCCCGCGGTCCTCATCGCGCTCGGTGCTACAACGCTCGGCTTCCTTGCGATGTTCATCACCCCCATCCCCATGATACAGACCTTTGCGAAGGTATCCATCATCGGGATAGTCTGCTGCTACATCACCTCGCTCTTCGGCTTCGGGGCGTTCGTCCACCTGCTCCGGTACGAACCAAAACCTCCGGGGAAGAGCCTCCCGGACCGGCTCATGACCGCGTACGACGCAGGGCTCTCGTGGCTCGCGGCACGCGTCGTGAAAGTCGCTGCACCGGTGGTCCTGGTCGCCCTGGTTATCGCCGGGGTCGGGATTGCCATGGACCGCAAAATTCCTGTTGATGCGTCCGAAGAGTCGCTGGCGCCCCCCGACCTCCCGGCGCAGCGGGTGGCAAACGAGGTGCAGTCGGTGAGCGGGTCGCTTACGCCGCTCCCCCTGTATATCCGCGGGGTCAATACCATGACCGTGGAAGGGATCACGTGGACGGATCGACTGTGCACCGAGCTGGCCGGTAACTACCACAAGATCTCCAGTATCTCCAGCCTCTCCTCGCTCGTCCGGTCGTACAATTCCGGGGTCCTCCCGGAGAACCAGGCCGGACTGGACCGCGTGCTCCGGACCATACCGCCGGACCAGCTGAAACTCTACCAGCTCGATGCGACGACCTCGATCATCGTCATCAACACCATGGCGATGGGGATCAACGAGCAGCGGGCGTTCTCGGACAATGTGGTGAAGGATATCGCCTGGATGGAGCCCCCGGCGGGGACAGAGGCCGTACCGACCGGGGATTTCACCCTCTACACCATCCTGACCGACCAGATCGTGGAGAACAAGGACCGGATGACGATCCTCGGCTTCGTCCTCATCTTCGTCTTCCTGCTGGTCGTCTACCGCAGGGGCGTGGCGCTGACGCCGCTCGTCCCGATCATCTGCGTCATCGGTTTCAACCCGCTGGCCATGACTGCGATGGGGCAGAGCTACAGCATCCTGACCGCCGTCCTCGGCTCGATGACCATCGGCGTGGGATCCGAGTACACCATCCTCGTCATGGAGCGGTACCTCGAGGAACAGCAGAAATCCGGGGACCGGCTCCTGGCAATCCGGGAAGCGGTCCGGAAGGTCGGGTCGGCGGTGATCGTGTCGGGGCTGGTAACCGCTGCCGGGTTCTCGGCACTGATGCTGTCATCGTTCCCGATCCTGTCCGGGTTCGGACTTGCTACGGTGATCCTCGTTATCTTCTCCCTGGTCGGTGCGGCCGTGATCATGCCGGCGACCCTGGCACTCACCGCAGGAGGGGAAAAAGCGGGGACTTAGTTCTGACGGTCAATTACCGCTGTTATCGGCGAGTTCTTTCGTGCGATTATTCGCAAAAACAATGTCCTCGAATCGATAACCGTCCGTTTACACCGGATGCACATACGTCTTCGCCTATCCCGTCCTGTCCAGACCGCCTTCAACGATACTCTTAAAGAAATCCTAACCACCCTTAGTTGGCGACTGATATGGAAGAAATTGCCATCGTCGAGGTCCCGTCCCGGCAGGTGATCGGGATACAAAAAACCGGGACATACCGGATTATCCCCGATCTTATCCTGAAGCTTTACGAGTACAGTATCGAAAAGGGCATCGCAATCGCCGGTATGCCGACTTTTCTATGCCACGAAACATCACCGGATGCGGTGAGAGAGGCGAACGAGAAAGGGACCGCCGTCGTGGAGGTTGCCTGGCCGGTTTCCGGCACCGTGGAGGGCAGCGGCGATATCAGGGCGTATAAACTGCCGGGAGGGAAGATGGTGCGGACCCGGCACCTTGGACCGTACGAGACCTGCGAATTGACATACCGGAGGCTTTTTTCCTGGATGACAGAGCATCACCTCACGATCGCAGGACCCATCCGGGAGAGTTACCCAAACAACCCCCACGAGGTCCGGCCTGAGGAGATCATCACCGAGATCCTGGTCCCGGTCCGGTAATCGGCGCCCGGACCGTTTCGCGTGCATGTCCTGAAATAGTGATACCATGCACCTCTCTACATCACGGTCGATGCCAGCCGCAGGGCATCTTCCCCGGTAGATTCATCCTTTACCGGATGAAACCCTCTTTGTTACCCCGATGCCTCCTGCTGAAGTATCATTGGAAGCTGCCAATGTGCTCAAGCAAAAAACTGCACGACTCTCCGTCGCATCAAACACGTTCCTGGTTATACTCAAGTTGATCGTGGGTTTTGCGGTCGGTTCGGTGAGCATCATCTCCGAGGGCATCCATTCCGCGATGGACCTGCTGGCAGCGGCCATTGCCTTTTTCTCAGTCAGGAAATCGGCGGAACCCCCCGATACGGCCCACGAATTCGGCCACGGCAAATTCGAGGATTTTTCCGGCCTGATCGAATCGGTGCTCATCATCGTCGCGGCAGCATTTATCGTATGGGAGGCGGTCCGCAGCCTCCTGGGAGAGAGGGCCACCGGGCTCTCCCAGGACCTGCTCTACATTGGCATCATCATCATGGCCATCTCGGCAATGGTGAACCTGTACGTATCACGCCGCCTGATGAAGGTCGCAAAGCAGACAGAATCGATTGCCCTCGAGAGCGATGCGTGGCACCTGAGGACTGATGTGTACACATCGGCAGGTGTGCTTGCGGGACTGGTCCTGATACAGCTGACAGGGATCACCTCCATCGATGCGGTCGTTGCCATCGGGGTCGCGGTGATCATCCTCAAGGCCGCATACGACCTCCTCCGGCGCTCGGTGGCCGACCTGATTGACACGAGCCTCCCCGGGAAAGAGGAGAACCGGATCAAGCAGACGATATGCGAACATTCCAGCGAATATGCCGGGTTCCACGACCTGAAGACCCGCCGTTCGGGCCCGGATATCTTCATCGACTTTCACCTGGTCGTGCCGGGGAATATCTCGGTAGAACAGTCCCACGACCTTGCAGACCACCTGGAAAGCGATCTCAGGGTGGAGTTTCCCCGCTCCCACGTGACCATCCACGTCGAGCCCTGCCAGGAAGGGACTGACGAATGCAAGCGCTGCGGCTCGTTCTGCACCTATTTCCAGAAGAAAGCGGAGTAATTCCTGGCAGTTCCCACTTCCGGCAGACGTTGAAGCCCTGGCCGCCGGGCGGCACATGCGATCACCTGATGCAGGTATACATCAGTCCATCGGTTTGGGATACGATTCCTGCGATCCGTCAATTGAGTCCGCCGGGATGGTGCAGGTTCCGCAATCAGCAGGTGCACGCGATGGAGAGGTCCCAGGTGCCACACTAAATCACCTGTTCTGGATCACCGCGTGTGTGTGTACCGTTCCGGGGACCCCTCCCTGGAGCGGCTTTCAATAAAGATATGCGGGAAGCGGGATGGACATGAACAATAATCACGATACCACGGCCCCAGTCGGCAAAAAATAACACTTCAGGAAGGAAAGACATCCGCATGAAGCAGTGGGTCAAAGATACCCTCGGGCTCGGCGTTTTATTCTGGCTTTTCGGCTATCTCGTATCCCTGGCGCTCTTCGTCTCGCCGGTTGCGGGCATCATGGGCTGGATCATCACTCTCTCCTTCACCCCGGTCACCATCGCGATCACCTGGTGGTGGTTCCAGGCACGGGACCTCCCTCTCGCCTATTTCGCAGAAGTGGGGATCGTGTGGACCGCAATCGCGGTCGCGCTCGACTACCTGTTCATCGTCCGGCTGTTCCAGGCCGTCTATTATGGCCCGGACGTGTTCGCGTACTACGCCCTGACATTCCTGATACCGGTAGGAGTTGGCATGTGCCTGGTTCATGCCCGCAGGGTGACGGTGCAGGGACAGTGATAAGGGGTCACTTTCATACTCATAGCCTCTTATCAGGGATCGGTAATTTTTCAAGGTAATCCCCAGAATGCCTGGAATCACCGTTACAGCCTGCAGGCACCTGGAGATGCCAGGGGATCTCTGAT
Organism: Methanolinea sp.; assembly: GCA_033813295.1. Lineage (GTDB taxonomy): Archaea > Halobacteriota > Methanomicrobia > Methanomicrobiales > Methanospirillaceae > Methanolinea_A. Next base: position 71,739 of record JAPXRZ010000009.1, read on the forward strand.
TCCCTCTCCTCCTGCAAATCATTAAAACGGGTTCGTTCTTATAGTGAAATTAGGAGGAGGAGGCGTTTGCATACCATCCTGGAAGGGCGGTCGATAATCCGCCTCATACCAGTACTGGTCGTCATCGCACTGGTCTGCCTGGCAGGGTGCAGCACGCAGCATGCCGCCATCCCTGAGACTACTCTCCCGGCAGCGAACCTCACCGCCAGCCCGGTGCACGTGGTTTCAAATGTCCGCTACGTCGACTCGATCGGCCAGAACTTCCTGCTCCGCGGGGCGCACCCGCTCATCGAGCAGACAGGAGTCCCACCGGAGTTCGACTACGCAGCCCTGCGCACCGCAATTGAGAAGGCGGCACGGGACGCCGGGTGCGAGGTCCCTGCCAACTTCACCCTGGTCGATGTCAGCCTGCTCTGGGTGGAGAACCCGCAGGACAACAACCGGGAACGGGCGCTTCTCATAGCCGAGGACGCGTTTTTCACCGCCCACCCCGGATTCGGGCAGGTCCACATGTGGCCGATGCACGGGACCAGCCTGGACCCGGCCGATCCGTCCATCGCGGTGCACCGGGAGTACCTCGCCCAGCACCTCGACGAATGGCTCCAGGACTCGCTCGTCTCCCGGGTGGATACGGTCAGGAAATGGCTGGAGGACCCTGCGGCAGCAGGTATGCATGCCTCGGTGGTCATCTACGTGCACTGTTACGGCGGCTGCGACAGGACCGGTGAGCTCATCGGGGCATATTCCCTGCGGTACCTTAATATGACGTGGGAAGAGGTAAGGGACCAGAATGGCGCCCGCTGCAGGCCGGACCGCGATTATGACGAGGCCAATTGCCACGCTCTCCAGTGGTATGGAATCTGGCTGAACCTGACGTACGGGCGTCCGCTCAACTGGGAAGCAGATCCCCCCTGTTATCGGAGACCTGCCCAGCCGGTGACTCAACCGCCCTCTGCAACACCAACCCCTACAACGACGCTGTCAACCACCCCGGCAGGGGATGAAACCTCCTGCACGAACGCTACGCAATGCGTACCGGCCCAGTGCTGCCACCCGACGAGCTGCATCAATTATCTCTACAAGAAGCCCTGCACCGAGCTGTGCACCATGGTATGCACGGGGCCGTTAGACTGCGGCGCCGGGCACTGCGGCTGCGTGAGCGGGAATTGCCAGGTAATTCCCGCAACGCCCGGATATACTCCTGCCGCTTCCTGAATCATATGCATCGAGTGGCCCGGGACCAGAACACTCGGCGGAACCCGGGAACACCTCGAGAAGGGGAGCCCCCCGGCTGGGACGCAACATTCATTCAATAAACAGCGGTAGCTCCATATTTCCCGAATAATATGGCCGAAAGGTCTTTTCGGTCGATGCGGTCCCCTTCTACCGGCCGCTCATCCGGCAGCGGGAATTATCCCGAGCTGCTGCATCAGGCCCATCAGGTTTGCCTCACCCCAGAGCTCGGCGATCTTTCCATCCCGGATACGGAAAATCTCTATACCGGTGAGGGCGATCTCCTTCCCCGTCGGGGGAAGCCCCATGAACTCACCCCTGTGCACGCCGCGGGCAACGAAGCGTGCGGTGACTTTGTCTCCTTCGGCCATCATATCCTCAATGGTTACCGTAAGGCCATGGAATGCATTCCGGCAGGTCGTGATTACCGTGTTCATTGCCTCAATGCCCGGCCCTGTAAAGGGGAGCGGCGTATGCATGGCAAAATCAGGAGCGAGCAGTGCGTCGGCAGCTCTCAGGTCTCCTCCCGAGGGGCCAGCCGCAAAGAATTGCCGAACGAGGTGTTTATTGGCCTCGAGCATATCTGGCGACATGCATAAGGCTTGGAAAGGATCTATTTAAGGCATTTCATGGACCGCGTCTGGGATTACGTATTGAAGGTTTAAAAACGCTGAAAAAGGGATAGGTTTTTAGATCGGGGTCCGGGTCGAACCCTCTTCAAAGTACTTCATGGTATCCGGCACGAACTTTTTCACTTCGCGGTAGAAGTACTTGCCCATTGCAGGATCAGAGTCCCGTATCGCCCCGTAAATGGTGTTGACCAGCCAGTTCGGCAGGTCTGACTGCTTGTCAAGCACGTTCTTTATGACAACGATGGTCTCGTCCACGTCGACTTTCTTTTTCCAGCGGTAAGGCATTGTCCACCTCCTGTATATCGTTGCGTCCATTGTGCAGAAGGATATTTATATTTTTTCGATGTTTTTTAAAAATATTTCAGAATATGAGAATTCCCAAAAGAATTATAAAGTTTATCGCATCTATGCCCTCACGGTGCCCTGCACTCGGCGAATACAAATAGTGCAGGGTATACGGATGGTGTTGCACCATGGCACTATCGGACAAAGAGATCAGGAAACGGATCCTTGATGAGCTGTACTGGGACAGCAGCCTCGACGCATCAAAGATCCAGGTGACGGTCGATAACGGCCGGGTGACCCTCACGGGAACGGCCCCGACCTATTCTGCCCGGAACAGGGCGACCGATGCAGCGTGCCGGATACGGGACGTCATATGGGTTGACAACAGGATCACTGTGCGGTACACGCCCCCCCCGCCTGCCGATGTCAGCATTCGGGAGATGGTACTGGACTATCTTGCCGCAAATCCCGACATGGACAGGACCGATATCAGGGTATCGGCGAAAAAGGGGATCGTGACGCTCGAGGGGTCCGTGGATGAATACTGGAAGAAGGGTGAAGCGGATCGGATCGCCTGCAGGGTCCGGGGCGTCTGCGATATCGTCAACAAGCTCACGGTTGTCACGACCAGGAGCGTCGCCGACAAGGCGATTGCCGATGACGTCCGGGCTGCCCTCGAACGGAACTTCAGTGGTTCGACCGAATGCCTGACGATCAGGGTCGAGAATGGCGTGGTCACGCTCTCGGGAACCGTTCCCAACTGGGCTGCCCGGCGGGCTGCCGTGACCGCGGCTGAATACACCAGGGGCGTGCTGGACGTTATCGATAACCTCGGTGTCATCACGCCCGCCATGGTGAAGGGCGTATGCTAAGGAGAACGGAGGAGACATATGGCACGAAGAGACCTGCCGGCTGAACCCGTGCGTGATTACGACGTCATGATGACCGACCTGCAGAAGTGGTGGAACGAGATGGTACGCGGCCTTGGGATCGGATTCTGGGAGCCGGAACGGGTGCGATGGCTGTCCCTTGGGCCGGAGATCAGGGTCGATGTACGGGAACACGGGGACGAGGTGACGGTCGTTGCTGACCTGCCCGGAGTGGAGAAACAGGATATCCAAATCCGGCTCCTGGACCCGAAAGTCCTGCAGATCTCCCTTGACCACCAGGAAGAGAGGGAAGAGAAGAAAGAGGAGTATTACCTGCACGAACGCTCCTTCAGGAGCAGGTCGCGGACCGTGTTCCTCCCTGCAGCTGTCACGGAGAAAGGAGTATCAACGAGTTTCAAGAACGGCGTCCTGGAACTGCGGTTGAAGAAGACCGCCGAGGGGCGCGGAAAAGAAATTTCAATCACCTGAAAACGGATGAAGGATGATTCCGTTCATTCGGGCAGGTTGTAAGGAGCAGGGCATTCAATCGCGGTGGAACACCCGATCGGACCAGGACTGGAGGAACCGATCCGCCAGGCCACCCGGATGCGGGATCCAGGTGGGGCAGAACCCCTGGCAAATCTTCTCCTGCCCGCTCCAGGGTAACCTATCCTTGGGAGATCGCAAAATCCCAGGCAGATCTCCGGGAAGCGAGCGCTTTATTTATCAGGAAAGGGGTGCCATCCTGGTACCATGGCAGAAGAGGAAGGGGAGGAACGCAGGAGACGGCACGGGCATTATGGTTTCATCCCTGCCGGGGTCCTGATCGGACTCGGCGTAGGGCTGCTCGCGGGTTACCCCGGCCCCGGTGTGCTGATCGGGCTCGGGCTCGGGTTTCTGGCAACGGGACTGGTCCCTGCCGCGAAACCCCCTGAGGGAGCAGGACCGCAGCCAGGAGGCATAAACGCGGGAATGCTCCTCATCGGGGCCTTCATGATCCTCATCGGGATCGGCATTGTCTGGGCGCCGGCTGAGCTCTGGCCGTATATAATCGCCGGGTTCCTGATCCTCCTGGGCATCTGGTTCCTGGTACGGGGATTCCAGCGTAATTTCTAAAGCGTCATGAAGAAGGCGGGACCCTTTCCCGCCTTCATTCTGACCGACGTCCTGCTATATCGATGACCTATACGATAACACTCATCAGCCCCGACGAGAAGGAGGAGCTGGCGGAGCGGTTCCTGCCGAAAGTCCGGTACGAGATCAAGTCCGAGATCTACGGGTGCTGCATCAAGCTCCTGTCTGACGACCATGCATTGCGGGACACGTGGCAGGAGAACTTCTATTCCATGTCGCAGAACGTCCGGTCGCACGGCCGGCTGTTCGTTTTCTGCGATCCGAGTTATCCTCCCGATACGGTCCGGTACGACCCGCACTCCAGGACGGCGTTCCTGCTCAATATCCGGTACTACGGCTGGATCAAGTCGATTGCGCTCAGCTGTGCCGGCGACATCCTCGAGGACGGGCACGGCATCTCCTCTGTCCATGGCGCCTGCATCGATATCGACGGGCAGGGGCTCTGCATGGTCGGGACCTCCGGTGCAGGGAAGACAACCCAGACCTACGGGCTTTTATCCGACCCCCGGTCGCGGATCGTCGCAGATGACTGGTTCTTTGCCCGTGTCTTCGACCGGGACGTCCTTGCATACGGGTCGGAGCGGAATTTCTACATCCGGCAGGACCTTGCGACCATCTGGAAGGAGTACGGGGGGCTGGTCCCGGACAACGAGTACGACGCCGACGGGCGGGCGGTCGCCGACCTGCGCTGGGTCGTGGGGAAAGGCCGGCTCCTCCCGCTCACCACGATCCGCACGGTGATGATCCTGAAACGCGACCCGTCCGATCCATGCATTGTTGCATCGATGAGCCCCGGTGACGGAATAGCCGCGTTTTCCCGGAACGGGTATTTCAATCCGCACCTCCTCGTGCGGGACGCACGGAAGACAGCCCTCCGGGACCGGTTCATCGCCGACCTTCTCGGCCGGGCAAGCCTCTACGTCGTCAATACGACCGGGACGCCGGCTGCCACCCAGGAGAAGATCCGGCAGGTTGCCGGGATCCAGGAGGGCGGGTGAGAAGGCCAGGGCGCCGCCAATACTACCAGTATTGACGCCGGTGCTGGCTCATAGCCCGGTCTATTGCACACAGGGGTAACATTGAACGCCGGATAAGAATAGCAGTCGCAGCCCATACGGTGCTGGAGACCTCCGGTTCTGCCCTGTTCGTCTCTTCACCGCAGGGGTACGAGTGTCTTGTCAGTGCTGCACGTGGCTCCCGTCGCAAAACGGCTTGTTGTGCGATTTCCCGCAGCGGCAGAGCGTGAGCCGGTTCCGGACAGTATAGGGTTTGCCATCGGACGAGAACACGGGGATGCCGCCACGCACCCAGAGCGCCCCGTGCTCCCCTCGAGGGGGATACTCGACGACTACGATGGATTTCTCCAGTTCTGGCTCGATCGCCTTCCCTGCTTTCCGGTCTTTCATAACAAGGCGGCCCGACGGGCAGTTGCAGGCCTCCTCGATGGCGGTCTCCTTTGCATCCGGGTTGCCCGAGTGTTCCGTCAGGCCACAGATCCCGCCGGCCCGCATGCAGAACCGGGCATGGACGCAGACGTTCTCGTGATCGAGGAGTTCCAGCTCCGGGCCCCGGATGATTTGCGGGTACCGGAGGTACGGTTCGTTCCCGGCAGTTTCAGTGCCATTGAAGTTGATCTTCTCGTGGGTTCCATCGCAGAACGGCTTGTTCTGCGAGTGGCCGCAGCGGCAGAGGGCATAGCTTTCCTGCAGGGGAAATTCCTTCACCTTCCTCCAGGTCCGGCAGTAGCCCTCGTCATCATTGCAGATCTCCATCACCATCAGCGGCACATTCCCGGACACGATGTAAGGGCCGTTTTCACTCACCGTGATCTTCATATCATCGTTCTTTTCTTCTCCGGTTTTTCCAGGTGTCTCTGTCATGACCGTCGCTTCCCTGAAAACCTCATCCTCCGTGCTGCCGTAAACATACATGATTTTACGAATTTGTGCCCTCACATAATGCCAATCTGCTGCATCAGGGATATCTTGTCGTAGAACAGCTTTTCCTCGATGATCTCTCCGTTCCTCCAGTGGGCGACGGTGCAGAACTCGACATTGAACTTCTTTCCGGTCGCCTGGATCACCTTTCCGTCGGGGGTTGTCATCGGGCCCTTGAACGTCCCCGTGAAATCAGCAACGGAACAGGTCCAGTCCCCCTGCCCGAACAGCACCTTGTAGGGACGGTTCCCGACCCTGTTGTCAGGAAAAATCCTGAAGAAAGCGATCGCCTCTTCCCTGTGGTTGTGCCGGCTGTGGGTCGGGTCCGCCTGCCCCGGCCAGAATACATCGACGTCATTTGCATGGCGCTTATCGAACGTTTCCCAGTCCTGAGAGTTCCAGGCGTCATCGAGCGTCTGCATGAGACGCATATTCTCCTCGACAGTTGACATGGCAGGTTCTCCCGATATACCGGTATCCCGGGCGGGCCCAGGATGCCGGATACCAATACATGGGATATCCGGCAGGAGATGATAAACGCAATGTATCAGGCAGATGAAGACGAACCAGAACATTAACAGTCTCTTTCCAGCAATGGGCAAAAACTCGTATGAAACGGGTACGGATCAGGGGGGATGTCGGGGAGATGATAAGCGAGGGTTCAAAAACGCGGGTTGTTGATACTATGGGAGCACGCCCTGCACTGTTTTGCCCTGTGTCTCCTGGCACAGCATCGTGAGGTGGTGGCGAAACGCTCTATACCATTTTGACGAATATATAGATGACTATAGTCTATGTCGACAGATTATATAAACCGTCAAATCGGTGTTTTAATCAGATCACCATGGTTCCGAGAAAGACACATACTGGATGTGTGGCCCTTGCAATGGCAGGGATCCTGACCCTGGCCCTGGTTATGGCCGGGTGCACGGGAACCAGTTCAAACCCGCAACCCTCACAGGAACGGACGTCGATCAAAGTCACTGGTTCAACGACCGTGCTTCCCATTGCCCAGAAGGCTGCTGATGCGTACATGGGAAGCCATGCCAATGCCGATATCCAGGTGACCGGAGGCGGCTCCAGCGTCGGGGTCCAGGCAGCAGGAGAGAGGACTGCCGATATCGGCATGTCATCCCGCGACGTTAAACCGGATGGACTGAAAAAATATCCTGGCCTGGTGATAACGACAGTCGGAAAAGACGGAGTTGCCCTTATCGTCAACCCTGCAAATTCTGTTACCAGCCTTACACTTGCCCAGATCAAAGGCATCTACAATGGGAATTACACCAACTGGAAGCAGGTCGGTGGCCCGGACATGATCATCGTCGTCGTCGGCAGGGACAGTGCGTCGGGGACCCGGGAGTTCTTTACCAGCAGCATCATGGGCGGTACGAACTACGTCCCGACCATGCTGGAAAAGAACGCAAACGGTGCCGTGAAACTGACAATCGCCCAGACACCGGGCGCAATCGGTTACATTGGGCTGGGGTTCATCGACACGACCGTGAAGCCCGTCAGTATTAGCATCAACGGGACGCTGGTTGAGCCAACCGTGGACAACGTGACCAGTGGAAAATACCCTCTCTCGCGGTCACTGTACCTGCTGACCAGCGGTCAGCCGACCGGCCTCGCCAAAGCATACATTGATTTCATTCTCTCCTCCGAAGGGCAGAAACTGCTCACCGGGGAAGGGTTCGTTCCACTGAAATGACTGCTCCTCTCAATTTTTCATCGTTTTCGGAAGGTAAAAGTACCGGTTTGTATCGAGCTTTCAATAGGATACTGAAAATCTGGATATCGGGGTGACCTGTTTGCCCATACCAGGCGTCGGGAAAAAAATGGCGGCACCTGCGGTCCGGAAAATACAGGAACAGATAATTGGGTCCATCTGGTTCATGTGCGCCATATTCGCCGTCCTGGCGGTTTGTTTTATTCTCGGGTATCTCCTGTTGAACGGATATCCGGCATTCATGCAGGTTAGCCTCCCTGATTTCCTTTTTGGAGGGAGGTGGGACCCCACAGGAACACCGCCAGGATACGGGATTTTTCCGCTGGTTATCGGGACAATCCTTGTCATGACAGGTGCCATGGCCCTGGCAGTCCCCCTGGGAGTTGCGAGTGCAATCTTCATATCCGAGCTGGCCGGGCCCCGTCTCCGGACCCTCATAAAGCCCGCAGTCGAATTGCTCGCGGGAATACCTTCAGTCGTATATGGTTTTTTCGGGCTGGTGGTCCTGACAAACTGGATTCGTATCTCTTTGAACCTCCCGACCGGCGAGACCTGGCTTGCCGGATCGGTCCTCCTCGGTATTATGGCTCTCCCTACGATTGTCAGCGTATCTGAAGATGCGATCAACTCCGTCCCCCGTGAGTACAAGGAGGGGTCCCTCGCTGCCGGGGCAACCGGGTGGCAGACAATCAGCCGGGTCATTCTGCCTTCAGCTCTCTCCGGCATCACTGCCGCTGTGATTCTCGGCATCGGCAGGGCAATCGGGGAGACCATGGCAGTCCTCATGGTCACCGGGAATGCGGCGGTCGTCCCCCAGCCGTTTTGGAACGTGTTATCTCCAATCCGCACCCTGACGGCAACCCTGGGCATCGAGACAGGGGAAGTCCCGATCGGGAGCCTCCACTATCATGCATTGTTCGGGATCGCCGTGATCCTGCTCATCATAACCCTTATTATTAATCTCTCGGCAACGGTCATCCTCAACCGTATCCGTTCAGCACAAACAGGAACTGCAGCGAAAGATCGACATTTTTCCCAAAACACGCGCACGAAAATACGACATCTCATGTTCTATGGTTTCCTCGGAATGGTCCTGGTCCTGGCCGCAGCTGCGGCCGGTATCATCTCCTGCCTGGCTCTTCTCCTTGTGTTTATCATCATATCCATCACCTGGAAGAAGGCATCCCCGCAGACATGCCAGAAAATCGCTTACTCTTGCATGTTTGCCGCTGTGGGCATCGTCCTGGCTGTTCTTGCGATCATTCTCCTTGACATTATTGTACATGGTCTCCCGGTCCTGTCGTGGGAATTCATATTCGGGTATCCTTCCAACCTGGGCCGTGCTGGCGGGATCTTCCCGGCAATTGTGGGGACCGTCTACCTGGTCACCGGGGCTATCCTGATTGCTCTTCCTCTCGGTATCGGGGCAACCATCTACCTTTCGGAGTACACGAGGGAGGGGTGGATTACCAAAACCATCCGGGCCGGGGTCGATCTCCTGAACGGGACTCCTTCGATTGTGTTTGGCCTCTTTGGGTTCGCTTTTCTCGTCATTTTTCTGAGGTTCGGTGTGTCGCTCCTCACCGGCTGGATCGTCCTGGCCCTCATGGTCCTCCCTACCATCATACGGACCAGCGAGGAGGCCTTAAAGAGCATTCCAAGCGCTGTACGCGAGGGCAGCCTGGCTCTTGGGGCCTCGAAATGGCAGACGGTCCGGAAAGTCGTCCTGCCGGCCGCCGTCCCCGGTATCATTACCGGCACCATCCTCTCGATTGGCCGTTCTGCAGGGGAGACTGCACCAATCCTGTTTACTGCGGTAGTATTCTCCACGCGTTTTCTCCCGGCCTCCATATTCGAACCCGTCATGGCACTCCCCTATTACCTGTACATCCTCTCTACGAGCGTCCCGGGCGCTCAGCAATATGCATATGGAACAGCCCTTGTCCTCCTGGCCATTGTTACGATGTTTTACGGAGCAGCCGTGGTAACTCGTACACGGTACCAGAAGTCCATCAGGTGGTGATCCGCATGGCTCCCGCGTTTCCTGTAATTCCCGTAGCAAGGATAAAAAAACCGGAAGATATCCCTGCATGGAATGCACCAGGACTTGAGGGGGATCCGATTTCCTGGGATGCATCCTCATCTGTCATAAAAACCCGCAACCTCAACCTCTGGTTTGGGGATGTCCATATCCTGAGGGAGATCACGATGAAAGTCCGGCGGAGGGGGGTGACCGCCCTCATCGGCCCGTCGGGGTGCGGGAAATCCACGCTCCTCCGGTGCTTCAACCGGATGAATGACCTCATCGACACCACGAAAATCACTGGTGATGTCACCTTTGACAGCGAGAACATCTATGCACCGGCGACTGACGTGGTGCTGCTGCGGAAGCGTATCGGTATGGTCTTTCAGAAGCCCAACCCCTTCCAGAAGTCCGTGTACGAGAATGTCGCCTACGGGCCGCGGGTCCATGGGATCAAGGAGAGAAAGGAACTCGACCGGATAGTTGAAAAGAGCCTGAAGGACGCGGCACTCTGGGAAGAAGTGAGAGACCGGCTGGACAGTTCAGCACTTGGCCTTTCCGGCGGGCAGCAGCAGCGGCTCTGCATCGCCCGCACGCTCGCTGTCGGCCCCGAGGTTATCCTGATGGACGAACCCTGCTCGGCACTCGATCCCATCGCGACAGCAAAGATAGAAAACCTGATCGAGAACCTCAAGCAGGACTATACTGTCATTATTGTCACCCATAACATGCAGCAGGCGGCAAGGGTGAGCGATGATACCGGGTTCATGTATCTCGGCAAGCTTGTTGAATTCGGGCAGACAAAACAGATATTCGAACACCCTGAGGAAGACCTCACCGAGAATTATATCACCGGACGATTCGGGTAGGGAAGACAATGTCGGAAAAATTCCATGGAGAACTCGACCTCCTGAAGCAGGATACGATTGAAATGGCGCGGTTTGCACGGAAGATGCTCGTGGATGCCGTACAGGCCCTGCTCTCTGAAGATGCAGCACAGGCATCAGGTGTACAATCACGGAAGACAGAGATCCAGGAGCGGACCATCAACCTCGAGGACCGTGCCTATCAGCTGATTGCCCTTTACCAGCCCATGGCCAAGGATATGCGGGTGATCGTCTGTATCCTCAAGATGATCGCCGGGGCCGAGCGCATCGGGAGGTACGGAAAAGATATCGCAAACATGGTCCAGTACCTCCAGGACCAGCCTTCCTACCCGCAAATGCCACCGATAGAGCACATGACCAGCCTGGTAACCGCGATGATCGATGATGTCACGGTCGCCTTTGAAAAAGAGAACCTGGCACTGATCAAGGACCTGTCTTCCCGGGATGATGTTGTGGATTCACTCTGGCGTTCGATATTCCGGCAGGCGCTCACGATCATGATGGAGAACCCAAAAACCATCAGCCGGTACACGTCCTATATCATGACTGCCCGCTACCTGGAGCGATCAGGTGACCATGCCTGCAGGATGGCTGAAAATGTTCATTATGCCATCACCGGCGAGCGGATCGAGATCAAATAAGCACAATTCAATGCTTTTTTCGAATAAAAAAGAAATCCGGTCTTTATCCCATCAGGACGAAGAATGCCGGGTAGCGATATCAGAAAGTACATCAGCGACGTCCTCGCAGTAATCGGTCACCATTTCAAGATAATCGTAGATGTCTTTTAATTTAATAATGGCGATGGTATTTTCGGTCTGGAACAGTTCGATCATCGCCTTCGAGAGCTCATCGTCCGCGAGGTTTTCCAGCCGGTTTACCTCGATGCACCGTTCCTCGATATACCGGGGGTCTTTCATGGACCGGAGGGATTTTACGGCCGCCTCGATCTCAACTGCCGACAGGTGAATGAGCTTGGCAAGTTCAATCATGTATCGGTCAGAGGCCTTGATGCCATAGTAGAGCATCCGTTCAATGGTACCATCAATGTAGTCAAGCACCTCGTCGAGGGCAGAGGCGAGCCTTGAGACCTCATCGGTGTCAAAAGGAGGGCGATATCTCTTATTGAGCCGTTCATGGATGTCATGAGTGATCTGGTCGCCCTTCTGTTCAAGTACTTCACTCTCCTTCCGTTTCTGCTCGAGGTTCGTGAAGCTCCTGGTCAGATCGAGGAGCTGGCGGGCTGCCTCCGTGACGATTGCTGCCTGCTGTTCGAGCAGGTCGAAATAGACCCTGTCAGGAGGCATAATCACGTTCTTGAGGCTCATAGGAACCACATGGGTATCGATACGGCAGGATAAAAGAATGATGGTGCTGCAAGCAGCCATGCAGCGGGAAAAATCCGGGATTGGATGTTGTACGCCCGCTTTGTGGAGCATACGTTCCCCGAAAGGGCCTGTTTTAAAGGAACCTATAGATCGGTTTTATTTTATAGAGAGAAATAGAGAATATTCCTGGAATGGAGGGGTTCGCATAGAGATCAGAAAGGTGCAGGTCACCGGGGGATCATCGTTTGTCATCACCCTGCCGAAAGACTGGGCCGAGGAGCAGAATATTCAGAAAAACGATCCCCTGGGATTGATCGCCTTGCCGGACGGGACACTCCTCGTCACCCGCGATATCACGGAAGGCCAGTACCAGCGGGAGAAGGTCTTTTCTATCACGGATATCCATGATCCCGTCTTCCTGTTCAGGCTGCTGGTCGGATCGTACATCTCCGGGTTCACCAGTTTCCGGATTACCTCGAAGTCGCGGATCCCGGCATCGATGAGGATGGTCGTGCGCAATTTTACCCAGATGGCAATCGGGTTCGAAGTGGTCGACGAGACGGATATGATGATACTTCTCAGGGACCTCCTCAATCCTGCCGAGATGCCATTTGAAAATACTATCAAGCGGATGTTTGTGACCGTCAAGAACATGCAGATCGATGCCGTGAATGCCCTGAAAACCGGGGATGCCGGGCTGGCCGATGACGTGATTCAGCGTGACAATGACGTGGACCGGCTCCATTGGCTGATAGCCCGGCAAACGAACATGATCCTGAAGAATGCTCGGCTTTCCCGGAAGATGGGGGCCCCGACCAGCAAGGTGGTGAATACCTACATCATCAGCCGCATCATAGAGCGGATCGGCGATCATGCGGTCAGGATTGCCGAGAACGGAAAGAAAATACCGGGAAACCGGATAGGTGGCGAGGTACTGGAGGCTCTTGGGAAAGCAAACAGCCTCGCCATCGCCCTCTTTGATAAGAGCATCGTATCGTTCTTCAACAGCGATCTTAAAGGGTCAAATACCAATATCGAGCAGGTTGAAAAGCTCGAAGAACTCTATGAAAAAGTCATCCTCCTTGCCATGAAGGAAGATCCGTCCCTTGCTATACCCCTCCGCTCCATTGCCGACAGTATCCGCAGGTCCGGAGAGTATGCCGGGGACATCTCGGAGAGCATCATCAATTATCTTGTTGAGGAAAAGCCTTAACGCGAGTCCTTGACAAGGCTCCCATGTTTTCCCTGACCCGGATGGGCTGGGGGCTCTTCCGTGTTGCTGAAGACGTCATTACCTGACATCTTCCCAAGGGATATTTCTCCTCTGTGAGATTACCCTGCTCCAAAAATATAATTCGGAGTTTCGATACTGCCATAAACCAGCCCCGATGAGTTTGATTCTTCACTGGGGTCTGGCTTATTTCTTACAGGGGTTTCCATTCCCAGGCATTTCCAGAAATATCAGAGGTATATCGGTAATCCTGCGTAAGAATATAACAATTGTTGCAGGAAGGTACTTTAACACAATAATACGCTGTTTTCGGATTGTAGCACGTCGGTCCTTTGAGATAATCAGGGCAGCAGCGCAATCTCGGGGGGCACGATAGTGTCTTGCAGGTATTATTGCAGGAACATGGGGATGCCTCAGTTATTTGGGTTGTGGGTGTAATGGTCGGAACATAGCGAATAATAGAATCATTTTTTGATGGGAATCTTTCTTCGGGGGTTAAAAGTTCCGTCTCATTTGGTTCAAACGTTGCATTATCCTCTGAATCAGTTATTTTCAGGGGGACTGATTGATCGACAGAGGAATTCGTTCCGCTGTCCGGAGATTCATGAGAGAGGCAGCCGGATATGAATACCAGTCCCAGCATCGTGCATACGAGAAGAGCTGAATGGACGAAAATTCTCATTGAAAAACAATGCTGCTGGAATCGTATAAAAACCTGGTTTTCTTGGATGTGAATATTCCACCCCTCTCCTTGCACACATCTCAAGCTTATTATTAGGGAAACCCTAACTAAATACAGGCAGAGGCAATGGTGGCGGAGATGGAGCGGCTGTTGATAGCAGTCGAACACTTGATCAGGATCAGGAACGAGAGCTCCTCCGCCATCCTTGCCGAATGCGGCGTCCCTGATATCACGGTGAAACAGGTCCGGTACCTGAGGGTCATCGACGAACAGGGCGATGTGACCTTTAGCCGCCTGGCAGAGCTCACCAGGAACTCGAAGCCCACCATCACTGAGATGGTCAACAGGTTCGTTCGTATGGACTGCGTGTACCGCGAACGGTCCTCCTATGACGGGAGGGTCCTGTATATACGCCTGACCGAGAAGGGCCGGCGGATCGCCCGGGCCGAGGACGACGCCATCTCCCTGCTCATCGAACGGATGCGGGACTCCCTCGATGAAGACGACATGGACCTCCTTGTCCGGATACTCAGGAAGGTCCGGTAAACCCTGCTCATTTCCGTCAAAACCACCATCAATCTCACCAGAATCAGGATTAACAATGCTTGGATTCGACACCGAAAGGAACCGCGAGTTCCTCGTTCTACCCCTTTCCGAGATCGTGGTCTTCCCACAGACCCGGACAAAGCTGAAAGTCGATAAAACCGCTGGAGAGCTGCTGGCAGCCGATATGAAGCACGGCGGAGCAGCCCAGGCCATCGCTCTGGCCTCCAGGAGCGGCCCGGAGGTCACCCGCGAATCGCTGTACACGGTCGGGTGCCTGCTGAAGGTGGTAGCCGCTGAACCTGCCGACGAAGGCTACCTCGTAGATGCCATCGCCGTCCAGAAAGTGGAAGTCACAGCCCTCCACGAGAAGGCCGGCCAAATCTATGCCGGATGCACGCCGGCACCGGACAGGCCCGACCTCGACGAGCCGATGCGGCGGGCGCTCACCGCCGAGATAAAACGGGCGATCCACGAGATCAGCAGCCATTTCCATGGCTCCGAGCATTTCACCCCCCCGATCGACAGGATGGACTCCATCGACCAGATCATCGGGTACGTCATGCCGTTCATCCCCGTGCCAGCCGCCGAGAAGCAGGCTATCCTGGAGACGGCATCAGTCCGGCAGCGCGGCCAGGCTTTCCTCGAGCTCCTGGTGAAGCTCGGCGAGAACATTGCGTTCCGTATCGAGATGGCCCGGAAGGTATCCGAGAAGGTGAACAGGTCAAACCGCGAGGCAATGCTCCGCGAGCAGCTGAAGCTGATCCAGGATGAGCTCAACGAGAGCGAGGGCCTGGGCCCCGGGGAGGGCGGGTACCGGGAGCGGATCGAGCAGTCAAAGATGCCGGAGGAGGTCCGGAAGAAGGCCCTTGCGGAAGCCCGGAAGCTCGAGACCGGCGGCAGGGAGAACCACGAGAGCTCCATTATCCGGAATTACCTGGACCTGCTGCTGGAACTTCCCTGGGTGACCGAGGAAAAGACCAGCGTTGATATCGCGGAGGCCCGGAAAGTCCTCGACGCCAACCATACCGGGCTGGACAAGGTCAAGGAGCGGATCATCCAGCACCTGGCAGTCATGAAATTAAAGCACGAGAAGCAGGGTTCGATCCTCCTCCTGACCGGGCCGCCCGGGACCGGCAAGACGAGCCTCGGCAAGAGCATCGCTGATGCCCTGGGCCGGAAGTACGTCCGGGTCAGCCTGGGGGGCGTCAGGGACGAGGCCGAGATCCGAGGCCACCGGAGGACCTACATCGGGGCCCTTCCCGGGAGGATCATCCAGGGCATCAAGCGGGCAGGGACCAAGAACCCGGTCTTCATCCTGGACGAGGTCGACAAGCTCGGCTCCTCCTACCTGGGTGACCCGGCCAGCGCCCTCCTCGAGGTCCTCGATCCCGAGCAGAACAGCACGTTCTCGGACCACTACCTCGAGGTACCCTATGACCTGTCCGAGGTGCTGTTCATCGCAACGGCCAACACCCTCGCCACTATCCCTGCACCCCTCCTCGACCGGATGGAGCACATCGAGATCTCGGGGTACACGAAGAACGAGAAGTTCTCCATCGCAAGGAACCACCTCCTGCCGGCGATCCTTGAGGAGCACGGCCTGGAGGCCGGCAGCCTGGTGATAGAGGACGCAGCCCTCCGGGCGCTCATCGAGCGGTACACACGCGAAGCGGGCGTCAGGTGGCTGAAGAAGCAGCTGGCACATATCGCCCGGCACGTGTCCGAGAAGATCGTATCAGGTAATGTCGAGCTCCCGTACGCGGTGAAGGCGGACATGCTTGCCGGGATCCTGGGAAAGGAGGTGGTCCGGCAGGAGGAGGCGAGGAAGGAGGCAGTTCCCGGCGTGGTCACCGGCCTTGCATGGACACCGGTTGGCGGGGACATCCTCTTCATCGAGGGCACGTTCATGCCGGGGAAGGGGAACCTCACCCTGACCGGCCAGCTCGGGGACGTGATGAAGGAGTCGGCGACCATTGCCATGAGCCTGGCGAGGTCCAGGCTGGCCCATGCTGCGACCAGGTTCGACTTCATCGCAAGCGACGTCCACATCCATGTCCCGTCGGGGGCGACCCCCAAGGACGGCCCGTCTGCGGGCGTGACGCTGTTTACGGCGCTGGCATCCCTGATCACCGGCAGGAGGGTGGACCCGAAAACGGCCATGACCGGTGAGATCACCCTCTCCGGCGCCGTCCTCCCGGTTGGCGGCATCAAGGAGAAGGTCCTGGCCGCCCACCGGGCCGGGATAAAGAAGGTCATCCTGCCGCGGGAGAACGTGCGGGACCTCGAGGACGTGCCCGCTGATGTCCGGGGCGAACTGGTCTTCGTGCCGGTCGAGACCGTCGATGAGGTGCTCAGGGAGACGCTGGGGATCGATATGCCCGGGCCGGCGGCCGTCCTGCATGCCGGGAACGGGGCAGTCCCGGTGCACAACGTCTAACGAAGGACCTACCAAATATCATATTTCATCACCTTTTCCCTGCCAGATAGGTAAAGGGAATATTCCCCAAGCTCACGGTCCTATCTACCGTATGGAAATAATCTCTTGCCGAACGATCCCAAATTATATTTGCTCACTTCTTCCTGTACTTCTTCCCCTCCGAGAATGCCTTGCCGACTGGCATCCCTACACCGTAGTACATGAGCTGAGAATAGATCATCGGGTTAATTTTCGTGATGTCCGGTTTCCCGTCAGTCAGGCACGATTTGGCCGCATGAATCTCCACGACCTCCCCGATCCGGAGCATGTGACTCCCGCAGTCGACGGACTTGAACAACCTGCACTCGATGTTGACCGGGCACTCCCCTGCCATGGGTGCGGTCTTCAGCTTCCCGTAGAACGACCGGAACACCCCGGACTTGTCCTCCTTCTCACCGGAGACGAGGCCGCAATGGTCGGTCGGGATCATCTGTTCTACCGAGGGGATATTCAGGCTGAATGTCCCGTTCTCATCGATGCCCTTCGCCGTATACCGCGCCTTGTTAAGTGCGACACAGACCATCGGCGGCACCATGCAGGCGACCGTGGCCCAGGCGGCGGTCATGTAATTTGGCTTCCCGGCGACATTTGCGCCCACGAGCACGGTGGGCATCACGCTCATGTATGGCATCGGGCCAATCGTGATCTTTTCCATGGGTTTTCTCTCCATGATCAGGTGTCGGGAGATGGCGTGTTAAGGGTATTCTTCGTGAAAGAGGTTTCCGGTGGTATACGATAATCAGTATTAAAAGGGGGTCATGACTCCTGTATATCCTCCGGAAAGCCGCTTGGGGATTTCCCTTCACCGATTGGATCTCCCTGTTACACCCATCGAACGGGTGACCGTGTAATCCTCTCCACCATGGAATTTTCTTGCAGGCCGCCCGTTCAATACCTGAAATTTCAGGATATTCTGGTGATTCTTCTTCGAATAGAAATCCCGGCTGCCTGAACTTGAATCAAGCCTTTCTTGACGAAATTCCCTGCAACCAGGCCAATGTCAGGAACAGGCAATACCATCGATGATGATGATGTCCCCTGTCCCTGCATTTTCCCGTAATATACGCGCTGCCTGGTATTCTGGCGAATAATAAAATTCCTTCGCTTTCTCGAGTGAAGGGAACTGTATGAGCACAATTCTCCGGGACTCCAGGGGACCTTCCAGGGTTTGCGGGTCTCCTGAACGTGCAAGGACCACTCCCCCATGTTTTTCAATGATTCGTGGCGTGGCATTAAGGTACTGGTAATACCTGTCCCAGTCAGCAATGTCCACCCGGGCAATAAGGTATGCTGGCATTCTCGTACTCCCGATTTACAAGGCTATGGCGAAAAGGGGATGATCTTCTTTGTGATCATGAATCGCCCAAAAAGTTACAGGTGACCGGCCCGGTGCGGCCGCGAAATATTGATGGGCCGGTCCTGCCTGCCCTGTCTCTTTCCTATCACCCTTTACTGGAGTGTCACCAGGACGTCTATCGTCCCTATGCCGCTCTCGAGAGAACCCATGGCCTTGCCGAGGATGGTCCCATCGGGGTAAAACCCACGACCATTGATCATCGTTGGTTCTGCTTTCATTGCATATCCGGGCTTATCTGAAGTCGTAAGCAGGTCGCCGGCATGAACCGGGGCATGGGTCGCATCCACCTTGCAGGGCACCCGGCCGGCAACTGCGATTACCTGCTCACCGGGGTTTCCATTATTCTTTGCCCCGAGGGATATGCCGGGTGCGGTTGATACGATACCGGCAACCCTCGTGTCGTTTGCTGTTGAAGTGACATGGAGTTTTCCGTCATCACCGATGACAAGCACCGTTCCCGGGGTGACATTCCCGGTAACCGGCATGTACTCGGCGACATCTGATGTCGGGAATACTCCCCCTCCAGCATAGAGGCGGTCATCGGTGTAAATACCATACGAATTGGCATTATGGGTATCTGCATAGAGTCCGTACGATTGATCACTGATAGCCTCGATGGCATGTCCGCTCGAACTTGTTCCCACCACACCAATTCCGCTCGTGCTCGCTCCCCAAATTCCCCTCGTCGATGGGCCCTGACCTGCTACACCGGCAGGACCCGAAGTAGTTTCTCCAAGTACCCCATCATCGGAAGTACTTATTCCATGCATGCCGACCCCGCTTGTCCCGGAGCCGTAAACCCCGCTTGTCCCGGAGCCGTAGACCCCTAATCCGCCTGGACTATCTCCCCATACTCCATATGTGGGACCGGAACCACCCACTCCGGCCCACCCTGAAGTAGTCTTCCCGTATACCCCATCACTGGAAGTTCCCATTCCTTGTACGCCAGTTTTTCCAACGCCGTATACTCCCGTATCTGATGCGCCTGTACCATACACACCGATACCCGAAGTGCTATCGCCCTGTACTCCTTTACCTGATGTGCTATTTCCATAAACCCCAACAGAGGATGCACTGGAACCCTGGACTCCATACCCTGAGGTGCTGGTTCCATAAACGCCATTGATTGATGTACTCTTGCCCCCGACATACAGGTTGTCTGGTGTATACAGTCCATAGTTACCGTTCGAATTCCATGTTTCTCCATAAACCCCGATACCGTTGTTACTCCACCCCTTTACTCCTTTACCGGTTGTATCGCAGTCTCCTTCCACTCCAATATTCGAGTTGCTATCCCCTACAACCCCAATACCGTTCGGACTGCCCCAACCATAGACTCCATAATAGCCTGCTCCATTCACACCTATGCCCGAAGTGCTGCTGCCATACACACCCTTGCCCGAACTGCTGGTCCCGAATATGGCGGTCCCACTTCCTAAAGTATTCACTGACACGACGGGTATCGCACTGGAACCATTGATTACTGCTCCCGGTCTCAGACTCAGTGCATATGGCACCGGGCTCATCTCCTGCCGGGGAGTCATCTCGGGGTCGCTCCCGACCGCGATCCCCAGCCAGAGCGCACGGCCATCAAAGAAGCTCGAATCGAAGGTCACCGGTATCGTGAACAGTCCATTCGTGCATTGCACCGGTTGGATGCTGGTTGCTAAAGCCGTGCCTCCGGATGTAACATTGTACAACCGGAAGGTCATGGAATATGTCCCGGTGAGCGGGTTCCCGCTGCTGTCGGTCAATGTTCCCTGGTATGTGATGTTCTGGGTCACGGTCGCTGCAGTGGCTATACTGGCCATGGCGAACATGAATGCCATAGTAATGAACAGAATACGTCCTTTCATGTCAAAAACCCCTTAAAATCTTCAAACACAACAGTAGACAAATGATGCCTTCAAAGAGAGGAAGGTAACAGCGCATCACAGCCCCCCCTGTCCGTGTATGCTGTATGCTTCCGGTGGTTTGTTATAAAATTATCTATTCAATCATACGCAATCGCGGATGGAGACTTCCTGAATATCCTTTAGAAAGCAGATTGTGTCCTTACCTCCACCGCTGGAGCCTCCAGGTGGAAATCGTCCAGCGGGTAATCCGTAGCCAATTCCCGTATTCCTCCATTGATACTGTGCAAAACGGAAAATATGCGGAAACCGGCGAAGCAGGCGATGAAGAGCAGTATTCGACCACCGGATATGGCCGTTCATGAACGGCTGCAGAAAAAGGGGGCTATTTGCCGTCAACCCTGTTCAGGTTTCAAGAGACCGATGATATTGCCCTCGGTATCCTGGATGACCGCGACGAGCCCGACATATTTAATCGCGGTCCTGGGCATCGCGATCTTCCCGCCGAGCTTCTCCACTTTTGCCAGGACACGGTCGACATCCTCGACCTGGACAAAGATCATGATCGGACCGGGTATCTGGCGCTTATAGAGACCCCCCATGTTCATCGTGCCTTCTTTCGGTTCCCCGGTCACGATATTCTGCCACTGCAGGGACTTATCCTCGAGGATCGTGTCAGGTTTGATCTTCCAGCCAAGCAGCGACTGGTAGAACTTCTTTGCCCGACCGACATCATCGGCAGGGATCTGGAAATACGCGATGTTTGCCATGGTTCGAGACGTAGCACTCACGTTCAATAAATATTCCTGTAGTTTACAAAATGTGCTTTTCACCGTCCATGCCGGCTGAAGCTTTAAATATAGCCCTGGATCCTTCGTTACCTTGAGAAGGGCAAAGTCCGGGAAGGGAAGTTACCAGTATATCTCACGATCTGAGCGGATATACACGGTTGGCGGGATATCGTTTGTCATCAGCGGTGCGCAACTTTCGTAAAAAGCCTCCTGGACATTGCAGCAGGTCCGCCACCCTCGGGCGGTGCCGGAATCCTGGCATGGGCGGCACAGGAAAAATTCCTTTGGCGTTCACAGCCGAGGTCCTGTTTTTTGCGGTATTGTTTCTCATCCTCGCGCTCATCGCTCTGTATTCCAGTCTTGTGAACACAGACAGCACCAGGGCGGCAATCGTGTGCGGCATTCTTGCAGTGGCGATACCTGTCCTGATAGCGTTGCTCATCGATTACGGACGCCTTATCTATCCCGTATGTGGAATATACGCCAATACCCGCTGATCGCAGAGTTAATTGTTGCCATATATTATGGCGGCCTGCATGGGGTTGCCATCCTCTTTGGAATCGGCACCATTGTGGTCAGCCTGGCTATGAAACGGGTCTATGGAGTGAATATTGTATACCTGGGCATTATAGCCGGCGTATCCGAACTCGTGAGCATGGATCCTGGATAACAGGACCGGTTCTCATGCTGTTCTCTCAAATCGTGTTCACAGCATGGTTCTTTGCGGTAGGCTCGAAGATGTATGCCATGCGGTAGCCCCCGGCAATGAGTAAAAAATAATTAATAGGGAACCCAGGGATAGTATGTCAATATCGGGTGAGCCATGAGCAAGAATAAAAAACAAGAATCTCAGCACGGGCATGAGAATCCGGGAGCAGCCAAGAAAGCAGTGGCGATTGTTATTGTCCTTTGCTTTCTTGGGGTTATGCCCATCCTGCTTTGGATGACCCTCCCGGAGTCGAGCCCGTACGTATCAGTCACCACCTCATCCACCATGGTCCAGACTGCTGCCCGCGATGCCGGATTGCAGATCTGCTCCTCAAATGTGGTGGTGATCCAGCTTGCCGGGGCACAGAACGGCGTGCTCTCCAACCTCAATCCAGACTGCAATGCCCAGAATTCTGAAAATACCGTAAAGGTGCTCTCGGTTGGCTTTGACACCAGGGAAGACCAGAATGCAGCCATTGCGACAGCACAAGACACCTATAATAACTGGCAGGTCGTCAATACGGAGGCATACACAAGCGGTTATACGGTTCTTGTCGTGAACGGAGCTCCCGGCAACCAGGACGTGCAAAAAGTTGGCGCTTCCTTCATCAGGCAGGGTGCGGTCAGGATCTTCTAATGGAGCGAACAGGGTGTCATATGAGAAAATCGGTTCTTTCCGTGTTATTGGCCCTGGTATTTCTCTGTCTTGTTCTCGCGGGATGCACGACGACCCAGCCGGCCCCTCCCGTCCAGACCACCGCAACGCCTCCACCAACGCCCAATGCGACGCCCAATGCTACTCACACTCCGACGACCCGCGTAACGACAGTGCCCACGGTTCCGATCACGACCGAGCTTACCGGCACACGCTGGCAACTCGTCTCCTACCAGGGGCCGCAGCTCTCCGCGGTCAATGTCCTGCCGGGATCCATTATCACTGCCAGGTTCGGAAAGGACGAGAATGTAACCGGTTCTGCAGGGTGCAACCAGTATGGCGCCTCCTACAAAGCAACACCGGGCTCTGTCTCCATAGGACCTGTAACTACGACCATGATGGCCTGCGATGCCCCGACAGGCGTGATGACCCAGGAGTCGGTTTACCTGGTGAACCTGGGGAAAGCCAGTACATTCACGGTTCATGGAGATCTTCTCACTCTGTACGACTCTGGAGGAAAAACGGTCCTCACCTTCACAAGAAGTTCGTGAGCTTCTCACCATAACAAACTGGAATCTCGCACCGGAAAATGAACGGATGGATGGTAAACCCCCCATCCAGAACACCGGTTTTTCCCTTTCCAGCACGGGATTGCAAGACTTTTTTTTGTTTTTCACATGAAGTGAAGCTCCGGGGCTCTCATTCCAGGCAGGAACGACCCGGAAACTCCCTGCCGGAGCTATTTCAATCGGGGATCCAAAATTCCCATCAAGGCTGAACCCGGGGAATTCCT
>JAPXRZ010000010.1:0-92058 GCA_033813295.1 Methanolinea sp.
GCCTTTTCCCATTCCCTAAACGATACAACTTCTCGCAGCTGCATCGTGGGCACCGGACCTTGACCATTTGTTCCCTCGTAATGTTACGAGGTGGTGGTTAAAATGGTACTATACCCAAATTTTTTTAATACGATTGGTTTCTTTTCAACCCATTCGATTAGGTTTTCAACCGCATCCATAAAATCCCAATTCCATTCGTAATTTTACTTGGATCCTAATAAAAATCAACTCACTTCCATCCTTATAATTATTAACCTTCCTTTTAATGAATCCCATAAAATTTACTTAGACCCATTTTCTGAAAGCCGCCGAAGCCCGAGGTCTGGTTATGGTGAAGATCCAGATGTCATAATCTGCCGAGGCCTCTGGGAGCTCGTGAAGGAACAAATCTTTCACGTGAGAGTGCCGTTTGCGACCCGAATCCGTTTCTCATGTTCACAAAACCGAAGAAATCCCGCCATGCTTTTCGATTTGATCAAATACCATGCACGTCTCTTTTTTCTCCAGCGTGGCCGGGATGCGGACGGGAGCGTCATTGCGAATCTTGATGACTTCGAATACGCACGGAGGCTATTCATTGAAATAACCGGGGAGACCGGGGCACAGGAGACCAAACAAACCAGAAACGAGGCCGCGGCCCTCGCCACGATTGCCAAGATGGGGCTCGAAGTATTCACCATCAAACAGCTTCAAGATGCAATTGGTCTCTCCTACCACCAGGTCTACCGGCTGTTACGGGGATATCATTCGAGCCGGGGGACATACTCAGGGATTCTCGACCAGTGCCCGGCGGTCAGTTACTCGATGCAACCGTGGCCGAGGACCTTTACGGAATCGAGGTGAAGCGGAGAGAACATTATTTCTCCTTCGATATCGGGCTCTACAAGTCCTGGGCGGCCCGGGCCGAGATCTGGCTTGATGAGGAGCCAATTGATCCCAAGGACGACTCCGATTTGCACACGTTTGCATCCGATTTGCATCAAGTGGGTGTAAAGAAAGAGGGATGCGAAAATGAGGGCAGAGAAGATAGTAACAAGACTATAGGAGAGAGAGGCACCTCCTCTGATCCTTCTTTACAACAATTATCCGGAGCGCACAGGGTTGAACAAGATCCAACTGATTCTTGTTCGAATGGGGGCAGTTCGGATGTTGATGTAAATGCTAGAGCGAACTCATCTGGACAGGCTTCTTTCATTGATTCTGGCAATCAAAATCGATCTTATATTCACGCCATTCATCACAAGGAATCGCAAAGTGGTGGAAAAGGCGGGAAATATTCGAAGCAGGCACGAATGAATCCCCTGCCAGGACTACTCGACCATCGGGAATTTGTAAAAGTCCAAGTTATTAGCGGCCGATGTGATGTCTGTGGTGAAAGACCTGCAGAGTATCGCTGCAAGGAGAAGCAGGTCGGGATTTGTGAGGAGTGCTACACTAGTTTATCAAGGGAATGGAATCAAAAAAATGGCATTTTCTAATACTCCTTCATTATTTCATTTGCCCATCATGATATCGGCTTGGAGCTCAAAATACTCGTCTATTTGACTAACTAAAGTATCAACAATCTCTTCGATATAGGATAAATCAACATCTATCAGGTAATATTTCCAAAGAATATTCCGAATATCCCTTTCTTCTTTTATTCGGTCACTCATGGAACGCCATCTTCTCAAGTCCTTCACTTTAATTCTCACATTATAGGATGCTAAAGATTCTCCGTTATAATATTTTTCTAGTAAACCAGGAACTTCTTGATTGGCTAATTGAGAAAAGACCAGTTCATTTTGTGTTTTTTCGGTAATTATATTTGAACTCGGATTAATGAAGGAGGATATCCAATTCAAATTTTCAATGAGATGATCTATTCGATCATTAAGATAGGATGACATTCTTTCCGCGAAAATCTTACAATTACATTCCCGACCGTGTGATAGCCTTTGAATTGCGGCTGAAATTTCATTTCTTGAAAAAGAATTAACGCCAATGTCTTTTAAAATAGATTTTAGATATGAATCTGTTGGGGAGCTCCAACTGCCTGGAAGAAGTATTTCATGTAATTCACAGAACGTTTGAAAATAAGCTCTCGCGATTCCAATAATAATCTCGTCTCGGAGGATATTTTCATGATAAGCTTCATTTCGAGTTTTATGACAAATATCAATTATATCAAAATGCTGTTTTGAAAATAATTTGATATTATTAAGGCAAAAGCGTAGAAGATTATGAAAATCTCTCATCGTTTCTTGTCGGAAATTTTCAGAATATTTGCTCATCGGAGGGAATACTCTATCGCGAACAAATTCTTTTTGAACCTTTTCATAAATAAGAAGTTCAAAAATGTTATCAATAAGAATAATTGCTAATCTGGTAGATGTCGGGGTATTTCTATCGATTAAAAATGCGGCTTCTTTTAATTGTTCAAATATTTGAGCATGAAACTTCATCAGAAATACCCAAGTCCTTAATATCAAATGAGATATCGCACAATAAATGGATTACCCACATGCTTTGGCAACCCGCTCCGCGTCATAGCGAAATACAATCTCCCTGGTTCTCCCACCATTCTCGAAATGCCTGAGTGACGTATCGATCAATTGCATATCGCAGAATTTCCGAATGCGCTCATGAAACCCGGAATAACTTATCTTCATGCTGTCACAAACCATCCCATAGGCTTCTCCCGATGTCAATGGTTGGTCATAAATTCGTGCAAACTCCGCTAAAATGCCGAGCATCTTCCGGTCAGTCAGATTCAATGTATTCACTGACGAAACGAGATGGACGTATTTCGAATCTCCCTACGCCTTCAGAACGTCTTCTTCCTCGACCGCAGTCCGTCCGACCCTCTCCGCGCCCATGATACTACGTTTCACCAAATCCAGCCCGACCCGGAGATCACCGGACTTCATGGTCTGCTCAACGATCAAGTCAAGTATTGAGACTGAAATTACACCGGGATAAACGCCTATTTTGATCCGTTGAAGGAGAATTTCCCGAATCTCATCCGAGGAATACGGAGGGAAATACACATCAGTGGCCTGCAGGACCGAAATAACACAGGGGTCAAGTGATTTCACAAGATCAGTATGCATGCAGCTGATCGGAAGAATGACTCCGGCCATCGCATTTGGGCTCACCTCGTGTAGCCGCATGAGCGAGTAGAGGGTATCATTCAGAATATTGTTGCCGAGCAAGTAGTTAGCGTCATCGAGGCAGATTATTGCAACAAGTTTCTTCTCTTCGAGGTTTTGGGTAACTTCGGTAACGACCCTTCGCAGCGAAATCCCTGTCGGCGGCGGCTGATGTTCAAATGTGTACTTTGATCTTTTTCTATATTATTATTGGTCGGGGAGTTTCGAATTAGCGAAAGAATATTTAAAAAAAGGCTAAACAAATGGCAATCGATAATGGCTACTCTGGGTACATTGAGAGATGTGATGAACTCGCAACAATGATCGAAGAGCGTCCAGATCCATTTGTTATCCCCCATCAAGAAGTAGCAATTAAGGAGTTACTTATTTCAGAAGGCAAAGAGGCGACGCGAAAACATCTCGAAATTATGTGGATAGATTTAAAGAATCCTGATAAATTAACCAAAGAAGCAATACTGCCGGCATTAGATGAAATGGATCCTACAGAATTCTTGGGATATTGCGAACATTTCAGAATATCGTACATCTCTACAAGTATGGTAGGGCAATCAATTGGCCTTCCATCAATGGGGATGAAAGCGATTTGGTGTAAATACAAAGGCGGGGCGATAGGCCATGGCTTAAAGGAAATGACTTCCCGTTTTCAATCAACTAAATGTAATAATTGTAAAAATCGAGCTGAAAGGTCTAAGGAATGGACATATAAAATCAAAGATTTTGAAGAACTAAACATGGATCCAGAATTTCAACAATATCTCGATAAAATGGTAAAAGCAATGGAGAAAGAATGAATTATCTAACCATTCTTAAGGTCGTAAGGTAAATCATATGATTCAGAAGAGATTAGCTAAAATTATCAATTTCAGGGTCTACACAACAAAATGGTACTGTTTTGAGCCCTCAGAAGCAAATAAAATACAAAAATCAAATCCGCTGGTTTTAAATAATTTTCCTGAAACCGGGTGTACATTAACTTGCCATTTCGGCAAGATTCCCGAATCAATTATTAATTTAAAATATTCAATTGATGCTTACGGTTTAAAGAAAAAGAAGGAAATTTTCTCCCAATCTAAATCTAAAGAATTCCGATTAGAGGAATTCATTGCTGAACTGAAATCAGATCCGGATTATTTGCCAAGGTACGCTTGGGCCACCTCAATCGTAATTGAAATGATAATCAATCCTCATGAACTCGGGATGATTGATGAAAATGGAAATATCGTTACTTCTGAGGCATTCCGCTTTTTTAGAGAATCATATGAAAAAATAATTTATTCCGAAGTTTTTGATAAAATCTTATTGGTTTTTGTGACGGAAATGGATCCAATTTTATTTGACGAACTCCTCATTTCCGAAATGGCCCTTTTGATAGATGATAAGATTATAGTCGCGTTTCCAAAAACCATGGAAACTCAAGCGGAGGGTTACCAATATTGTAACGGGAAAGCCTTCAACAAAGAGAGACTTTTGTCGTTAATGCAGAAAGTGCATACATCTGACAACAATTGGCTTAGTAATATCGCTCATTGGCGGATATCAATGTTGATTGAGAAAGATCCTTGGAAGAAATTTTATCTGGGCTTTATTTGCCTTGAGATGTTAACCCATAGAGCATTCAAAAAAATCATTACTCAAAACAAATTTGATGTAATGATGAAAACGGGTCAGCATTTTGATAAATCTGTAAAAATGCCATTCGCCGACTTTATTCCAAAGGAGAATGAATGTCGTAAGTTGCCGCTTCTGATGAAATTTTCTTTAGTTGCCGGAGTATTGAATCCAAAAAAATACGAAACAGACGTTACCGATTTTAAGATTTGTAAAGATTTTCGAGATAAAATGAGTCATGAAGGAATTTATGAGAAAGATATACCTCCACTTGAAAAGCTCGATAATATTCTAAATTATTATTTGCGGGTGGCTCTAGAGAATATTTAATCCACCGATCAACAGCAACGAGCACCATGGAAAGCACGATGCGAGGAGCGGGAAGAAACAGCTGCCGGTGAGGAGCGAAGCAACGAAACCGGGAACGTCCAAGATTTATTCAACCGAGAAAAAGCAGGCCCGCGGTGTGGGCTGAGCGAAGCGGAGACGAACACTCCGGGCCGTCACCAGATGTCCTGAGCACTATGGTCCCGCCCCTTCGGTTCGGTCGGGCGGGCACCGGGTGGGGCGGTCCGGGAGATACCCGAGGGGTCGTGGGACAAATGAAATTTAATTGGCTCCCATCTCTCTCAATCTTTCATAAAACTGCGATAGTACAATTTCTGAATCCTTGTCATTGGGCTCATTTTTTGCAAGAATCTCGCTAATCGCACCTATGAATTTGTTATAATCGTCTGGATTAGTCTTCTGATATTTCGTCATGACATTATCGACGATATTTTTGATAAACTCGTTCTTCAGGCAGTCCTTTACCAGGCAATACCGCAGGAAGTCACGAGCTTTGTCTTCGTGGGTTCTTGCTAATTTCCATTCTCCCTTTTCGATCAACTTCGTTGCCTGGGCTTTTTCATCCGGAGGAAGATTCTCGTATGGATTGAAAGAAATGAGAAACGATGGTTCCTTGGTTACTTTAGATTGTGATCTTTTCTTCGGAGCGTCAGGTCCTGACGTTGTTATTGTTGCGTCCTTTTTTCTCCTGCCCATATCAAAATTCCACCGACGATTACACTCAATTCAGCGAAATACTAAAAGAGGGTATTGATACCGGTTGAAGATTATTAAGTTTTAATCGGTGCCGGCGCTTTGTCCAGGTATTCTAACAACTCTTTCTTATGTTCCCTCACGAATTTCTGGATCTCCTCTTCACGGGCTGAATGTGTGGTCAAGAGCGACTCCCCACAAAGTGCACAATAATCAGCCACCGGTGGCATGAGTGAACGGCAATTCGGGCAGACCCGCGGCTCGAGTTTCGGGACACGTTTTTCTTCGGTTTCTCTCTGGATCCCGTACACCCGGAGGAGTTCTTCATCGATATCGGTCCCGGTCAGGTGGGCATAGACCTTGAACATCGTCGTGTGTACCGAGCCCCACATAATCATCTTGATTACACTTTCAGATACCCCTTCGTTGATGAGGTGGGTAATCCGGGAGTGCCGGAAAAGATGTGGGGTGACATGCTTAGAAATCCCGGCGCGATCACAGATTCTACGGAGTTGTTTAATGACTCCTCCATTCGTCAATGGCCGCCGTAGCTCGTTGAGAAAGACTAATGCATCACCTTCTGGTGAACCTGGATAATCGGCCCGCCATTGCGAGAGGTAACCCTTCGCCAAGATGATCCGGACATATCGAGGAATTCCCGTCTTGAAGTTGACATTAACGACTATCCCGGTACTATCGAAGGAAAGATCACTCCATTTCATCTGGGCGAGCTCGCCTATCCTGAAGCCTCCTTCGTAAAGCATGCCTATCAGTGCACGGTCACGGCTCCATCGGCAGGCCGCAAGAATCCCCTTCACCTCTTCGGAAGTTATGAGATCCGCGGCTTTGTGGGTCATCGTGTCCTTCGTGGGGACCTGGATGCGACGGACTTTCCGTTCAGGCAGGGTAGAATATTCGTTTTCGATCATCCAGAGCAGGAACTGCCGGAAGATCCGGACCCTATCATGCTTCGTATTCTGCTTGAATGGTGTGCCCTTCTGGGTAAGGCCATTCTTCATCGTGTCGATGCCGGTATAGACATCCGCGATCGAGAGCTCGTGATACGGACCGATGAATCTCCTCCAACCGACCAGGATGTAGGTGAACTTGTTCGCCCGGCTTGTGCCGATATTCGCAGCGACCTTCCGCTCGGCGATGAACTCTTTTATCAAGTCGGCATCCTGTTTGACGAGCTGGCCTTAACCAATGCAGCATCGATTGCATGGCTGCCGTACTCAGGTTTGATGCATGAGAAACGGTGCGAAGCTGCAACTTCGGCCCATACGGTAGTGGCTACCGTGGAAGATTCCATAAAAAAGCGTTAAAAGAATATGCAAAAAGTTTGCGCCCGTGATTTGAACCAAGTTTCCGGATGCCTCAGCCCGGATTTGAACCGGGGACAACCAGATCTTCAGTCTGGCGCTCTCCCAAACTGAGCTACTGAGGCAGGGAAACAATATTAGAATCTCTCAACTAATAAATGATCTGTTTTCACGCATGGATTCCTGTCATAGCACCCATTATTCGCTCTCCCGGCGGTGTATCCGGTGAGATTCCCCCCGTGGCGGCGGCCCCCCCGGAACCGCGAGGAAGACCTTTCAGTCATCATCGGGGAGAGGGTGCCAGGTATCCTGCACCTCACCCACAACGACCTCGATGCGGTCGGGTGCGATGCCATCCACCGGATGCGGTACGGCGATATTACTACTATCTTCTGCTCTGTCGGAAAATTTCCCGGGATCCTGGAGTTCATCTCGCATTACCCCGGGAACGGGGATATGCTGAGCATCACCGACCTCGGGTTCCAGCCGGGGGTTGAACCGGTCCTGGGAGTGCTCCGGAATAAAAAGTGGAAGGTGGAGTGGAGGGACCACCACCGCTGGCAGGATGAGGAGAAATCCGCGGTGGAGGCGCGGTGCGACCTCCTGCACGTCGATGTGGGGACCTGCGCCACGGGGATATGCGCCCGTGACCTCCAGGAGGGGGATCCTGCCGCTGCGGAGGTTGCCAGGGTGGTCTGTGACTATGACCTGTGGAAGCACGAGGACCCGCGGTCCGCTGTCCTGGGGCTGGTCCTGCAGCGGCGAAAGAACCGCGAGTATGTCAGGGATCGCCTGGTTGAAGGGGTCTTTTCCGATGTCCGGATCGAGAGTGAGTACCGGGAGATCCGCGGCGAGATGGAAGCGGCCATGGACCGGAGCATCCGCAGGGCCCTCATCAGGGGGAACCGGTACCGCATCGCCTTCGCACCCCTTTACGGGTACCCGAGCGAGACCGCCGCCCGGATGCGCAGCACCCTGAAGACCGATATCGAGGTGCTCGTCTCCCCGGGCGGCCGGTTCTCGCTCCGCTCCGTGCCTCCCATCAGCCACCGGATCGCGAGGGAATTCAGCGGCGGAGGGCACCCCCATGCCTCCGGGGGCTCGTTCCCCTTCTCGTTCTGGGAGCGGATCAGGTTCCGCATTACCGGGAGGGCCCGCTATTTTGACCGGTTCGTGCAGCTGGCCGAATCCCTTCCGTGAAAGGACTGCTGAAGTCTATCGTAAAGGATTGCCGAAGTCCCTGCCGGGAGTGATTGCCAAAATCATTGCCGGGGAAGGACTCCGAAGTCATTGACGGGAAAGGACTGCCGATGTCCCACCGGGAAAGGACTGCGATGTCATTACCGTGATAGGACTGTCAAAGTTCCTACCGTGAAGTGATTGCCTAAATCCCTACCGTGAAGTGATTGCCGATGTCCCACCGGGAAAGGATTGCCCAAATCCCTACCGTGAAGTGATTGCCGGTGTCCCACCGGGAAAGGATTGCCGATGTCATTACCGGATAAGGACTGTCGAAGTCATTCCCGGATAAGTACTGCCGAAGTCCCTACCGTGAGAGGACTGCGGATGCAGCTATGTCCTTCCAGTAGACCTCGGGATCCCCGGTGCAGTATCCTCCCGCCTTTACCTGCCCGGGGTCCAGTATTTCCAGTACAGCCCGCAGACTCTCCTCGTCAGGGTCCATGAGGATGGCCCCCGCTATATCATACTCCTCCCGGAGGCCGGCGACCAGGTCGACCTGGCCCTTTTTGACGGCAATCCATTGCTGGTGCTCGAGGACGCGGGCAAGGGACTCCCTGTCCGGATCCCTGACAAAATAAAAGGCCTTCCGCCCTGCAAGGCTCGCCAGTTCCCCCTCCTCTGCATGGTCAGCGACCAGCACATGGCCAGGGATGCCCGCGTCCCGCATGGTCCGGAGGATGGCACGATACTGGCGGTACAGCTCCTGGGCAGCCTCTTCCTCGTCCCCGTAATAGGCATCCCTGAGCCCGAGCAGGTGCGGGGCAGGGAGGGCTGCCTGGGAGGCACGGTCCATGGCCTGGACCCGTTCGCAATCGCCCTGCAGGGCCCCGTGATCTACCCCCAGCTCTCCGGTTATCTCCAGCCCGGTGATGCCGATAAGGCTTTCCAGGAGCCGGGGTTTGTAAAATACGCCGCCTGCGCAGGTGATATCGATCCCGGCCTCCTGCTGGGGGGAAAGCGATCCTTCCAGGAGATAGGAGATAAGGTCTGCCCATTTCCCACGCTGGGACCCAACCCATCCGGCGAGCTCCCCGATCCCGGGCAATCCAGGCTCTGAACCAAGGGCTGCAGTCGTAAAAACGATTTTTCTTGCCATTCCCGTTCCAGCTTATTTATAGCATCTCCGGCAAAAAGCATAATGATGAGTGAGAGGCCCATTCTGGTGACCTGCGGGCTGCCCTATACCAACGGCCCCTGCCACCTCGGACACCTTCGCACCTATGTCCCTGCGGATTTTTATGTCCGGTACCTGCGGAGGGCCGGGGAAAGGGTGGTATTTATCTGCGGTTCCGACAACCACGGCACCCCAATCGTGGTCAGCGCCGAGGAGGCCGGCGTCTCCCCCCGCGAGCTGTCCGAGCGCTACCACGCCCACTTTGACCAGACTTTCCGCAGGATGGGTGTCATCTTTGACCACTTCGGGATGACCGACAACCCAACCAACCATGCCCGGACCAGGAAGATAATCACCACCCTGATGGAGAATGGATTTGTTTACAAAAAGACCATCAAGCAGAGTTACTGTGCACGATGCCAGCGGTTCCTCCCCGACCGGTACGTGGAGGGCACCTGTCCCTATTGCGGCGTCCCCGCCCGGGGCGACGAGTGCGACCAGGGGTGCGGGCGCCACCTGGAGCCGGGGGAGATCCGGGAGCCGGTCTGCATGGTCTGCAGGACCAGGGCCGAATTGCGTGACCAGGAGCACTATTTCTTCCGGCTGAGCGATTTCAGGGAATTCCTCCTCAACTTCCTGGACGGCCTCGAAGGGACCCTGAATGCCCGGAACTATGCCATGGGATGGGCAAAGGAAGAGCTCCATGACTGGTGCATAACCCGGACACTCGACTGGGGGGTGAAGTTCCCGGGCAGGGATGACCTGGTGGCCTACGTGTGGGTCGATGCTCCCATCGGCTACATCTCCTTTACCGAAGAATGGGGCAAAGAGACCGGGGCCGACTGGAAAGCCCTCTGGTGCGGCGATAACCGGGTGACCCATTTCATCGGTGGGGACATCATTTACCACCACGGCATTTTCTGGCCGGCCCTCCTGAAGGGCGCCGGGTACGGGGTGCCCCGTGCCATCGTGGCCAGCGGGATGGTCAAGGTCGATGACCACAAGTTCTCCAAGTCCCGCGGGTACGTAGTATGGACCAACGAGGACTACCTGGACAGGGGGCTCCCGCCCGACTACCTGCGGTACTACCTCCTCTCGTACACCAACCACACCAAGGACCTGAATTTTTCCTGGAAGGTCTTCCAGGAGCGGATAAACAACGAGCTTGTCAATACCCTGGGCAACTTCGTATACCGGAGCCTCTACTTCGCGCATAAAGAGTTCGGGGGAGTTCCTGACCTCCCCGTCCAGGAAGAGATATTTGGCCAGGTGGAGCGGACACTCGCCTCCGTGGATGCAGCCATGCGGGACTATGACTTCAAGATCGCTGTTGACGAGATGATGGCACTGGCCGCGTTCGGCAACAACTACATCCAGAGCAGGGCACCCTGGAAGCTGGTCAAAACGGACCGGGAAGCCGCCCGGCAGGCCATCAGGAACTGCCTCGCGCTGGTCAAGGCCCTCTCGCTCCTCTTCGAGCCGGTTATCCCGGAGAAAGCCCAGGAGATGTGGGCGATGCTCGGGAACGCCGGGGCCGCTGCTGACCAGCCGATGCGGGAGGCCCTCAGGGACCTCCCTCCCGGCCCGCTCCCGGCACCAAAACCGCTTTTTGCAAAACTGGAAGATGCGTTCATCGCCGAAATGGACAAGCTCCTGCAGCAGCGGGTGGAGGAGGCCGGCCGGAAGGCCAAGGGAATAGAGACCGTCTCCATCGAGGATTTTTCACGCATGGACCTCCGGGTAGGGGTCGTGACGGCAGCGGACCCCGTCCCAAAATCAAGCAAGCTCCTCCGGCTCCAGGTGGACATCGGCGATGAAAAACGACAGATCGTTGCTGGAATCGCACCGTTTTACCGGCCCGATGAGATCGTCGGCTTGAAGGTGGTCGTGATCGCCAACCTCCAGCCGGCGAAGATATTCGGCGTCGAGAGCAGGGGCATGATCCTCGCGGCGGGTGACCAGGCCTCCGTCCTGGTACCGTTGCGCGATGTGCCGCCCGGGACAAAGATCCGGTAACGTCCTTCCGCCTTTTTTCAGCGCAGGGTCCGCTGCAGAGCTTCCTGGATGGCCTTTCTCACTTCGGGAACATTCTCTCCCCGTAGCGCGGCCGCAAGCGCTTGACCAGCCTCTTCCCCGCCGATTGAACCGATGGAAGCTGCCGCCATCCGGCGGACAAAAACGTTCTCGTCGGCAAGTCGCCCGGCGAGCGGGTTGAGGGCCTCCCGGGCCTCCAGGAGCCCGAGCGACTTTGCCGCCATGTAGCGCACGTGGTCCTTCTCATCTCCCAGGGCCCGGATGAGGGCTTCCCCTGTTGCCGGGTCCCGGAGCATGCCCAGCGATTCTGCCGCCCGGTAGCGGACTTTCCAGTCCCTGTCGGCGAGCATGTCCAGGAGGCTCCCCCGGGCCGGCTCTCCCATGGCGGCAAGGGCCGCTGCAGCCTGCGAGCGGACACTCTTGTCAGGGTCACGCAGGGCGCACAGGAAGACGCTCAGGAACATGGGATCCTGGAAGGTACCCAGGAGGTAAACGCAGTATCCCCTGACATGCGGGTCAGGGGAGGAGGAGGCTTCGCGCACCAGGCGCTCCCTGGCAATGCCGGCGAACCGGTTCAGGGTCTCTTCATCAGGTTGCAGGTAATCTGCCATGTTGTATCACCGGCCGGGGATGGGAGCGTTCACCGGAACAGGCCGAGCCAGACCAGGAACACCCCAAATCCCACGAACACGAGCGATACAGGAAACGGTACCGGCGGGATGCTCCCTGGGACGAGCAGGGGGACTGCCACGGCAAAGATGAGCAGGGCCCCGAGGCCGATGAGAGGTGCCCCGTTTTTCAACCCGAAGGAGAGGGGGCAGGACTTCTCCCCGGTCCCACCATCGGGGTCAGCAGGGCAGCCGTCTCCTGTCGCTGCCATGACGCACTGTATGCCTGCGTCAATCATAAACATGCTGGATGGGGGTTTTCTTCAATCAGGAGAGAGGGCGGTGAAAGATTGCTGCAGGTTAACATATAGCGATATATGGTTTATAACGTTGAAAAAGGCTATCCTGAAGTCCTTTTCACCGACCTGTGGCATGTCCACCATGCAATGGATGGATTCGGGATTTAACAGGTGGAAAACGCAGTTCTCGTTATCTTCAACGTATCAATCGTCGCCACCATGCATCGATCTTTTTCGGAATAGGGTTTAGGTCAATCGCCGGTATGCTCTCTTACACGAAAGTACCCCCCTCGTTCACACCGATGAAATCGACGATGGAGAAAGCGACCGGTTTTGGCCTGTCGGGAGGACGGTGCCGTGCTCCACCGGGTTATGCGGAGGAGTTGCCCCGGGTGTCGTTTCGGTCCGCCCGATTAAACCGGCAAGCGCAAAGAAGTGTATTTTCCCTATTCGAAACATCCCTGGGTAACAGAGGGGTTGATGAGATCTGCGTAGCCCGCCAGATCACTTCCCCTGCCGTGGGGCATCCCATCGTTGCTGGAAAGGAGACTTGCCATGACCGAAAGGGTGGAGTTTGATGCTCACGGGGTGCCGCGCTCTCCCTCGATCGAGAGGGAATCTGCGCAGGGGATACACACCCGCGAACCATTGACCATGCGGGTCTTTGCATCGGATACCGGTTCACCGCAACAGGTGCAGGCGATGGATGTAAAGATCCGCGCCTTTCCGGGTGGCTCCCTTGAAACTTCCCGGATATCCAGTATCCCGGCTTCAGGTATTTCCAGAATACGGACGGTGGCAGTCTGCATCAGGGACTGGAACTGTACCTGTTCATCGGTAGTTGCGGCCCCGGAGAAGACTCGTTTTCGCAAAAAATCCATCTCCAGGCGTTCCAGGAGGTCCTCCTGGCGTACGAGGATGCGGATCGCCCTGCCGCTCTCCCGGGATATGAAGGTGAAAACGTGTTTGCCATAGTCCCTGATGAAAAGGTTGCCCTTCCCCGCCGTGCAGCCGGTCATCACCTGGACGGCATCCACACCGCAGGCATCGGTCTCTGCGACGCAGACGAGTTCTTCGTCATACGGACGCTGAACACCCAGCTGTCTCATCGCAGCGGTTGCAACCCGGTAGCCCATGGCCAGGCCGGGGCAGGCATGGCCGTGAAAACGAACACAGGCCTCAAATGAAGTGTATCCAGTATCGAAGGGAACTCCTTGGTCTTTCTCGCACATAGATTATACCTCGTGTATGTGTGGTGGATTTTTCTATCATTCAATGTTCACAGGCGGGTCTCCAGGGATTACGCACCGTACGCCTCCAAGTTCGCCGATGATGACTGGAAGGCCGTATACTTCTTCTACCACGCCTGGAGTGACCACATCGTGGCTCCCGTGCGTAAAGACCCGCCCTCCCTTAAGGAAAATGAAACGGTCAGCATATCGTAGCGCCTGGTTAAGGTCATGCATAGTCATCAGGGCCGCAATATGGTGCTCCCGGACTATCCGGGAGAGGATGGTGAGGATAATGACCTGGTTCTTCAGGTCGAGGTTGCTCGTCGGCTCGTCAAGGAGGAGGACTTTTGGCTCCTGCACGAGGGAGCGTGCAATGGCGACCTTCTGGAGTTCCCCCCCGCTCATCTCATCAATGTATGCCAACCGGAGGTGTTCCATGGAGAGGCGGCGGAAGACTGCATCCACAATTTTAAGGTCTTTTTCCCTGATATCCCACCCAATGTGCGGCCGCCTGCCCAGGAGCACCGCATCGAAAGCCGTGAGCCTCCCCGTCTCCACCCGTTGGGGGACATAACCGACCCGTCGGGCAATCTCCTTCATGTCGAGCCCTAAGAGGTCTTCGCCGTCCAGGAAGACCACGCCCTTTCGTGGAGTTAGAATACGGTTCAGGCACTTCAGGAGGGTGGTCTTCCCGACACCATTGGGCCCGAGAATGGCGACGATCTCGCCTGCCTTGATAGTGAATGCGATTTCTTTCAGCACTTCCCGGTTCTGGTAGAAGAAACGGAGTTCATCGACCGAGAGAATCACCGCCGGTACCCCCTGATAAGAAGATACAGAAAGATCGGGGCGCCCATGAACGCTGTCAGGACTGCAACCGGAAGGACGTAGGGAGCCATGATCAACCTAGCGACGGTGTCCGAAGCGAGCAGGAGGATACCTCCCATCACGCAGGATCCCGGGATCAGATATCTCTGGTCATCACCGATGATCCTCCGGACCATGTGCGGACAGACCAGTCCCACGAAGCCGATCACCCCGACGAATGCGACAATCACTGCTGATACCAGGGCAGCGACGACCATTCCCGCTACCCGGACCCGTTCCACGTTGACCCCGAGCCCTTTTGCTGTCTCATCGCCGGCATCGATTGCATTGTAATTCCAGCGGTTTGCGAGGAAAAAAAGCGCTGCTCCCGCAACGGTGACCGATATAAGCGCAAGCTCCAGCCAGTTTGCCCTGGAAACATCCCCGAAGGTCCAGAAAACGACCGCAGCAAGCTGGATATCGTTTGAGAAGTACTGGAGGAACATGGTCCCTGCCGTGAAAAGCGACGAGAGTGCCACCCCTGAAAGTACCATCACCTCCGGTGATGCTCCCCTGATGCGCGAGATGAGCAGGATCACGCCGGTCGCCAGAAGGCAGAAGCAAAACGCCATGATAGTGGTCAGGTAGGGGTTGTTGATGGTAACGGCATCGGCTACCCTCGACTGCATGGTGCCTGTCCCGAGCACGATAACCGAGACCGCAGCGCCGAACGCCCCGGCATTTGAAATGCCGAGCGTGAACGGGGACCCCAGCGGGTTTCTCAGGATAGACTGCATGGCAACACCGGCAACCGCAAGCCCGAAACCCGCGGCGATGGCCGTGAGCGCCTGGGGGAGACGGATGTTCCAGATGATCACGTCCCACTTGCCAGAGACATTCTGTCCAAAAAGTGTCTTTAATACCTCAACAGGAGGGATGGCTACCGTTCCGACCGAGATTGAATACACCAGGAGAGTGAAGAGGAGGAGGACCCCCCCAGAGATCCAGAATATTTTCAGGCGGACATATCCCAGGTAGTCCACCGGGATCTCCCCTTCTGCAAAGTGCACGGCCCCTCACACTCCTCGTCGTAAGCGATTCTTTCCCAACTGTTAATTCTCAATCGGAATTTGCGAAAATCCAAGGCCTTTATAACTGCCGTTTAATTCTGAAAAGACCGGTTTCCCAACAAAGAATGTGTAAATCTCGTCGGCCTTCAAGTTCGGTTGAATGTCTGCAAACCGGTCAGGGTAGAGAATTTTGCCAACAAAATAGGCATTTGCCAGCACCGTCTCGTAGTTGGTGTTATAGAAGTTATAAGGGAGCACGCCGTAGACCCTGCCCTCCCTTGCGGCGGCGAGGCCCTGCAGTGCCGGATCGTTCTTCAATTCTCCAATGGCCCCTTCATTGTCCATCTGGAGAGTCCCGGCATCGATGAAAAGGAACTCAGGATCCCAATCCACGAGCGCTTCTTTGGCGATATCGGCGTGTGCCGTCCCCATTCCGGCTGCGACATTGTGTGCATGCACCCAGAGGAACGGAGGGTATGCCGGTTCGGTGGAGATGATTCCATGGGCTCCTGCCGAACTGACGCCCCCGATGTATACGGACTTCTGCCTGGCGGCCGGGATGTCCCCTGTCCGCTCCTCGAGGTCCTTCAAGGTCGCCTCAATATAGGCAATCACCTCTTCAGCCCGATCCTGTTTTCCGAGTGCCTTGCCTATCACGCGCAGGCCCCCGTACATCTCGGCCTTTTCCTTATCGTCCCGAAGCGACCCATATGCGAATGCTGCAACAGGGATTCCAGTCTTTTCCTGGAGTGTGTTGGCTTCTGCCGCGCTCGTCCCATATGCTGTCCCGGTTGACCCTGTCTTGAAGATCAGCTGCGGCCCGATGCCAATGATCTTCTCAGGGTCGTCCTTGCCCCGGAACTCTCCGATGAGTGGCAGTGATTTGAATTGTTTACCATAGACCAGGGCATAGGGGCGTCCTTCAATGGTCTGGTCCTTTTTCTCGATATCATCGACTCCGACCACGAGATCCTGGCCCTTCAGGTATACCAGGTACCGGAGGCATCCGGACCCGGAACAGACAACGCGCTTCAGGGGCGATACAAGAGTGACGTCTCTTCCAAATCCGTCCTCCAGGCAGATTGTGGATGTTGCACCGGAAGCTGCAGGAGATTCCGTAATGAAAGGCTGGGTAGTGCCCACACAACCTGTCGCTCCAAGCATGGTGCAGATAGTGAGAACGAACACAAGAATGGAATCAATATTTTTCATACTTTATTAATTTTTATTCGCAATATTTCAACTTATTCATTTAATTCTTATTTCATAAGTAATTAAATAGTAATGGAGCGTCTGAAAAAGTATCCATCCTATCTCAATTAAAATTATTGCTTTTAAGTGATAGATCAATGAAATGCATGAGTTCCATACTTCGAGTTAAAAATGCCCGGAGAATCCTCGTGCATGAAAAGCGTTCGATGCGTGCCAGGATTGGGCAGGGCACTGGCCCTACATTCCCCTGGATAATTTCCGAAGGCATTACCCTCCAGGGCGTTCCGGCATTCCGCCAGGAACCTGCCAGCTCAGCAGGGGAGGTCTTTACAGAGTGTCTGCCGGCTGGTCTCAAAACTCGCCGGGCCCGGGATGATGGGATAATCAGGCAGCTGGCCGGATTGGTTTCATTCGGGCGCTGAAAATTACCAAAATAGGAGCGGGGAGAATTTTTCAGTACCCGCAGGCACAGTCAGAGAACGGGCATCCTGCGGCCTGGGGATAGACCCGCGTCGTCTGGTTGGCGGCGATGATGGCGCTCCCGCACCAGACGGCTGGATCTGTGGGGTGATTACTGGTCA
This sequence comes from Methanolinea sp., assembly GCA_033813295.1. Lineage (GTDB taxonomy): Archaea > Halobacteriota > Methanomicrobia > Methanomicrobiales > Methanospirillaceae > Methanolinea_A. Next base: position 17,323 of record JAPXRZ010000010.1, read on the forward strand.
CGGTCACCTTAAGACAATAGCTCCCTGCAAGTATGTTATTTTCATAATAGACCGGCAAGATTCCGCCATATCGCCATTGCATGTTATAGCCGGGTTCAACATCGGTTGCAAAGAATCCCGATTTTATCCAGAGGTAATATGTCGTCGTTTCATTGGATCCTTCTCCCAGACCGCCCAGTTGGGGAGCCGCCACCAGCAGCGACCCGTATCCCCGCTCTGCCGGTTCGGGTGGCCCCGGGTAATAGGTATTGGGGTAATTATACTCGAACCAGTACCCCGGCCAGCTGCGTGCCCAGCCGGTTCCGCACGAGGTGCAGGACTGGCTGGGCCCATAGTTGGAGATCGAGATGGAGATGCTCACGTTTCCGCCTGAGGCTGCATTCTCCGCTCGGAATTCTCTCAGCATATCGACCATCGACGAGGAATACACGCTTGCCTTCGTCTGCTGGAGCGAGGCGAGGCGGTCAAGCGGCTTGAGAGCATTCTTCTGGACCGCGGGGTAGGCCGAGGCCACGCCTGCCACGAGGAAAAGCAACAGAAGTATGATGATACCGCGATAAGCCATTTTATTCATGAAATTTCTCCTCCTCAAGACTCATTGGGGAATGACATGGAAATTTCTTTCCATTCACCATGGATTGCATGATAATACAGGGTGATTGCTATAAAAATATACTGATGAATTTATCCCGGCGGGAAATTGCCCTGTTGAGGGAAAACCAGTACCGCCGCGATAGATCCAGTATAATCACCCCCGGTAACAGAAAACAGCCGAAAAATGCCCCCCACGATATCAGAAGCTGCACGCCCGGCAGCCGATGCCTGATTCGTAGGATATGCTCTTTTTGAAAAGGCTGATAGATCCGGATGCAGTGGTCTTCTCCTCGTAGATTAGTTCCAGTCCCTTCACCCCAGGGCCCGGGCACGTTCCTGAACCGTCTGTCAGGTGTGCCTGGACGTGGGCTTCTACGGAACCGGTGGCCGGGATACCGGAGGACGGCCCTTCGACCGATATTTCATAGTGAGCAGCCGCAGAAGACCCTTCGATTACGGGTATCGGCGGCCATGCTGATTCTTCCGGCCAGTTCGGCCCTGGAGCAGGTCCGATGAAACGCGACGATGCCTCCGTGGCAACCTGACCCTGCTCCAGGTCGAGCGTGCTCCCCGCTGCGATTCCATTGCAGAACTGGGGGGTGCATTTTCCGGTTGTACCCAGGCTGAAGGGGCAGGCGGCGGCAAGGAATACTGGTGTTACCGAATTGCCGGCTGTATCAAGGAGGATCGATTCTTCGGACGTAAGCCTCCCGCTCTCAGTGCCTATGAACCCTAAAACCTTCTGTTCCCTGATATTGTACCTATTGACGGGCTGGTAACCGGTATCGATGGAGGAGGTTTTAATATACTCGATCCTCCCCTGGTCGGCAAGGGTATTTTCGTAATATGAACCGGTAGCCTGGACTTCACGAACATTCATGGGAGGTTCCGGTTTTTCCCTCCAGACGTATGCCACCGTCAGCTCCTGCGTCCCCGGGTCGATGGTAACCACTGGTACCTCTTCGAGGTTCGCTCCCAGGACTTCGCTGCTCTGCCTCCATACTATGCTATCCTGTTGCATCAGGAGGCCGCTGCTCTGTACGGAAGTGAAAGTGGCAAGACCATGCGTTTCCAATGTCATGGATGGGGCTATGTCAGCACAGGTAAAGCCGGTACACAGACATATCCCGATCAGAAAAAATATACCAGGATATACGATTTTCATACGGCCATATACCATCCTCGCAATGCATTTTGAAAGATAAAAGATAAAAAATTTTGGTTAACCTATATGAAAATCCCATGGCCTTTTAAACAGAAAACGCCCAGGTCGGAATTCGAATCCGAGTCGTCTGCGTGACAGGCAGACATGATAGGCCGCTACACTACCTGGGCACCTGATGACTGCGCAACAGGATATCCCGCCTCCCGGATTCGAACCGGGGACATCGCGGTAGCTGCGCAATTGCCTCACGTCGGCAAATCATACTACAGCCGCGCACTCTACCAGTCTGAGTTAAGGCGGGATTTGCGCTCATAGTATAGGGAAAATAAAGGTATTAAACGTATCGATGCAGGGCTAAAACGGCCGGTTCCAGCGTATTTTAAATATCAGGAGGCCCCATGGTATACCATGACATCCAACACAACTTCTGTGGGGAATTGTCTTCTTTGTCGATAGCCCGGTGAAACGGAAGGTAACTGTTTTTGACACCACCCTGCGGGATGGTGAACAGACGCCCGGTGTATCATTCAAGTTTGAACAGAAGCTCGAAATTGCCAGGCAGCTCTCATTCCTCGGAGTCCACGCCATAGAAGCCGGTTTCCCCGCCTCCTCGCAGGGGGAGAAGGAGACGGTGAAGGCCATCGTGGACCTGGGCCTCGAGGCCGATATCTGCGGACTTGCCCGCTCCCGGAAAGAGGACGTGGATGCATGCCTGGACTGCGGGGTGGACCAGGTGCACGTCTTCATCCCCACCTCCGAGGTCCAGCGGATCCACACCATCAAGAAGAGCTGCGAGGAGGTCCTGGATATCACCCGGGAGATCGTCTCGTATGTCAGAGAGCATTGCGAGCAGTGCATGTTTTCTGCCATGGACGCGACCAGGACAGACCATGACTACCTGATTACGGTATTCCAGGCCGCTGCCGAAGCAGGGGCCACCATCATCAATGTCCCGGATACCGTGGGGGTCTGCTATCCCTCAGCCATGCACCAGCTGATCACCCGGATTGCCAGCGAGGTGGACTGCCCCATCGACGTGCACTGCCACAATGACTTCGGCCTGGCAGTGGCCAACACCATCACGGGCGTCGAGGCTGGGGCCTCGCAGGTCCAGGTGACGATAAACGGCCTGGGTGAGCGGGCCGGGAATGCCGACCTTGCCCCGACGGTGATGATCCTCGAGTCCATCCTCGGCATTGAAACCGGGATAAAAAAGGAGCGGCTGGTGGAGACCTCCCGCCTGATCGCCCGGTATTCCGGGATTTCCATGCCCCCTACCTATCCCATCGTCGGGGAGAATGCATTCTCCCACGAGAGCGGTATACATTCACACGGTGTGATCGCCTGCGCCTCCACGTTCGAGCCCGGGATAATGACCCCGGAGATGGTGGGCCACCGCAGGAAACTGACCCTTGGCAAGCACGTGGGGAGGCACGCCGTGAGGCAGATGCTCCAGGAGGTGCGCCTGCAGCCAAGTGATGCCCAGCTGGACCGGATCGTGGAAAAGATCAAATTCATCTCGTTCAAGGGCAAGCGGGTGACCGATGCCGACCTCTACGCAATAGCCGAGAGCGAGATGGGGATCGTGAACGGGGGCCGGGTCATCGAGCTCGTTGACCTGGCAGTAATGACCGGAAACCATGTCATCCCCACGGCGAGCGTCAAGGCCAGGGTGAGCGGGTCAGAGAGGGTTTTCAGCTCCACGGGGACGGGTCCGGTAGACGCGGCCCTGCGGGCCATTATCGGCATGCTGCCAGTCAGGGTCCAGCTCAAGGAATTCAACATCGAGGCGATCTCCGGTGGATCGGATGCCATCGGCCACGTGACTATCGCCGTCGAAGATGAGCGCGGCAGGATCTTCGATGCCAGTGCCTCGGGTGATGACATCGTCCTGGCATCAGCCGAAGCCATGGTAAATGCCCTCAACCTGCTCAACCGGGTGGAAAAACAGGTGCAGGGCGAAAAATAGAACTATTTTTCAGCCGGCAGTTGGGGGGGCCGTCTTCCCCTCCAGCGCCTGCTTGATCTGGGCCTGAAGCTGCTCGAATTTTCCCTGGATCAGGGTTTCCTGCTTTTCCAGGGACTTGATGCGAAGTTCGAGGGTTTCCACCTTCTCGTTGAGGTTCTTCAGTACCTCGTCCTTTTTTTTCTGCATCATCACGGTGCCCATGCTCAGGAAGACCGCCGCATCTTCGGGGATATCTTTCATCTCCTCGATGGCCCGCCTGGCTTCCCTGGCTGCCATCTCGTACTGGGTCTTCTGTGCCCCTACTGTCTGCATCTGCTGCTGCAGCTGCTGCAGCTGGGCGATCTGGTTCTGCACCTTGGGTGATATGGAACTCATGGTATACCTCCTCGTCCTGTCGCCAGCGCCTGCATCTCATCCGCCACACTGACCAGGCGGAGCCACATATTCAGGGAAGCCCGCAGCGCGGCGATATCCCTGGCCCCCACCGAGAGGACCAGGATCTCCGGGCTCTCCAGGAAGCACTCTGCACGGGAACGGGGGTGCACCTCAGCCTCCATCTCAGGTACAACGGCCTGGTAGATGGTCCCTGCATGAGGGGACCTGATGCGAAAGACTGCCCTATGCTCCATGACCCGCCTGCCGGACCCGATGGCGCCGCCTGCGGGTCCCGCCAAGCATCAACGTGCAGGTGCCCTCTTTTTCAAATTGCACCGTTAGGTATGGATGCATGGCCTGATAAACCGATTGGTCCGCCACGATCGACTCAGGTATGCACGGCCCGGGCCCGGGCTCCCGTGTCCAGTCATGGATCGAACAGGATCCCGGTTCTCCAGAATCTGGGTACAGGGTCAGCAGGAGTCTCTCTCACTCTTCGGTGAAAAAAAGTATGAGCTGATCAAGGCAGTTCTGTCCTTCCAGGGGCGCCTGCGCAGATGAAAGCGGCTTCCCCGGACGGAGATAGCGCTGCTCCCTGGCAGGGGAACAAAGCCCGGGATAAGTTTTCCCGACGCGGTGACCAGGTCACCGGGCCTGCAGCTCTTTGATGGCTGCACCACGCTCTTTGAAGAGGATGCGGTGCCCGCAGTAGGGGCATCGCACGTTGATATCAATCTCCACCTTCTGCTTGCACCGGGCGCACTTGTACGCTCCTGCCACGACGTTCACTCCTTCTCCTGGAGGGTGCGGTCGATGGTCCTGAGAGCGATTCGCAGGGCGGGTGTCTGGGGGGTATATGCTCCGCCGGCAAATTTAAATCCGCACTTGCGGCAGGCCCAGATCCCCGTGCCTACCCGCCGCACGGCGATCACGTCGCACCGCGGGCAGCGGTGAGCCGCCCGTGAGATCTTCTCCATCTCGGCGACCCGTTTTCGAATGAACCGCCCGTAACGCGGCCCGAATCTCCCCGAACTCCCCGTGACCCTGCCTTTTGCTTTCTGTTTTCCCCTGCTCATAGGGTGACCTCGCTATAATGTCTTGTATTGTTCGCGCTCGTCCCAGATATACTTAATCAAGGATCCTGACCTCTCCCTGCCCCTTGGTGAGACGGTTGACGAGGTCATAGATATCCCCCTGGATCCCCGCGGGGATGCGCAGGATGCAGATCCAGGACCCGTCCTTCTGCCACTCGTCCCGCTCGATACTCGCAGCGGACTGGAGCTCCCCGAAGGACCGGGGGGCAAACTCTGGTGGGATCTTCACGGCAATGCGCAGCTCCTCGAACCGGATGGGGAGGAGGGGGCGCAGGGCCCTGACCGTCTCCTTGACCAGTTCGTCGAGGTTCTTGTACAGGTCGATGTTCACCCGTGCCTCGTCCATGGCCATCTCGATGCGCTGGGGGGGGTGGGGCAGGCCTGTCTGGGGGTTCACCGCGTTCCTGGCAATGAAATTAATGACCTGGCGGCGTTTCTCGCTGATCATGTGCCGCCGCTGGTCGGCGGTAAGGTGGATCTCCCCTTTTTCGATGATCCTTCCGGCAATCTCTGCAAAATCCGTGGTATGGAAGATCTTCTGGAGCGATTCGTCAGCGGCGCGGGTTCCCCGCGAGGCATTGGAGAATACATAGAGTGCGGCTACTATGTCCTCCAGTTCCACCTTCTCGCCCTGGCGTACCTTCACGGCCAGGTCAGGGTCCACGAGGATCTCGAATTTTTCCCCGTGGCTCTCGAGCCTGGCCACCACGGCCTTCTCCAGGGGTATCATGGGTGGCCCCGCTACTTCTCAAACTGCTCCACGAAGGAGGAGACTTCCTCCTTGGACATCTTCCGGAAGAGCGGCTGCTGCTGCTCGATGACCCCGATCTCCACCGTGTTTACGTCGAACTTCCCTTCGGTGGCGTCATGCAGGGCCTTGATGCCGAGGAGTATGCAGTCCCGAAGCGATGCATCAAAGCTGTATTCCTCCTCGAAGACCTTCATCACGGCATTTCTTCCGATCCCGATCCCGGTGGCCTTGTACTCGAGGAGCGTCCCGCTCGGGTCGGTCTCGAAGAGCCGGCTCTGCCCGTCGCTTATCCCGGCAATGAGGAGGGCCGTGCCGTAGGGCCTGGCCCCCCCGAACTGGGTGTATGTCTGCATGTGGTCGCCCAGCTTCTTGGCCAGGGTCTCGACATCGATCTTCTCGTCATACGTGACCCGGTTGATCTGGCTCTCGATGCGGGCCCGGTCCACGAGGGCGCGGGCATCCCCGACCAGCCCTGAAGATGCCACCCCGATGTGTTCATCGATCTTGAAAATCTTCTCGATGGACAGGGGTTCCAGGAGACGGGAGCTGACCCTTTTATCCACGATCAGCACCACTCCCTCGGCACACTTGATCCCTACCGCGGTGGTCCCTCGCTTCACCGCTTCCCGGGCATATTCGACCTGATAAAGCCGGCCGTCGGGGCTGAACACCGTGATTGCCCGGTCATATCCCATCTGGTATGCTTGTGGCTGCATCAATAATCCTCCAGATCTTCACGTGTGAGAAATAATCGTTCCTGACTTTTAAATCCCTTTTCAACTAAATCAACCTTTTCACCGTGATAACGGACCGACTGGAACATTCTGCCCGAAAACTGCACTTCTCTCTCCTCCTGGACAGCCGGGGCCGGTGACTCCTGCACCGCCCTCCGCAGGGCAAGCAGGGTCCCCGAGGCAAGGCAGCTCCGCAGGGCCAGCCGGTCTTCTCTCACCCGGGTCACGGTGGACATGGCCGCAAGGAGCATCCCTTCTGTCCCCCTGGTGCAGCGGACGATGGTATAGCCTCCCCCGCACGAGATCACTGCTGCCTGGATCTTTGACGCGCCAAGATCCCCGTACAGGCTGGCAATGGCCTCTGCAAGGGCCTGGAAGATTTCCCGCTGGTCCGGTTCGGGATAGGGGGGATCAATCCGGGCCAGGATATACCGCCGCTTGTTCCGCATGGTGGGAGGCCTCGGCTTCACGGCACCACCTCGACTGGTCCATCGGGTCTGAGGATTCGTCCCGGGGTGCCAAAAGTTTCATCAACGAGATCGGCAGCCATTCCAAACAGGCCGCACAGGGCCCTGATATCTCTCCTGGACTTCATATCGAGAACCGAGTGTGCCCCTGTCGACAGGGTGAAGAGAAACTCGTATTTGCCCTGGAGGCGGCCCAGGTCTGCATAGCGCTGGATGGCCCGCTGCCTTGCGGGGCCCCGGCACCGGACCAGGAAGCCCACGTCCAGGTCAACGGCTATCCCTCGTTCCGCCGCCTGCCTGGCAATGATGTGGTCGAAGGCATTTTTTGGTGCGTCCTGGAGGCCCCGGAGGACCCGGATACCCGGGATCCCGATGAGCGCCCGGTTGAATGCATAGTCCCCGGCACGGGCTGAAAAAAGAGCCGGCCTCCCGGCCAGCTGCCTGGCTGATGCCCGGATCTCCCGTATTCCGGCACCCTCCAGCATGATCCCCGGGATGATGGATACCCCATGGACGATGCCTGCCTCCGCTCCTGCCGCGACCAGGCTGTCAAGCCCGAGATGGCGGGCATCGAGGGCCATCCTGCGCAGCGACGAATCCCCCGCGGGATAAGGGAAGACGCAGGCATCGGTGAACTGCATGGGGATTGGTTTGAGAAAAGAGGTGATTAGGTTATTTGCCGATGTTGCCATGGGAGCGGATGCTTGGGCGGGTCTTCTCGGTCCCCCTCCCCCGGGTGAGCATCCCCCGGCCCTTCCTCCCGGCGCTGGTCCTGCCCCGCTCCGCACGTCCGCGGTGCTGGGGCCTGCCTATGAAGGACAGCTGCGCATCCCGCTGCACGGCAGGGTGGTGCCCGTCCACCATGATAATTTCATACCACTTCTGGCGGCCGTCCTGCCCCACCCAGTACGAGTTCAGGACTTCCATGTTGGGGTACTTCCGGGAGGCCCGCTCCTCGGCGATCCTCCTGATGCTTTTGCCCGAGGTCATCCGGGCCATTCCCATTCGTGCAGACCGGCGGGCCCGCACGTACCGGGACTTTCTCCTTCCCCCGCGGCGGACCTTCACCCGGACCATGACCACGCCCTGCTTTGCCTTGTAGCCAAGGTTCCGGGCACGGTCGATGCGGGTCGGGCGTTCAATGCGGACCACGCTCCCCTCGCGGCGCCATGACTGCATCCGGTCCCAGAGCAGGTCGCGGACCCCGCTATCTCCGGGCCTCTTCCACGCCTCCCGTACGTAGGCGTACATAGATTTTGCCATTGGACGATCACCTGAATGAAGGTTCAGCTCCCTTTTGGAAGCCACATTCCTTTTCCACGGGACGGATCCCGCAAGACCATTATAGATGGACGCGATAGTTCATAAAGCCCGCGGTGCCGGGCTGGCTAACCGGGTTTTCGCGCCCCTTCTTTTCCTTTCTGCTTCCGGAGGACCCGGATATCGCTGATAGCTGTAACGGGGTACTGCCCTTTTTCATCCTTTTCGGCTGATTTTGCCATATCCCAGATGGTCAGAAGGGCCACGGAGACTCCCGTCAGCGCTTCCATCTCCACCCCGGTCTTTCCCACCGAGCGGACGGCCACCCGTGCTTCGATCCACGCTGGAGCCATCTCGAAGTCCACGTCAATGCCGGTCAGCGGGATGGGGTGGCACATGGGGATGATGCGGGGTGTATCTTTCACCGCCAGGGTCGCCGCTATCCTCGCGGTGGCCAGTACATTGCCCTTCACCACGGTCCCCTCCCTGATGGCGGCCAGGGTATCGGGCCTGAGATGGATACGGCCTGCCGCGACGGCTTCCCGCGCCACCTCGCCCTTGGACCCGATATCCACCATGCGCACCCGGTCTCCATCGATATGTGTGAATTCAGCCATTTTCACTCCTCCTGAACAACTGCAGGGGTATGTGCTCCAGCAGGTCGGTGGGCAGCATCCCCCCTCCGGCCGATCGCTCCACATCCATGCCGGCCTTCCCGTTCACATAGGCGGCGATGCAGGCTGCTTCAAAGGCCGGGAGGTGGCAGAAGAGTGCTCCTGCCATTCCCGCCAGGATATCGCCCGTGCCGCCCACGGTCATGGCAGGGCACCCGGTCCGGTTGAACCGCACCCTGGCCCCGTCGGAGATCACGTCCACCCTCCCCTTGAGGAGAATGGTCCCCGTGCCGGCCGCCGCATCCCGGACCGCCCTGCCTTTTGCTATCAAATCTCCAGGAGGCGGGTTCCCGGTCATGCGGGAATATTCACCGGCATGGGGGGTATAGATGGTCTCTTTCCCGCGTGGAAGGGGCAGCCGGAGTGCATCAGCATCGCAGACCAGCCTCCGGCAGTGGGGGGCCAGGGCACGCATGACCCCATGGCTCTGGTCCCCGAGCCCGTTGCCCATGACCACCGCATCGGCCCCTTCCGCCAGCCCGATGAGACGATCGAGATGATCCTCCGTGATGCGGGGACCGTCCAGCCGCTCGTAGATGAGGTCAGGAACTGGTTCAAATACCGGGGACGCGATTCGTACCAGGTCGGCGCCCGCACGGAGGGCCGCGAGGCCGGCAAGGTACGGTGCACCCTGGTACGGGCCTCCCCCCACCACCAGCACCTCGCCACCGGCGCCCTTGTGGGCATCCGGGTCTTTCTGACGGAGCATGAGCAAATCTCCAGGCCCCACCGTGCACTCCGCCTCCCAGGGGATGCCGATGTCCGCCACCAGGGCACCGGGGACCTTGGGGCGGTGGAACGAGAGCACCAGGTCCGGGACAAGGCCGGGCGTGGGAGCGTCTGCGGCTATTTTCTCCCCGGGAGCCCGGCAGGCCTCTGCCACCATGCTCCTGAGAGGATCCCGGAGGGGCCCGGCCGAACCGGTGCCGAGGAGCGCATCAACGACCACCTCCGCCCGGGACAGGTCGCCTTCCAGGTGCACCAGGTCTTCCCGGCACCTGACCGGGTGGAGCATGACCCGGCAGTGCCTGAGTATGGCCAGCTGGTGCGCACATTCAGCGCTCATGCCAGGCTCGTCGACGTACCAGACCGCAGTCTCCCGGTCCTGGAGGTGGCGGGCAGCCACCATGCCGTCACCGCCATTGTTCCCCTTCCCGCAGAGGATGACCACCATGCCCGGGTGCCTGGACCTGACCAGGTCGGCGAGGGCCCTCCCTGCGCTCTCCATCAGCTGGAGCGTACCCACTCCCAGGGCCCGGGCATTGGCATCCACGGCCCTCATCCGTTCAGGCGCGATTACCCCCTGCTCCACAAATTCCCGGAACCCTGGATCCATTTCAGGAATGCTCCAAGCGGTATTTTCCGCTCAAGTTACCAGATAGTCTCTCCAGGAGGTTATGAACCCTGCCGTTTCGGGATCTTTTCCGCCCCTCCTGCCCCCTTCCGGAGGTGTTCCCGGTGCCGGACAAATGTGTTTTTGTTGTGCATCGCCTATTACTAGTACAATGGGTCTTCCCGAGGATGTCCGGGCGGCGGCATCGGAGATCTGTTCCCATGACCAGGTGACCATCATCTCCCACATCGATGCCGACGGCATTGCCGGGGAAGCTATCCTGGCATCGGCACTTTCCCGGGCGGGAATACGAACTGCTTCCGTCTTTGTCCGGCAGCTCGAACCGCTGACGATGCACCAGGTCCCGGAGGACGGGAGTTTCAAGGTCTTCTGCGACCTGGGCGCAGGGCAGCAGCAGCTCCTTGCCGACCGCGGGCTGGCGGAGGACGAGGTTCTGATCGTGGACCACCACGTCAGCCAGGAGGCTGCGCGGGACTATCGGCAGGTCAACTGCCTTCCCCATGGATACCACAAGATGAGCGCTGCAGGGGTGGCATATCTCCTGGCGCGGGAGATGGACAGGGCCAACCTGGACTTATCACCGCTCGCCGTCATCGGGAACGTTGGGGACATGATGGCGCGGGAGGACTGCGGCCTGGTCGGCCCTGCGCGGGAGATCGCCCTGGAAGGGGCAGAAGCCGGCTATATGGACGTCATCCCCCGGGACCTGAACTGCTACGGGACCTCCACCAGGCCCCTCCACGTCTGCCTGGCCTACAATGACGACCCCTTCATCCCCGGTGTCAGCAACAATCTCCAGGGCGCCCTGCGTTTCCTCCAGCGGCTGGACATCGAGCTGCAGACCGGCGACCGCCGCTGGCTGGTATGGGAGGAGCTCTCCGCGGAAGACAAGCGGACTGTCACCAGCGCCCTGGTCCAGCAGCTGGTCGCCTGCGGCGAGCCGGTGAAGCGGCTCTTTGCCGAGAGCTACCTGTTCCCGGGCGAATGGGCCCGGACCCCGCTGCGGAACGCCCAGGAGTTTGCCACCCTGCTCAATGCCTGCGGGCGCTGGTCCCGGCCCCGGACCGGGAGCTCCATCTGCCGCGGGGACCGGGGGCAGGCATACCGGGAAGCCGAACACATGCTGACGAACCACAGGGCAGTGATCCGGGACCTGCTGGAATATATCCTGAATACAGGCGTGCAAGAGTATTCCCACCTGCAGTTCATCCATGTCGGCGATCGCTACCCTGATACCATTGTCGGTATCGGTGCTGGGATGGCGCTGTCCAGGCTCAACATGGACAAACCCATCCTGATCATGGTGGTTCAGCCTGAGGACCCTGCATTTACCAAGGTCTCCATGCGCACCACCGAGCGGGCGGTGTCCCGGGGGGTCGACCTGCAGGGAGCCCTTATCGTTGCCGCGGGGGAGGCCGGGGGAGCGGGAGGGGGCCACCGCATCGCCGCCGGGGCCTACATCCCCCGGGAAAAGGAGGAAGCGTTTGTCAACAGGGTCAACGAGCTCCTCGCGGGGCAGTATGCTCAGCCGGGCCAGGGCCATTGCTGAGTACCAGTTCGGCAGGGGAGCTGGACCGGCGCTCTTTCCCGATAACTGCGAGTTTGTCCTCTCCCGGACCGGCCGGGTCCGGCAGGTCATGGCAGACGGGGCCAGGCTTGCCACCCTGCGGGCATCTGACGGGAGGCTCACACTGGGGAGGGAAGGGGCCATGCGGCTGAAGAAGGCGCTCCCACCGCCCTCCTACCGGGTCACCGTGCTTCCCGAGGTGGCTGAGTTCATCCTGCAGGGGAAGAACGCTTTCTGCAAGCACGTGGCAGCTGCAGATCCCGGGATCATGGCAGGGGACGAGGTGCTGGTGGTAACAGCGGACGACCAGCTGCTGGCAACCGGGATGGCGGTCCTATCCGGGCGGGAAATGCTGGTGTTTAAATACGGAGCAGCGGTAAAAGTACGGCAGGGAAGGTCAGGACATGATGCCGGGTAACATAAACCCCAGAAAAATGAAGCAGATGATGAAGCAACTGGGGATGCAGGTAGAGCAAATCGAGGACGTGACGCGGATCGTCATCACCACCCCGCGGGGCAGTTACATCTTCGACACTGCCGAGGTGACGGCCATGACCATGCAGGGCATCACCACGTACCAGATTGCAGGCCAGCCCAGGTTCGAACCTGCGATCCCCGAGATCCCCGATGATGACGTAAAGATGGTAGCGGAGCAGGCGGGTGTCCCGCTGGATGATGCACGTGAGGCCCTTCGTAAATCCAGGGGAGACATCGCAGAGGCCATTCTCCAGCTCTCGGACCATGGTTGAGCCCGGGGAAAGAGTCCTCCTGGTGGGTGGGGGAAGGACCTTCTTTGTCCGGGTTGGTTCCGGCTCTTTTTCCACCGACAAGGGCATCATCGACATGGCCGCAGTGCTCCAGGCCTCACCCGGTGATATCATAGCCACCCATACCGGGGAACAGTTCATGGTCCTGCGGCCCAGGCCCACCGATTTCTTTGCACATGCCAGCCGCAGCGGGGCTCCCATGCTCCCCCGCGACATCGGGCAGGTCATCGCGTATACCGGCATGAACCATCACGACGCCGTGCTTGATGCAGGCACAGGGAGCGGCATCTGCGCCATCTACTTTGGCGGGATTGCTGCGACGGTGACCACCTACGAGATAAAACCCGATTTTGCCAGGCTCGCACGGGCCAACATCCATGATGCCGGCCTGGACAACGTGGAGGTTATCAACGGCGACGTGCTCACGGCCGAAGGTACCTATGACGTGGTCCACTATGACCTGCTCATCACTCCTGAACACATCTTCCACGCCCATGCGCTCCTGCGGCCAGGAGGGTACCTCGCCTGCTATACCCCGTTCCTTGAGCACCTTTTCACGGTGATGGATAGTGCGGGAACTACCTTTTCCGAAGTCAGGGCCCACGAGTGCATCGGACGGGAGATGACGCGCTCTTCCCGGGGCACCCGGCCTTCGACCAGGGTCTGCCATAGTGGTTACGTCACCATTGCGCGCAAATAAGGCCTCCAATTTTAATTTGTGGCATAATTCAAGGCCTTGATATCTTGAACCGCGAGGTTAAACCTTTTATCGGGTCATTTCAATCATTCAACCGTGCATTTCACTTATTTTCATGAAATAGCCACCCTGGGGGGAGCATTCGAGAGAAAGGTTCTTAACGTCTGTGCGATTAATACTGTACCTGATGCTGAGAGTATCAGCATGAAATGTAGGAGGAAACACATGAAGAAATTCGGATTTCTGGTAATTGCACTGGCCGTACTGGTCGTCGGGATGGCCATGGCTGACGTCGGCGTCAACCAGACCCCTGAGACCCAGGGCATCACGACCCAGACCGTGGTCTATGCACTGGGCACCACGACCGAGAACGACAACATCGTCTGGCAGCAGTCCAGCGCTGTCCTCAACGCTCCGCCGCTGACCCCCACCGAGAGGCAGTACACCATGTCCTATACCGAGAACAGCATTCTCGACCAGGGATATGGAGAGTACACCAAGCAGATGAACCTGGACACCCAGAGCAAGGTGGCCAACCAGTTCAACTTCCAGGCAACCAAGCAGGTTGACTACGTGACCGACGCGACGGTCGGACTTGGCCGCATCACCAGCTCTGAGGATCTCCTGCTCGACGGTGCCGGCAATGGCTCTTCGACGAACAACATGTTCATCTGTCCGTTCGCCACCCAGGTAGCAGACACCATCCCGCCGTACTGCAACGTCGTCGAGATGGGCAGCTCCTTTGACGGGACCGCTGTCTCCATGGCGACCTCTGCCAACGAGCGCCACGTGATCGCCACTGCTGACCCCGGTGTCGCCATGAACTATGACATCAGTGCTGCCGGTGTCGGTACCGCCGCTGCCTGGATCAACGCTCACATCATGGAAGGCCGCGCCTACGATGCGAACACCGCCAACAAGGCCATCGACCTGACCTACTCTGAGAAGACCACCTCCTCTGGTGTCATCCAGAACTTCGCCAAGGACATGTCCTACGTGTCCTCCTGGCGCCTCCCGTATTCCGGCACCCTCCAGCATGATCCCCGGGATGATGGATACCCCATGGACGATGCCTGCCTCCGCTCCTGCCGCGACCAGGCTGTCAAGCCCGAGATGGCGGGCATCGAGGGCCATCCTGCGCAGCGACGAATCCCCCGCGGGATAAGGGAAGACGCAGGCATCGGTGAACTGCATGGGGATTGGTTTGAGAAAAGAGGTGATTAGGTTATTTGCCGATGTTGCCATGGGAGCGGATGCTTGGGCGGGTCTTCTCGGTCCCCCTCCCCCGGGTGAGCATCCCCCGGCCCTTCCTCCCGGCGCTGGTCCTGCCCCGCTCCGCACGTCCGCGGTGCTGGGGCCTGCCTATGAAGGACAGCTGCGCATCCCGCTGCACGGCAGGGTGGTGCCCGTCCACCATGATAATTTCATACCACTTCTGGCGGCCGTCCTGCCCCACCCAGTACGAGTTCAGGACTTCCATGTTGGGGTACTTCCGGGAGGCCCGCTCCTCGGCGATCCTCCTGATGCTTTTGCCCGAGGTCATCCGGGCCATTCCCATTCGTGCAGACCGGCGGGCCCGCACGTACCGGGACTTTCTCCTTCCCCCGCGGCGGACCTTCACCCGGACCATGACCACGCCCTGCTTTGCCTTGTAGCCAAGGTTCCGGGCACGGTCGATGCGGGTCGGGCGTTCAATGCGGACCACGCTCCCCTCGCGGCGCCATGACTGCATCCGGTCCCAGAGCAGGTCGCGGACCCCGCTATCTCCGGGCCTCTTCCACGCCTCCCGTACGTAGGCGTACATAGATTTTGCCATTGGACGATCACCTGAATGAAGGTTCAGCTCCCTTTTGGAAGCCACATTCCTTTTCCACGGGACGGATCCCGCAAGACCATTATAGATGGACGCGATAGTTCATAAAGCCCGCGGTGCCGGGCTGGCTAACCGGGTTTTCGCGCCCCTTCTTTTCCTTTCTGCTTCCGGAGGACCCGGATATCGCTGATAGCTGTAACGGGGTACTGCCCTTTTTCATCCTTTTCGGCTGATTTTGCCATATCCCAGATGGTCAGAAGGGCCACGGAGACTCCCGTCAGCGCTTCCATCTCCACCCCGGTCTTTCCCACCGAGCGGACGGCCACCCGTGCTTCGATCCACGCTGGAGCCATCTCGAAGTCCACGTCAATGCCGGTCAGCGGGATGGGGTGGCACATGGGGATGATGCGGGGTGTATCTTTCACCGCCAGGGTCGCCGCTATCCTCGCGGTGGCCAGTACATTGCCCTTCACCACGGTCCCCTCCCTGATGGCGGCCAGGGTATCGGGCCTGAGATGGATACGGCCTGCCGCGACGGCTTCCCGCGCCACCTCGCCCTTGGACCCGATATCCACCATGCGCACCCGGTCTCCATCGATATGTGTGAATTCAGCCATTTTCACTCCTCCTGAACAACTGCAGGGGTATGTGCTCCAGCAGGTCGGTGGGCAGCATCCCCCCTCCGGCCGATCGCTCCACATCCATGCCGGCCTTCCCGTTCACATAGGCGGCGATGCAGGCTGCTTCAAAGGCCGGGAGGTGGCAGAAGAGTGCTCCTGCCATTCCCGCCAGGATATCGCCCGTGCCGCCCACGGTCATGGCAGGGCACCCGGTCCGGTTGAACCGCACCCTGGCCCCGTCGGAGATCACGTCCACCCTCCCCTTGAGGAGAATGGTCCCCGTGCCGGCCGCCGCATCCCGGACCGCCCTGCCTTTTGCTATCAAATCTCCAGGAGGCGGGTTCCCGGTCATGCGGGAATATTCACCGGCATGGGGGGTATAGATGGTCTCTTTCCCGCGTGGAAGGGGCAGCCGGAGTGCATCAGCATCGCAGACCAGCCTCCGGCAGTGGGGGGCCAGGGCACGCATGACCCCATGGCTCTGGTCCCCGAGCCCGTTGCCCATGACCACCGCATCGGCCCCTTCCGCCAGCCCGATGAGACGATCGAGATGATCCTCCGTGATGCGGGGACCGTCCAGCCGCTCGTAGATGAGGTCAGGAACTGGTTCAAATACCGGGGACGCGATTCGTACCAGGTCGGCGCCCGCACGGAGGGCCGCGAGGCCGGCAAGGTACGGTGCACCCTGGTACGGGCCTCCCCCCACCACCAGCACCTCGCCACCGGCGCCCTTGTGGGCATCCGGGTCTTTCTGACGGAGCATGAGCAAATCTCCAGGCCCCACCGTGCACTCCGCCTCCCAGGGGATGCCGATGTCCGCCACCAGGGCACCGGGGACCTTGGGGCGGTGGAACGAGAGCACCAGGTCCGGGACAAGGCCGGGCGTGGGAGCGTCTGCGGCTATTTTCTCCCCGGGAGCCCGGCAGGCCTCTGCCACCATGCTCCTGAGAGGATCCCGGAGGGGCCCGGCCGAACCGGTGCCGAGGAGCGCATCAACGACCACCTCCGCCCGGGACAGGTCGCCTTCCAGGTGCACCAGGTCTTCCCGGCACCTGACCGGGTGGAGCATGACCCGGCAGTGCCTGAGTATGGCCAGCTGGTGCGCACATTCAGCGCTCATGCCAGGCTCGTCGACGTACCAGACCGCAGTCTCCCGGTCCTGGAGGTGGCGGGCAGCCACCATGCCGTCACCGCCATTGTTCCCCTTCCCGCAGAGGATGACCACCATGCCCGGGTGCCTGGACCTGACCAGGTCGGCGAGGGCCCTCCCTGCGCTCTCCATCAGCTGGAGCGTACCCACTCCCAGGGCCCGGGCATTGGCATCCACGGCCCTCATCCGTTCAGGCGCGATTACCCCCTGCTCCACAAATTCCCGGAACCCTGGATCCATTTCAGGAATGCTCCAAGCGGTATTTTCCGCTCAAGTTACCAGATAGTCTCTCCAGGAGGTTATGAACCCTGCCGTTTCGGGATCTTTTCCGCCCCTCCTGCCCCCTTCCGGAGGTGTTCCCGGTGCCGGACAAATGTGTTTTTGTTGTGCATCGCCTATTACTAGTACAATGGGTCTTCCCGAGGATGTCCGGGCGGCGGCATCGGAGATCTGTTCCCATGACCAGGTGACCATCATCTCCCACATCGATGCCGACGGCATTGCCGGGGAAGCTATCCTGGCATCGGCACTTTCCCGGGCGGGAATACGAACTGCTTCCGTCTTTGTCCGGCAGCTCGAACCGCTGACGATGCACCAGGTCCCGGAGGACGGGAGTTTCAAGGTCTTCTGCGACCTGGGCGCAGGGCAGCAGCAGCTCCTTGCCGACCGCGGGCTGGCGGAGGACGAGGTTCTGATCGTGGACCACCACGTCAGCCAGGAGGCTGCGCGGGACTATCGGCAGGTCAACTGCCTTCCCCATGGATACCACAAGATGAGCGCTGCAGGGGTGGCATATCTCCTGGCGCGGGAGATGGACAGGGCCAACCTGGACTTATCACCGCTCGCCGTCATCGGGAACGTTGGGGACATGATGGCGCGGGAGGACTGCGGCCTGGTCGGCCCTGCGCGGGAGATCGCCCTGGAAGGGGCAGAAGCCGGCTATATGGACGTCATCCCCCGGGACCTGAACTGCTACGGGACCTCCACCAGGCCCCTCCACGTCTGCCTGGCCTACAATGACGACCCCTTCATCCCCGGTGTCAGCAACAATCTCCAGGGCGCCCTGCGTTTCCTCCAGCGGCTGGACATCGAGCTGCAGACCGGCGACCGCCGCTGGCTGGTATGGGAGGAGCTCTCCGCGGAAGACAAGCGGACTGTCACCAGCGCCCTGGTCCAGCAGCTGGTCGCCTGCGGCGAGCCGGTGAAGCGGCTCTTTGCCGAGAGCTACCTGTTCCCGGGCGAATGGGCCCGGACCCCGCTGCGGAACGCCCAGGAGTTTGCCACCCTGCTCAATGCCTGCGGGCGCTGGTCCCGGCCCCGGACCGGGAGCTCCATCTGCCGCGGGGACCGGGGGCAGGCATACCGGGAAGCCGAACACATGCTGACGAACCACAGGGCAGTGATCCGGGACCTGCTGGAATATATCCTGAATACAGGCGTGCAAGAGTATTCCCACCTGCAGTTCATCCATGTCGGCGATCGCTACCCTGATACCATTGTCGGTATCGGTGCTGGGATGGCGCTGTCCAGGCTCAACATGGACAAACCCATCCTGATCATGGTGGTTCAGCCTGAGGACCCTGCATTTACCAAGGTCTCCATGCGCACCACCGAGCGGGCGGTGTCCCGGGGGGTCGACCTGCAGGGAGCCCTTATCGTTGCCGCGGGGGAGGCCGGGGGAGCGGGAGGGGGCCACCGCATCGCCGCCGGGGCCTACATCCCCCGGGAAAAGGAGGAAGCGTTTGTCAACAGGGTCAACGAGCTCCTCGCGGGGCAGTATGCTCAGCCGGGCCAGGGCCATTGCTGAGTACCAGTTCGGCAGGGGAGCTGGACCGGCGCTCTTTCCCGATAACTGCGAGTTTGTCCTCTCCCGGACCGGCCGGGTCCGGCAGGTCATGGCAGACGGGGCCAGGCTTGCCACCCTGCGGGCATCTGACGGGAGGCTCACACTGGGGAGGGAAGGGGCCATGCGGCTGAAGAAGGCGCTCCCACCGCCCTCCTACCGGGTCACCGTGCTTCCCGAGGTGGCTGAGTTCATCCTGCAGGGGAAGAACGCTTTCTGCAAGCACGTGGCAGCTGCAGATCCCGGGATCATGGCAGGGGACGAGGTGCTGGTGGTAACAGCGGACGACCAGCTGCTGGCAACCGGGATGGCGGTCCTATCCGGGCGGGAAATGCTGGTGTTTAAATACGGAGCAGCGGTAAAAGTACGGCAGGGAAGGTCAGGACATGATGCCGGGTAACATAAACCCCAGAAAAATGAAGCAGATGATGAAGCAACTGGGGATGCAGGTAGAGCAAATCGAGGACGTGACGCGGATCGTCATCACCACCCCGCGGGGCAGTTACATCTTCGACACTGCCGAGGTGACGGCCATGACCATGCAGGGCATCACCACGTACCAGATTGCAGGCCAGCCCAGGTTCGAACCTGCGATCCCCGAGATCCCCGATGATGACGTAAAGATGGTAGCGGAGCAGGCGGGTGTCCCGCTGGATGATGCACGTGAGGCCCTTCGTAAATCCAGGGGAGACATCGCAGAGGCCATTCTCCAGCTCTCGGACCATGGTTGAGCCCGGGGAAAGAGTCCTCCTGGTGGGTGGGGGAAGGACCTTCTTTGTCCGGGTTGGTTCCGGCTCTTTTTCCACCGACAAGGGCATCATCGACATGGCCGCAGTGCTCCAGGCCTCACCCGGTGATATCATAGCCACCCATACCGGGGAACAGTTCATGGTCCTGCGGCCCAGGCCCACCGATTTCTTTGCACATGCCAGCCGCAGCGGGGCTCCCATGCTCCCCCGCGACATCGGGCAGGTCATCGCGTATACCGGCATGAACCATCACGACGCCGTGCTTGATGCAGGCACAGGGAGCGGCATCTGCGCCATCTACTTTGGCGGGATTGCTGCGACGGTGACCACCTACGAGATAAAACCCGATTTTGCCAGGCTCGCACGGGCCAACATCCATGATGCCGGCCTGGACAACG
The DNA here is from genome assembly GCA_033813295.1 of Methanolinea sp. Taxonomy (GTDB): domain Archaea; phylum Halobacteriota; class Methanomicrobia; order Methanomicrobiales; family Methanospirillaceae; genus Methanolinea_A. The sequence goes on from JAPXRZ010000010.1 coordinate 37,364, forward strand.
TGGAGGTTATCAACGGCGACGTGCTCACGGCCGAAGGTACCTATGACGTGGTCCACTATGACCTGCTCATCACTCCTGAACACATCTTCCACGCCCATGCGCTCCTGCGGCCAGGAGGGTACCTCGCCTGCTATACCCCGTTCCTTGAGCACCTTTTCACGGTGATGGATAGTGCGGGAACTACCTTTTCCGAAGTCAGGGCCCACGAGTGCATCGGACGGGAGATGACGCGCTCTTCCCGGGGCACCCGGCCTTCGACCAGGGTCTGCCATAGTGGTTACGTCACCATTGCGCGCAAATAAGGCCTCCAATTTTAATTTGTGGCATAATTCAAGGCCTTGATATCTTGAACCGCGAGGTTAAACCTTTTATCGGGTCATTTCAATCATTCAACCGTGCATTTCACTTATTTTCATGAAATAGCCACCCTGGGGGGAGCATTCGAGAGAAAGGTTCTTAACGTCTGTGCGATTAATACTGTACCTGATGCTGAGAGTATCAGCATGAAATGTAGGAGGAAACACATGAAGAAATTCGGATTTCTGGTAATTGCACTGGCCGTACTGGTCGTCGGGATGGCCATGGCTGACGTCGGCGTCAACCAGACCCCTGAGACCCAGGGCATCACGACCCAGACCGTGGTCTATGCACTGGGCACCACGACCGAGAACGACAACATCGTCTGGCAGCAGTCCAGCGCTGTCCTCAACGCTCCGCCGCTGACCCCCACCGAGAGGCAGTACACCATGTCCTATACCGAGAACAGCATTCTCGACCAGGGATATGGAGAGTACACCAAGCAGATGAACCTGGACACCCAGAGCAAGGTGGCCAACCAGTTCAACTTCCAGGCAACCAAGCAGGTTGACTACGTGACCGACGCGACGGTCGGACTTGGCCGCATCACCAGCTCTGAGGATCTCCTGCTCGACGGTGCCGGCAATGGCTCTTCGACGAACAACATGTTCATCTGTCCGTTCGCCACCCAGGTAGCAGACACCATCCCGCCGTACTGCAACGTCGTCGAGATGGGCAGCTCCTTTGACGGGACCGCTGTCTCCATGGCGACCTCTGCCAACGAGCGCCACGTGATCGCCACTGCTGACCCCGGTGTCGCCATGAACTATGACATCAGTGCTGCCGGTGTCGGTACCGCCGCTGCCTGGATCAACGCTCACATCATGGAAGGCCGCGCCTACGATGCGAACACCGCCAACAAGGCCATCGACCTGACCTACTCTGAGAAGACCACCTCCTCTGGTGTCATCCAGAACTTCGCCAAGGACATGTCCTACGTGTCCTCCTGGCGCCGCCTCTAAAGCGTTGTGAAAACTTCGGGGACCTTATCGTCCCCTGATTTCCTTTTTTATGCGTTTTTCAAGACGGTAAAAACGGTCTGCTGTTTTATTCCACCCGCGGCAGCCAGTATGATTTAAACAATGCCTCCGCCAGGGAGGCTTACTTCCCGGCATCGCGTTCCACAGATATCAGCATGCTTTTCAAACCGGGCAGACACCCTGGTGGCAAGCACAACTGGCTTCAGCAATCCGAAAAAAAATCAGGGCCCGGTTTTTATGTCGGCTCCAGAACCAGGAATATGAATCGCAGACCTCTTTTTTCTGAGAATTATATTTATATATTTTTATTTTCGGAAAAGTAACGATATGACAGGAGGACACTTATATTTCCTAATAAAGAGTTTTCCTGATCAAGTGAGCCGAACTTTGAATTTTCCCTTAATCAGAGAGAAAGATTATTATAAAGATGAAGGGAAAATTACGTTGATGCTGAGAGTATCAGCATAAAATGTAGGAGGATTGTACATGAAAAAATTCGGATTTCTGGTAATAGCGCTGGCCTTACTGGTCGTCGGGATGGCCATGGCTGACGTCGGCGTCAACCAGACCCCTGAGACCCAGGGCATCACGACCCAGACCGTGGTCTATGCACTGGGCACTACGACCGAAAACGATAACATCGTCTGGCAGCAGTCCAGTGCAGTTCTCAACGCTCCGCCGCTGACCCCCACCGAGAGGCAGTACACCATGTCCTATACCGAGAACAGCATTCTCGACCAGGGCTATGGAGAATACACCAAGCAGATGAGCCTTGACACCCAGAGCAAGGTTGCCAACCAGTTCAACTTCCAGGCAACCAAGCAGGTTGACTTCGTGACGGACCAGCTGGGACGCATCACCACCACTGAGGACCTCCTGCTCGACGGTGCCGGCAACGGCTCTTCGACGAACAACATGTTCATCTGTCCGTTCGCCACTCAGGTTGCCGACAACATCCCGCCGTACTGCAACGTCGTCGAGATGGGCAGCTCCTTTGACGGAACCGCTGTCTCCATGTCGACCCTTGCCAACGAGCGCCACGTGATCGCCACTGCTGACCCGGGCGTCGCCATGAACTACGAGATTAACGCTGCTGGTGTCGGTACCGCCGCTGCCTGGATCAACGCCCACATCATGGAAGGCCGTGCATTCAACGCGGCAGCCGCCAACAAGGCCATCGACCTGACCTACTCTGAGAAGACCACCTCCACCGGTGTCATCCAGAACTTCGCCAAGGACATGGCCTACGTGTCTTCCTGGCGCCGCCTCTAGAGCGTTGTGAAAAATTCGGGGACATAGCCGTCCCCGGACTCCCTTTTTTCCTGCTTTGCCAGCAGGTTCATATTTGAATTAAGATCACGTCCAGTTCAGTAAAAGAACATCAAATTATCGGTTTTGATGGAGAAAACCGGTTTTATTTATTTTATTTGCCAAAATAACGAAAAGAAAGGTTATTATGGAGCAGTAGCGTAAAATTACGGTTGGTGCTGAGAGTATCAGCATGAACTGTAGGAGAAGCAGAATGAAGAAAATCGGATTTATAGTCATCGCCCTTGCCCTGCTGGTTGCTTTTACCGGCATGGCCATGGCTGACGACCCGGTAAACCAGACCCCTGAGACCCAGGGCATCACGACCACGACCGTGGTCTATGCCCTCGGAACCACGACCGAGAACGACAACATCGTCTGGCAGATGTCCAGCGAGGTCCTCAACGCCCCGCCGCTGACTCCCACGGAGAGGCAGTACACCATGTCCTACACCGAAAATACCATCATGGACCAGGGATATGGGGAGTACACCAAGCAGATGAACCTGGACACCCAGAACAAGGTGGCCAACCAGTTCAACTTCAGGACGGCGAAGCAGGTCGACTTCGTGACCGACTCGACGATCGGACTAGGACGGATCACCACCTCTGAGGACCTCCTGCTCGATGGTGCCGGCAATGGCTCCACCACGGCGAGCCGGTTCATCTGTCCGTTCGCTGCAGCAACCTACGACGCCATCCCGCCGTACTGCAACATCGTCGAAATGGGCAGCTCCTTTGACGGGACCGCCGTTTCCATGTCGACCCTTGCCAACGAGCGCCACGTAGCAGCCACCGCAGACCCCGGCGTCGCCATGAACTATGACATCAGCGCTGCAGGTGTCGGTACCGCAGCTGCCTGGATCAACGCCCACATCATGGAAGGCCGCGCCTTCGATGTGAACAACCCGGCTGCCCAGAAGGCCATCGACCTGACCTACTCTGAGAAGACCACCGCCTCTGGTGTCATCCAGAACTTCGCCAAGGACATGGCCTACGTGTCCGGCGTCCGCCGGCTCTAAGGGTTCCAGGGCAGAAATGCGGGGATCCGGGACTACCCGGTCCCCGGGTAAAAATTTTTCCCATTTTTTTCCGGTGCAGCGGACATTTCGTGGCCTCCTGCTCACGGGGATCCGGAACCCGTTCCTGCGGCCCCTGGCAACCGCGATGTGGATCTCGCATGTCCATAAAACCTGTGACTGCGAGGATTTTTCAGATTCCTCCCGCCCCGCGGGGACCGGTTTTTCCAGGGGAGGATCCGGTAAAATAGGAGTCTGCATTGCCCTATTACGTCGTGCAGGGCCTTCCCGGGGATGAAAATCCCTGGCCATCACCCACCGGGTGCAGGGAATGCACGAATTGAGCCATGATTTTTTTGGGGATTCTCACCGCGTCATCGGTTCGGAGGGCTGCTTCGGCGTCAACGCACGCTCTTTGGTAAGCCTGAAAGGCACATCCGGTGCAAACAGGTCCCTCTGAAAAAAGCGGGCAGGATGTCTCTCCTTTCAATCCGACGGGGCTTTCATGAAGAGAGCCTGCCAGGTACTATGTTTGGGTCGCTTTTCAGGACTATGGTGACCGAATGCCCGGTGGACTCCTGGCACGGGGCTGCTTCAGCCGCCAACCAGACTGCTCCCCGATCACTGATGCACCCGGGAATTACCGTTTGCTCGGGTGAACAGAACAATTGGAGTGCCAGTGCCGCCCGGGCGTAAGGGCTGGTTTCGCGGTAACCTTTACTGACGACTTCCCGGGGACCTTCCCTGGCACAAAGCAGGTCCCACTGCGCCATTCTCCCGCATTCCCGGCCTTACATGGGATTCAAGGGATGGGGGGGAACTTTATCCAGGGTCAGCCTGCCGTATTCTGTTGCTCTTTGAATTTTTGAAAAAAAGAAAGAGGAGATGTATCCCTCTTCCCGGGGAATAGGTAAAAAAATTTTGTTGGAATATCAACCGGATGTGTAGCTTACATCCTTGGCCAGCTCGAAGAGGCCGCTCGCCGAGGTGACGTCGCTATAGGTCACCTGGGTGCCTACGGCGGTGCCGTTGCCCAGGCCCTCCTGCAGGTTGGCGCTCACGTAGGCGGTGGCGGAACCCTGCGCACCGGTGCTCGGGTCACCAGGCGTCTGGTTGACACCTTCGATTGCGACCGAGTAGTCCATGGACACCGGGGTGCTGATCGAATCTGATGTAATGCGGGCATCGGCCGATGAGGCTACGGCTGCCTCGCTCACGACCATGTCAGACCCGGCAACGACAACGTCATTGGTCGCCGCAAGCGCCTGGTCATTACCTGTTCCCCATGGACAGCATCCCGGTGTTCCGGTGGTCTCTCCCTGGGCAGCGGTTTCGACCAGGATGCTCTCACTCGCGATCATCTTTCCGGTGTCGGTGCCATCGCCGCTGGAATTGTACGTCATGACCTTGTCGCTCTCAAAGTTATTCTGGTTGGCGACCTTGGGTCCGGTATCAAGCGTGCTGTCCTTTGCATAGGTCACTTCGCCGGAGACCGCCATAACGTCCTCCTGGTAGCTCAGGGTGGACTGTCCCTCCCCGTTGGGCTGGAGGGGTGGGTTGTCGCTTAAGTTGCCATTGCCCTGGACATATACGATGTCCGTGTGAGCACTCAGGCTTCCAACCGCGGCCGCCCTTGTACTGACCGCCAGGGTTGAGGTCTCGTTGCTGGGCGGTATGGTGCGGCCTGCCGATGCAAACCCGCAAGCCAGCGATAACAGGATGATAAGAACTACTACTACACCTGCTTTTGTGTTCATTGTGCCACCTTGATTCGCGTAAAGCCGCGTGATCAAATAATTGGTAAAGAACTGGAAGTATTTATAGTTTCTGCATGCATGAGCGTCCGATTCGAAAAACAGGAGATTTGAAAAGGCAGGAGCGTCATCCGGGCGTCTGACGTCCATGAATGGATCGTATCCCAAAATGCCTGGCCGGCTGGTCGGGGCGATGAAAAAAGGATGGTGCGGAAAATCAACTTTTTAGAAAAACATCCCGCTATGATAGTGTGCACTGAACTGGAATTCGTAGATCTTGCCGCTTACTGTGACTTTCTGGTGATAACTGATATACTTGGATGTTAGACCGGAGATGGTGCTTGAGTCCATGAAATTGCCATTAAGGTAAGCCTTTGCGTTTCCGATGGCCGGTGCACTCCCGATCCCGTTTACCACGGTGTCATAGGAAACACTCGGGTTTGTCCCGACAAAATTGGCTCCAATGCCGGACGAGAAGCTTCCCTGGGATCCATCGAATGAAGACCCGGACTGCAGCAGGCTGGCATAGTCGGCTGCTACGGGAGTGCAGAGCACCAGACCCGCTGCCAGGAGAATTGCCAGGGTTACCAATTTCATACTATTCACTCCTTTTAATGATGATAACATGTGGACCCCCCTTCATAAAAACTTTTTGGGAACCGCCATCCCTAATTTGCCATTCTTATAGAGAACCGGCGAGTTATATGTAATCTCCCGGCGGTTCCAGGCTGCGGTGTTACGGTTGCACATAGCTTATGTGGGATTAGAGAAAACGGTATAGGATGAACAGGTTCCTGGTTTGCACGTTCGTCGCTGTCCTCCTTGCGATCTTTTTTGCCGGCTGCGTCACGGAGCAGCAGGGGGACCTGCTGGTAAAGGCCAGGGCCTTTGAGGAGCAGGGACAGTATAACGAGTCCCTTGCACTGTACGAGAGTATTTTAGCCGGAGATGCCAACAGCAGCGCCGCCTGGGCCGGCAAGGGCGATGTCCTGCAAAAGATGGGCCAGAGCGATGAAGCCCTCCGCTCATACGACCGATCACTGCTCATAAACGGGAGCCAGCCGGAAACCTGGACGAGCCTCGGGGACGTGCTCCTGGGCGTGGGACGGAACAAGGAGGCTGCCGCATCCTACGAGCGGGCCATCCGGCTGGAACCCAACGCGAGCGGCGCCTGGAACGGGAGAGGAGAGGCCATGGCGGCCCTGGGGAATTACCAGGAAGCCCTGGCATCCTTTTCCCAGGCGCTCCAAATCAATAACACCTCCGCGATAGGGTTCAAGAACCTGGGAGATACGCTGGTTTCCCTTGGCAGGTACGATGACGCCCTGAAAGCCTATGACCGCGCTCTTGCCGTGGATCCGTCGTACGCCGCTCCTGCAGAGGCGAAAAGCGATCTATTCAGCCGTTTCGGCAGGTACGAAGAGGCGCTGGACAGCATCGACTATGCCCTGGGCCTGGTTCCGAACAACACGGCGTACCTCTCTGACAAGGCATATATTCTGAGCAGCATGGGAAAATATCGGGAGGCCCTTTCGGTTTATAACAGCACCGTGGACCTTGCTCCTGGCAATACCACCTTCTGGGCCTATAAGAGCTATATAGAAAACGCCCTGGGGGATTTTAACGCATCTCTGAAATCCTCGGAGACTGCTCTCTCCCTTGACCAGAACAACTCGATCGCCTGGAATAATGAAGGATTTTCCTATACCAGCCTGGGGCAGTACGACAAGGCGCTCTCTGCCTATTCCCGGGCCCTGGAGATCAATCCCCGGAATACAGCCACCCTGACCAACCGGGGATTCATATACATCAACCTCGGCCGCTACCAGGATGCGCTCGGGGACCTGAACAATGCTACCTCGATCGATCCTGGCTTTTCGGACGCCTGGGCGTACCGCGCGATGGCCCAGAGCCGATTGGGAGACTATGCAGGATCGCTAGCATCTTCCGAAAAGGCGCTCGCATTGAATAATAACAACTTCTTTGCCTGGTCCAACAAGGGCATGACCGAGATATCCCTGAGGAGGTTCCAGGACGCGCTCGCCTCGTTTAACCATGCTCTCGCCCTGAATCCCAACTCCATAAGCATCTGGTTGAACAAGGGTATCGCGCTCCAGAGCCTGCAGAAATTCAACGATGCACTGGACGCGTATAACCATGCCCTGGCACTCGACCCGAACAGCACCCTGGCCTGGCAGTATAAGGTCCTCAACATGCAGAGCATGGGGAGACTGGACGAAGCAGGCACCTATTACAATAAGGAACTCCGGTTCAACCCCAACAACACGATTGCCCTGAGAAACAAGGCATTCGCCCTGGAGATTATGAAGCGGTACGATGATGCGGTCATTCTCTATGACCGGATGTTGCGGCTCGAACCCAACAATACCGATACCCTGCTGCGGAAAGGTTACTCCCAGCTCAACCTTGGTAACTATATCGGCGCAATGGCAACCTATGATGCCGTGCTCTCCATCGACCCGAAAAATGTGGATGCCCTGATGTACAAAGGGATGATTTATTATAAGCAGGGTCTTTTTGAGAATTCACTGGACACCTGCAACCTCCTCGTTTCAATCGATCCAACGGACTCACCGGCGTGGTCCAACAGGGGCTTTGCCCTCCTGAAACTGGGGAAGATAACAGATGCCATCCGGTCTTTTGACAGGGCGCTGGCCCTTGACCCGTTCAATGCCGATGCACGGGAAGGAAGGATCACCGCCATCCAGGTGAACTGGCCTTCCTATAAAGGGCCGTAAATGCCATGACCATCACCACTGGTGCTGGTATCCGGCCATCTCTTTCCGCTCCCCGTCAACCATGACCTCGTGGCCGGCAATCACCCGGCCGATGATATAGTACTCCACCCCCCCAACCGGGTGCGCCCCGGGAGGCAGGGTAAAGAGGAGGCCGAAGTCCCCGCCTCCCTCGAGTGCGTACCCGAGCGCTTCTTCCCGTGAGACTCCTTCAGGAAGGGGAAGATACCGGGTCTCGATGGCGTACCCACCGGAATTTGCCTCCAGCATGTCGTGCAGGGAGATGAGGAGGCCATCGCTGACGTCCATCATGGATGTGACCCCTGCACCGGCCAGGGCCTTTCCCTCGCGGACCTGCGGCCATGGTTCGAAGAGGGCTTTCTCATGCTGGCGGTACCCGCAGAGCGCGGCCTGCGCCCTCCCGGGGATGCCGGTGATCCCAACGAGGTCCCCTGGCTGCGACCCCGTTCTCCTGACCGGCCGGGAGGCAAAACCGATGCCCGAGCTGACCAGGGTCAATTCCTGGTGGTGGTCCAGGTCGCCGCCGGAAAAACGGGCCCCGAAGGTGCTGCAGCACGCCCTGGCCCCCTCGAGAATGGCCCGGAGGCGCAGAGGCCGGTCAAGCCCCACGGCAAGCAGGATATCGCCCGGATCAGCCCCCATGGCTGCGATGTCGCTCAGGGTCACGGCAACGCTCATCCACCCGATCTGCCAGTCGGACATCCCTCCCGGAAAGTCTGTTGCGGTATGGAGCATATCGGTGGAAGCCACCAGGAACTGGTCCCGGCATGGTATGACCGCACAATCATCCATGGCGGCCTCCCGTCCGATCACTTCCATGACCACCTCTTTCAATGCCCGTTCATCCAACTTTCTTCATCTCCCTGCCCCGTTCTGACACATACTCCTGGAATATGTGCTCGAGCATCCGGGCCTTTTCTTCGCGCTCGTATTCCTTCTGCCCGGCCTCCCACCGCTCCAGGGCCGCCCGGAGCTGCTCCCGGCCAGCCGTGCCCTGGTCCCCCTTCATGCTAGCGTTCACCTCCCATGACGGAACGAGCGGGAGCTGGTGCTCGCGGAAGATGGCCACGAGGTTCGGGGCAGGGTGCTCTCCCTGGGGGCGGCCTACTACCAGGGCGGCGATGCCGGCCTGTGCCAGGTCTCGTACCGCATTCCTGCCCCATCCCTCAACCCGGTGGACGTAGAGGATGTCCCCTTCGCGGATCCCCATCTGGTCGGAGAGGGCCTTGATCCCCTCGCGGGTGAGGGAGGGGAGGACCTTGAGGGGAGCTGTCTCTTCCGAGGCCATGACCCTGTTGAACTCCATGATCCGGGTCATCCGCCTGCGCAGGGCGGCATTGGTTTTCCGTTCCTGCCGGACCTGGCGTTTCAGGTTCTGGATGATCACGTCCCGCCTGGTAACCTCTGCACCTTCCTGCACCTTCTGCTTCTGGCGGGAGCGGATGCGCTTGATGCGGTTCTGGAGCCTGACTGCCTGCTGTTCCTTCTTCTGCAGGTCACCCTGCAGTTCCTGCACCAGGGTGCGGAGACGCTTGACCGTCCCGTCCAGGATCCGGATCCGTTCGTCCCCTTTCCCTTCCAGCGGCCTGACCGGCGCTCTCTCCTCCGGCAGGGGCTCCCGGCCCTTCAGGTCTCCCAGGACCTGCTCGAGGGACTGGCCCCGGACGATGCCGGCCCGCACTTCATCAAGGTCGAAACCCGGCGGAACCCGCTTCAGGAGGTTCTGGAACTTATTCTTGTACGTGCGGTGCGCCTCCAGTGCTGCGGCCAGTGCGTCCCGCTCGTGGTCGTTCCGGTACTGGAAAGGAGCGGTCAGCTCCATCTTGGACTCCACGCTCATGTCCTGCCGGGGGGTATAGGCGACCCCTGAGAACGCCCTGCGGATCTTCTCCACCGAATAGGGCATCTCGCGGACGTCCGAGGCAATCACCAGGGGCCTTCCCACCCGGTAGAGGGACTCGGTCACCCCCGACATGGACATCTGGCGGGAGCTCTCCAGGACCTTGAGATTGCCGTCAAGGTCCAGCGCGGCAATTGCCGTGGTGGTGCCCGGGTCGATGCCAACGATCAGGTAGGGGGGTTTTCCTGACAGGGAACGGAACCTGATCCGCTCGAGCCGCTTGCCGGTAACTCTCACCTGCACATCGGCACCCCGCCAGGCAGCCACCGGGACCTGGTCCCTCCTGGCATATACCGCAAATGATACCCTGCTGCTCCCGCCGAAAGCGCGGGTCTCACGCTTCTCGTACCGGAGGCCGGATTCAGAGAGCTGCATCTCTATCTCCCTCCCGCGCTGCTGGACCCCACCGTGTATCTTGCGCACGTACCGGTTCTGGCTCCAGCCCCCCTTGCCCGGGGACCGGTGCCTGCTCACAACGATGTCGGTCTCGTCCTCGAAGGCGATAACCTCTGCCCCGGCCCCGAGTGCGGCGACCCGGGCGATTGTCCGGGCCTCGTCAAAGGGATCGAACCGGTTGAAGCTGATGCCGAACCGGCTGGCAACCTTCCCCAGGGTCTCTTTCCGCTCCCCCCCGGTCACCTGGACCAGCCGGATGGAGGGGGGGAGGGCCTGGAGGAAGATGAAGAGTTCATGCTGGTCGGTGGCGATCTCCTGGAGGCTGTCGACCGCCAGGATATCGGGTTTTTCCCCGTCGAGGAGGCGGAAGAGGCGAAAGGAAGAAACTTCACTCTCGCCGGTTATGACACCCCCCACCAGTTTCACCAGGGCGTACATCGGCCGGCGTGTCCGGGACCTGACCGACCCCCTGATTACGTCGATGCCAAACACCTTCATGCGCGGACCTGTCCCCACGCTTCGGAGGGGTCTTGCTGAACATGATACTTTCGCTGGAAATACCGGGTGATGTTCCCGATGTCCCTCATGAGGATCTCGTCGGCGTTGGGGTGATCGGTCCCAATCCACTGGGGCCAGTCGATCAGCACCGGATCATCGCCCACCATCATGACATTGAATTCGCTGAGGTCGGCATGGATGATTCCCTCGATATATGCCAGCCTGACCGCTCCCAGCACCTTTCCAAGTACCGCTTCCGGGTCACTGAGCCTCACACGGTTGAGGTTGACGCCGGGGATGAACTCCATGGCAACCAGGTTCCGGTTCTGGTCGACGGGGAGGGGAACAGGGACCGAGGCATGGAGCCGGGTGAGCGCCGCAAACTCCCGCTCGGCAGAGAGCCGGGACGCGAATATCCAGGGGCAGTGGCCCTCGTCGGGGAGGTATTCGCGGGAGACCCTGACGGCCTGGAAGGAACGCTGCCCGACCCGGTGGAACTTGAGGGCCAGTTGCCCGAGCCCCAGGCCTTCATACACCACCGACTCCTTCCCCTCTCCAAACTGGCATCCCAGCGCTTTCACCGTTCCTTTCCTGGTAAGGGCCAGCAATGCCAGGGCATCGTAGCCCCCGAACACCAGCGTGTAGCCTTCGTAGGGGACGGCATCGTACCGTACCATGCCCATTTCCATCAGGTGGCTCAAGCGATAGAATGTCTCGCTTTCGGAAAGGCCCACGACCTTTCGCAGCAGGTCAAGGGGAACCCACTGGTGGGAGCGCATCATACGCTCGAGGGCAGAGAGGATTCGTATCTCGTAACGGTGCAGCTGCCGGATATCTTCGGCAGAAATTCCCATGGTATTCTACACGTTTTATCTATCCGGATGATAAAGGTTGATCTGATTACCCGTTATGCGCTGTACTAAGTGCAGGCGCCCTGCCATCATATTCCAGCGGTATTCCGGTCTTCACCTCTGCAGGGAACATTTTCTGGCTGGTTTTGAGGCAAAGGCCAAGCGGACCGTCCGGGTCCACGGGTGGATTGCACCGGGGGACACCGTGGCAATTGCTGTGTCAGGCGGAAAAGGCTCCGCTGCACTCCTCTCCTTCCTCCATGCTCTTCTCTCCAGGAGGGGGGACGTGACCCTCGCGGCTGTCACCGTGGACGAGGGCATCGCTTCCTGCCGTGGCCCCGGTATCGCCAGGGGCATTGCCCGGGACCTGGGTGTACCGTGCCTGACGGTCTCTTTCAACGAACACTTCGGGACCACTCTTGACGAGATCGTCCGGGCAAAGGGAGAAACGCTCGCCTGCTCATATTGCGGGGTGCTCCGCCGGCACCTCCTCGACGCTGCCACAAAAGAGCTCGGGGCCACGCGGCTGGCGCTCGGGTCCAGCGCGGATGACGGGGCGCAGAGCGTGCTGGTGGGCGTGATGCGGGGCGATTGTGCAGGGCTCCTGCGGGGAGCACGGCCGGCTGGCCTCGTGCCACGGATTACGCCGTTCATGCACATCCCCGAGAGGGAGGTGGCCCTTTATGCGTTCCTCCGTGTCCGGGGCTTTTCCCTGGACAGGTGCCCCTATTCCCGGAATTCCCTCCGGGAGGATGTCCGCAGGCTCCTTTCCGGGTATGCCTGGAGGCACCCCAACGCACCGTTCGCCCTGGTAAACCTGGGGGATTCCCTTTCCGGGCCTGGAAACAATTATGGAGAAGAGACAGCCTGCTGCCGCTGGTGCGGGGAGCCGGGCGGCGCGATATGCCGGAGCTGCCGGATCCTGGCGGAGGTCGGGCATGCCCCATGACCGCAGGGGTGCGGTCTGGAGGTTCCTGCACAGCTCCCGGAAGTTTAAGATCGGGCTCTATTTCCTGCTGTTTGCCTCCCAGATCATCGCCTGTACTATCGTGTTCCACTATGCCTACCCGATCCTCGAGGGAAAACCGCTCAGCTGGCCCGCTTCCCTCCTCTTCGTCCTGGAGACCGTGACCACGGTCGGGTACGGCGACCTCCTCCCCTTTACCAACGATATAACCATCCTGATTACCATAATCATCATGGCCACCGGGGTGATCCTCATCTTCATGGTGATCCCCCTCTTCCTGGTGCCATACCTGGGCCTCCTCTTCCAGGCAGCCCCGCCAAGGAAGATACCCCACGAGATCTCGGGGCACGTGGTGATCATCGGGTACGGTGAGCTTACCCGGGCGCTGGTGGAGAGTCTGCTCATCTCTGACCTCACCCTGGTCCTGGTGGAGGAGAAGCGGTCCCTGGCCGATGAGGCCAACCGCCGGTACGGGGGGCGGGCCTACGTGGTGTGGGGCGACTATGCCAACCCCGGCACCTGGGCCAGTGCCTGGGTAAAGACTGCAGGCTACGTAGTGGTGAACGAGGAGGAGAGGACCACCGCACGCATCATCCTCGGCATCCGTGAGATGACCCGGGCCAGGATCATTGCGGTGGTCGACAAGCTTTCCTTTGACCGGTACCTGCGGTATGCGGGCGCAGAGTACGTGCTCTCCCCCAAGCACGTGACAGGGCAGATCCTTGCCCGCCATGCCGCCCTGACATCGCACGTTGATACCCTCATCGAGGAGGCCGTCTCAGTCCAGTCCGCCCCCGAACAGGAAGCTGCCCCTGGTACGAAGATCCGGATCATCAACCTCCCCATCCTCCCCGGTTCGCTGGCCGCGGGAAAAACCCTCGGGGAGCTCGACCTCTTCCCCCGGTACGGCGTGGACACTCTCCTCGTCTCGAGCGGAGGCCACTTTGTCCTTTCCCCGGGCCCGGACGTGGAGCTGGACACGACGACTATGCTCTTCCTTGTAGCGCCGCTCGGCGTCGTCCCCGAGCTTGTAGAGCGGGAATTCATACCGCGGGGGGACAAGGGGGCCCTGGCGCTGATCGCGGGGTTCGGGGACGTCGGCAGCGCAGCGTACCAGGAGCTCAACACGCTCGGGATCTCCTGCGTGGTCATCGACCGGAAGGCCTACCAGTCAGGCGGCGTGGTGGGCAATGCCGAGGACGAGGCCGCACTGCAGGAAGCGCATATTGAAGAGGCTGATTTCTGTATCGTGGCCCTCAACGACGATGGGGTGAATATCTTCACCACCCTCATGGCCCGGAACCTCAACCCGCGGATACGCATCCTCGCGAGGGCCAACGATCCCGTCTCGGTCGAGAAGCTCTACCGGGCAGGGGCCGACTACGTTGCCCTGCTCCCCAGCATCGGGGGCCAGGTGATCGGGGGAGTAGTCCTTGCCGATATCGTCCAAGTCATCCTCAACCTCCCCAACGGGCAGGTCGTGGTGCGAAAGCGGGTCATGGAGGGCCGCCCCGGAACGGTGGGCAGGCTCGAGCACGCGAGCGGGGTGCGTATCCTTGGAATCGAGGGGCAGTCCCGGGCGGTCGTGCGGCCTGGCCCGGACGAGCCCCTCGCCACGGGCGATTCGGTACTGGCCGTGGGGTACCCGGGAGCACTCAAAAAATTAATCCCGCTCCTCTAGCGATATGGTTTTGAGGAGAGAACTGCCTAGCCCTGCAGAAAAGGGCTCTGCCGTTGAGCGATACATACAACGGGTTCCAGGCCCCTCACATGAAAGTCGCAGGCGCTGTTTTGATACCAGCAAACCGGCAGCATGGTGCCTGCATGGATATACCATTGAGACCACCTTCGCGGGAATGAAAGGAGACCTATGGATGGAGATCGGGGGTGCGCCCTCGGGCGCATCGAGCAGCTGATCCGGTACGCGTACTGGAACAGCGGGTGCAGCGGGCTGGTTATCGGGCTGAGCGGCGGGGTCGATTCCTCGGTGGCTGCAGCCATGTGCTGCCGGGCGGTCGGGGGCGAACGGGTCCTGGGCCTCATGCTCCCCTCCAGCGTCACCCCGCAGGCCGACCTCGAGGACGCAGCCCTCCTGTGCAGGATCCTGGGAATGGACCACCGCGTCATCAGCATCGAGCCCATGCTGGACGCCTATCGCTCGATGGATGGATACCGCGAGAGCCCTGTTCTCCTGGGCAACATCATGGCCCGCACCCGGATGGCGGTGCTCTATTACCACGCGAACCGCGACGGAAGGCTGGTGTGCGGGACCTCGAACCGGACCGAGTACCTCCTGGGATACACGACAAAATTCGGAGACAATGCTGCTGATCTCCAGCCCATCCTTCACCTCTACAAGACAGAGGTCTACGAAGCTGCCAGGGAGCTGGGCCTGCCTGAAAGGATCCTCGCAAAGGCGCCCTCGGCAGGCCTGTGGGCCGGGCAGGCGGACGAGGCAGAGATCGGGCTCACGTATCCCCGGATCGATGCCGCGCTCCGGGCCCTGGAGGGGAACGGCTGGAAGAGTTCAAACGAGGCCGAGGAGAAGGTGCTCACCCTGGTGAAGAAGACCCAGCACAAGAGGCTGCCTGCACCGAGCCTCCTCTCCATGCCTGATCCCACCCAGGAACGACTGGGTTAATTCGGGAAATCAGGCGCAAGCCCTCACCCGGACGAAGGGGACGGTTCAAAACCCGATGCTCAGCGGGTTTTCTTTATTGCGGGCCGGCCAGTAGCGCTCGGGATGGTTCAGGAAGCCAAGGACTGGGTCGCGCCGCTCGACATGGTCGTACAGCGGGCCTGCCAGCCCCGGCAGGGACTTCCACCCTGCAGCATCCACCTTCCTCACCGGGGGAACCCCCGGGTAGCGGCGGTTCTGCTCCAGTCCGCCTGTTGAGAGTTCGTAGTAGGCTGCTCCGCCGTGCTCCTCGAAGAACCGGTAATCGCTCTTGAAAACGGAAGAGACAAGGTTTGCCATCAGGAGGTCCCCGGGCCCGGGGTTGATGGTGACGTGCCCGTACCCCGGGGGCACGAGGACCAGGTCTCCGGAAGAAGCGAGCACGAGCACGATATCCTGGAGGTCTTCCCGCTGGAGGAGGTAGTGGGCCCTGCCTTCCAGCACCTCGTAGACCTCCGGGTAGCCGGTGCCGGAGGGGGCCGGTGGGTGGTAATGGCCCTTGGTCTTGACCAGCTCCCCGCAGAGGTCTGCCGGCGGTATGAGCGTGATGTCGAACCGTATACGGCTGCGGGAAAGCCACTCCCGGTCATCTGCATTCCTGGCCAGGTCGCGGTACATGGCGTAGACCGGCCCCTCAAAGCGGCAGTCCGGGTCCCTAAGCACGGGCCGCAGTTCTGCGATGGTCCTCTGGTCCGGGGAAAGGAGGTACTCCCTCCAGCTGTTCATCCCTGCTTCCGGCGCCGTATCCTGAAGTAGTATACCGCCCCCGCACCGGCCGCGATCACGAGGACGATGGCAGCGATGGCCACCAGGGGTAATCCACCCTGCACTACGCGGACCCGGACCTTCATCGTATCCGAAAGGACATTGTTGTCAAGAGCGTCCCGGTAACGGATCTCCGAGTCCAGGCCGTACTCCTTGGCTGTCGCCCCCTGGTCCACGCTCACCTCGTAGCGGGCCAGGGCTTTCTCCCCCGGCGCAAGGTCGCCGAGGTATGCAGTGTCATCGTTGCTGGTGAAGGGGTCCACCGCGCTGATCCGGGCCTGGGCCTCGCGGGCGGGAGCCAAACCGGTATTCTGGTACTCGACCTCGATCACCTGCTTGGCCCCGGGACGGGTCTCGGCCGGGTCGGATACAACGGCAAAGGCGATCTTTCCACCCACGGGAACCCCGACCGTGATCAGGTCTGTCGTGACCGTATCCCCCTCATGGTTGATATAAAGGAGAGAGAGGTCGAGCGGATAGGTACCCGCCCCGGCATCCAGGGAGACCGAAACCTTGAACCGGGCCTCACGGGTGTCGCCTGCCGGGAACTGCCCAAGGTAGATGCTGCTGTCGGTGGGTATCACCGGGCTGTTTCCGTTCCGGGCTATCCGCACCACCGCGTCCCGGGCGTCAAGAGAGCCGTCGTTTTTCAGGGTGAGCACCAGGTAGCCCTCGGTCCCGGCATTGAGGGACTCTGCCTGAATGTCCACCACCTGCAGGTGCGCCTGCGGCCGGATCCTGATGGGGAGGCTCAGGGTCTGGTTTATGTCCTTGTAGGTGTACTGGATGGCATCCTGCCCGTACTGTTCTGCTATACGGAGGTAGGTGTACCGGACCTCCAGGGGCAGGGTGAAGTCCCCGGTAGGGGCATCGTTTGGAACCTTAATGGAAAAGCTGACCTGGACTGTTTTTCCGCCCATGATATCCCCGATCAGCTGGGGATCCGCCTTGACAATCAGCGGCGAATCTCCGGGGAAGAGAGTGACACGGACCAGCTTGGCCGTGTTGGGGAGATCGTCCCGTTCGATGATCCCGGACTGGACGAATTTCATGTCAATAAGCCCACGGTTCTCCATGTTGACCTTGAGCACCCCTTCCTGGCCTGGTGCAAACTCGTTGCTGCCGGCCACTGCTGCGGTGAGGTCCGGGCCCCCGGTCATGTACTTGACCCCGGCCATGGCGGGAGCAGCCATGAACCCGATTAAAATGGCCAAAAGCACAAAATTCCCCAATTTCATCAGAGATCACTTGTTGTTATTGCTATAACAACATTTATCGTCAAACCCTATATATATGTATGCGATGGCCAATCCGCCTTCACACCTTTCCCTTGCTGAAACCCTCAAGTCCCTTGGGCTTACCAAGTACGAGGCCCTGGTGTACATTGCTCTGCTGAAAGCCGCCGGAGCGACAGCCACCGAGATCCACGAGCTTTCCGGAGTCCCGAGGGCTTCCGTGTACCCGGTCCTCGACCGGCTCGTTCGCAAGAACCTTGTCTCTGTCTCCCATACCACCCCGCGCCGTTTCGATGCGGTCAGGCCGGACGAAGGTGTTGACCACCTCCTGCAGGCGGTTGAGGCGGATGCCGCCCGGGCGCGGAAGCTGCTCGCGAAGATCTACCGGGAGCGCCAGGCGGGGGAACGGGAAGACCAGGAGCTGATCTGGAGCATCCATGGAGAAGATGCAGTCCGGAGCCGGCTCACTGACATGCTTGCCAGTGCAACGCAATGCATCTGTGTCATCATGTTCGGGTTCCAGACAGGGGAGATCCGGGACCTCCTGGTCTCCCGGCTCGGGGCGGTGCGAATCGAGGTGATCACCGACCGCTGGGAGGGGCCGGTCCCGCCCGGGATGAAGGTGAACCAAAAGCAGCCCCCTGCCTCCCATTTTGATGCATTGGGGACCTCATTCGCAGGAGGGGTCTTCTTCGCGGACGGGAGGCAGGTAATGGTGGTGATGATTGCACGGGACGAGGGCTCCACCGCACTCTTCTCCGAGTCAAAGGGATTTATCCGGTTTTTTTCCCTGTACTGGGACATGCTGTCCGCCTGGGCCGGGAACCGGTAGCGGTCTCGCGCTTGATCCGCGGTTCTCGTCGTTTATTGCCGGGACGGGTCTGCTCCAGGTACTGCCATAAAACCCTGCAAACGGAGTGCCAGGGACTGCTCTTTATCCTGAATGTTTAACAGGGTGCCTCATGATTCGCCTGTCAGTTACTCAATCCATGATCCTGCTGCTGGAGCAGTCACCCAATAATATAAGCAATGGAGAATGCCCCGTGATTTGCTGGTCAGTTACTCAATCCAGTGATCCTAAAGGTGGAGCGGTCCAGTATTGGGCGATTACAGGATGACTTGTGATCCTCCGGTCAGTCACCCAATCCATGATTCTGCTGCTGGAGCAGTCACCCAATAATGTAAGCAATGGAGAATTCCCCGTGATTCGACTTGCCAACTGCCAATCCCGTGTTCCTGCTGCTGGAGCAGTTACCCAATAATATAGAGCAATGAGAGAATTCCCCGTGATTTGCTGGTTAGTTACTCAATCTAGTTGTCCCGTAGCTGGAGCGGTCCCCAAAATAATGCAGGGCAATGGAGAATTCCCCGTGATTCGCCGGTCAAGTACCCAATCCCGTTTTCCTGCTGCTGGCGTGGGAACTGCAGGATTTACCCCGGCGATCGGGGATGGAGACGTTCCGGGCCCTGAAATAATCGTTCAAAAGCGGAACAGGACTCAACAGTCCGGGAACCAGGGCATATTGAATTGAAACCGGACCTGATTGCGGGGGAACTCGTGGAAATGGGAGTGAAAAGGGCTCAATAGTCCAGGATCTCCCGCATGCTCCCCACGTCCATCAGCCCCTTGATAGCCTGGGTCATGACATAGACACCCCCTTCCTTGATGGCAGCCATGGGGTTAGTGCCTCCCAGGGCTACGATGCCCATGTACTGGGGGTCGACCGTCACCCCGAGGGCAGGCGTGTTGGGGAGCCCGACATCGAGGACCCCGGAAAAGCTGCTCCCCGAGAGTTCGTCGATCACCTCCCCCACGAGGGTTTCAGCCTCCATGTGGCACTGCCGCATATTGGCGAGGATATTGCCGCTCCCTTTCCTCATTACGTCATTGATCGAGGTAATGTCCTGGGCCATCAAAACCTGCAGCGGATCGATGGTGCTATGCTCGTACAGGATCATGTGGGTGAAGCGGCGGGGGATGCGCCGCTCGATCTCCACCACGCCGCCGCCGATGGGATTGACCGGTATCCCTTTCCGCATCAGCACCCCGTCCATGGTGGAGCTGCAGATGGTGACGATGGCCGTGTGCCCCAGGGGGACCCGGTAATCACCCACCTCCTCCCCTGAGCCAATGAACCGGACAAGGCCGCTAACACATACACCAGCCTTGAATGCGTCTTTCATGACCGAGACGGCGTATTCCATATCCTCGTTCCTGACCAGGGACAGGTTGTAGACCACGGTCCCGGTTCCTTCACGGGGATCGAAGGTGACCTGCATGGCGTATTCTTCGATCTTGGTATGCACGAACTTGAGGGGAAGATGCATTCCAGGGATCATCTCTCATCGGAATAGAAAAATTGTTCTGTTGGCCTGGGAAATGAATGATTGATGGAAGAAAAAATTTGGGAGAAGGCGAAAAATGCCATACGGGGCATCCTGGAGGCGGCAGGATACGAAGTGTCCCCGGTTGAAGACCCCTTCTTCCTGGCAGAACGGGAGGGGGAGTATCTCCTTGTACTCTGCAGCAATGACCAGACCGAGATCAAGGAATTCGATACTACCAGCTACCGGGTGATGCAGGAAGGGAAAGAGATCACCTACAAGAAGCTCCTCTTTTCGCTTGCTGATTCCCCTCCCGCTGAGAACAGCATCGTCTGGGGGACCAGCGAATTCGTCCGGTTTGCCGGTGAGGCATCCCTTGCGCGGATACTGGACCGGACCCTCTCCCTCTCTCTTGCCGCTCCGGGCGGCTCGCCGGGGCAAAAGGCCGAACCGCAGGGAGCAGGGGGGAAAGACAGGGCCCCGGAGGAAGAGCCTCCCGGGATGGTGATCCCGCACCTCCCCATCCGGGTCAGCAGGCAGGCCGCGGAGCAGATCGCCAGGACCCAGGGCTCTGCCAGCCTCCGGTTCATGCCCTACTGGGTATATCATTACGTAAGTTCAGGGGAGCAGGTCTACAAGAACCAGCGGGTCGGCTTCGATTCCGAAGGGAACGGGGGGATCAATGCCATAAACGGGGCATCCATGGAATTCGATCCCGGCGCAGCTGAGGAGAAGGGGGTACCCCAGTCTGCTGAGGTCGTGAAGCCCCATATCCCCAAAGAGGAAGCGGTGGAGAAGATCGTTTCCGGCGTGATCGAACAGCTGACCCAGAAAGTCCGGATCAAGCAGGCCAAGGGGGATGCCATCTTCTACGAGGAGAAGGTGATCAAGCCTGACCGCAGGAATATCTCCGTCACCATCTCCCAAATCTATGTCCCGGTGTGGCAGGTGAGGGGCAAGAAGATCGTGGAGATCAATGCCTTTAGCGGGGAAGTGCTCTCGGAACCCATGGACGAGGGAGTGGAGATCCTCTGAAGGGGTGAACTGCCGCCAGGTATGATAATCGTTCTCGGCGGGGGGCCTGCAGGCAGGGTTGCCGCCATGCAGCTGGCACTGGCTGGAAAAGAGGTGACCCTGGTGGAGAAGAAGGGCATCGGGGGGCAGTGCCTGCACCATGGCTGTATGGTGGTCTGCGCATTGAACGATGCCGCCCGGGTGGTCTCCGCTGCCAGGACCCTCCATACCATGGGTATCGCAGACCGGGTGCCCGAAATCGATTTTCCACGCCTCCTCGAGGAGATGGCTGCCGTCCAGCAGAAGATTGCTTCGATCCTGGACGCCGAGACGAAGAGCACCGGGGTGGAAGTATGGTACGGCCGGGAAGGGAGCCTGGATGGCCGCTCGGTGACGGTGGATGGGGAGGAGGTGCGGGCCGGGGCGGTCATCGCGGCCACCGGGTCGTTTCCGCGGATCCCCGATCTCCCGGGGATCGGCCTCCCGGGTGTCTACAACCCGCACACCCTCTCCCGGATGCCCGGGATACCCCGTGACCTCCTCATCATAGGCGGAGGGATCATGGCTGCAGAATTCGCCTTCATTTTCCGGGAGTTCGGGAGCCGGGTGCACCTTGCCGCCAGGAGCAGGTTCTTGAAAGGCCTTGACCCCAAGCTGACGGACCTTGCCAGGAAGGACCTCTCCGGGGTTGACATCATCGAGCAGTGCGAGGTCAGGGCCCTGGAAGGGCCGGGCCGCGTTGCCGGGGCTGAACTGGAGGCCCCCGGCGGGCCGCGCCGTGTCCCCTGCGATGCGGTCTTCGTGGCAGCCGGCCTGGTCCCGAACAGCGGGATGCTCCACGGCCTGCAGAAGGGACCTGACGGGCGGGTGCTGGTGGACCGGTGCATGCGGACCAGCGTGCCTGGGATCTGGGCCTGCGGGGATGTCACCGGTTCGCCCTGCCTCACCCCGGTCGCCCGCCACGAGGGGATGGCTGCCGCGGCCAGCATCCTCGGTGAGGACGCCCCCATGGACTACCGGTTCATCCCTCAGTCCATGAACCTCTCCCGGGAGTATGCCTTCGTATCGGGCGATCCCGACACTGCCGTATCCATCTCAACCCCCGGACCGGCAGGGCCCGGCACCTTCTGGGAGGTCCCCAGCGGGATGACCGGGCTGGCCAGGGTCCTCGTGGACCCTGAGACGGGTGCGGTGAAGGGCGTCTCCACCGCCGGTCCGGCTGCGGGGATCATCGCCGCCTACCAGGCATTCCTCATGAAGATGGGGGTCGATGTGCATGCCTATTCCCGGTTCATGGAAGTGCACCCCATGAGCGACGGCGTCTACCCGCTGGAGCGGTACGCCTCCCAGCAGCTGCAGAACGGGCACTTGAAGAAATAACTGTTATCCCGGGCCATGCCGCCGATACCCGTTCATTCTCCCGGTCCCGGTCCAGGGCGGAGCAGGGATGATGAAGCCAGCAGTCGCTTCCAGCTGTTTCTCTCAGGCGCCAGCCATCCGGGGAGCAGGCCTCCCCGCCTGCACCGCGCCCGGGATGGCACGCGCTTTCTCATATCCCGGGCGCCGGTCAGGCAGATCACCGAAATTCCTGCCTACACCTGGCACGATCTCCGGCCGGAGGACCGGGTCCTTGACATCGGGGCAAATGCCGGGGCTTTCTGCATCAGGGCAGCACGGGTAAGCCACCACGTTGCGGCTGTCGAACCGGTCACCGCTGCGCTGCTCCGGGAAAACATCCGCGAGAACGGGGTGGAGATCAGGGTCATCGAGGCAGCCCTCGGCGACGGGCGCGAACGCTGCATCGAGTGGGACGGGTGGAGGACCATTTCCAGGACCCTGCCTCTCCGGGGGCTGATCCGCATGGCAGGAGGGTGCGATTTTCTCAAGTGCGACTGCGAGGGTGCCGAATGGGTAATCGCCCCCCGGGACCTCGCAGGGGTCCGGAGGATCGAGATGGAACTCCACCAGCCGCCCATCGGGGGACACCCGGAACCGGCCCTGCTCGAGTATATTGTACGCTTTTATGACTTTTCCATCGACCGCAACCCCGTCCACGGCCTGCTCGGGGAGATGGGGGTCCTGCACGCCTGGCGGAAGGAACGGGTATAGTCCCCTTTCTCAAGAGGGGAACGGTCGGCGGTTGAGGATTTTTCTATCGCTTTCAGGCCCAGTCCAAAAATAGGGCCTGATATCATCGCAACACCGGGCGAGCCGCTATAGCCAGGGTTGATCCTTCGCACCGGACCGGTCACCCTGAGAGGATCCCGGGAAATGGCTTCATGCAAGAAACTATTTAAATTTTGGTGGAATTGAGCTTCATGTTGGCATAAGTGTTTTCCCATGATACATTCCACCGATAACCAGCGGAGGTTGATCACTGATGCCCTCTCCTGACCCGCTCCTCGATGGTCCCGTGGTGGTTCTTTTTCTCCTCTCGGTAACGGCTGCAGCAGTCCTCTTTGGGCGGTATATGGCATGGGTATACACGGGAAAACTCTCCCGCGGGATTCCCGGGACGATCGAGACATCGATTTTCCGGCTCCTGAAAATACCGGCAGAAGAGGGGGATTGGCGCTCCTACACTTCCGATATGCTGATATTCAATGGTATCGGGTTCCTGGTGCTCCTCTTCCTGCTTCTCGTGCAGGGCTTCCTCCCCCTAAATCCCCAGGGATTTCCCGGGTTTAACCTCTACACTGCCATAAACACGGCCATGAGCTTCGTTACCAACACAAACTGGCAGGTATACAGCGGGGAGCAGGCTGCAAGCTACCTGACGCAGATGGCAGGGCTGACCGTCCAGAACTTTCTCTCTGCGGCGACGGGGTGCTGCATCGCCATCGCAGTCATGAGGGGCATAACCCGACGATCCACCGATCGGCTGGGCAACTTCTGGGTGGACCTCACCCGGACAGTCCTCTATATCCTCCTCCCCGTCGCGTTCATCGCGGCGCTGCTCCTGTCGTCCCAGGGGGTCATCATGAACCTGGACCCTGCACTCACGGTGAAGGGATACGGGAATGCCGGCCCGCAGATCCTGGCAATGGGGCCGGCCGCCTCCCAGGAATCGATCAAGGAGCTCGGCACCAACGGCGGCGGCTTCTTCAATGCGAACTCGGCCCATCCCTTCGAAAATCCCGGTCCGCTCACCAACCTGTTCGAAGTCTTTCTCATCCTCCTCATCCCCGCCTCGCTCCCGTTCGCATTCGGTTCGCTCTGCGGAGACCGGAAGCAGGGCTATGCCATCTACGCGGTGATGATGATACTCTTTCTTCTGGCCTTCGGGAGCCTCTATAGCATTGAACGGATAGGAGTCCCGGCATACGGACGCCTCGGGGTGTCAGGCATCTCCATGGAGGGGAAGGAGGTGCGCTTCGGGCTGGGGGGCACCGCCCTCTTTGCTGCCGCCACCACGGCCACATCCTGCGGTGCGGTGGATACCATGCACGACTCGCTCACCCCGCTCGCAGGCATGGTGACGCTCCTGCTCATGCTGCTCGGGGAGGTGGTGTTTGGAGGGGTCGGATCGGGATTCTATACCTACATCGCTTTTGTCATCATCGCGGTCTTCATCGCCGGCCTGATGATCGGGAGGACACCCGAATACCTGGGCAAAAAGATTGAACTCCCGGAGATGAAGATGGCAATCATTGTCATCCTGGCACCCATCTTAACCGTCCTCCTCCTTTCGGCAGCTGCACTCATGGTCCCTGCAGGGGCCTCCTCCATGCTCAACCCGGGCCCCCACGGCCTCTCGGAACTGGTCTATGCCTATGCTTCGATGGCAAACAACAATGGCAGCGCTTTTGCCGGTTTCAACGGTGCTGTACCATTCTTTTCCCTGACCGGAGCGCTTGCCATGGCCATCGGCAGGTTTGCCCCGGCCCTTGCCATGCTGGTCCTGGCCGGGTCCCTGGCAGAGAAAAAAGTTACTCCCACCGGCCCGGGCACGCTCCCCACCAGCAGCCCGTCCTTCATAATCTGGATGATACTGGTGATCCTGATCATAGGCGCTCTTACAATTTTCCCCATCCTGGCCCTGGGCCCGGTTGCCGAGCACTTCATGATGATCGGGGGTGCCTGACGCCGTGGCGCGTAAACGATACCCCCGGTTTGGCGCATTTGAACCGGGCCTCCTGCGGCAGGCTTTCATCAATTCCCTGAAGAAACTGGACCCCAGGCGCCAGAAGGAGAACCCCGTCATGTTCCTGGTGGAGGTCGGCGGTGTCCTGACCACGGCGGTGTTCATCGCGGGAATGGCCGGCCAGGCTGCAGAACCGCCGCTCTTTTCCGGGATGATCGCCTTCTGGCTCTGGCTCACCGTACTCTTCTCCAATTTTGCCGAGTCGCTCTCCGAGGGGAGGGGCAAGGCGAGGGCTGCCTCACTGCGCCGGGCGCGGCAGAGCATCGCAGCAAAGAGGCTGGGCTCGGCAGACATCAACAGTCCCTATGAAGAGGTCTCTTCAGCGGACCTCCGGCCGGGAGACCTCGTCCTCGTCCGGGCAGGGGAGGTCATACCCGGTGACGGGGAGGTGGTGAAGGGCGCCGCCCTGGTCAACGAGGCGGCCATAACGGGGGAATCGGCCCCGGTGGTTCGTGAATCCGGCGGTGACCGCAGCGCGGTGACGGGGGGCACCTCGGTCATCGCGAGCGAGGTCATCGTACAGATCACTGCGGAACCGGGCAGGACCTTCATCGACCAGATGATCGCCATGGTGGAAGGTGCGCAGCGGAGAAAAACACCCAACGAGGTGGCCCTGGAACTCTTCCTCATCTCGCTTTCCATCGTCTTCCTGGCCGTGGTCTTCAACCTGTACCCGGTATCTGCCTACAGCGCTGCCTCCAGCGGGGCGGGGCAGCCCCTCAGCCTCACCGTGCTGGTAGCGCTCTTCGTCTGCCTTGCCCCGACCACCATCGCTGCACTGCTGGCAGCGATCGGGATCGCGGGGATGGACCGCCTCTTCCAGAAGAACATCATCGCCCTCTCGGGGAGGGCGATCGAGGCGGCAGGAGATGTCAACGTCCTGCTCCTGGACAAGACCGGGACCATAACCCTCGGCAACCGCCAGGCCGTGGATTTCATCCCGGTCTACGGCCAGCCCCGCGATGGCCTGATCAGGGCCTCCCTGCTCGCATCGCTCGGCGATGGAACGCCTGAAGGGAAGAGCATCGTCGACCTGTCCAGCACAAGGCTGGGAGGCCCTTTCGCGGCCCCCGCAGGTGCCTCCTTGATCCCGTTCTCCGCGGCAAGGAGGGTCAGCGGCATCGAGTTTGACGACACGGTCTACCTGAAGGGCGCCCCGGATTCCATCGCCCGGCTCGTCCAGGAGAAGGGGGGCTCCATCCCCCCCGATCTCGAGGCCAAGGTGATGGGGGTAGCGTCGGCAGGTGGGACTCCCCTGGTCGTCTGCCGCAACAGGGAGATCCTGGGCGTCATCCACTTGAAAGACATCCTGAAAACGGGGATCAGGGAGCGCTTCCGGGACCTGCGGCAGATCGGCATCCGCACCATCATGATCACCGGCGATAACCGGCTCACGGCAGCGACCATCGCCGCAGAAGCCGGCGTGGACGACTTCGTGGCCGAGGCCAGGCCCGATGAGAAGCTCCGCCTGATCCGGGAGTACCAGGCAACGGGGAACATGGTGGCCATGACCGGCGACGGCACCAACGATGCCCCTGCCCTGGCCCAGGCAGACGTGGCCGTGGCCATGAACAATGGGACTCAGCCCGCCCGCGAAGCGGCAAATATCATCGACCTAGACAGTGACCCGACCAAGCTGCTGGACATCGTGGAGATCGGAAAGCAGATCCTGATGACCCGCGGTGCCCTCACCACGTTCTCCATCGCCAACGACATCTCGAAGTACTTTGCCATCCTCCCGGCAGCCATGGCCGGGATCTACCCGGGGCTGTCGGCCCTGAACATCATGGGGCTCTCCACCCCCCATACCGCGATCGTCTCTGCAGTCATCTTCAATGCCATCATCATCCCGCTCCTCATCCCGCTCGCGCTGAAGGGAGTCAGGTTCCGCCCGGTCCCGGCATCGACGCTCTTTACATACAACCTGGTCATTTTCGGGCTGGGAGGGGTCGTCGTGCCGTTCATCGGGATAAAGCTGCTCGACATGCTGCTCACGGCCGTGGGGGTCGCGTAAGATGCAACAATCGCTCCGGACCGCGGCAGGCCTCTTCTGCCTGCTGTTTGTCGTTACCGGTGTCCTGTATCCCCTGGCCGTGCTCCTCGCTGCCACGGTTTTTTTCCCTGTCCAGGCCCACGGGAGCCTCATTGCCGCCGGTGACGGGACCATCTCCGGCTCCGCCCTCCTCGGGCAGGACCAAAAACTCCCGCGCTATTTCCAGGGCCGCCCCTCGGCAACGCCGGTATCTGCATACAATGGAACGAACTCCGGGGGGTCAAACCTCGGGCCGACGAACGCGGCGCTCTACCAGGAGATAGAGGAGCGCTTCCGGGCACTGAGGGCCCTGGGGGTCACGGGGCCGATCCCGTCTGACCTGGTCATGGCCTCGGGCAGCGGGCTCGACCCGCATATAAGCCTCGAGAGCGCCCTGGTCCAGGTGCCGGCGGTTGCACGGGCCCGGAACCTCACGGAGGACCGGGTAAAGGAGCTTGTCCTCTCGGAAGCGGTGTATCCCGTGATTCCCTTTTCCGGGCCGTACGTGAACACGGGGGACCTGAACAGGGCCCTGGACCGGGCCGGGGCGGAGGTGTGAGGCAGTGGCTGCAGATAGCGAGATGCAGAGGCCCCTGCCCGAGGATCTGCTGGTCATTTCCCGCCGGCAGGAAGAGCGGTTGCTTGAAGGGAAGCTGACTGTTTACCTGGGCTATGCAGCCGGTGTCGGCAAGACCTATGCCATGCTCCACGACGCCCTGCAGTGGCGCCAGGAGGGCGTCGATGTCCTGATCGGGTACGTCGAGACCCATGGCAGGCCGGAGACAGACGCCCTTGCCGCCCGCCTGGAGACGATCCCCCCACGGGATGTCGAGTACCAGGGCATTATCCTCCAGGAGGCTGACCTCGACGCGATCCTCCGGAGGAGGCCTGCAGTCGTCCTCATCGATGAACTTGCCCATTCCAACGCCCCGGACAGCCGGCACACGAAGCGGTACCAGGACATCCAGGAGCTAATCCACGCAGGGATCTCGGTCTGCACGACGGTGAACATCCAGCACATCGAGAGCCTGAACGACGCTGTCGCCCAGATCACCGGGATCAGGGTCACTGAAACAGTCCCTGACACCTTTTTTGACCGGGCGGACGACGTCCGGCTGATCGACCTCTCCCCCGAGGACCTGCGGCTCCGACTCAGGGCCGGCAAGGTCTACGTAAAAGACATGGCCGTGCAAGCCATCGAGCGGTTCTTCAGCACCGGGAACCTCCTCGCGCTCCGCCAGCTGGCCCTCCGGTACATGGCGGCCTCGACCGATTTCCGGATGGTCAACCACATGCGGTCGAGGGCCATCCGGGGCCCCTGGCCGGCGGCGGAGCGGCTCGTGGTCGGCATCCGCCCGGGCCCCCTGGCAGAGCCGATGGTCCGGGCCGCCTACCGGCTCTCCGCCCGGCTGAACGCTGACTGGGTGGTGCTCTCGATAGATACCCAGAACAACCCGTCATTGACCGCCCAGGAGAGCACCTGGCTCAACGAAGCCATGGATACCGCACGGAAACTCGGCGGGCGGACCATGAGGTACCGGGGGACCGATGTCGCTGACGAGATCATCCAGTATGCCCGGCGCAACAACGTCACGATGATTATGCTCGGGAAACCCCAGGGCATCGATATCCTGTACTCCCCCATCTACCGGATCATGCGGTGGTCGCAGGGGATCGACATTTACCTCTTCGACCCGAAAGGCGAGCGTAAGAGGGTGACCATCTCCCAGCGGCTCCATGTCCTCACCACCTGGGACTACCTGCTCAGCATGGTCCTGATCGCCTCGGTCACCCTGCTCAACTATTTCCTGAAAGACATTATCAGCTCCGCCAACCTCCTCATCATCCAGCTGTCTCCGGTGGTGCTGAGCGCGCTCTTCTTCCGGCGCAGGGCCGCCATTTTCTCTGCCATCGTCAGCATCCTGGTCTTTGACTTTGCCTTCGTGAGGCCGTACTATACCATTGGCGTTGACGACTGGCAGTACTTCATCGCCTTTATCGGCTACGTGGCCATAGCCGTCGTTATCAGCCACCTTGCCACCCGGATCCGCCACCTCCTCCCCCAGATATGGAAGAGCGAGGCGGAGGTCGCAGCTGTTGCCGGCCTTTCGAAGAACCTTGTTGAAGCGAGCACTCGCCAGGAAGTATTTGATATCCTGGCCCTCCACATGCAGCGGATGGGGGACGGGTCCATGGCCGTGCTGGTACCGACGCGCTCGGGCCTCCGCATCGAATCAGGTGATCCCTCGTACCCCCTGACGGAGAAGGAGCAGTCCATCGCCCAGTGGGCCATGGAATACGGCGAATCGGCCGGGAGGGGAACCGACAACCTGCCAGGTGGAATCGGTTACTATGTCCCGATGAAGGCGCATGAAGCCGTTTTCGGGGTGCTCGCATTCGCCTTCAGGGACCCGGACACTATGCTCACGCCGGAGAACCAGGAGATCCTGCAGACGATGGCGTACCTGGGTGCGCTGGCCCTGGAAAAGATGTAGGAGAACAGGTGGATTGCTGGAAGGATGGAAATGGACCTGATCCCCGTTCCCACCCCGATCCATGCAGGGAATGAATTCTGCACCAATTTAACCGGTTGCCAGGTACCGCGTCGTATTGCTGTATCCAGACATTCTCACCCATGGGAATCTCTTCCCCGGTTCATTGAAATCAACAATTTTTTCACCCAGATCACCCGGCGTTTTTATCACCCCGGTTGAATCACGCTTGGTAAGGAATGTACCTCATGGCTACAACCATTTTTTATTTTACCGGGACGGGAAACTCGCTGAAGGTTGCAAAGGACATCGCTGCATCGCTCGGTGATACGGACCTTGTCCAGATTTCGCGGAAGAACCTGGAGAAAGCAGCAACCACCTGCGAGGGGCCGGTCGGGTTCGTCTTCCCGGTCTACTACGGCGGCCTCCCCCACATGGTCAGGGAATTTGCCGGGCGGCTCCGCATCGGGCCGTCCTCCTATGTCTTTGCCGTCGCCACCTATGGTGGGGCGGCGGGCATCGCCTTCCAGCAGCTTGGTGGGGCCCTCTTGCAGAACGGCAGCAGGCTCCACGCATGCTTCGGGGTGGCAATGCCAGGCAACTGCCAGGTGCTGTACCCGCCGAACCCGGAGAAGAAACAGCAGGAACGGTTTTCCGCCGAGGCTGACTCCGTTGCCGCGATCGCCCGGAGGGTCCGGGAAATGGAAGAGGTCCCCTGCAAAAGGCCGAATGCCCTCGTGGCATGGTTTTTCAGCCTGATGTATGGCAGGCTCAAACCGACGGATCGAGACCGTCATTTCTGGACCGATGACCGGTGCAGCGGGTGCGGGACATGCACCAGGATCTGCCCGGCCGGAAACATCACCCTGGAGGACGAGAGGCCCCGGTGGCACCAGCAGTGCGAGTTCTGCCTCGCCTGCATGCAATGGTGCCCGCAGGAGGCGATCCAGTATGACAGGAAGACGATTACACGCGGCCGGTACCACCACCCGGATATCAGGGTCGCGGAACTCTTCCAGGAGAAGTGATAGGGGACAGGGGAGGATCGATCATCCTGGGTTTAGCCGGGGATCTAATCGGGCCTGGCAGGTCGGCGACCGTTGCAACTTTTTCCGAATCGATTCGGCATTTCCTGTCCGAACAGCTCCCGTGACGCCCCTTTTCACCTCCCGGTCACCGGCATATGTTTTTTATAAGAGGACGGATAAGGCAGACTCAAACAACAGGATGATCATATCATGCCAGGAAAATTGATGGACTTTTTCAACAAGCAGCCGCGGATCGGCATCCTGAGCACCTCCAACAAGGGCGGGAAGGTCGATTCTGCGGTATTCGGGTCGCCGAGGATGATCGATGACAAAACGGTGGTCATGGGCCTTGGGAAGAACCGCACGCTCTCCTACCTCCAGGAGAACCCGCACGCCGTGTTCCTGATCGTTGAGGCCGGAAAGTCCCTCATGGAGTGGAAAGGTGTCAGGGTCTACCTGAAGGCAAAGTCCATTGCAACAACGGGTAAGGTCCTGGACGACCTCAAGGAGCAGTTGAGGAAGGCTGCCGGTGAGCAGGCCGCACAAATGATGAACGCCGCGGTCACCTTCGAGATCGAAGAGATACGGCCGATCGTCGACTTCGGGCAGGGCTGGGAGAAATCTGTCTGAACTATTTTTAAAAGCCCTTTCCTGGAATATCGTTCCCCAGGAGTCTCGTGTACCGTTGATGGAGAAACTTTTTCGAAAGAGGAGATAGATTCTTTTGAAAAGGGGTTGCAGCATGACCTTCCATGCACCGGGAAAAAGATGCGGGGGTGGAATGCCCAGATTCAATATCCCCGATCCAGGACCTTTCGCCGCACAGTGCTACAGCACGTTCCTTCCCGACTGGTAGTGCATGTCCTTGAAGAATGCATCAATCTCGCCGGTGGAGAATGTCGACTCGGAGTACGCCAGGTCCGATGCCTTCCCTGGGGAGAATCCTGCCGGCTGGTCGATTGCATCCGGGTTGTAGGGAGTAATGTTTTCCATCCGGCCTTCCTGGAGACGGGCATTCATGAACGCGCGCATCGACCCGGCGGCGTATGAAGTCCGGTCAGGAGAGGGGCCACCGGCGCTGATGGTGTAATCCATGGTCACCGGGGATCTATCCGTATCTGAGACGAAACGACCTCCCGCAGAAGTCGAGACCGAAGCCTGCGAGACATCGATCTCACTGCCCATTTGGACGATGTTGCAGAACGGGGCAGCAAACCCTCCATCGGTTCCCATGAACGGGCAGATGGATGTCCCTGCCACTGTTGTATGGGCACCGGTGGCATCAATGAGGAGATCCTCCCGGGAAATTACCCTTCCCTGGCCGCTGTTTGAGATGAAGGCAAGGTGGGTGGTGGCATCTATGTTATCGCCATTCCCGGCCATGGTCCCGGTGTCAGCGGCCACCACCCTGGCCAGGGTGGTAGTGCCCTGGTCTGCCATGGTACCTGCAGAATATCCCGCTATATACCTGGTTTCCCCTCGGGGGATTGGAATACCGAGCAGGTCGGCAACCAGAGGGTCTGCGGTCCAGCCGTCTACGGGATTCCATTCCGCATCAAACCACGTCCATGGAATTCCTCCAAAAACAAGCGGTGGACCATGGAGCGAAACGCCTGATTGATGCCAGGAAAGATGATTGTCCTGGATGACAGTCCCGGTGCAGCTGACGGCGGTTATGCTCCCGACTTGTTGCGCCTCTGATACTTCTTCTGCCGGTGCAGCTGACCCGGCACACACAGTGACAGCGATACCTAACAGGAATGCAAAAAAACAGCGTCTGAATGCTATATGGTTTTTCATTCTGCCAACCTCGTCATAGGATGGTAAAAACACCGGCCCGCGTGCACTGCCCGCCGTCGGGATTCCTGACTTCCAGGTTCCATTTTCCGCCCGCGGATGAGGGGATGGCAACCACCCCTGAAATCCTCGACGGGGGTGTGATGGCTTTCACCGTTACCGGTATAGCCGAAGAATCCTGGGTAAACCGTACCGTCGTACCATTCTGGATATAGTTCCCAAGGATGGCAAGGTTCATGGACATGCCACGAACTCCTGTTGCCGGGCCGAATGAGGTGATCACCGGTGCCGGGTTGACCGTCTGGGGAGTCGTACCTGTACTGGCTTTGAAGTTCGCATTGCCGCTATATGAGGCGGTGATCGTGTGTGTACCCGCCTGGAGGGATGGTGTACTCAGCGATGCCTCCGTTCCGGAGAGTGCCACGGTCCCCAGGGTCATGGCCCCGTCCCAGAACGTAACGGTTCCCTGTGGAATTCCAGAACCCGGTGCGACGGTGTGCACCGTTGCGGTGAAGGTGACAGGTGTTCCTGCTCCAGCCGGGTTCCGTGATGATTTGATTGTCGTTGCTGTGGCCGATTTGTCCACGGCATGGAGGATGGCCCCCTTACTCCCCGCGAAGTTCGCATTGCCGGGGTACGTGGCATTGACTCTGTGTGTTCCCACTGCGAGCGAAGAAATGCCCAGATTGCCCTCACCGGTGCTGTCAAGTACCACGGTTCCGAGGGTAACTGACCCATCGGTGAAAGTGACCGTCCCGGTCGGGATGCCCGATCCCGGCGGTACAGGGGAAACTTTCGCCGTGAACCGGATCGGCTGCCCGTACACGCTCGGGGTACAGTTCGTGGTGAGTGCAGTCGCGGTAGAGGGTTTCAGAACCGTGATGTAGTCCTTCTGCGTTATTGAATTGCTACCGCCTGTATTCCCCGCGCTCAATGCCACCGTGTAAGTTCCTGGCGATGTGTAGGTATGCGTGGAATTCCGGGTCGTACAAACCCCTCCGTCGCCAAAAGTCCATGTCCAGGATGTCGGCGACCCTGTCGAAGTGTCGTTAAATGTCACGATGAGGGGGGCGATCCCCGATCGGGGCACCCCCGTGAAATTTGCTACCGGGGGTGGCTGGGTGATGGTGAACCCGCCCGGCAATATTGCAGCCTGTTTGTCGAGGTTGGTCACCGCCACGTCCCAGGGCCCTGCCGGCCTTCCAGCGAGGTCAAATGTACAGGCGACCTGGGTTGAGGAGAGGGTAGTGACATCCGTTGCTGTGATGTTCCCCCACCCGGCCCGGGTCAGGCTCACAACCGGGGCTGCCGCCGTGTTGAAATTTGCACCGGACAGGTTGGTTATGCGGATTGTCGTTGTATTGATCCCTGAATCCGGGGTGATGGAAAATATCACGGGAGCCGGGGGGGAAAGTACCGTGATATACTCCTTCCTGGTTTTCGTGTCGCTGCCCAGCATATTCCTTGCGGTGAGCTGCACGGCGTATGTGCCGGCAGAGAGGTAGGTATAATGTGGGTTTTGCCCGCTGCTCGTACCACCATCTCCAAAATCCCAGCTCCAGCTGGTCGGGGGCCCCGTCGATTCGTCCATAAATGCCACCGTCAGGGGAGCAGTCCCGGACGTCTTATTGGCAGTAAAGCCCGCCATCGGGCGGGAAAGGGTATCGACCGTGATATACTCCGTCCGGGTGGCTCTGGAGTACCCCTCGCTGTTATAGGCCTGCAGGGTGACGGAATATTTCCCTGGGAGCGTGTAGAGGTGGGCAGGGTTCTGTGTGGCAGTTGCTGTCACAAACCGCCATACGTCGTTTTTGGCTGCATCAGAAAGGTCCCATCCGCCCATGAGCACGATGCTCCCGTCGGGCAGGACGGCGCTGCTATGACCGAAACGGCCTGTCCATTCGGCTGCATTCAGCTGAATCCACGTGGCTCCATTATCGGTCGACCGCCATACATCATTCCGGCAGTTCCTGTTCCACCCCCCCATGAGCACGATGCTCCCGTCGGGCAAAACGGCGCTGCTGTGCCCTAAACGGCCTGTCCAGTCAGCACTTGCTGTTACGAGTGCCCAGGTGGATCCATTGTCCGTCGACCGCCACACGTCGTTTCTGGCAGTTCCATCCCAGCCACCCATGAGCACGATGCTCCCGTCGGGCAGGACAGCGCTGCTATGACCGAAACGGCCTGTCCAGCTGGCGTTGGCAGTTGCCAGTGCCCAGGTGGACCCCTTGTCCGTCGACCGCCACACGTCGTTTCGGCCACCCGGGCTGATATCAACGCCGCCCATGAGTACGATGCTTCCATCTGCCAGTACAGCGCTGCTATGGCCCTTGCGGGCGGACCATGCCGCGCTGGGAGTCATCCGGGTCCACGTGGCACCTTTGTCGGCCGAGCGCCACGTGTCGTTGGTGTAGCCTCCCCGGGTCGGTGACCATCCTCCCATGAGGACGATACTCCCGTCAGGCAGGGCAACACTCGTGTGCGAATGCCGGCCAGGCCAGCTGGCGCTGGCTGTCATCCTGGCCCATGTGACACCCCCATCAGACGAGCACCAGACATCACTTGTGCTGGAGCCCCCACCCATGAGGACGATGGTCCCGTCAACCAGACCGACGCTGGCTGCATTCTCACGTATTGACCACCCGGCACCGGGGTTCTGCCGGGTCCAGCATACAGCTCCATAATCCTCGTCCCCGAAGAACCATGCCCATCCGTCAGGTGAACCGTAAGAATTGTCGAAAAATGATACATCAAGTGGCGCGGGCCCGGTTGTCGGGGTCCCGTCAAACGAGGCAACCGGCGCCTCTGCACCGGCCAGGCCTGTACTCAAAAGCATACTCCAGGCAACGATGATGAATTTTTGTAGACTCTCCATAAGCTCGCCTTTCATTGATTATAACCTGTCAAAGGCCATTTCTGGTATATCCCACGATGCGTGTCGCACCAGGTGAATTTGCTCTTTGCAACGAGGAATTCGGTACCGTGGGAGAGAAAACAACCAGTATACGGAGACATAGAACCGGCAATGAATTGCCAATAATTTCCATGGATCCCGGATGCTGCCTATTCATCCAGATATGGAGTTATGCCGCCCGATCCCGCCATTTTCAACAGTACGCATCGGTTCTTAATTCCCGATTTAAATGAATATTTCGATTTGGTTTTCTTTTAAGAATCCTGAATGAGGCTTACGCATAGAACCCCCCCCATCAATGTATACCAAGATCCGCTCGGTATTCTGCACCAACCCCTTGTCGTCGAGTATAAGGTATTTTGGGGATTCACCAGTGCACGGATGCCACAGTGCACGGATACCTCCGAAAACTTTACATCGCAGATAGTCGCAAAAGAAGAGCGTGATTCGATGCCCCCGCACTGCGATACCCGGGACGGCCCGGTCGTAAAAGCCTGCATAAAGGCGCTTGAAACCGGGAACCTGAACTATGCACTGATCTGGATCCCTGCCGGGTCAGAGCCGGAACTGAAGGCCGCGTTTGAACGGACCCGGAAAGTCCGGGAATCCGGGAATGATGCCCGGGACCTGGCCGATGACTGGTTCTTCGAGACCGCGATCCGGCTCCACCGGGCCGGAGAGGAAGCTCCCTACACGGGAATGAAACCGGCAGGTCTCGATGAAGGCCCGGTTGTCCCGAGGGCAGAGAAGGCGATCGAGACCGGCGATCCATCCGAAGTGATCCGTTTTATTCTCGATACCGTTGACGAGGACCTCAGGAACCGGTTCAGGCACGTCATGCACGCGAAGAAGTACGACGTAAACGATGTAAAGGCAGGGAGAGCGTTCATCCAGGCCTATATCAACTTCGTCGTCTATTCCCACCACCTCTATGCAAACGTAAAAAGCGGTGGCGGGGGCGGGCACGGCGAACACGCCCATTAACCATGCATATTAACCGTGCACATGGACACACATGGACAGGGCACCATCGCGTACGAGGAACAGCATGGGGAGGTTGATAATCGGGGACCACGTGATGCGACGATTCAGGGAATTCCCATGAAACCGATAGGGCCGCTGATGTGGGAGCACCGCACCATTGAACGGGCGATAGGGGTGTTTGACAGGCAAATCTCCCAATTCCGGGAGAAGAATGCAGTCGTTGTTGTCTTCATCGATACCGCCACCGATTTCATCCGCATGTATGCAGATCGGACGCACCACGGGAAAGAGGAGGATATCCTCTTCAGGGACCTCTCCACGAAGGGAGTATCCGAGGGGCATGCGGGGGTCATGGCCGAGCTGGCCGAAGAGCACACGTTCGCCAGGACAATGACCAGGGACCTCGTAGAGGCCAGGGACCGGTACATGAAAGGGAATTCAGCGAGCGTCGATGACATCATATCCCTGTTCAGGGCTTTCGCGGATTTTACCCGAAGCACATCGAGAAAGAGGACAAGCACTTCTTCTTTCCCATCATGGAGTATTACACCACGGAAGAGCAGGACGCCATGCTCCGGGAATTTTACGAGTTCGACCGGAAAATGATCCATGAAAAATATAACGCGGTGGCTGACCTCCTGGATCGGTGGCCATGACACCCGGAGAACGACACCCGAATATTTTCACGAGAGGAGGTAGGTAACCATGGAAAAGTACGTCTGCATCGTTTGTGGTTACATCTATGACCCCGAAATCGGGGACCCGAAAGGGGACATTCCCGCAGGAACACCATTCGAGGACATCCCGGACACCTGGGTATGCCCTATCTGCGGTGCACCAAAGAGCGAGTTTAAGGTTGTGCGATGATGCTGGGGATATTTTCGTAGGTCATGGGAAATGAACGGATATTTACACAACAGGAATGTGCGTCACTCGTGTCACGCAATTGAATTTGTGTGACACAATTGTGCCAAAATGTCTCCCAATCTGATTTGCTAGTCATGCCTAACGCACGTCCCTCTTGAGGGATTTTTCATTCAGTGTGTCAGTCCATTGCCTCTCATAATACCAATTAAAACACCCGACACCTGAAGTGAAATTTTGTAAAATACAGCAAACTTAATCCGCTCACAGATTCATGGGGCTCGTGGTGATCGACATGATCGGTGAAATGATCGGAGAATTAAGCGGAAAGGTGACCGTGCAGCGATTGGTCAAGCACCACGGAGGAAAACTCATGCTCGAGAGGACCTTCGAGGAGAAAGGAAAGATCCTCGGGGTAGAGGTAACGCTCCTGGCCACGACCTGGTCAAAAGAGAGGCGCCAGGGAGGGATGTATACGAAGGGCGTCGGGATGCTCATGACCAGGGGCGGCGAGAAGGTGAAACTGCACGGGTCCGGGATCACGGTAAAGGGAAAGGGGCCTGGCATGAGCATTCGCGGTGTGCGGTATGCGCAGACAACTGCTCCATCCCTGGTCCGCCTCAACGACATGGCGATCGTGTTTGAAATCGAAGCAGCTCCCGATGGGGCAATGCACGACAAGTGGTGGGAGTGGAAGTAAACCGTCCTCTTTCACAATGAGTGAAAATATTCCTGCAATCGTAAATTTTTACCCCTTTTGTCAATTGTTGCTCCCAGGAAAAGCAATATCTCATAGAATAAACCGGTTTATCATCAGGTCTGAATTTTGGCCCCATGAAGACAAAACTGGATGCTGCGGGTGGGATCCGAACCCACGACCTCCAGATATCTCAGATGATGGCGCCTGTGGAGTGCTCACAACCCTATGAGTCTGGCGCCCTAACCAGCTAGGCCACCGCAGCGCACAAAAGTGCCATTAGAATGAGGTTTGCGGCGGTATTAAAGGTTCTGATAACATAGCCGGAGAAAGGTGGAGAAGGGCGCGGGCACCGTGTATAAGGCTGTAACCGTCTTAATTTGCTGCCTTATTTACTTCGCCGACTTCCTCCGCGGCCTTGCTCCGCCGGCTTTACTTCGTCGCCTTGCTTCACCGTATTACTTCCCGACTGTCTCCACCCGCCTCGTTTCGCCGCATTACTGCGTCGACTTCCCCGCCTCCTTCCTCCGCCTCCTCACTTCGTCCTGTTGGTGGCGTGGATATACGCGTTGACCGCCCCCGTGATGGCGGCGATCTGCTTGCCGCCGCGGAGCGAGGCTGCCAGGTTCTGGATCCGGGTCTCCTCTTCCCGGACGTAGCGGGCCAGGGTCTTCTGGATGTGCTCCTCCTGGAGGAAGTGGGTGTGGGTGTCGCCCTCCACGAAGTAGCGGTTCTGCATGATGGCATAGTGGAGGGGGAGCGTTGTCTTGACCCCGATGATGACGTACTCGGATATGGCGCGGCGCATCCGGGCGATAGCCTCCTTCCGGTCCGCCCCCCAGGCGCAGAGCTTGGCAATCATGGAGTCGTACATGGGGGGGATGGTATACCCCATGTGGATGCCGGAGTCGACCCGCATCCCCGGGCCGCCGGGGGAGCGGTACCGCAGGATCTTGCCAGGGTCCGCTGCGAAGTTGTTGAGCGGGTCCTCGGCATTGATGCGGCACTCGATGGCGTGGCCGCGGATGCTCACGTCCTCCTGGTCGAAGGGAAGCTGCTCGCCAGCGGCTATGGCGATCTGCTTCTTGACGATGTCCCGCCCGGTGATCAGCTCGGTCACGGTATGCTCAACCTGGAGGCGGGTGTTCATCTCCATGAAGTAGTGGTTCCCCTCGGAGTAGAGGAACTCCACCGTGCCCGCGTTGGTGTAGTGCGATGCCCTGGCCACGGCAATGGCAGATGCAGACATTTTCTCCCGCAGCTCCGGGGTCATGATGGGACAGGGCGCCTCCTCCACCAGCTTCTGGTGCCGCCGCTGGATCGAGCACTCCCTGTCATAGAGGTGGATGATATGCCCGTGCTCGTCCGCGAGGACCTGGAACTCGATGTGCCGGGGCCGGGTCAGGTACTTCTCGATGAAGACCGTCGCGTCCCCGAATGCCGAATGGGCTATCCTCCGCCCTGCTGCGATGGCCTCCTCGAGCTCCTTCTCCCCCTTGACGATGTGCATGCCGATCCCCCCGCCGCCGGCGCTGGCCTTCACGATGACCGGGTACCCGATGTCGGCCGCGACCTCCTTTGCCTCCCCGGGGTCCTGGATACCCCCCTCGGTCCCGGGGAGCACCGGGACGGCCGCCTCCCGCATCATCGCCTTGCTCTCGATCTTGGAGCCCATGGCCCGGATGGTCTCCCACGACGGCCCGATGAAGACCACCTCCTCGTCCTCGCAGAGCTTCGCGAACCGGTAGTTCTCGGCGAGGAACCCGTAGCCCGGGTGGATGGCCTCCGCTCCCGTCAACCTGGCAAGTTCCACGATCCGCTCCATGTTCAGGTAGCTCTTCGCCGGGGGGGCCTCTCCCACCAGGAACGCCTCGTCCGCGTACTTCACGTGGAGGGCGTCCTTGTCGGCTTCCGAGTAGATGGCCACCGTATCGATCTCCAGCTCGCGGCAGGCCCTCATCACCCGGATGGCGATCTCCCCGCGGTTGGCGATGAGAATCTTCTCGAAATAGGTCATCTGACCACCAGGAGGACGTCCCCGCTCTGCACCACGTCCCCCGCGTCCACGAATATCTCGGTCACCATCCCGTCCGCCGGGCTCATGATGGGGTTCTCCATCTTCATGGCCTCGAGGACCAGGAGGACATCGCCCTTCTTCACCTGGGCGCCGCGGTTCACCATTAGCTTGAGGACCATGCCCTGCATGTTGGACTTGACCCCTCCCTCGACATCGCCGCGGGGCGGCCGCTCCACGGCAGCCGGGGCGGCCGAGGTCACCGAGGCCCCTGCAACCGAGATGATGCGGACGTTGAAGATCTCCCCGTCCACCTCCACCTCCATGCTGTGGGGGATATTCCCGGCTGCCGGCGCGGGCGGGTTCTTCACCGGGATCTCCTCGGCCTTGCGCTCCCCCTTCAGGAACGACCTGGCAATAGCCGGGAACAGGATGAAGGTGAGGACGTCCTCCTCGCGCGTCACCAACCCTTCTACAACCGCTTCTGCCCGCATCTTCTCGTATTCAGGTCGCAGCAGGTCGGCGGGCCGGACGGTGATCACCGGCTCATCCCCTATGATCAGGGCCCGGATCTCGTCGCTGATGGGCGCAGGCGGCCTCCCGTACAGGCCCCGCACGTAATCCTTCACTTCCTTGTTGGTATTGCTGTACCGCTCCCCCCCCATCAGCACGTTCAGCACCGCCTGGGTGCCCACGATCTGCGAGGTAGGGGTGACCAGCGGCGGGTAGCCGAAGTCCTCCCTCACCCGGGGAATTTCCGCGAACACCTGGTCCAGCCGGTCCAGGGCGTCCTGCTCCTTCAGCTGGGATACGAGGTTGGAGATCATCCCCCCCGGCAGCTGGTAGAGCAGCACGTCGCTGTCCACCCGCTCGGAGATCGGGTCGAGCAGACCATTGTACTTGCCCCGGAGGTTCCGGCAGAAGTTCCTCACCTCGCGCAGGGCCAGGAGGTCGATCCCTGTGTCCCTCGGGGTGCCCTGGAGGGAGGCCACCACGCTCTCGGTAGGGGGCTGGGAGGTCCCCAGGGCAAAAGGCGACATGGCCGTATCCAGGATGTCAACACCTGCCCCGACTGCCGCCTGGTAGCTCATCGAGGCTATCCCGCTGGTGGAGTGGCTGTGGAGGTCCACGAGGATGTCCATCTCCTCCTTGATGCCCCGGACCAGGTCGCGGGCCGCCGCCGGCATGATCAGCCCTGCCATGTCCTTGATGCAGATGGAATCGCAGTCGAGTGCATACAGCTCCCTGACCATTTCAATGAAGCGCTCTGTCGAGTGAACAGGGCTTGTGGTATAGCAAATCGTCCCCTGGAGGTGCGCCCCCACCTCCTTGACCATCCTCATGGACTCCTGCATGTTCCGGATATCATTGAGGGCATCAAAAACCCGGAAGATATCCACCCCGTTGGCATGGGCGCGCTCGACGAACCGGTCCACGACATCGTCGGGATAGTGGTGGTACCCGACCAGGTTCTGCCCGCGGAGGAGCATCTGGATGGGAGTCTTCCGGAGCTCGCTCTTCAGCAGCCGGAGCCTCTCCCAGGGGTCATCCGCGAGGAACCGCATGGCGGTATCAAAAGTTGCGCCTCCCCAGGCCTCGACCGAGAAGAATCCCACTCCGTCGATGATCCTGGCCAGCGGCAGCATGTCCTCCGTGCGCAGCCGCGTCGCGATAAGGGACTGGTGGGCGTCCCGGAGCGTTGTGTCAGTGATGGCAACTTTGTTCATGCTTGTGAAACCCGGGAACCTCCACCGGGGGTTGCATACCGTTCCGTCGACAGGAGCTAAACCTTTGGAATTTTCACTGTAAAAGTATAAAAATATCGCGAACCGGCATAATTGCAAAAAATATGAAGAGAATTGCTGCACCGAGCGCCGTAAAGTCCCACGTTCCCCGGGAGAAGCGCGGACACCCGCTTCCTCCGCCGGTATATCCCCTCACCATGAGCAGGTCTGCCTGGTCCTCAGCCCTCGCCAGGAGGGTGACCACCAGCCCGGTGGCTGCCGGGGCCATGGTCCGCCACGAAAGAGCCTGCCCCTTCAGGCGCAGCGCGGTGCGCACCCGCGAAACCTCCCCTTCCAGGAACTGCATGCCGGTCAGCGCCATCTCCCCGGCCAGCCCAATGGAGAAGCCGCGGCGGTCACCGAGCATCCAGCAGCAGACCCCGAGGAACTCGCCAGGCTTCCACGCGGAAAAAGCATAGATTGCCACCAGGAGGACTCCTGCCAGCCGGATGCCATACGAGAGGCCGTCTTCCCCGGTGAGGCTCATCGCGGCGGCCACGATGGCGACCGGGACACCTGCCCAGAGGAGCGGCCGGGCCCGGCGCAGGAGGGCGGGGCCGGGGGTGAAAAGGATCCACCAGAGAATGGCCAGGAGCGCCCCCTGCACGCTTATGAATGCGCATCCGGAGATCGCGATGATGGCAAAGAGCCTTATCCGCGGGTCCTGCATGCAGCCTCCTCGAGGTCCTCAGGAGCCAGGTTGGACGGGACCTGCCCCCCGGCGACCAGGGCGCGCACCGCTGGCGGGGCGAGGCCCCAGCGGGGGATTGCTTCCGGCACCGGGCCAAGCTCCACGAGATCCCCGCCGCGCAGCTCCCAGAGGCGGTCGACCCGGGGCAGGACCTGGGCTTCGTGCGTGCAGACGATGACGATGCCTGTCCTCCTGCCGCCTATCCACCGGCAGAACCCAAGCTTCTCCCGGCAGTCAAGCCCGCTGAAGGGCTCGTCCAGGATGAGGAGGTCCCAGTCGCCTGCCCGGATGCAGGCGAGGTGCAGCCGCCTGAGCTCCCCCCGGGAAAGGGCCAGGGGGTCATCTTCCGCCCGGCCGAAGAGCCCTGCCTCTGCGAGGACCGGGGCGGGTTCCAGGCCGTACGACCGCACTTCTCCCGCAAGGGTCAGGCCGGTCAGGTGCCACTCCGGGAACTGGAGGGAGAGCATGGCCCGGCGCACACCCGTCCGCTCCACCCTCCCGGAATCCGGGGAGGATATCCCGGCGGCAAGGGACGCGAATGTCGATTTTCCCGACCCTACCCTCCCGCTTACCAGGTGGACCCCCGGCCCGAATGTACCGGTGGCTGAAAGCACGAAATCCCCGCGTGCGGCCCGCACACCGTCGAAGATGAGGCAGGTCACGGTATCCTCCAGGAAAGAGGGTAATAGCAGGTGCCTGCAAGGCTGCCAAAGACCTCCTCCGGGGTCCCGCACATTCCGGTGGCACCTCCCTTCAGGAATAAAACCCGGTCCGCCTTCAGTGCCAGGTCTGGGTTCTGGGTGCACCGGACCAGGTACCGGGCAGGGGACCGGTC
This sequence comes from Methanolinea sp., assembly GCA_033813295.1. Taxonomy (GTDB): domain Archaea; phylum Halobacteriota; class Methanomicrobia; order Methanomicrobiales; family Methanospirillaceae; genus Methanolinea_A. The sequence continues at coordinate 80,462 of JAPXRZ010000010.1, forward strand.
CAGGACTGCTTCGATGGATTCCACCGTCTCCAGGTCGAGGTGGGAATCGAACTCGTCGAGGACCATGAGCTCCGGCCTGCCAATCAGCGCAGTCGCGAGGGCGGCAAGCACCTGCTCCCCGCCGGAAAGGGTGGTGGTCTCGCGTTCAAGGAGGTGCTCGATCCCGGTGTGCCTGGCGCATTCAAGGACCCTCCCGGCGATCCCGGGGCAGGGGAGGTTCCGGAACCGCAGGGGCGAGGCCAATTCCTCCGCGACCTGCGAAAAGAGCATGTTCCGGCCGGGAAACTCGTTCACCCACCCGCACGGCTTCACCCCCGGCTCCTCGCCTGCGACCAGGACACTCCCCCGCTCCGGCCGATCCAGCCCGGCAACCAGCCGGAGCAGGGTGGTCTTGCCGCTCCCGTTCGGCCCGATGACCGCAGTATACCCCGGCGGCAGGTCCAGCGCGGGGATATCGAGGACACCGTGCCTCAGCCCTTCAACCTGGATCACGGCAGCTCCGTGTAAATAATCCCTTCAACCCGATCATGGCGCATCAGTCCTTTCAACCCGGGTCATAAACAACTTCATGCACTGGACCTTTCAACGTCCCGACAACTCCACGCATCAATTCTTTCAACCCGGGTCATGGCAATATCATGCACCAGGCCTTTCAAATCTGGTCCTGGCAGTCCATACATCAATCCTTTCAATCCTGGTTTTGGCAACTCCAGCATCAGTCCTTTCAACCTGCTCCGTGGCGACTCCATGCACCAGTTCTTTCAACCTGTGCCGTGGGCGGCTCCATGCATCAGTCCCCCGGCGCGGAAGATGCCGGCGCTTCCTCCAGGGGCCCTCTCCTCAGCCGCTGCAGCCTCCGGGAGATCGTGAACGCAATTGGGGCTTTCAGCACCTCCCCGGGTATGAACGGGACCGCCCCGACGAGAAACGCAGCCGGGAATGAGAGGCCCGTGGAGAAGACCAGCCAGGACAGCCCACACGCATAGACCGCCACCAGCCCGGCGGCGAGCCCGGCGGCCTGCCGCAGGGCCTGGGGCTTCTCGAAGGCCAGGCCGGTAATGAGCGCTGCCGGTACGAAACCCAGGAGGTATCCCCCGGTTGGCCCGAGGAGGACCCCGATGCCAGCCGTCCCGTTATGGAAGACCGGGAGGTTGCAGGCACCCATTCCCAGGTAGAGCAGGGCGGGGAAGACGGCATACCTGCCCATCACCCCCCCGGCAAGGAGCACGATGAGGGTCTGGAGGGTGAGGGGTACCGGGACAAAGGGGATGGAGATCCAGCCCCCGATGGCCATGAGTGCAGCAAATGCCCCTGTTTGTGCAAGTAAAAGCGATTTCTGCCGGCGCTGCCACATCGTCAACCTAGTATTTTTTTGCGGTTGACAAAAGATTATGGTTCCTGCTGGATGCAGTCCCCGGCGATGACCCGCTCTATCCTGCCATTGTCCTTGCGGATGATAAGGGCGCCGAATTCATCGATATCGATTGCCTCGCCCTCGAAACTGCTCTTTAAGGTATTGATGCGCACCCTGCGCTCCATAATGCTCGAGAGGCTCTTCCACTCCCGGACGATGGCCTCGTACTCCCCTGCCTCCAGGAGGAGGTAGCGCCCCTCGAACTCCCTGAGGATCCGGGCCAGGAGCGGGGCGCGGTCCACGTCGTGGCCGAGTTCTGCGCTGATGGAGGTGACATGGGTTGATACCTGGGAGAGTTCGACCGGGGAGATGTTCACGTCCACTCCCATCCCCAGCACGGCATAATGGATAACGTCGGCCTCGGCCGAGAGCTCCAGGAGGAGCCCTGCGACCTTGCTGTCCCCGATATAAATGTCGTTCGGCCACTTGATCAGGGCCCCCAGGTCATACTCCTTCCGGATGGCCCGGGCAATAGCAATGGACCCGGCCATCGTGATCATGAACACCCGGTCAATGGGGATCTTCGGCTTCAGGACCGCGGTCGCCCATATTCCGCCCCTCGGGGAGAGCCAGGACCGGCCCAGGCGGCCCACTCCGCCCGTCTGCTGCTCGGCGATGATCACCATTCCGTGAAGGGTCTCCGGGTCCTGCTCGGCGGCAAGCTGCCTTCCCATCCAGTTTGTCGAGGAGATATTCTCGTAGTAGCGCATCTGCTTGCCGATAAAGGTGGTCCGCAGCTTCTTGTGCACCTCATAGGGGAGGAGCCGGCTGCTGCTCTTCTTCAGCCGGTACCCCTCACGGTGGGACGACGAGATCTCGTAGCCCATGGTAATGAGCTCCTTGACGTGCTTCCAGACCGCAGAACGCGATATGCCCAGCTTGCTGCTGATATATTCCCCTGATACGGGCCCGTCGTGCTCTTCCAGCACTTCCAGGACCCGGAACGCCGCGTCGTACATGCTGCTACTACCTTTTAGACTCGACCTGTTCGCCGGGGAGCGGGCACGGATCTTTGCCGCATACCTGCTTCAGGATGGCCGACTGGTGCTGCATGAGGGTTGCAAGGTCAAATATTCCGGTTATGTCCACCACGCCGATAGCCGCCATCACTTGCCCGTCCGCGTCCCGGAGAGGGCTCACCACGACCGGCACCCCGCGGTACGCCCCCTCTTTTGGGGTCACCCGAAGCACCTGGTTCCCTTCAAGCACCTGCTCGAGTATCGGCCCGCTATACTGCCTGTCAACCACCCGCCCCTCCTCGATGCGGATGCCGGGACGCTCCCGTGACCGGGCGGTAATGGGGAGACGGTTGAGCAGTTCATGCAGGGCCAGGCCGACCGGCTCCAGGTCGGCCGCCTCTGAACGTGAAGAAATAATATAGCGGTGCATGCGGGCTTCCTCCATAAATCCCATGGTGCGCTGTTAAAATAATGTTTCCGGACAGGATGAACAGTAATCTCTCATGAATCCCTTCGAGGGGTACTCGTGGATGGTCGTGGCAACGACCTCGCCCCGGCCGACCTGCCTGCGGATGACTACAGGGTGGCCGTCCATGCGGGCCACGACCTCCCCTTCATGAACGGGGAAATAGCCGTCGCACTCGATTGCATCGGGATCGTACTCTGAAAAAAGCGCAGTGCATGCAGCCGCGGATTCGCAGGTAAGCCGCCCGGCAAGGTGTTCATGCCGGTAGGTGACTGCGAAGGGGAGCCAGTTATAGGCGTCGGGGCGGTCAATCCCGGCCCCGAAGACGAGGACTCTCCCCCCCTCCTCCAGGAACCGGCGGAGACGTGCGGATACGGCCCGCAGGGCCGGGAGTAAGCGTGAGTAGGCCGGATTGGCAAACCCGGCGGGGATGACCAGGGCTGCGAAACTGCCGCGGAAGAACGGGGCGGCAAGCAGCTGGGGGGTCAGCTGCTGGCAGGTAACCCCGCAGTCCTCCAGGAACCGGGAGAAGACGACCGGCTCATCCCACAGGAGCCCGACCCGGGTCATCCCTTGACCACTCCCAGCGGCTCCAGCCTGGCCACCAGCCGGGAGAGCCCTGCCTCGTGCACCACCCGGACCACCTCTCCGCTCGGCTTGTACACCTCGGGGGCCTCGTCGGCAATGGCCTGGTCGTGGGGGGCCTTTATAATGATACCCTCACGGGCAAGGGTCTCCCTGACCTCGCGCCCGCTCAGGCTCTTTTTTGCCCTGCTGCGGCTCATCACCCGCCCGGCACCGTGGCAGGTGCTTCCAAAGGTCTTCTCCATAGCCTCTGCCGTCCCCCTGAGCAGGTACGAGGACGTCCCCATGCTCCCCGGGATGATCACCGGCTGGCCGGTTCCGGCATAAGCCTCCGGGAGGTCGGGTGAGCCGGGGCCGAACGCCCTGGTCGCCCCCTTCCGGTGCACGCAGAGCAACATCTGTTTCCCGTTCACGGTGTGCTCCTCGAACTTTGCCACGTTATGGGCCACGTCGTAAACCAGGGGCATCTCCTCGTAGGCGACGTGATAAAGCTCCTCCAGCACCTTCCTGGCGTAGTGCATGATAACCTGCCGGTTGGCCCATGCATAGTTGGCCGAGGCTGCCATGGCCCCGAAGTACGCTTTTCCTTCGGCCGACCCGATCGGTGCACAGGCAAGCTGGCGGTCGGGCAGGCTGATCCCGTACTTCTTCGTGGCCCCTTCCAGGACGCGGAGATGATCGGTGCATACCTGGTGCCCGAGCCCCCGGGAGCCACAGTGGATCATGACGCAGACCTGGCCGACGGCCAGGCCGAACACCCTGGCAGCCCCGGGGTCATAGACCTCGCTGACCTTCTGCACCTCGAGGAAATGGTTGCCGGAGCCCAGTGTCCCGACCTGGGGAAATCCCCGCTGGCGGGCCTTTTCGGAGACGCCGGCCGGGTTAGACTCCGGCATGCGCCCTCCCTGCTCGCAGAAACGCGCATCCCTCTCCGTCCCGAACCCCTCCCTGACCGCCCAGGCCGCTCCGTCGGCCATCAGGTCATCGAGCTGCCGGCCGGAGAGCCTGAGCCTGCTCTTCCCGCCCACCCCGACCGGCACTGCATGGAAGAACCGCTCGACCAGCTCCCGCCGGCGGTCCAGGTCCTTCTCCTGCAGGGGCGTTGAAAATATCCTGACCCCGCAGTTGATATCGAACCCGACGCCTCCGGGGGATACCACGCCCCCGTCCATGGAAAATGCGGCGACTCCCCCGATAGGAAATCCATAACCCCAGTGGATGTCCGGCATCGCCAGGGAGTATTGTACAACTCCCGGCATGGTAGCCACGTTGGCCAGCTGCCTGAGTGCCCCCTCTTCGAGGGTCCCTGCAAGGGCATCGGAGAGATAAAATTTGCCCGGGACCCGCATCCCCGGGATATAGCCAATGGGAACCTCCCACTCGAACGGTCCGGTCCGCTTCACACCGGCATGCATGGCACGATCACACATCAAAGATGACAGTTAACCTATATGAGCCCTCGTCACGGACAATATCAAGGCCGGAGAGCGAGATCCCCTTCACTTCCTGCCCGCAGCAGTGCCTTTCCGGGGAGTACCGCTCGCCCACGAGGTCTCCCTCGAGCCTGCCGCCCTGCACCTCCACCCGTGCGGCGGTTATGACCACGGACTCCACTTCGCTGATGAACAGCACTTCGGAGAGAAATGCGTGCATGAGAGGAACGATCTCCTCTTCCTCGAGCGCCAGGGGAAAGACCATGTCCCGGCCCGCTCCCGGGGCCCCGTACATGACGTGCATCAGGGCACGCGCCGCTTCCGAGAAGAGTTCCCCGAGGGTGGGAGCCCGGACCTCCATCCTCACATCTGCCGTGTGTTCCAGTTCAGCAAAGCTCATGGCGCTGGATATCCTCAAGCTGGTCCAGGAACAGGGGGAGCATGTCCATCTGGATGGCGTTGAGGTACCGGGCCTGGTGAATGGAGATAAAAATTATGTGTTCCCCGGCCCTCTTCTGCAGGTCGGTGGGTTTCGGGGGCTTCAAGGTGACCGGAAGAAGGAGCGGGCCGCCGCAGGAGGTGCAGACCCGGAAATCGCATCCTCTCCGGTCGATGTATGCAACCACGTCCTCGGAGATGGGGATATCTTCCGGGAGGCGGTGGTCGTTGGGCTTAGTGTACATTATTCCCACATCGTGGATGCCGGAAGGTAAAAAAATTGTGATATGGTTCGGATCAGGCGGACCTGACCATCCTGGCCACCAGATCGACGTACTTATCCTTGATCTGGTATATGCTGCAGGTTCCCTCCGGGTTCCTGGTAACATGGAGTATGCCAATCCGGGAGGCAATGATCCCCACCATGGCTGCGACCGAGTGGTAGCTGATTGAGAACCTCTTTTTCAGCTCATCGTAGATCTCGGCAATGGTGAGGGACTTTATACGGAGGAAGAGCTGGAGCATCGCCCGCCTGATACCGGTCCGGTCCCTGGAGAGATACTTCTTCAGGCGGCCTTCGATGACGGACTTGATCTCTGACGGAGATCTCATGAACTGGTACTCACCATAAGGTTTATATAATATTTTCCATTTTTTCTGGTCCCAGGTGGAGATTCAGCCGGAATATGATGGAAAAAATGTGCAAATTGCGCCCTCAACTGCGATATCTTTTAAAAAAGCGCCGGGAGGCACAAATACCATGGTATCCGAAGCATTTTACCCTCCCGCACCCAAAATATTGGGATATGGGATTCATCACCTATGATGTGAACAAATACACCCCCCGGCAGATGGTGATCATCCCGATGGTGCTGCTTGCCATCTCACTGGTCATCCTCGGCTATACCATGGCCACCACGGGGATGCCGGTCCAACCGGGGATAGACTTTTCAGGGGGGACGGCGGTCACCATTTTTACCACCGCCACCCCTGACGAGTTGAAGGGGGTATTTTCTGATTATCCTCTCCTTTCTATCGGGGAAGGGATAAACAATGGCAAACTCCTGAAATTCGGGCCAATGGATGACACTCATCTGCAGGCTCTTGCCACGAAAGTCAGTGAGCAGTACCCGGACGCAAAAATCGACCAGATCGGTGCGTCCTTTGGAAAGACCCTCCAGGAACAGGCGGCCATCGCGGTCATCTTCTCGTTTATCGGGATGACCATCGTCGTCTTTCTAGCCTTCCGGACCTTTGTCCCGTCGGGTGCAGTCGTCCTCTCCGCATTCGCTGACATTGTCATGACTGCTGCTGCAATGAACGTGGTGGGGATCAACCTTTCTCTCCCCACCACCGCTGCGCTCCTGATGCTTATCGGGTACTCGGTCGACTCTGACATCCTGCTTACCATGCGTGTTTTGAAACGCCAGGGGAAACTTGATGAGAAACTGGCCGGCGCATTCCACACGGGGATAATCATGACCACGACCACCATTGCTGCAGTCGGGGCCATGTGGGTAGTCACCCTGCTCGGCCAGATTACCACGATATGGGAGATCGCTTCAGTTCTCCTCATCGGGCTCTTTTTCGACCTGATTAACACCTGGCTCACCAATGCCGGGATCATCAAGTGGTACGTGCTGAAGAGGGGCAAACGATGAGCAAACTGACAGCAATCCTGAAGCACTGGCAGGTCGCCCTGGTGCTCATCCTGGTGATAGGGTCGATTATTGCCATTTATCCGCATTTCGAAAACGGCCAGCTGAAAACCAACATCCAGTTCGGGCTCGACCTCCAGACCGGGACCTGGCTCCAGATGGAATTCAAAGCCGAGGTCGCCGGGTTCCAGACCGACAAGCAGGTTGACCAGTTTATCGCTGATCTGCGGAAGCAGCTTGATGCTGAAGTTTACCAGGTAGCCGATAACAAACTGGAAATTCGAAAGGATTACTCGCGCGAAGACCTGGAAAAGGCATTTACTGCTGCAGGGGGAACCCTCACCACCTACGAGAAAGGCGTTTCCAGGAATACTGCCGATGAAGTCAAGCGGGTGCTCGAGAACAAGCTGAACGCACTGGGTACCCGGGATGCCCGGGTGAACCCCCTGATAGGGTTGAACGGGATCTCCCACTATGTCCGGGTGGAACTTGCCGGCGTCAGCCTCTCCCAGGCCAAGGAGATCGTCGGAAAACAGGGTAAGTTCGAAATCCGTATCCATACGACGGGGAACCAGACAGACCATGTCCTCTACGGGGACTCCATTACCAGCGTGGGTGTCCCGAGCCACGAGCCTGCAGGGAGCACCACCTGGGGTGTCTCATTCACGCTCTCCGATGATGGTTCCACAAAGTTCCAGCAGGCGGCCATAGCCGCGGGTGCGGTGAACGACCCCGAGAAGCACTACCTTGACATGCTCCTGGATGAAAAGGTGGTCTACTCGGCCCCGCTCTCCGCGGACCTTGCTTCAAGCCTGGTACGTGAGCCGGTCCGGCAACTCTACGCATCTACGGGAGCGGGAGACTCCGGGCTTGAAGCCGCCAGGAACCTGGAAGTGCACCTGCGGGCCGGTGCCCTGCCGGTGGACGTGGCGGTGTCCGGTTCAGGCTTTGTCCCTGCTGCGCTGTCCGATTATTTCAAGGTAATGTGTGTCATCGCTTTCATCGCCGCGGCCTTTGCGGTGGGTGCCGTGATATATTACCGGTACCGGGAGCCTGCCATCGTCCTTCCCATGATGGCTACGAACCTCTCTGAGATCGTCATCCTGCTCGGGATCGCCACCTTCATTCAGCAACTCGACCTGGCCAGTATAGCCGGGCTGATTGCGGTGCTGGGGACGGGGGTCGATCAGCTTGTGATCATCACTGACGAGATCCTGCACGAAGGGAGGGTCCCTTCACCGACCCTCTATACCAAGCGGCTGACCCGCGCCCTTGGGATCATCCTGATCTCGGCCTCGACGGTGGTCATCGCCATGCTCCCGCTGGCCCTGATGGACCTTTCCACCCTCCGTGGCTTTGCCATCATCACCATCCTCGGCGTTGTGATCGGCGTGGCCATCACCCGGCCGGCATACGGAGAAATTATCAAGGAAATACTGTCCAAATAAACCATACAACAACCTTTATCTTCTTTTTTCATCCACCTAGTCTCCTGGGAAGACCATGAGCAGACCGGTATTGCTGGACTTTTACGCCGACTGGTGCGGGCCGTGCAGGAGACAGGGCCCCATGCTGGAGAACCTGCAGAAAAGGATGGGCGAGAAGGTGGAGATACGGAAGATCGATGTTGATCAGCACATGGATATGGCCAATAACTATGGGATCCGTGTGGTGCCCACCCTGGTGATCGAGAAGGACGGCAAGGTGGTCCGGGCCCTGGAGGGCGTTACGAGCACCGAAACCCTGGAATCTATCCTTGCTCCGCTGGTGGACTAAAGTGAAAGTCGGAATTGTCGGCGGGACGGGGGACATCGGCGAAGGGATCGCCATGCGGCTCTCGTCCGGGCACGAGGTCATCATCGGCTCGCGGGAAGAGGAGCGGGCGGAGTATACGAGCGAGTGCTGCTTCAAAGCCCTGGAAGCCCGGGGGCTGCCATGCACATGCAGCGGCCACACCAACCAGGAGGCAGTCGATATGGGCGATATCGTCATCCTGGCAATCCCCTTCAAGCACGTGGAGCCCACCCTGGCCTCGCTGACCGGGCTCGGGGAAAAGATCGTGGTATCGCCGGTGAACCCCATGGAGAAGCGGGAATTCTTTGTCTTCACCCCGCCGCCGGAAGGGTCGGCTGCGCTCCTGATAAAGAAACTGCTCCCACCCGGGACGCAGCTCTGCACGGCATTCAATACCGTTGCTGCGAACAAGTGGAAAGCCCTGGACGAGAAGCTTGACCTGGCAGTCCCGGTCTGCGGGGACGACCCGGCCCCGAAGTCACGCGTGCTGGGGCTGGTCAACAGCATCCCGGGAATAAAGGCCTATGATGCCGGGCCGCTGGCCGTCTCCTGCATGGTGGAATGCCTTACCCCGCTCCTGCTCAACATCGCCCGGTATAACAAGATGCGGGACGTGGGGATCCAGTTCAGGTAAGGACCGGCATTTTCAGGAAAGAGGAGCATACCCGTGGTACCCGAGCAGGAATTCCGCAGGATCGGGGTACGCCTGCGGGAGGAGGGGCTTGTTGGGGCGAACTTCGGGAACATGAGCATCCGTTCCGGGGACGGCTTCCTCATCACCCGCACGGGCTCCTACCTCGATGACCCGGGTCCCCTGGTCTTTGTGCGGGGAGACTGCCCTGTCCCGCCGGAAGTGTCGAGCGAGTCCCTGCTGCACCGGGAGGTCTACCGGATCACGCCGCACGATGCGGTGGTCCATGCCCACCCGCCCTGTTCGGTGGCGTTATCCCTGATCCGCGACGAAGTGGTGCCGGTAGACAGCGAGGGGGAGATGTTCTGCCCCCGCATCCCGGTCGTCGGTGGAAAACCGGGGAGCAGGGAGATGGCCGGCAACGTTGCCTCAGCGCTGCGCCATGGCAAGGCAGTCCTCGTGAGGGGGCACGGGACGTTCGCGGCAGGAAGGAGCCTCGACGAGGCCTATGTCCTCACCTCCCTTGCAGAGCACAGCTGCCGCGTGCTCTGGATGCTGGGACTGTCCGAGTGAGGGTGAGTGATCCCTCCAGCGACCCTGCCCCTTCCGATATTGCAGCACCAGTCAAAGGGAATATTACCGGTGAACCCCCAGCTCTTCTTTCAAGAGGAGAGGCAGCAGCACCCATGGCCGGCCTTGACGAAAAGATCTCCAGGCTCTCTCCCGAACAGTTGCGGGAATTGGAGGACTACGTGGACTTCCTCATCGGGCGCTGCCCTGACCGGGCCCCTGCTGCGGACGCCGGATTCTTTGCGGCCCCTCCCGCTCCATCCCAGACCGCCCCCGCCGAACCCCAAAAACCGGTGATCCTCGCTGAGGAGACCAGGGTCCCGCACCGGCCTGAACCCGACATCCTTCCCGGGTACAAGGACCTCGGGGACCTGTCTCCCGAAGCGGCGTCCCCGGAACACCGCGACAAACCGGTGGCCCGGACCAGGAAGCAGGAGAAGGACGCATCGCGGCTCCTCGACTGGATCGATTGATAATTCCCGGAACCATCCATGGTCGTTCGGCGGGATAGTTTTGTCTCTCCCGATCTCGCTTTGTATAGTCCTGTACTGGAAACGGCTCCAGGAAACACTAATCCTGGTGATGGTGAGAAAAACCTGTGATCGCCAGGGCATCAACCTCCCGGCAGGTAACTGTGAACCATGTCAGGCCCCTCGACCTATGGATTACTTTATTTCATGAAACGTGCAGGATGCAAACCGGTTTCATAAGCTACCAATGAAGGCCTTGAACACGATTTTCATGCCAACCAATTCAATCCCTCACCAGGACTTCAGTCCTCACCATTTTCGCAACTGGTATCTCCCGAAGCTGAACGACCGGATTTCCATACCTCCCAGAGGATCTGGACAACCACGACCAGCGACAATATGATGATCGCAAAGACGACGAGGGAGAAGTGCTCCTGGATAAAGGGTATATTGCCAAAGAAGTACCCGGAAAGGACGAATACACCGACCCACGCCACACCTCCAAGGATGTTATACAGGAGGAAGCGGGGGTATTCCATTGCTCCAATGCCTGCAAGGAATGGTGCAAAGGTCCGGATAACCGGTATAAAACGGGCAATCACGATCGTCTTGCTTCCGTACCGGGCAAAATACTCTTTTGTCCGGTCGATATATTCACGCTTGACAAAATGTGAATGACCACGGATGAAACGATCTCCCATGGAATGCCCGATCCAGTAATTCGCTGAATCCCCAATTATTGCTGCGGCTGCGAGGAATATCACGAGAAACCAGATATTCAGCTGCGCGACCCCGGCAAGCGACCCCGCAACGAAGAGAAGCGAATCCCCGGGGAGAAAAGGGGTGATGACAAGCCCTGTTTCAAAAAAGATTACGAGAAAGAGGACCAGGTATATCCATGTACCGAAGGCCTGAATCAGGCCTGGCAATAAAACGTCGAAATGCAGTATCAGGTTGAAAAATGCCGGGATCGGGTCCATGGTCCTGGTACTTCCCCATTGATAATTTTAAAAAGTCATCCTATTAAAATTATGATTTAGATAATCAATATTTTGGCTCTGTAGAATTCCTCTATGAGAACGAGGACACAAAATAATTTCATCATTCTTGAAAGGTTATAGAGAATCACTTTAATTTTAATTTCCTTGACCTGGAGCCGATATTTCCTTGATTTGAGAG
>JAPXRZ010000011.1:0-91038 GCA_033813295.1 Methanolinea sp.
TTGGGATGATCCAAACCATGGTTACGCCGGCGGCCGCCCGGGAGGATGAATCGTGAAGGGGTTCCCCGGCAAGCTGACCCGGCCGCCGGGGTATAGTTCCTGCATTTTGGAACGGTCTACGAAGATTGCGCCGGCTGCCCGATCAAGAGGGAGAACCTGAAAGATGTCCCGGAGAGCCGGGTGCAGGGATAGGGTGCCCCCATTTTAGAACGGTCTCCGAAGGATACGCAGGCGGCCGTTGCAGGGAGGGACGGGGCCGGTACAGTTTCTTCTGCGCGGGGCATCCCGGAGGCAAATGGTGAGGGTAATCGATCCCTCCAGCCGCCTTTTTTCCTCCAACGGACCGCAATATTCAAATGGTTCCCGGCATACTCACTGATACGGACATGATAGGCAGCATCCTCGCAGGAGTGGCCGCGGAAGCGCGAAAAACAGGCCTTTTGGGGAGAGTTCACCCCGGGGCAGCCGGCTTCCTCCTCGGGCTCGTGCTCTCTGTCGGGGCGTTCCACGGGCTCCTGCGCACCAGCCGTGATGTGCGTGAAACGACAGCGCAGCCCACCGGAAGATCTTCCCCTGCCAGGTACGTCCATCCCTGCCCGACCCTCTTCTCCAGCCGTAGCCGGCTTCACCCGCGCCCCTGCCCTGCCTCTCTGTGAAACAGGCCCATTCGACCGCATCTCCCGAACATCCCGTCCAAGAGGGGGATCCTTTCCATGTCCCCTGCCCCAATACCAGCAACAATCCATCCATCCATAACCGGGCCGTCTCTTCCAGGCCCACGCGAACGGAACCATGAACAGCGGACCACCGGGGGCGAGGCCCCGTGACCACGACACCGCGGGCAAGGCCGGTGGAATACGTTGCCAGGGAACTCCTGGCCAGCCACGGCTACCATGCCCTCAGGTTCAACGGCTCGGGGAGCCCGGTGAACCTTGTCGGGATCGGCGACCGGCAGGTCCTGCTCGTGCAGGTGCGAAGGGCACGCCCACCCGTCTCCGGCGTCCGCGAGGTGCACGAGCGCTACCGTCGGGACATGGAGCTGCTCCGGAAGATCGGCGGCCCGCGCTGCTGCAGGAGGGAGCTCTGGGTCTGCTCCGGGAGGGATGGGTTCCGGTTCTACGAGATCTTTCCCGGGGGCCTGGCAGAGATCCCGGAACCGTGACCGCCTGACGGCTCCAGGCCAGGCCAATTCCGGAGAGCCGGCGCCCCGGATGTGTCGGGCGAAGGGTCACCCGGCCCCGTCAGCCATGGTGAACCGCCACGTGCAGAACATGTCCGGGGGATGCGGGCCGGGCGGGGCAAAGCAGCACTCCACCCGGATCCGGGGGTCGATCTCGCGGGCAAAGCTGGTGAACTCGGCGCGGTGCATCTCGCGGCAGGCGTATTCCCCCTGGCCCCGGCGCAGGCGGGCCTCCTGGGTGGGGCAGGAGGGGACCCTGATGATCACCACGTCCCCGCGCTCCTCGATCTCGTAGTCAACGATGATCGCCCAGGGGAAGTACCGCAGCGCCCTGACAAAGCCTTTCAGCCCGCCCTCGGATATGCCGAACCGGGTTTTCAGGTCCCTTGCCGCCATGGAGGCGACCCGGCCCCAGACCTGCTCGTTGACCCGCTCGGCGACCGGCTGGCCGTACGCCTCGGCAATAGAGATGAACCAGAAAGCGTCCACCACCCGGTAGTGCCAGAGGAGGAACTCCAGGTACCGGACCAGGTCCTCCTTCTCCATCCCCTCAAACAGCGCATGGTTCATAGCACTCAGTACCAGAGAATACCGCCCGCGGGGGGTATAATACCAGGCCATGTGGAAATATTGCCCCGATCCTTCGTTCTGCAACAGTTACCGGTTATTTTTACCATCCGGACCAGGAATTGCGCTCGTCCGGCACCCCCGGCCACCCCTTATGGACCGCCCCTCCCCACCTGGGATGTGCCCCCGGAACGGGGGCAGGAAGGAACAGGAAAATGGCAGATTTTGTCGAAAAAAGCAACACCAAGACGGCCGTCCGCATGCTGGCCGAACCGATCGCAGATGTGAACACCCTGAGCGGGATCGTGCAGACGGTCCTGGTGACCAACCCCTTCGGGTGCACCCCCTATGAATCCGGCGGGGTGACCCAGGACCCGGTGGCCAAGAGCCGGGAGGCCTACACCGCCCGCATCCTTTTCCAGGACGATGATGGCAGGACCATCGGGCAGGTCACCGCCCGTGCCCCGAGCGTGGCCGGGTTCAACGCCAGTATCTCCGAGATCATGGCATCCACCGAACTCGCAGCGGCCATGGGCGGGGACCCGGCACGGGACACCAGGAACGAGCGGTACCTCTGCGCGCTCCGGTGCCACGGCTCAGGCGGCGAGGTCTATACCGTCACCTTCTCCCGCGACCAGGTCCGCATCTCCTCCTATTCCGACGACGCCATCGTCGGGCTGGTGGAGGCCTGGGCAGACACCGTGCCCGAGCTGGCCTGATCCCCGCGAGGTATGGCAGTCCCTGGTGGTGGGGATGATGGAGCAGTCAGTCCTTATCATGGCCATCTTCGTGGGCGCAGGGCTCCTGGCCTACGTCGTGGTACCGGGCCTGATCCTGGTCTGGGACCGGGTCCTGGATGCCGTGGAGAAGGACGACCAGGAGAAGAGGAGGTGATTCCTCCCTCCTCTCTGGCCGGGTCCTGCCTCATTGCAATCTTTTCAGTAGTGAATTACAGAAAGGTCCGGCACGTCCGAGAACGCCTGGTCGCGTGTAACGATCTCGCCATCATGCACCAGGGCAAAAGCCGCAATCACCTCATCAAAGTTGCCAAGTGATGCACCCCTGTCTGCGAGCCTCGCGGAGAGATATCCGAATGCGTGGTATACTTCGTCTGTAAATGGCAGTTCTTCCCAGATATCCTGGAACGCAAGGATCTGCCGGATATTCTGCTCTATCGCAGATGACCGGTACGCCCCGTAATACAGCTCCAGGAGGGTCACCGGGGTTACGGAAGGCTGCCGGTCAGCAGATTCCAGCTCCTCCTGGAGGGCAAGCGCTCCGGGATCGTGACGGATGAGGTCTATGATGAACGAGGTATCCGCGACAGGCATCAGAACCGGGCCTTCCGCAGCGACCGTGACCGCAGTTCATCCTTCGCACGTTCGATAGCCTCGGCAAGGTCCGGGTTTGCCCCCATCTCCTGAAGCACCTGCGAGAGCCGTTTTTTCTTTGGATAGAACTCCAGGATTACCTCCGAGAAACTCATCTTCTCGTCGCGCTTGAGCTTTTTTAAGCGTTCATATGCTTCATCCGTGATACTGATCGTCCGGGTTACCATAATGATCTCTATGTATGTATGTGTATTTTAACATCATAGATCTTCCGCCTGTCACTCATGCGGGTACTATAGTAACCTTTTCATTTCCTCATTTGGAGGCGGTACCCTGTGATATTCAGGGAGGCCTCCTCCCTGGGAATTCAGACGATACTGGTGCCGGGGTTTGTGGCCGGTGGAGATACCCTTTCACCGGGACCCCGGGGGACTGATGTCAGCCCTTGAATGCCGGAGGGAGATATCGGGGGAGGAATTGGATAATCAAACCGAAATTACATGAAGAACAGGAGAGCCGTCATTTACGAACCGACCCAGTTCCTTTCATATACCCGGATCATCCACGTAGATCCATGAACTTCTTTGAAACGGTACGGGGATTCCTCATGGACCCGGTCCGCTCATTCGGCGCGGTGCGCGAGAAGACCGTCAGCAATTCGCTCCCGTACTACATCATCATCCTGGCAATCGGCTCATTCCTCTCGGCCATCGTCAGCGTGGCCATAACCAGCACCGTCCTTGCCGCCCTGCAGGAGGCATCCGCCAAGCTCGGTTTGGCCCTGCCCGTATTGACAGGGGTCGGGATCATCGCCATCACGCTCTTTTTCATCGTCCTCGGGATCATCGGGGTCTTCATCGTGGGGGCCTGGCTCCACCTCTTCGTGTACCTCCTGGGCGGAAGACAGGGGTACGGGCAGACGGTAAAAGCACTCATGTACGGCTCCACTCCACTCATGCTCATCGGGTGGATTCCCATCATCGGGCCCGTGATCGGGGGGATCTGGTCCCTTGTCCTGGACGTCCTGGGGATCCGGGAGCTCCACCAGGTCTCCACGGCCCGGGCCGTTGCCGCGGTCGCGCTCGCCTTCCTGGTACTGGCTGCCATCATCGGGTTTATTGCGGCCTTTTTCATCATCGCCTCGTCGACGGTGACCCCGCTGCCGGTCTGAAAACAACCCTCCCAATTTTTCCCCGTAGCGAATTGCTATCGTGAAGTACTGCACACGTTATTCCACATGACGCCCGATCTCCCCTCCTTTTCCGAGGTGGCCCGCTTCCACGGGCACCGCTGCCCCGGCCTAGCCCTCGGGTACCGCGCCGTGGAAGCCGGGCTGGCAGCCCTGGGGTCCGCCCGGGCCCCAGACGAAGAACTGGTCTGCATCATCGAAAACGACGCCTGCGGGGTGGACGCGGTCCAGTACGTGGCAGGCTGCACCCTGGGCAAGGGCAACCTGGTCTTCCGGGACTATGGCAAGCATGCGTACACGTTCCTTTCCCGGCGCACCGGCGAGGCGGTCCGCGTGGCACAGCGCCCCGACTTCTCGGCCGGCCGGCTCGACCCCCGGACATCGGAACTCCGGCCGAAGGTCACGGCCGGCACCGCCACGCCCGAAGAGGAGGAGGAGTTCCGGCGCCGGGCCGAGGAGGTCATCGGGACCATCCTCCGCCTCCCGGCCGGGGACATGTTCACCATCCGGCGCGTGACGGAGCCCCTCCCGCCCATGGCCCGCATCTTCCGGTCGGTCGCCTGCGCCCGGTGCGGCGAGGTGGTCTCGGAGGCCCGCGCCCGGGTCAGGGACGGCCAGGTGGTCTGCATCCCCTGCTGCAGGGCGGGGCAGGAGCAGGCCAGGTGAGTGGGCCTCCCAGGGTATGCGGGAGCTGTCTTCCTGGCCGGCAGCATCCGATCACGGGTGGTGAAACGGTCGTGCCGGGCGGCCTGCCATCCCTGGTACGGCAGGTCCGGGAGGCTGTGGCCTCTGCCAGTAACCGCCGGGGAATATTCCCGGCGTTCCGGATTATTTATCCCCGTGCACCATTGGCCCCATACGAACCTGATCCATGAAGGGTCCCGGGAAGGGCCCGGCGGCGATGAGAACACACGTTTGGGCCTGCTGCAGAAAATGCCGGCCGTAGAAAAAGCGGTTTTTC
Organism: Methanolinea sp.; assembly: GCA_033813295.1. GTDB lineage: Archaea > Halobacteriota > Methanomicrobia > Methanomicrobiales > Methanospirillaceae > Methanolinea_A. The sequence continues at coordinate 5,229 of JAPXRZ010000011.1, forward strand.
TCATCCCCGTTGAGAATAATTCCTGAACAGTGCTCACCGCCCCTTCATGACACCGAGCGGCAGGTGCCGGTAGCAGAAATTTAACTCATCCCTGCAAAAGGGCCGTACCGGGCAACATGAGTGCTCCGATATGGACTGGCTGATTGGGATGGGAAAAAAACGTCCCTGCACATGGCGCATCCTAAAAAGACCATTCCTGATCCTGTTGCGATACCGAACGGCAAATGCCGGAGCCAGAAAAGGTGGCTTCACCCGTCCCTGCCAGGGGCACTTCTGACAAAGACCGACGCCCCTGGTGCGATACCGAACGGCAGGTGCCGGTGGCAGGAAAAAAGGGCCTACTGCTCCACTTCGCAGATTGCGAGCTGGTACATCCAGTCAAGCAGCCGGTGGCACTCTTCCACCCGGCATTCCAGCTCGCACCCGATGCAGGGGACCAGCTCCTCGCCGGCAAGGATCAGGGCCGGCTCCACCGGGCGGCGGGTGGCCTTGAGGAGGAACGTCTTGATGCCCTCCTTCCGGAATTCCACCCGCTCGATGAGCCCGGCATCGAGGAGCTTCTTGACCAGGCGCGAGCACTTGCGGCTGTCCACGTCCAGGATCTTCCAGAGCTCGCTCTGGAGAACCCCTTCGGGGCGGGCCTGGATCACGGCGAGGGCATCGTCTTCTGGGCTTGGCATGGTCTACAGGTTGGGCTGGATGGAAAGGATGTTGTTCCCCCGGATGACCACGGTCCCCAGGCTGCGCCCCCGCTGGTCGTTGACGTACTCGATGGTATCGTCCATGTGGATGTTCAGGTACTCGTCCACCGCCACGAGCCGGCCCTGGAGCTTCCGCAGGTCATCCTTGATCTCCACGGTGATCCGGGAGTCCACCAGCGAAAAGACCTTCTTTATCGGCAATACGATTCCGTTGACCATCTTGCCTCTTTATAGGGGGTGCGGGTATTTATTGGTTCCCAGACGGTGACGGGGACCGCCGGCAAAAAAGAACCGCTTATTCCGGGATAGGCTCCCAGCGGTCTTTTAAGGTCTTTTCGACACCCGGGAGGGTGGTATATTCCATCTCCTCGAGGGAGAGGCGGTGGGGCTCGAAGGGCCCGTGGCCCCGCAGCACGTCGGCGAGCTCGTTGCACCGGTCACGCACCCGGTCATACGCCGGGTCATCGAACATGTCCGCCGGGCCGATCAGCTTCCCGTTGCAGACCTGGAACCCGAGGCAGACCACCCGAGGGGGGCCGTCGAACCGGGTGCAGTTGGCGTCAGGGACGCCCACGGGCATGAACGGGCCGTGGTGGGAGCCCCGCATCCACCCTGCCACGAGGTAGGGGATCGCGAACGGGTCGATGATCTCCCCGACCGAGGGGAGCCCGCTCTGGCCCCTGATGATCATCACGGGGTCGTCCTTTCCCACGTACCGCCCTGCCAGCAGGTTCAGCCGCTGGGTGCTGGTGGAGGCGGCCACGAGCCCGTCCTTCCGCCACACCCCCTTGACCACGTACCGCGAAGGCGCCCCGATGTAGGCCAGCAGGTTGTATGACTCCTCGGGCGTTGCAAACCGGATGCGCCGCTTGGCCATCACGTCGTGCACCTCGAACACGAACCCCCCGTGCATGTTGGGGTCGATCACCAGGCCGGGGGTCGTGAACGGGTCGGCAAAGATCTTGTACAGGTAGAAGTTCCAGGCGCCCGGCTCGGTCTTGTCGGCCATGAAGATCAGGACCGGGTCGCTCGCCCGCTCCTCGAACTCCATCTCTGCAACGCCGGGGCCCATCCCCTTCACGTTGCCCGAGAAGGCGTCCGAGAGGATGTCCTGGCCGGCCCCGTAGAGCTTCATCTCCTTTGCTGCCTTTGCGCACTCGGTAAATATCCTCCAGGCCAGGCCATGGATCGCGGGGTCGTCCTCGCCCCGGGTATGGGTCATGATCAGCTCCATGTCGTCCCCGCAGTGGGTGACGAAGGAGTCGATCAGGAGCTTTCCCTCTTCCTCCTTCAGTATCCTGGCTGCCTTTTCCAGGAGCCTGGGGTGGGTGCGGGAGTGCCCCGGAAAGCTCCCTATATCGGCTTTTATCACAGAAATGGTAACCTTCGGCATGGCAAACACTCGTCCTCTCCAAGATGACGGTTCGAGCCCGGATCCATGATCCTTCGGGCTCCCTACTCAATACGTTACGTTCAGCGTGATAATAAAAACTGCTGGTTTGTGAAGAACAAACCAGTTTATCCGGTTTTTCCGGCTGTTACTCCGGGACGTAGGAGACTTCCAGGACCCCGTTCCGGTAACTCACGTCCTGGGACCCTTCCACCGCCGGAGGGACCCGGGCGCTTGCCCGGTACTGCCGGTCCTGGTCCCTGGCCCAGATAAAGACCCGGTCCCCGCGGAAAAGGACCGAGATGTCCCCTGCCGAGACCCCCGGCAGCCCGGCGGCCAGGACGACCCGGTCCCCGAGGCGCTGCACCTCGATGGAAGGCTCGGCCGGGCCGTCCCGCACGGGGGGAGCTGGACCGTGCCCGGGCGGGGGGATGATGACCTGTATCCCCACGAAGACGGGCCGGGCCTCTCCCCGCACGGCACGCTCCAGCAGGTCCCGCAGCACCTCTTCGAGGTCCTTCGTTCCCTCCCCGGGATGCTCGGTCATGGCGGGTCTCAGGCCCTCAGGTCCTCTTCCAGCCGGGCGGTCAGCTGCTTGATCTCGTTCCAGTCCTTCTGCCGGCGGTAGACGGCTGACCGGAGGTCCGCGGTGTCGAAGACCTTCCCCCGCCGGAGCTCCGCCTGCTTGAGGGCGGCCACCGCGTTCTCCAGGACCGTGCGCTGCTCCTGTGAAAAGAGCAGCTCCCAGGCCTGCCGCTCGGCGGTCTCGAGGGCCTCCTGGTCCATCGATGCCTTGACTTTCCCGGCGGCCGTGTCGAAGTGCGTCCGGGTGATGCGCACGTTGAGCATGGCGTCGTTTATCTCCTGCTCGCTCTTCCCGGCCATCGCGGCGATGAACTCCCGCATGGCCTGGAGCTTGGCCTCCCGGACCAGGGCCTCGATATCGGCCCCCACGTAGCCCCCGGTCATCGCGACCAGGTCATCGACGGCGACGTCGCTCGTGAGGATCGCCTCGGCCTTGCGCAGGTAGACCTCGAAGATCTTTTTCCTGCTCGCGGCATCGGGCGGGGGCACGTAGATGTGGCGCTCCATCCTCCCCGGCCGCATCAGGGCCGGGTCCAGCATGTCCGGCCGGTTGGTGGCCCCGATCACGGTCACGTTCTTCAGCTCCTCCAGCCCGTCCAGCTCGGTCAGGATCTGCGAGACCACGCTCTCGGTCACGTGCGATGAACCCATGTAGGTCCCCCGCCTGGGCACCAGGGCGTCCACCTCGTCGAAGAAGATGATGGCCGGGGACGCCTGGCGGGCCTTGCGGAAGACCTCCCGCACCCCCTTCTCGGACTCCCCCACCCACTTGGAGAGGAGCTCCGGGCCCTTCACCGAGATGAAGTTGCACTCGCTCTCGTTTGCCACCGCCTTTGCCAGGAGCGTCTTTCCCGTCCCCGGAGGGCCGAAGAGGAGGATCCCCTTCGGGGGCCTGGTGTCCAGCCGCTCGAAGACCTGGGAGTACCGGAGGGGCCACTCCACCGCCTCGCGGAGCTCCTGCTTGACGTCCTCGAGCCCGCCGACGTCCTCCCAGGTCACGTCCGGGACCTCCACCAGGACTTCGCGCATGGCGCTCGGCTCCACGTGCTTCCTGGCCTCGTCGAAGTCCTCGCTGGTGACCTTGAGCTGCTCCAGGAACTCGGCCGGTATCTCCTTGTCCAGGTCGATCTTCGGCAGGACCTTCCGAAGGGCGTGCATGGCCGCCTCCTTGACCAGGAGGGCGATGTCGGCGCCCACGAACCCGTGGGTGCTGTCCGCGAACTTGTCCAGGGCCACGTCCCCTGCCAGGGGGACGCCCCGGGTGTGCACCTGGAAGATCTCCATCCTCCCCTTCTTGTCCGGGATGCCGATCTCGATCTCCCGGTCAAAGCGGCCGCCCCGGCGGAGGGCCGGATCCACGGCGTCCGGGATGTTCGTGGCGGCGATCACGATCACCTGGCCGCGGGCCTTTAAGCCATCCATCAGGGAGAGGAGCTGGGCGACCACCCGGCGCTCCACCTCCCCCTTGGTCTCCTCCCTGCGGGGGGCGATGGAGTCGATCTCGTCGATGAAGATGATGGACGGCGCGTGCTCCTGAGCCTCCTCGAAGACCTCCCGCAGCTTGCCTTCGCTCTCGCCGTAGTACTTGCTCATGATCTCCGGGCCGGAGATGGTGATGAAGTGGGCGTCCACCTCGTTTGCAACCGCCTTGGCGATCAGGGTCTTGCCCGTGCCCGGCGGGCCGTAGAGCAGCACGCCCTTGGGAGGCTCGATACCCAGCCGCTCGAAGAGCTCGGGGTGGCGCAGGGGCAGCTCGATCATCTCCCGCACCATCTCGAGCTCCCGGGAGAGCCCGCCGATGTCCTCGTAGTGGACGCCGGTGATCTCGCCCTTCTTCTCCTCGGGCTGGTAGGGGGTCTCCTTGAGCTCGATCTGCGTCTCCTCGGTGACGATGGCCACGCTCTTCGGGGAGACCTTGGAGATGACCAGGGTTATCGGGTTCCCGATCACGTCCACCCTGACCATCTGGCCCTCCGTCACCGCACGGCCGCGGAGCACCCGGGAGAGGTACTGCTCCCCGCCCACCAGGCGGATGGGCTGGGTGGGGTTGATGACCACCTTCCTGGCATTGCCCAGTTCTATCTTGCGCACACGCACCCGCTCGTCCACGCCGGTCCCGGCATTGCTGCGAATCGTCCCGTCGATGCGCAGGATGGCCTGGCCCGTGTCCTGGGGAAAACCTGGCCAGACGATGGCGGTGGCCCGCCTCTTGCCCTGGATCTCCACGGCGTCGCCGCTCACCAGGTCGAGGGCCCGCATCGCCTCGATGGAGAGCCGGGCGATGCCCCTCCCTGCATCCTCCCTGGCAGCCTCCTTGACAATGACATCGATAAACTCGGACTCAGTCATCAGAATTCAATCCTTTACTTTAAGTTAGTGAGTCCTAATATATAAAAATGGCAGTCTTCTCAGGGCCTGCTATCGACGACCAGGATGCCCTTCTCCGTGATGACCATGTCCATCGAGACGTCGTTTCGGTCCGCGGGGATGGAAGGGATCTCCTGGCAGGAGAAGGCCACCCCGATCGTCCGCACGTGGGGGTTGGCCGAGAGAAAGCGGTCATAATAGCCGGCGCCGTACCCCAGGCGGTGCCCTGCGCGGTCGAAGGCAATCATGGGCACGATCGCAACCCCGATCTCCCGGGGATCGGCAGGAATTTCATGGCCGACCGGCTCGGGGACCGAGAACGTGCTCTCCCTGAGTACGGAAGGGTCGGCCAGGTAGGATAGCCGGAGCGAGCGGTGCTCCCTCTCGATGATCGGGACCACCACGCGGGTGCCGCTGGCAAGGAGCCGGTCAATGAGGGGATGGGTGTCCACCTCCGGGGGCTTGGAGGCATAGAGCAGGACCGGGTCCGTCCCGTCCAGGACGGAGAGGAGGTGCCGGTGGATCTCGCTGGAAAAGCGTTCAGCCTGCTCCGGTGAAAGGGCCTCCCGGCGTTCCCGGGCCCGGGTGCGGAGGCTTGACTTGTTCGTGCTCATGGGCGGAACTGTTGGAAAGGTGTCAGCGGCCTGGAAGCATAATCCTAGCGCATCGGCACTCCATGCTCCCTGTCCCGGCCGCACCAGGCTGTACAGGCTCGTCCCTCAAAAAAAGGGTATCCTAGAAGCAGAAGTGCCTGTTCACGATTTTGATGGCGCAGAAGTCGCCGCACATGGTGCAGGCATCTGCGTCGGCAGGCATCCGCTCGGCGCGGATCTTCCGGGCCCGGGCCGGGTTCATGGCCAGCTGGAACTGCCGCTCCCAGTCGAGGTCCCGCCGGGCGTGCCCCATCTCCAGGTCCGCGTCCCGCTTCTTGAGCTTGATCATGTCGCCGACGTGGGCGGCGATCCGGGAGGAGATGACCCCTTCGAAGACCTCCTCGGGGGTGGGGAGGGCCAGGTGCTCGGACGGGGTCACGTAGCAGATGAAGTCCGCCCCGTAGGCCGAGGAGAGGGCTGCGCCGATGGCGGCCACCCGGTCGTCGTACCCCGGTGCAATATCGGTCACCAGGGGGCCGAGCATGTAGAAGGGCTTGCGGTTGGAGACCCGCTTCTGCAGGATCACGTTTGCCTGGATCTCGTCGACCGGGATGTGGCCGGGCCCCTCCACGATAACCTGGACACCCTCGGCAGTGGCCTTGTCGGCAAGCTCGGCGTTGATCAGGAGCTCCTGGACCTGGGCCCGGTCCGTCGCGTCGTGCACCGCCCCGGCCCGCATCCCGTTGCCCATGGAGAGGGTCACCTCGTGCTCCTTCATGATCTCGAGCAGGTAGTCGAACTCCGAGTACAGCGGGTTCTCCTTTTCGTTGTGGAGCATCCATGCGGTCATGAACGCCCCGCCCCGGGAGACCAGGCCCCCGTGGCGCCCCTGGTTCTGCAGGCGCTTCACCGTCTCCCAGTTGATCCCGGTATGGATGGCCATGAAGTTGGTCCCGAGCTTCGCCTGCTCGGCGGTGATGCGGAAGAGGTCGTCCTCCTTCATGTTCACCACGGCGCCGTCCTTCCTGGCTGCCTCGATGAATGCCTGGTACAGGGGCACGCTCCCCACCGAGAGGGTGGTGCTGGCGATTATCCGCTTCCGGATCTCCACGAAGTCCCCGCCGGTGGAGAGCTCCATCAGGGTGTCCGCCCCGGCAAGCTCCGCCTGCCGGGCCTTCTCCACCTCCATGTCGATGTCCACGATGTCAGAGGAGGTGCCGATGGAGGCGTTCACCTTGGTGCAGAGCCCCTCCCCGATCCCGCAGATCTTCACCCGCCGGTAGGGGGATATGGGGATCACGATGTGCCCGGCGGCTACCCCCCGCCGGACGAATTCCTCGGTGACCCCTTCCTGGCGGGCCACCTCCTTCATCTCCGGGGTGACGGTGCCAGCCCGGGCGTCCTCGAGAAATGTCATGATCATCAATGGAAGAAAGACAAGATAAAAACTCCTTTTGCAAATTTATGACTAAATTGCGCTTGTCCTCTCCGCAAGTAAAGTTGAATTTGGTATTGTAAACTTTATTTGATATTATCCGTCCCAAACAGGGCCTGTCGTTCGTCAGGTACGCTGTTACCGGGGACTGAGGATAGATCCCCGGGCTTCTCCTCCCCCGTCTCGCGGGTAAAGGGTCATGAACAACGCAGGCTTTCCCTCATACTGTATAACCCGCCCCCGGGTTTCCACTTCAAGGGGTGCATTTCCGGGGGATTGCAGCCGAACCATGCTGGAAATCTCGCCGCGCTCCCCTGACACCAGCCCGCGGAGCATCTCGGCAGGCATATCGCCGCCTCCCCCCAGGAACTCCTGGAACAACTTCCCGGAGAGTCCCCCGGGGTCGCCGCCCCCGACGAGCGCTTCGGCGAGCCTGTTGGCCGCAAGGATCCTCCCCTCCCTGCCGAGGATCACGAGGGGATAGGGGTTCTCCTCGAAGAGCAGCCGGAACCGCTCCTCGCTCTCGCGCTCCCGTTCCCTTATAATACGCCGCAGGAGGGCCACGGAGGCCTGGCGGACGAATGCAACGACCATCTCCCGGTCCGGGATATCGCCCGGGCGCGTGAGCTTGATCAGGACGTTTCCGAGGATAGCCCCCCTGCAGGTGAAGCCTATGCCGAACGCCTTCCCGAGCCCAAGTGCCCCCTCCGCGCGCCGGCAGCGCTCTTCGGGGATTTGGTGTAAAAAGATCTCATGGAGCGAAAAGGGGGCATCAAACATCGCTTTTTTGAGTAAGTCGGCCTCAGCGCGAGGATCGAGGTCGATGGGAAGTCCCATCCCGATGGGATTGATCCCGAGGATTCTGAATAACTTGTCGGTCGCGTCCCTTTTCCCCGCGATAGCCCGTATCGTGATTTCACGCCGCTCCGCATCGTACGAGTTGACCGCGATGATGCTCTCCGGGACGAGCTCGAGGAGGCGGTCCGCGATGTAGCGGTAAATGTCTGCATACTCATCCATATCGATAAAGTCCATCGCGGTGCGGGAGAGGAACCCGAGGTTCCGGATCTGCTGCTGCTCCCGGGCAAGGCTCTGCCTCAGTTCGTCATCCGCAATTTTCTTGTCGATTGCAATCGCTGCCTGCCGGATGAATGCCTCAATGAGGTCCTTATCCGGAACCCTGGAGCCAGCCGGGATGCTGATCCCGATATCCCCGACGATCCTTTCCCTGGAAACGAGCCCCATCAGGTAGGAGTCGATACCCCTTGCCTCCTCCTCGATTTGCCTGCAGATCACTTCCGGGACCTGCATGTGCAGGAGCTGGTAGAGCGGGGGGGCCTTCACGAGCTTCCGGTGCCGGATCAGTTCCGCCGTTTGGGCAACGTCAATCGGAAACGCCATGTCCTTTAATTTCATTCCTACGAGTCTCTCCGTGGTATCGACGGCGATGGGATTGCCGACCACGCTCTTGAGGACCAGTCTCCCGTTCGGCACGTCGAGGAAGCCGACCCAGACCAGGAATCCCCGGGTTAGGGCGTAGACCTGCTGTGCGACGTACTCGAAGATATCATCCTCTTTGCCCATGTTCCGGAAGGCCATGCTGGTCTGCGCCAGGAATTCCATGCTCCTGATATAGTTGTTGATCTTTGCGGCATCCTTGTGCTGCTTGGTGGTGTCACTGCCCACCGCCTGGTGCTCCGGGACGGCCCCGAGATCCTCAAACAGGGCGCGGACTGTCCAGGTATTCCAGCAGTCACGGCCGCAGAGGTGCCGGATTCGGCATTCAAAGGTCGCTACGGGGAAGTCCCGGGATAGTGACGACAGCGCCTGGTCCCTGGCAGGGGTGTCCTCCTCGATGATAAAGGGCAGGAAAGGCTTCCCAATGAGGTCTTCCCTGGGTATTTCCAGGTACCGGGCATATGCATCGTTTGCGAACGTCATGGTGCCGTCCGGGAGGAACCGGACGATGAACTCGTTCTGGTCTTCGACGATCCCCCGGTACCGGGCTTCACTCATCATCAGGTTCTCCTGGTAGGAGACCGAATCGGTGATATCCTCGATGATCAGGGTGATGCCCTGTCCCCCGTCCTCGAATACCATGGGGACCTGTTTCATCCGGAAGTGGCGCTTCGTATCTCCCATCGGGCAGCTGAACTCGACGGCCGGATGTATGATCTTTCTGGTGCCCGGGGGAGGCAGGTACCTTTCCAGCGCCGAGAGGAAGGGATCAGTTGTTCCCGCGATGCAGGTATCGACGATTGCATCCCGGTCCTGCCGGAGCAGCGCAAGTACTGGTTCGTTGACCATCAGGATCTTCCCCCCGCTGTCGAGGACGATGACCATATCAGAAGAGAATTCGAGCATTGCGGAGATGGGGACGCGATAGGAGAGGTAATAGACCTTTGCAGCCCCGATTACGGACATCTCCACCTGCCCTGAGATAAGGAGCATGTCGAGGTACCTGGAGACGAGGTTCCTGTTCATGCCTGTCCTGGAAGAGATATCCGAGATGGTCATCCCCCGGGGGTTCCACTTCAGGAGCTTCTTGATTCGGTCAACTCTCTCCTCCTTGAGCACACCCATGAAAGGGTGATTGGCCATCGCATGATTAAGTGTTTGGATCTTCGTTTCACCTGTAAACCCTGCCAGTGACAGGGATTCGGTCATGTGGCAGTATGCGGATTCTTCCACCCATTGGGGAGGGAGGGTAACAATGCTCTCCATGCCGGTCACCTTCACGCTCTCGCTGTCAGGAAGGAACAGGTTTCTCGTGCATGGTTCTTTTTCCGGGGCTGCCCCTCCGGTGCTCTGGCTGCCGCAACGCCGCCACTCCGGGTGGTGAGCGACATGCGGGAGATCAATCGAGGTGATCGCGAAAGTCTACGAAAGCCCAGCCCTTCAGCCCCGGTGTGGTCTTCTCCGGCGGCGGACCATCTATGCAGGGGGAGGCATTCTCTGCTTGCCCGCCGCAAAGGAACAAGGGCTCCTGGTCGGCATCCAGGGCAACAGGCACTTTCCCGGGGAAAGCCGGAACCCCGCGGTTTTCAACCGGCCGCAAGAACCAGATTCTCTTCCAAACCTCCGGGATGAGGTCCCCCGCGGCACAGTCCGGCAGGGAAGCGGGCCGCAGGCAGGGGAGCGATCATCACCTGTTACTGCTCCCGCCTGGGCGATCCGTTGCAGCAGGCAGTATCCCTGGTGGGCGCTCACCTGGTGCTGCTCCCGCCGGGGAGATCCTCAAGAATCCTGAAGGATCGCGCCAGCACGCCGGTCTTCGCGATCACGGATGCGATGATCAGGCAGTCCCGTATCTCCTGGCGGGAAGCGCCTTCCATCCGTGCAGCGGACATGTGGACCCGGAGGCAGTCGGGCGCATTGGCCGCTGCGGCAGCGGTCAGGGCAACCAGTTCGGCAGTCTTCGGGTCCAGGCTTTCAGGGCGGCAGGCACGGTAATCGGCAAGAGACGAGAGCACGAAGAGGTCAGGCCTTTCCTTGAGGGTAGAGAAGATAAAAGGGACCACCCCGAGCATCTCTTCGGTATCCTGCTCTATCCCGGCGGTCAGCTCCCGGGAATGGCTTAAAAATTCCGAAAGCACCTTCGCAGATTCAGGTTGCATCTGAATTGATACGGGGGATGAAAAAATGAACGTAATGGAAACGAACAGGTGGAAACATCACCGGGGGAGGGTTCGGCCGCCGCTGGGGCCCTTGCCCCCGCCTGCTCAACCCTGCTTTCCATACCTTCATCAAACGTCCCTGCCCATTACTATTCCACGGGTGTGACGGGTTGAAGGTCAACTTCGGCGGTTTTGTGGACGCGAGCACCATCGACTGGCCGGGGAGGGCGGTATGCACGGTCTTTTTCCGGGGCTGCCCCCTCCGGTGCTCCTACTGCCACAACGCCGCCATCCAGGCGGGAAGCGACCCCCGGGAGATCGGGGAGGTCGCCGGGCTCATCGACGCAGCCAGCCGGGTGGTCTCCGGGGTGGTCTTCTCCGGGGGCGAACCCACGATGCAGCCGGACGCTCTCCTTGCCCTGGCCCGGGCGGCGCGGGAGCGGGGGCTCCTGGTCGGCATCCAGACCAACGGGTACTTCCCTGACACCCTCGACCTCCTCCTCCGCGAGGGCGCAGTCGACCGTGTCGCCCTCGACTACAAGACACGCTGGGAGGGTTTCTCGAAGCGCTGGGAGGGGTACGGCGAGGTCTGCACGGCGGACTACACCGCCCGGGTGCAGCGCTCGATCGCGATCTGCGAGGAGGCCAGGAGGTCCGGGAGGCTGCCGGAGTTCGAGGTGGTCCTCACCGTGTTCTGGGGCAACGAGCCGGAAGTCCTGGAGATAATCCGCACCCTCCCCCGGGGGACGCTCGTCCTCCAGCAGGGGGTGCGCAAGCGTTTCTGGAAGGACTGGGCGCTCGGGAAAGAGGTGAACGGCAGGCCGTACCAGACCGATGCCGAGGTGCAGGGGGACCGACCCCCCCTCACCTACGAAGAGCTCGCGGCCATCGCCGCGAAGGCGAGGAAACTGGGCCGGACCATCAGGATACGGACACGGGAAGCAGGGGAAGTAGTGTATGAAGGTGATCGGAGTCGTCGGGTTGCCTGCAAGCGGTAAGGGGGAGTTCTCCCGCATCGCTGCAGGGATGGGGATCCCCATCGTGGTCATGGGCGACGTCATCCGCGAGGCGGTCGCGGAGGCCGGCCTCCCGGCCAATGACCGGACCATGGGGGAGATGGCAGGAGAGCTGCGGGCCCGCGAGGGAATGGACGCCATCGCCCGGCGGTGCATCCCCCGCATCGAGCGGGAGCAGGCCGGGGTGGTGCTGGTTGACGGCATCCGGGGGGACGCCGAGTCTGACCTCTTCCGGGTGCACTTCCCGCGGTTCTTCCTGATCGGGATCGATGCCCCGTTCACCGTGCGCCTCGACCGCCTCGCCAGGCGGGGGAGGCCGGACGATACAGTCCTGCCTGCCGAGTTGTCCGAACGGGACCGCCGGGAGATCGCGTGGGGCCTGGGGCGGGCCCTCACCCATGCCGACTATACCATCCACAACACCGGGTCGATCGAGGAGTTCTCCCGGGAGGCCAGTGCGGTCCTCGAGGAGATCCTGGAGGACCCATGACATTTCGCCCTTTTTTCTCCTCCTCGTCCAGCGTCTGGAAGGAGATCGCGTGGATATACGGGATCGAGGAGGCGGGGTACGAGGGATGGGAGGTCGTGGCAGACGGCAACTACCGGCTCGACGACCCTGCCCGCGTCAGGGTCATCGACCAGGCCATCGCCTCCACGGGGCTGGGCATCACCGTCCACGCCCCCTATTGCGACCTGAACCTCGCCACGCTCAACTATCCCATCTGGCGGGAGTCCATCCGCCAGGTTACCACCTGCATCCGGGAAGCGTCAGCCTGGACCGACCGGGTGACCATCCACCCCGGGTTCCTCTCCCCGGTCGGGAAGCTGGTGCCGGAAGCGGCCTGGGGCCGGCAGAAGGACGCCCTCCGCGAGATCGGCAGCGTGGCCGAGGACCACGGGGTCACCGCCTGCCTGGAGAACATGATCGCCATACGGGAGTTCCTCTGCCGGGCTCCGGGGGAGCTCCTGGGCATGACCGAGGGCATCCCCGGGGTGGGGATCACCGTCGACATCGGGCATGCCCACACGGTGGGAAAGGTGCAGGAGTTCCTCCCCTGCCTCTCCCGGGCCTCCCACTGCCACGTCCATGACAACCACGGGCAGTCCGACGAGCACCTGGCGCTGGGGGACGGGACCATCGACTGGTCCCTGGCCGGCCCCGAGATTGCCCGGCGGTACTCCGGCGTGCTGGTGGTGGAGGGGCGCTCCCTGGAGGAGGGGAAGCGGAGCCTCCGCGTGGTGAAGGGGTGGTTGGCATAAGCGGAGAGACCCTCCACGTCTATTTCCTGGGTACGGCAGGGGCCCTGCCCACCCCCCAGCGCAACCCCACCTGCATCATGGTCAAGCGGGGGCCCGATACCCTTCTCTTTGACTGCGGTGAAGGGGCCCAGCAGCAGATGATGCGGGCCCGCACCGGGTTCCTGGTGGACGCCGTCTTCATCACCCACTGGCACGCCGACCACTTCCTGGGCATCGCGGGGCTCTGCCAGACGCTCTCGTTCACCGGCAGGACCGCTGCCCTGCCGGTCTATGGCCCCGAGTGGGTGCACGAGGCGGTGTCGGCGCTCCGGGCCCTCTCCCGGTACAACATCAGGTTCCCCCTGCAGTCCGTCGAGCTGCACCACGGCTCCACCGTCCGGTTCAACGGGTACAGCGTGCAGGCATTCGCGACCTCGCACGGGATGGCAAGCCTGGGGTACGTCCTTTCCGAGGACCCCCGCCCCGGGCGGTTCAACCGGCAGCGGGCCATCGATCTCGGGGTGCCGCCCGGCCCCCTCTTCGGCCGGCTCCAGCGGGGGGAGACGGTCTGCATCGTGCGGGGCGGGGAGGAGGTGCACGTCCGGCCCGGGGAGGTGATGGGGCCGCCCCGGCCGGGGAGGAAGGTCGTGTACACCGGCGATACCCGGCCGGTGCACCACCGCATCGGGGAGATAGCCGGGAACCCCGACCTGCTGATCCATGACGCCACCTACGATGACGGGGATAGCACCCGCGCCCGCGAGGTCGACCATGCCACCGCGGGGGAGGCGGGGGAGGCCGCGGCTTTCCTCGGGGCCCGGGCCCTCGCCCTGGTGCACATCAGCTCGCGGTACACCTCCACCGCCGGGCACCTGCGCGACGCCGGGGCACGGTTCGCGGGGACGGTCATCGTGCCATCAGACCTGGAGATGGTGGAGATCCCGTTCCATGACCCCGGGGAATGAACCTGCCCTGTCCATAGCTACATAAGAACCAAGTTGCCAAATTTTACGGGATCATGTTCGTATCCTCGCCCGGACGAAACGAACATCCGATACTGGTGAAATAATGCCAAATGAAGCGATTGTCTATCGCCTGGGGCCGGCCTGCGATATCTCCGAGGTCGAAGCCGGCAGGATCTATATCGGCCGCGTGCAGGGGTTTGCTGCGTTCGGCACGTTCGTGCTGCTGAACGACCGCGTCAAGGGGCTCGTGCACAAGAGCAACGTGCGCACCCAGCACAAGGAGCGGGACACCATCCTGGTGAAGGTGCTCAACATCCGGAGCAACGGGAACATCGACCTCGAGGAGGTTACCTTCCCGGTGTACACCGTCGAGGTGGTGGAGAAGAAGTCGACCGCGGTCCGGCTCTCCGAGCTGGGGAGCAGGGTCGGCCGGACCGTCCGGATCGAGGGGGAGATCGCCCAGATCAAGCAGACCAGCGGCCCCACCATCTTCACCATCGTGGACGAGTCGGGGACCGAGAACGCCGCGGCCTTCGTGGAGGCAGGCGTCCGTGCCTATCCCGAGGCAGAACTGGAGGACCAGGTCCGCATCGTCGGGGAGGTGATGAAGCGGAACAACCAGCTCCAGATCGAGGTGGAGTCCCTGACGATCCTTGCCGGGGAAGAGGCCGAGATGGTCAGGGACCGGATCGAGAAGGCCCTGGACCAGCGGGCCGAGCCTCCCGACGTCCCCCTGCTCGTCCCGAGCGCGGTCATTGAGCGGCTCCGCCCCGAGATGCGGAAGGTGGCAAAGATCATCCGCAAGGCCGTCTTTTCGGCCCAGCCCATCATCCTCCGCCACCATGCCGATGCCGACGGCATCTGCTCGGCGGTGGCTATCGAGGCGGCGGTCACCTCCCTGATCCGGGAGTCCGGCGGGGACTTTGACGCCGATTACTTCCTCTTCAAGCGGGCCCCGAGCAAGGCGCCCTTCTACGAGATCGAGGACATCATCAGGGACATGGACTTTGCCTTAAAGGACCATGTCCGCTTTGGCCAGAAGATGCCCCTCGTCGTCCTCACCGACAACGGCTCGACCGAGGAAGACCTGCCCTCCCTCAAGCTGGCCAGGGTGTACGACCTCCCCATCGTGGTGATAGACCACCACCACCCCGATGCCATCGTGGACCAGTTCCTTGCCGGGCACGTGAACCCCTACCATGCCGGGGGGGACTTCGGCATCACCGCCGGGATGCTGGGGACTGAGATCGCCCGGCTGATCAACCCCGATTCCGGGGACCTGATCCGCCACCTGCCTGCGGTCGCCGGCGTGGGCGACCGGAGCGAGGCTCCGGAACGTGCGCTCTTCCTCGAGCTGGCAAAGGACCGGTGCTCCGAGCAGGACTGCAAGGACATTGCCCTTGCCCTGGACTACCAGCAGTTCTGGCTGCGGTTCAACGACGGGCGGGAGCTGATCAAGGACGTGCTCGGCCTTTCCGGGAACGCCGAGCGGCATGCGAACCTTGTGGCGCGGCTGGTGGAAGGGGCAAACCTTGCCATCGCCGACCAGATGAGCGCCTGCATGCCCCATGTCAGGCACCAGACCCTGGCCAACGGTGCCGAGCTATTCTTAATCGACGTGGAGATCCATGCCCACAAGTTCACCTTCCCCCCTCCCGGGAAGACGTCGGGAGAGGTGCACGACCGGCTCTGCCAGCAGTATGCCGGTTCCCCGGTCGTAACCCTCGGGTTTGGCCCTGATTTTGCCGTGCTGCGGTCCCGCGGGGTCATGATGAACATCCCCCGCATGGTGCGGGAGCTCCGCGAGGAGATCCCCGGCGGCGGCATCTCGGGGGGCGGGCACCTGGTGGTCGGGAGCGTCAAGTTCGTCGAGGGGATGCGCGAGGAGGTCCTCGCCGGGCTCATCGGCAAGATCTCGCAGGTCAAGGCCGGGAACCAGTGAAAGGTCCCCCGGAGCCGCTCTTTCCGGGGCGGGACCTGCCTTTCCCTTAGGTAAGTGTCGAGAATCTCTTTACATAAAGCCGAATCGAACAAAACTACCCGTATAAAGTCTTTCTCTTCACCGGTGCGAATAGCTATTTATTAATAGAGGGGGATAAGTACCCAATCTCACAGTCGCTGAGGTGAGCATATGACAACAACACGCAACCTCCGTGAGCGCTACAATGATACCCAGCATAAGATCGTCCAGTACCTGCAGTCAGGCCTGGACAAGGGGAAGCATTATTTCAAGTCCAAGTACATCGCCAAGGAGCTTGGGCTCTCCCCGAAGGAGGTGGGGACCAACATGGCCATCCTCTCCGAGATCTGCAAGGAACTGGCTATCATCAAGTGGAGCTATTCAAACAGCACGACCTGGATGGTGACATCCCGGTCGTTATAAGACCCCTGGTATCATCTTTTTTGCATGAAGAAGATCGCGGAATTCGAGTCGGTCATCGAGTTCGTGGCAACGATCAACGAACACAAGGACTGCCTGATGTCCCAGGACAAGACCCAGGAGGCGCCCGAATGCCTCTGGTTCAACATCGATATCCCCAAGGGGCACGGGATCAGGGCAGGAGACCGGGTGAAGGTCACCATCGAAAAGATCTGACATCCCGGCCGCCCGCCCTATAAAAAGTCCGTTTTCCCTGCGCGGAATCCCGCGCCCCCCCACCCGGGGAACAATCTGCCGGCAGGCCCGCGGCCCCGGGGAGGTATGGACGCTGGCGCCGCCGCCCGGGGAACAAACCCGGATTGGCGATGCGGAGAGGGCAGCGAAGCGCAGGAGCCGGGCTTTACGAAGAATGGGCAGGGATCATCCCGATCCCCCGCCGATGGTGAACTCTTTCCGCAGTTCTTCCAGCCGCTCCTCCTGGAACCGGATATTCATGCCCATGCTCCCAATGGCCAGGTCGATTTCGTCCCCCGGTTTTTGTCTCTCGTCGATGATCCGGTAGGTGGACTCCAGGAGCTTCAGCAGGCGGTGGTTGATGTCGACGCTCTTTCGCAGGCGGATGTACTCGTCGATGGAGGCCCGGGGCACCCCAGCGGCCGCGGCCATGTTCATGTCCTCGTCCATCAGGCGCCGGCGGTTGAGCAGACCCTCGATGGCCTCGTAGAGCTCCCGGTGCGTGATGGGTTTCATGATATAGTCCTCGATGTAGATGCCGTATTCCTGGGCCTCGCTCGGGGTAATCTGCTTGGCCGTGAGCATCATCACCGGGATATCGGAGAGCCGGGCGTCGCTTTTTATCCGTATGAGGGTCTCCCACCCGTCCATGGGCTCCATCATGATGTCAAGGAGGATGATATCGGGTCGGATGGTCTGCAGGACCTCCAGTGACTCCTCCCCTCCATACGCGGCAACAGTCTGGTAACCGCCCCGTTCCAGCATGGTGACAAAGATGTCCACGATGAACGGGCTGTCATCGACGATCATCACGGTGTACATCAGAACGATCCCCCGATCTCACCGGCAACGGACTGGAGCCTCGACTGGACCGCCCGGGCATCGCTACCGGCCTGCAGCACTGCCACGACGAGGAGCCTGTCCCCTGCCCCTGTCACCAGGATGGTTGTCCCCCCGGAGGAAAACGAGACGGCCTCCGGCGGCGGGATCTTCAGGATGCCTGCTGCCGACTCTGCAGAGGCATAGAGGGTGGCATTCATGGCAGCAAACCACGGTTCATTGAAATCGCCCTGCATGGCCTTCCCGAGCATGATCCCGTCCCTCGAGATGAGGGCACACCCCGCTATGCCCTCGATCGCCTGGATCTTCTCGACGCACCCCCGCACCTTCTCTTTTAACATGCTGTCTCACCGCCGCTCCCCGTCTTCCTGAAGTAACTGAACAGACGTATTGGCCGTTCCTGTTCATAGAGGCAGCGGTCCTGCGGCCGCAGTCCGCTTCCCGGATGCACCTTCAAAGCGCTCCTGGCGCGTGTACGCGGCAGAAGGCGAAGATTAGATAAGGGACACTCGCGAAGCTATTAAGAGCGGGGCCATAGGGTAGCCTGGCCATCCTAGGAGACTGGGGGTCTTCTGACCTGCGTTCAAATCGCGGTGGCCCCATTTTTTATTTCGAATATCCCGGCGATGCCTCCATGAAACTCGATGACCGCTGTTTTGACTGCCTCCTCTCCCGGGTCGTCCTGGAGTGCGGCCTCTGCGGCGCCAGCGCCGAAAAAACCTCTTCGGTCCGGTCCGTGTGTGCAGAGCTGCTGGAATCGCTGCGCCGCGAACCCCTCACGCACCCCCAGATAGCGAGCGCCGTGCACCGCAAAGCGTATGCCATGCTCGGCGACGGTGACCCCTTCCGGGAGCTGAAAAAAGAGAGCGCCCGCCAGGCACTGGCCGTCTGCCGCTCGGTCCGCCCGCGCCTGGAGAGTTTCCGCGACTTCGTGCTCGCGGGTATCATCGGGAATACCTTCGACTACGGGGTCCGGGACCATGCGGTCAGCCACGATTTCGCCCGGTACTTTGAAGAAGAGTTCCGGTCCGGCCTGGTTATCGACCACACCGACCGGATCCTCCCCCTCGCCTCCCGCGTGGTCTACTTCACCGACAACTGCGGGGAGATCGTCTTTGACCGGCTCCTCCTCGAATTCCTGCACAACAGGGGCTCCCGCATCACCGTGGCCGTCCGTGACGAGCCCATCTTAAACGATGCCACCCTGGCCGAGGCCCGGGAACTGGGCCTGTCCCGGTTCGCCACGCTCACCACCACCGGGTGCGGGTGCGAGATCGGCGTCCGGCCTGAGTGCATGCCGGACGTGCTTGCAGAGGCGTTCGCTGAGTGCACCCTGGTCATCTCCAAGGGGATGGCAAACTACGAGTCCCTCTCGGTCCTGCCAGGGCTCCCGCCGGTCGCCTACCTGATGGCGGCCAAGTGCGACCCCATCGCCGAGGAGGTCGGGGTCCCCCGGGGGTCGAAGGTGGCGATGCTGCGGGAATGACGAAATATTGAGAGGGTCACCCTGGATAATCAAGATTTCACGATTTGGAAGGACTGCAGTCTGACGATTAATATGTCAATTGGATGGTAGGTTTGGTTCAGACAATTCACAAATTATTTAAATGGAAATATACAATAAGAACTGTCGCTTTGGGTTCGCCTAAGGCTTTTACCATGCCTTCTGGAATGGATAGAAGAGGAAGATCACATGGTAAAAAATGGGTTATTTACTGCCGCTATTGTGGTTGTCATCATTGTTTTGATGAACGCTGCAATTGTTCACATTGTTAATGGAGAGGAAAGGATTGGGGAATTCGATGAAATAAGCTTCTGTAAAAAGATCGATTTAAATTCTCAGATCCCACAACGCTCCGATCTTTCATCGAAAGTTGTATCAATTCTTTCAACTTTCACACTTACACATCAATCAAAGATAACAGCGGTTATTGGAAATAGGATTTCATACTATTCTGAAAGTACTACAACACCCCCTACTATTATGCCCTATATGGGTGTTCAATCATCAATCTATTATTCAACCGACCAAATTAATTGGGGGTCCCCGCTAAAACAAACGATTGTCACAGGTAATAACAAACTATCAGTAAGAGCAAGCAGTGATTGGCTCGCAACAACACCAGGATATTATGTGGTTCAGGGGTGTCATCAAGGAACGATTCCAGGGGGACAAAATTATCATGTGGATACATATTCCACCATTGTGGAGATTAGTTAATAATGCTGAAAACGATAAATCTTTTTTTTATCATAAAAAGGTGCGTAAAATGAATATTTTAGCTCTTACTATCCTTATAATTATTATAGGAGATTTTATACAAAGCCAATTGGAGCTGAAGAGATGGTTATCCGAAGAATGTTAATCCTGTTCTTGGTATTCAGCCCTTTCTGTGGAACAGGAGCCTGTGCAATGAACGGAAATAGCATTTTCTGTGAAAGTATTCCGGTGGGTACATTATTGGACAAGGCTACGGTGGCCATTACCGTGATAAGCACGGATGGACAAATCCTCACTTCGGAACTTAATCAGGGGATGTTCGAGAGTCTGGATGCATGGGTTCCCCAGGATTACGTTGAAGAAGGGTTTTACCTGGTTGTAGGAGATGGTATTACCGGTGACACCTACGATATCGGCCGCAACTTTTCATCGGCCCGTCTCGTTCGTACAGAAGACCGGGTTACCGTATCTCCCGGGCTACTGAAGCGGACAAGGCCCGTCCTCTCCCCGAAACTCTCATGGAGATAACGATTGGGAAATTCATTTAATTGTTGTAGTATGAGGCGACTTCGCCTCCATTCTGCTTTTATCACCTGATCATCCAGCAAGGCCAGTATCTTCCCTCTGGTTGGCTACTTCGCGGGTGGTCTCCTCCTACCTGATTGCCGGGCTCCCGGGAAAAAAAGGTTTTTTTCAGGATATCTGGCTGGTCACCGCGGAGAGGGTGTCCACCACCAGGGGGCCCGCGAACAGGTACAGGAGGGCGCCGGCGATGACGATGGACAGCACCACGGCGAGCGCCGCCTTCGATTCGGTAAGGTTCTGGAGCTCTTTTAACCCCATGATGGCCACGATGGCCGCCCACACCATCCCGATCACGAACCCGATGGCATGGACCCACCCGATGAGGAAGAACGGGGTTAAACCGTAGAAAAGGACTTTTTCGGTCTGCCAGACCCCCTTCCTCGCCCCGAAGAGGTATGCCCAGGCATGCAGCCACAGCCCGCCGCCGACCGCTGCAAGGAGAGCAACGACCACGATGGTGATGAGCAGGACCACGACGAGGATCGGCACCACGACGAGACCGCTTCCCAGGGGCACGATTATACGCACCGGGTGGGAAAAGACCCCGATAATGTCCATGATGGTGCTCATGACCCCGTAAAATACTGCGAGGGCCAGGAGGTGCCAGACGCACTCAGCGGCCCCCTCGTCCCGGACCTTCCGGAACGACTGCGAGGGATCGAAGAGAAAGCCCCGGATCTTCTCGAAAACCGGCATCATGGATGATAGGTTTGACAGGGGGGCGATTTTAATATTGCGGAATTTTTCCCGTGCTCCGGGGATAATACGGCCGGATTCCTGGGTATCCTGGAAAATGGACATGGCACGGGTGAGGGCTGCCCGGGCCGAACCCAGAGGGTTTTTCTGGTTACGGGGTCATCTCTAGTGCATGGTTGCTGTGGCAGGCCTCTCCTTCGGCTGGCTGCTGGTGGTCCTCGGGACATTCTTCCTGGTCATCGAGGCCATCAACCCGGGGTTCTTCATCGCCGTGCCCGGGACGGTGATGATAATCCTCGGCATCCTGCTCCTCATGGGGGTGGATATCTTCGGGAGCCCCTTCGGGGTGGTGGCCGGGGTCGTGGCCACGATCGCCGTCTCCCTGCTCACCATCTGGTTCTACCACCGGATCAACCCCGAGGTGAAGTCCCCGGTCACCATCAGCCGGGACTCGCTGGCGGGGAGGGAGGGCCGGGTGACCCGGAAGGTCGTCCCGGGCGACATCTCGGGGAAGGTCCAGGTCGCCGGGCAGGAGTGGAGCGCCCGGAGCCTGGAGGGGGAGATCCCGGGTGGGCGCACCGTCAGGGTGGTCCGGTCGGAAGGTGTCCATATCGTGGTCGAAGAGGTATCGAAATGAGGCCGTGCCTCGTAGCTGTGAAGCCATCTGAGAGGTGAAATGAACCCATGCCTGTCATTGAAACGCTGATAACCATATTCCTGATAATCGCCATCGTGATCATCTTCGCCCGGGGGGTGGTGATCGTGCAGCCCTATGAGCAGGGGTTAAACATCCGTCTGGGCCGGTACATCGGCAGGATGAACCCGGGCTTCCGCTGGGTGATCCCCCTGATCACCAACGTCATCAAGCTGGACCTGCGGACCCAGGTGATGGACGTCCCCTCCCAGGAGGTCATCACGAAGGACAACTCGCCGACCAACGTGGACGCCATCGTGTACATCCGGATCATCGATCCCGAGAAGGCCTACTTCGAGGTGGCGAACTACCGCATGGCCACGGTGGCCCTTGCCCAGACCAGCCTCCGCGGCATCATCGGGGACATGGAGCTTGACGAGATCCTCTACAACCGGGATGTGATCAACACCAGGCTCCGGGACATCCTGGACCGGGAGACCGACCAGTGGGGGGTCAAGGTGGAGCGGGTGGAGATCAAGGAGGTGGACCCCGTGGGGGCGGTCAAGCAGGCCATGACCGAGCAGACCGCGGCCGAGCGGGCCCGCCGTGCGGCCATCCTCCGTGCCGACGGGGAGAAGCGCTCGGCCATCCTCAAGGCCGAGGGGACCAAGCGGAGCATGATCCTGGAGGCGGAGGGGGAACGGCAGAGCAAGGTCCTGACGGCCGAGGGCGAGCGGATCTCCCGTATCCTCCAGGCCCAGGGGGAGGCGCAGGGCCTGCGCATCCTCTCGGCCGGGTCCCGGCCCCTGGACCGGCGGGCCATCACGGTCCTCTCCCTGGACGCCCTCAAGCAGATGGCCGACGGCCAGGCCACCAAGATCATCTTCCCGTTCGAGGTGTCCACCCTGATGAAGCAGGCGGCACGGTTCATCGGCGCGACCGAGGAGATGGCCGAGGAGCCCGCCCCGGCGGCAGCCCCGGACGAGAGCATCCTCGGCACCATCCCCACGGCGGAAGAGGTCAAGGTAATCCTGCGGGAGATGGACCAGGTCATAAGGACCGAGGTCAGCGTGGAGGAGTTAAAGGACATTGGCAAGGGCAAGGCAAAGACCCCCCGCGACCTCGTCGAGGACATCGAGAAGGACTCGGAGGAGTTGAAGGAGTAACCCGTCCTTCAATACTTTTTTCCGGTTGCCCTGTTTTCCAGGCTCCGGTCGGTTTATCCCCCGTACTGAATGAGCCCCATCTCCCCCGCGATCTCCCGCACCCTCACAAGGCAGGCCCGGGCGTCCTCTTCCTTCTGGTCCACGGCCTGAGTGCGGGCGTACGCGAGGAAATCCCTGATGGTGCCTTCCGGCAGGAGGCCGGCGGCCTCCTCGCAGACCCGGGGATAGGTCCTGTCCGGGAAATAGAGCGACCGGGCGGCGGACAGGAGGGCTGCAGCCTCACCGGGGGAGACGACCCGGTCCCTCACCGCCGCCTCCAGGGTGCAGCGGATGTTGACCAGGGGCTCGGAGAGGTGGGCATAGGTCCCGGGCTCGTAGACCAGGGCCACCTCGTCGTCTGCCACTAAGGTACCGTCCCGGTAGAGGGCATAGACGACCCCCACCCCTTCCATCCCCAGGGTGTCGAGCTCGGCGGCCCGGAGTGCTCCCATGCTGGATGCCCCCACCACCCGGACCCCCGAGCGGAGGGCCTCCAGGATCTCGCGGTGGCCCACGGCGCAGTCCTGGAAGAAGACGCCGTCTATCAGGGCGATGATGCGGGCCCCCGACGCGGCGGCAGCGGCGAGGTCGCCGCGGGCCGCGGGTGGGCGGTAACCGGCCGCGAGGATGGCCTCCGCCTCAGCCCGATCAAGGCTGGGGCCGAGGAAGACGACGATTCCGCGCTTCATGGCACCGGGCCCCTATCCGCTCCTGGTCCATGGCAAAGATCTCCATTCCCGGGACGATCACCCTGACGACCGGCACGCCCAGCTCGGGGCGGGTGAGGTCGACCACGATCACCCGGTCCATCCCGGCGGACCGCAGCCGGCCGATGGTGAACCTGATGTCGGCCAGGAAATCGTCGCTGTCGAAGGAGGGGATGGCCGGAAACAGCTGCTCTGACGGGGCGTCGAACCAGTACTTATTCAGGCGCCTCGTCCGCTCGTACCCGATCCTCCTCCGGAAATCGGCGGTCGTGGTGTCCTCCCGCGCCCCGTGGATCTGGGTCAGCCGGCTCTGGGCCACCTCGGTCAGGGCCCGGAGCAGGGCGATCCGGGCGGAGGTGTGCGTCCCCATCCCGATGGCGAGCAGGGCGGGGTCGCGGAGCGTCACGTCATCTGCCACAGCGGCGATGGTGGGGATGCCAAGGTCGCTCGTGATATCCTTGATGTGCACCTCCACCCCCGCGCCGGTGAACCGTGAGATGAGGCTCTCCGAGAGGGGGTCATTGATACCGGTCACCGCGGGGCCGGTGTACCTCGCCGCCTCGGCAAGGGACCAGGCGTCCCGCTCCACCACCTCCATCAGGGCATGGAAGACCGCCTCCTCGAGGGTGTTTCCCGAGGCCAGGCCGTTCGTGGAGGTGCGGAAGAGCTGGGGATAGGCTACCGGGAGGGGGTGGAAGGCGGCGCTTGCCGGGACCATGACCTCCTCCTCCCGGGCGATGTCATAGCCCTGCACCCAGGGGATGGGCATCCCCGGGTCGGCCCGGGCCGGGAGGATCAGGGTGGAGGGGTCGATGGCATTCCCGTTGAAGGCAGCGGCGGCGAAGCGTTCGAGGGGGAGGTCGCGGCCGGCGGTCTCGGCCGAGTACCGCTCTATCCCCTCCATGATGGCCGATACCCGTGCCTCGGCAGGGGTCGCCCCCTTTCCGTTGTACACCGAAACAGCCCCGCGTTCTGCGGTAGGGCGTATGCTCGAGAAGACCGGGATGCCGATGCGGTCCAGGCTGGTGATATCGGCGACCCGGGTTATCCCCGCGGCGGGGAGGGCCTTTTCCACCCGGGCCAGGGTATCTTCCGGTGAGACGGCCCGCTGCGTCTCGTTGGTGTATGCTTTCTTGCACGGGTGCAGGATCATGGATGGGGTGCTCTTCAGCAGTCGGTATCATTGGTTGGATCCCGGGGGAAAAAGAGGTATCCATTCCCTCCCTGCCCCGTCCGCTGCCGTTTCAGAGGTGCAGGAGGTAGGGGAGGGCGATGATGGAGACGAGCATGACCAGCATCAGGGAGGAGACGAACGAGACCAGGTGCGGGGCGTACCGGGAAATGCCCCGGCGCTCGAAGAGGCGGTCCACGACCTCCTTGAAGATGTACCCGCCGTCCAGGGGGATCATGGGGATGGCATTGAAGATCCCGACGTTGATATTGATCCAGGCGCACCAGAAGAGGAGGTGCACGGCACCCCAGAAGCCCTCGAACGGAACCTGGTAGTACCGGGTATCCGGGGAGTCGAAGGCCAGGATGCGCATCATCTGCCCTCCCATGCTCGGGTCGAAGGGGATGGCCATGAGCCGGAAGAACCCCGCGGGGGAGAGGCTCTGGCGGACCACACCGAGGACGGCCTGCCCGTCATAATAGTACACCCCCATGAACCCCGATTCCCTGGAGGCCCCAAGCTCCCCCGGCCACGCGGAGAGGTTCAGGGCATAGGTCTTTTCCACGCCGCCCGTTGAGACGGAAAGGGCGATGGTCTCGCCCGGCCGCGTGGCGTTCAGCAGGGCCGAGACCTCCTCGCGGCTCCCAACCGGGACGCCGTTTACGGCCGTTATCACCGATGACGCGGGCACCCCCGCCTCCCATGCGGAGTAGTTCTGGTAAACGCCGGCGATGACCGGCTCGCTGGTGGGGACGGCCATGCCGGCCAGGAGGATCATGCCCGCCAGGCAGATCACCCCTATCACGATGTTGTTCGTGATCCCTGCCCCGAACATGCGGATCTTCGGGAGCCCGCGGGTCTTCTCCAGTTCCTGCTCGTCAGGCTCCACGAAGAACCCGATGGGTATCACGAGCAGGAGGGCCCCGATGCCCCGGACGGCGATGCCCTCCACCCGGCAGAGGATCCCGTGCCCGAACTCGTGGATGGCGATGGTGAGCAGGAATGCAAACCACACCGCCAGGGTCGAGGGCACGTACTCGTTGATCCCCGGGATGAGCAGGATGTTGCGCGGCTCGTAGATGCCGGTGGGCTCGGGCTGGACGAGGAGGGTGAACTGGACCGAGAGAAAGAGCAAAAACGCAATCAGGACCGATATGACCGCCACCATGATGACGCCGAAGGTGGCGTATGCCCGCAGAGGCCTTGCTGCCCGGATGAACCGGTCAAAGAAGCCCGTCCG
The DNA here is from genome assembly GCA_033813295.1 of Methanolinea sp. GTDB lineage: Archaea > Halobacteriota > Methanomicrobia > Methanomicrobiales > Methanospirillaceae > Methanolinea_A. The sequence continues at coordinate 31,050 of JAPXRZ010000011.1, forward strand.
GGAACTCTTCAGCGCCAGTATGGGGCCGTAGAAGACGATTGCGTCGTAGATGGAGGCAACCCCGGGAGGGACCTCCGCGATCGCCTTCTCGCGCTCCCAGGCAGATTTCCGGACATACAGGTACCCTGCCACCACCGCGTAGGCCGCGACCAGGAGGAGAACAGCGAACAGCCAGTCCATTCGATTACTATTCGCACGAATTCTACATAAACGTGACTTCCGTTCCGGAAAAGGCAGTTTTCAGAAGTCGCCCAGGTGCGACTGCTCCCTGCGCGAGACCAGGACCCGCACCGTCTCCCAGCTGCGCCGGGCGAAGGGGGGCGGCCGGCCCCGGTCACGGATCCAGGCCCAGAGGAACTCCGTGGTGGCCTGGTCCGAGGGGTACCCGCTTCCCATGTCCCCGAACTCGGCGGACAGGGCGGCGACTGCCCTGTCACGTTCGACCTTGGCCACGATGCTTGCGGCGGAGACCGCGGGGTGGTCCTCGTCGGCATGGTGCCGGGAGACCACGCGGCAGGGGAAGTCCAGGTGCTCCGAGACCGCTTTCCCGTACCGTGCGGCGATCACGTCGCAGGCGTCCACGACGGCGATGTGCGGGCGCAGGTCGTTTATTACCCGGGCGTGCGACCGGGCCACGATGGTATTCATGGTCGAAAAACCCCGCCCGGCATCGATGTCTCCGGCGGGAACGACCAGGACCGCGACCGGGAACCCGTTTTCACGGATGGCCGCCGCGAGTTCCTCCCTGCGGGAGGGGGAGAGCGCCTTGCTGTCCCGGACCCCCAGGTCGGCAAGGTCGCGCTTCCGCCGGCACCCCACCGCGGCCACGACGAGGGGCCCGATCACCGCCCCCTTCCCTGCCTCGTCCACCCCGCAGAGCATCCGGATCCCTGTACCAGCTATCCGGCGCAAGATATAACAATACCATGCCGGTAACTCCTAGACCATGTACATCATTGTGGTGGGGCTCGGGGGGATCGGGAGGAGCCTTACCCTGCTGGCGGTCGAACGGGGGAACAACGTGGTGATCATCGACCGCGACGAGCAGCGCTGCAGTGAGATGCTGGAGCAGGCGGACGTGCTGGCCATCACCGGCAATGCGACCGACAAGTCCATCCTGGAGGACGCGGGGATTGACCGGGCCGATGCCCTGGTCGCCACCACGAGCGACGACTCGGTGAATCTGATGACCTGCTGGCTGGCCAGGCGCTTCTCGGTCCAGAACGTGGTCTCCATCGTGAACCAGAAGGAGCACTCGGATCTCTTCAAGGAGGTGGGGGTCAAGATCAGCGAGAACCCTGACGAACTCGTGGCCCAGCGTCTTTACTACTGGGCGGAGAACCCCCAGCTCCAGCAGCTGGCGACCATCCCGGGCGGGACCATCTTCGAGGTGGTCGCCGAGGAGGGTGCCCCCATCGTGGACCACGAGATCAGGGATCTCAAGGTGAAGGACTTTGTCTTCATCGCCATCCGGAGGGCCGGGGGCGAGCTGATCATCCCCAGCGGGAACGTCAAGGTCCGTCCCGGGGACACCATCACGGTTTTTACCAAAAAAGAGGCGGAGAACGAGTGCCTGGCCCTCCTCAACCGGCAGCTGCGAAGGTCACCCGATTGAGAGTTTCAGGGCGGCAAGCCCTGCCAGGAGCCGGGGGTTCCGCTTCATCAGCTCCCGGACGAGCGATATGGTGGAGAACTCCCGGAGGTTGAGGGTCGCGGCGGACTGGATCAGGGAATTGAGGCTCTCGTCCGGGAGCTTGATCAGGTACTCCTTGAGATGCCAGTTGCGGGCGATAGTCTTGCCCATCGGGGAGACCCGCCAGGCGGCATCGTACTCCATCAGGGCGTCCTTTCCGCAGTTCCCGGCAGCGATGGCCTTTGCTGCGGTCTGCACCGCGAGCCGGCCCGTGAACATGGCATTGTAGATGCCCCCGCCGGTGAGGGGGTCCACGACCCGGGCGGCGTCGCCCGCGATGATGAGGCCGTCCGCCACCGTGCAGGGGATCGGCTGGCAGACCGGGACGCCGCCGACGATGCACTCGATGGTCTTCCCGCCCGGGAACCGGGAGGCCACGAACCGGTCGAGGTAGTCCTTCGCCCGGTGCCCTGCCCCGCTCTTCCGGCCGGAGATGCCGATCCCGACATTGGCGGTCCGGTCGCCCTTGGGGAAGATCCAGAGGTACCCCTCGGGGGCGACCTCGTTCCCCAGGAGGAACACCGCGGTGTACGGGTCGATCCCGATATCGGTCATCAGGTACTGCGCAGAGGTCATGATCTCCCGCAGGGGTACGGTGGTGTCGATCCCGCACCACCGGGCGAACTTGGACTCCACGCCGTCGGCAGCGATGACCACGTCTGCCTCCACCCTCCTGGTGCTCCCGCAGGACTCGAGGACAGCGCCGGAGACCCTGCCGTCCTCCATGAGCGGTGCGCTCGCCCGGGTCTTGACCGCAACGTCAGCCCCGGCCTCGGCTGCCTGCCAGGCGAGTTCCCGGTCAAAGACCTTGCGGTCCAGGATGTAGCCCACCTTGCCCCCGGCGAGGTCCGACTCGAGCATCATCGATGTGCCGTCAGGGGCGACCAGTTCCGCCCGCTGGAGTTCTGCAGAGATCCAGCGGGGATCCGGCTGTATGAACTCGGCCAGGGCCTCCCTGCCGATCCCCTCCGCGCACCGGACCGGTGCCCCGATGGCCGGTCGCTTTTCCACCAGGCAGGCGGATAGGCCGGCCTCGGCCGCGGTACGGGCGGCGACCGCCCCGCCCGGGCCGCCCCCGACCACGAGCACGTCATACCGCTGCTTCATCTCTGACCTCCAGTGCTCCCAGCGGGCATACCTTGGCGCAGATTCCGCAGCTGGTGCAGCGATCCCCCACATCGAGGTACGCGTCGATCAGTTCGAGTGCCCCTTCCGGGCAGACGGAGACACAGCAGCCGCAGTACCCGCAGACATCCCGTCGAACCTGCAACATCCGTTATATATTACCAAGGTGCTCCCTAAAACCTTTCCTTCCCTCGAAAAAACGGCCATTCCGTAGTTTTCACCGCGACGGGGCCAACTCTTCAGGGAAAAGCAAACGACCCGTACCGCCCTCCCCCGCCTGCGGTGAGCAGCACCCGCCCCTCCCGGAGGGCCCGGACCGCCCCGGCCACCCCCGGGTGGACGGCTGCAAGGTCCCCGGGTGCAGCGCCGGCCAGCACCCGGATCTCGTCCCCGAACTGGTCCAGGAACCGGTCGTAGAGCGCCTGGACGCCACGGGTCCGGGGAGAGGAGACTCCCAGGACCCGCTGGATGACCTGGACCAGGGGGATGGTATGCAGGTAGGGGGGCCGGGTGCGGGCCGCCCCGGTGGAGAGCTCCCGGGACCGGTCCAGCACCCCCTTCTTTATCCGCCCGCCATCGTCAGGGCAGCGCCACGAGAGGGCAGCTGCCTCGCCGGCCCCGAACTGGCGGTAGCAGCGGGAGCAGGCGGTGCGGTTGTACTTGCCCTCCTCGGGAAAGAGGCCGGCGTTCATGACCACCCCACCGCGGGAGATTGCCTCGAGGACGCCGGGGACGGTCACCTCCCTCACCGAGAGGACAGAAAATTCCCTCCCGCATGAGGCCGGGTCAGGGCTGTGGGCATCGGAGTGGGAGAGGAAGGGGATGGCATAGAGCTCGGGGACGGCAGCGCCGTAAGAGCTGTCCGCCGAGAGCCCGAGCTCCAGGAAGTCGACCGGCTCGGCCCCGTAAGCGCCGGCAGGAGTGTCATACCTGGCATAGAGGGAGGTCCAGGGGGTAAATGCATGGGCCGGCCCGACGAGCCCTCCCCGGGCATGGACCGACCGGGCGATCTCTTCCCCGGAGAGCCGGACGCGGGGCCTCCCGGTAGTCAGGAGGTCCCGGCTGTGGACGGAAAACGCCTCCTGGAGGGAAGCAAAACCGGAAAAGTCCTCCATGAGGATGAGGTGGTGGATGCGGTCCCGGTCCTCCACCTCTGCGCTCGGCACCACCAGGGTGCCGCTACCGCGCTCCCGGCACCTCTCCCACGCCGCCCGCCACCCGGGGAGGAGGGCGTCGCCGCTCCCGACGGCCCCGAGCCCCTTCCGCCGGCAGGCGAGGAGGATCGGCCCGGGGAGCATCCGCGGCGAGGTGGCGATGGAGAAGGCGGAGTGCAGGTGCAGGTCGCAGGCAAGGTCCATTCTGACCAGTCCGGCGTCAGACGATATACCGGAGCTCGTCGTCCTGGGTGACCCGCTCGCTGTCCACCAGCCGCTGGATCATCCGCTCCATCTCCTCGCCGCGCTCCTGCAGGGTGGTTGCATCCACCTCGAGGCCAAGGAGCGAGGAGAGCACGGAGAGGAGCGAAGCGGCGCTCTTGGGGTCCACCAGGTATCCCGAGGTCTCGCCCATCAGGCAGATCCCATCGATGTTCCGGGCCTTCCCGAGCCCGAGGATGAGCCCGGCAGCACCGACGATGCCCCCTCCGGGCTCGTCCCGGGAGAAGACCACGCCGGCGGCCTCAAGGTCGTCCCGGAGCCCTTCCTGGTTCACCGCCCCGAGCACCCGCGGCGTCTCCACCAGGTGCCCCACGCCGTACCCTCCCAGGGTGTATATGCGGGAAACACCCATCTCCTGGGCAAGGTCAAGGAACGCATCGGCCAGGAGGTAGTGCCCCTCCGCCGAGGTGGCCTGGTAGTCGCCCACCAGGAAGAGGAGGCTGTGAGATTCTCCCCGGTAAAAATAGACCTCGTTGTTGGCCAGGCGCACCGTCCCGCCCTCCTCGACGATAACCTGGGGAGGAAAGAAGATCGACTCGATCTCGGCTACCTTGACCGCCCCGAGCTCCTGGATGAGGTGCTCTGCCACGAGCTTGCCCACGTGGCCGATCCCGGGCAGCCCCTCGATCAGCACCGGGGCGCGGGCATCGGCTGCGCCCTCCAGGTAGCGTATCGTTATCTCATCCATGTCCGTGCCATCCTCCGGTACCGCCCGTACCGGTCCTGCGGCGAGAACCGGGCCGGGTGGGCGGTGACAGCCGGCTCACCGCAGCGGGGGCAGGCCTGCAGCAGGGTGTAGGTCCCGTCGATGGGGCACCGCCTGATGCGTCCGCTCATGCCGTCTTCCCGGACTTGGGCTTCTTGATGAACTTCCCCTCTCCGCCTGCCCGCTCCACCACGCCGATTGCCGCGGCTGCGGCCTTCTCGATGGCCTTCTCCGCGGTCTTGTAGTCGCTTGCCGTGACCTTGATCCGGTACAGGGGTGCCCCGAGGTAGGTGAGCTCGATCTCGGCATCGGGGATCTTCGGTTCGGCGCTCCGCAGCGCACGCCGGATAATGTTCACCCCTTCAGGCTTCGTGGAGGTGAGGACCAGGTTCCCGCTCACGGTGACCCGGGGGACCTTCACGTTCTCGCGGGCGACCTGGAGGAGGGCAGCGTTTACCGGGGATTGAAGGTCCAGCCTGGCGAGGGCCGTCTCGCCGGTGATCGCCATGTCTTCAAAAACAGAGTAGAGATCGCCGTATTTTGCATAGATGGCCGCCTCGATCACCTCGGGGCGCTCCCCCGCGGCCGTGGCGGCAAAGCCGATCCATTTCCTGGCCTTGGCCTCGTTCTTCCACTCCCGGATCTTCTCCCGCCGCTGGTGCTCGTTCACGTCCTTCAACGAGAGATCGATGTGCCCCCGCGAGGTGTCCACGTGGAGGACCTTGCAGACCACCTTCTGGCCTTCCCTCACGTGGTCGCGGATGTACTTGATCCAGCCGGTGGCGATCTCCGAGATGGGGATCAACCCCTCTCTCCCGGGATACTCGTCGAGGGTGACGAACGCGGCGAAGTCCTTCACCTCCCTGACCGTGCACACCACCAGTTCGCCTGCCTCTGGCCAGGATCTCTCGCTCATGGCTGGGGTCCCTGCTCACTCGAGCGCTGCCAGGACGTCGACGAGTATCTTTGCCTTGCCGCCGGTCGGCTCGGCCAGGGCCTTGCCGCACACCACGCAGTCCACGCGGGTGCTGGCCTTCTCAAAGACCACCTGCTCGTTCTCGCAGTCGGGGCATTTCACCCGGAAGAACCTGCTCCGGTTCTCGCGCATCTGTCTGACCATGTTGTGTGCCACCTCACTCCGCCAGTTCGAATTTTCCCGCCCGGAACCCGGGCCGGAGGTGTGCCTTGCCGCAGACGCTGCACCGGTACCGCACGTTGATCCGCTTGGTCGGCTTGTCGCCGCCGGGTACCTTGGAATACTTGCCCATGTTGCCCACGGTGCTCCTGCGGGCCTTCTGGCGGTCAATCCAGTGCAGGCCACGGGTCTTGCCCTTCTTGACCTTCTCCACCTCGTGGACCTGGTGGCTGCGGCAAAACGGGCAGTATGTCCTGAATTTTGTTGGCATTTTCATGGAATCGGCCTCTTGTATCGATATCGAATATTCAGTATTATTTGCCCGGATTGTTATTTAAGAGTATGGTATAGGCAGCAACACCACAAAACGCTCCCTTTTCTGAAATGGGCTTAGAAATTAAAGATTAATAGTATCATCCTGTATAAAAAGGATACAGGTATTTTCACCAGGCATCCATTGAATTTCATTCCATCGCCCGTTCGAGCGAGAATCACCCGGGAGAAGCTCAATGCACCAGGCAGCTCTTCCCGTCGCCGGTGCCAATATGTCATTTCGTTATCTCCAGAGGGCAGGGAAACTCCAGCAGCCCGGAATAACGTATCAAAACCTTTTCATTGAAAGATGGCGACTTTTTGATGTTTGGAAAGATCATGACGAAAACAAACATTCCTGCGAAGGGTGCGATCGTCCAGCGGGACATGGAGACCTATGGCATCCACCCTCACATCCCCGGAGGCTTCGCCTCCCCGGCCCTGCTGCGGAAGATTGCGGACGTCGCCGAGAAGTACGGTGCGAAGTACATAAAACTCACCGGCGCCCAGCGGATCATGATCATCGGTATCCGCGAGGAGGACCTTGACGCGGCCTGGAACGAGTTCGATGACAAGGCCAAAGCCATTGGCCTGACCGTCAGGAGCATCCAGATATGCCCCGGTACGCGGTCATGCAAGCGTGCCAAGCAGGACAGCCCGGGGCTTGGATTCGCCCTTGATTCCGAGTTCTACGGTACACCGGCGCCGGCAAAGTTCAAGATGGGCGTCTCGGGCTGTCCGAACTGCTGCTCGGACTCCTGGATGAAGGACCTTGGATTCTATGGCACAGATGAGGGCTTCACGGCAGTCGCCGGCGGCAAGGGCGGCGGGACACCGGGGCCTGGTCGCGAGCTTGCCACGGGCCTGACCCAGGACCAGGCTGTGGCACTGGCCCGCAGGGTCGTCGAGTTCTACCGCAGGAACGGCCTGGGACCCGAACGCCTCGGCGGGACCATCGATCGGGTCGGGTTTGACGTATTCGCGGCGGCCGTACTGGGGAGCGGCCGGAAAGGGTAGATTTGATCTCCCCAATTATTCTTTTCCCCGTGAAAACCATCCGTTCTCCTTTTCCATTCCATATCCTCGTTTGATCCCGATAGTCCGGTCGTCCGGCTCTTCTCCGGTATGACCCCAGACGCGGCATACGACTTGCCCGCATCGATTCATGCTGCCCTGCCATTCGTCGCTGTATATGGCAACAGTACTTCCATGTCCGCTCATCGCCTCGAGAGGGATAGCTCCTTCTCTCCCAGGGCAATGAAACAAGGAATTTTTATATCCCCCCGCGTTTCGTTGATTATCCGATTCTCAGGACAATGTTTCGCTCGCAGAGGACCTCCGCGTTCCGTTCCGGCAGCGTGACCAGGTCCTCCCTGCGCAGCTCGTAGATGCGCCCGTCCACCCCCATGAAGGGCTCCATGTCCTGGAGCACCCGGGACAGCACGGACCGGTGCGCAACGGCGGCGGCCTCGGCGAGGACCGCGGCGCAGCGCTCCCCGGCCCCGGCAGCCGCAGCAGCCTCTTCCCCCGGGGGCCGGGGGAGCTTGCCCTCGATCAGGCGGCAGCGGGCCTGCTCGAGGGAGAGCAATACGTCGTCGAAGAGTTCCTTCTCCTCGGGGAGCATCTTTTTGACCTCCTCCCGCTCCTGGTACTGCCCCCCGTTCACCGTCCTCGCCAGGGCCAGGATCTTCTCGGCACGGATGCGGAAGAGGTCTGAAAGGGTCTCCCGCATGGCGCTCACCCGCTCGATCATCACCCGCGCTTCGTCTGAAAATGGGTCGGGGCTTGCATAGAGTTCTTCCTGCAGTTTCGCCAGGTCCCGTGCGGTGGAAGCGAAGAGGTCAGGGGGGACCTGCACGAGCCGGCCGGTCTCCCGCTCGGAGAGGAGGATGCAGCGGAGCTCGTCAAGGTGCATGGCCAGGACCCCCGGCGATCTCGGATACGCCGCGGCAGCAGAGGAAGACTGCCAGGGCCTCCGGCACGGCCTGGACGCCTTTCTCCACGCGGTAGGTGTTCCCCAGGAGGGGCATGGTGAGCGAGGCGGCGCTTTCCACCTTCACCTCCCGGTCAGAGAAGACAACGGCGTCCATGAGCGGGTCGAACCCGGCAAGCTCGCGGGGGGAGAGCGGGGTCACCCGGAACCCGCTCCCTCCGTGCAGGGAGGAGGGCAGGCGGATGAGCCGCCGGGTGTCGGTGGTCACCGGCTCGTCGGCAAGGGCTGCCTTTTCGCGGAGGCGTGCCTGGAATTCGCCTTCTTTCTGCGCGGCGAGCGCCCCGAGCACCCTCGCCACCACGTGGTCCCGGACGTTGAGCCCGGGGGGGTCCCGGGAGAGGAGGGCGAGGACCTCCCCCAGGCGCCTGGAGAACTCTTCAGCCGACGTCCTGCCCACCCCCTCGAGCGAGGAGAGGGCGGCGATCCGCTCCTTCTCCCCGAGCCCCTCCAGCCATAGGAGATACTCGCGCAGCGCAGCTATATAGCGCTGGCGCCACCCGCGGAGCGAAGGTGCCCGGCGCGGGAGGAGGAGGGCCGGGTCGAGACCGATGCCGCAGACATAATCGATCAGCTCCCTCCGCTCGCTGCTCCCCCAGGCCCGCACCGCCAGGTCGCGGACGTGCACGTGGTAGCCCCGGCCCCCGGAGAAGACCACCTCCATGTCTCCCTCCGAAAAGCCCAGTTCGCCGGTAAGCATGGCCAGGAGCTTCTCGGTCTCCTCCCGGACCCGGGCGAGCATCCGGTCATAGGGGCCCCGCATGATGTGGTCGGCGTCCATGTCAAAGACGAGGTCGGCGCCGAGCCAGCCCTTCTCCTGCATGGTGCCGGCACCGGGGTTGGCATAGTAGGCGGTGGAGTAGTAGGCATGGGCCGGGGCCATGCTCCGCAGGTACGAGAAGACCTCCTCCCGGCTCCCAAAGCCAAGGTGCCGCCGCATGCGGATCTCGGGGTAAGCAGGCTCGAAGAGGACGAATGCCCATTCCCGCTCGGGGACCGACGGCGGGGAGAGGAGCCGGTCGCCGCGGTAGTAGGATGAAAAGCGCTGTTTCAGGAACTCCAGGGTGGCCGCCTTCATGTTCAGAGCAACCTAAGCATGTATGGCCCGCGGCGTTCATAGCCGTGGCGGCGGTAGTACGGGCGGACCCCGACCCCGCTCATCACCGCGATCTCCCGGTACCCCTCTTCCCGGGCCGTCTCCTCGGCGAGGAGCAGGAGATCTCTGCCATGCCGGCGGTGCTGCCGCTGGTCCCGTTCGGGGGAGCTCCCCAGGGGGACGATGCTCCCGTAGACGTGGAGCTCCCGGAGGAGCGCCGCGTCAGCGACCTCCCCGCGCCAGCGCCCACCTCCCGTCCGGAGACGGGCAAAGCCAATCAGGGCGTCCCCCGAGACGCAGGAGAGGAAGTGCTCCGTCCCGCCGGTGCACTCGTAGGCCATCGACCGCAGCTCGCTCTCCGTCCCTGCCGGGTACCGCCCCGCCTCACGGCAGCGGATGCAGCGGCACCGCCCGCCCTGGTCGGCCAGGCGCTGCTGGCAGAGCTGGCGGAAGTTGCTGTGCCGGGAGCCTGCCACGATGAGCCTGGCCGGTATGTCCCGCTGGATCCGCTGCAGCCGGACGTATTCCGGGAGGAGCGACTTCCCGTAGGCGACCAGGTCTACCAGTTCGCCCTCGTCGTAGGGCCGGTACCCGCCCCGGTTGAAGAGCTGCTCGATCTCCGATCCCGGCGTGACCAGGGTGGGATAGATCTTCAGGAAGTCCGGGCAAAACGACGGGTCCCGGAAGAGCTCCCGGAACATCCTGCGGTCGTCTTCGGGGGTGCTCCCGGGCAGGTTGGGCATCACGTGGAACCCCACCTTGAGCCCGGCGTCCCGGAGCAGCCGGTTCGCGGAAACGGCATCGGCCACCGTGCAGCCCCTCCGGTTGAACGCGAGGATCGCATCGTCCAGCTGCTGGACCCCGAGCTCCACCTTGGTCACCCCGAGGGACAGCATGCGGTCGATATGCTCCTCTCTGCACCAGTCCGGGCGGGTCTCGAAGGTGGCGGCTACGCACCGGACCGGGGAGTACTCGTTCCCGCGGAATATTGCCTCGCGGTCCAGGGAAGCCCCCTGAGAGCCGCCGCGGTACTCGTTCATGGCCTGTATGCACCGGGTTACGAACCATTCCTGGTACTCAGGCGGCCGGGCGGTCATGGTCCCTCCCATCACGATGAGCTCTACCTTGTCCACGTTATGGCCCAGGAGCTCGAACTGCTCCAGGCGGGCCCGGACCTGCTCGTAGGGGTCGTACCCGTGCTCCTTCGCCCGGAGGGCCGCGGGCTCCTCGCCGGTGTAGCTCTGGGGCGACTGGAACGGGTGCGCCGGCCCCCCGGGGCAGGGGAGGCAGGTCCCGTGGGGGCATGGGGCAGGCGAGGTCATCACCGCCACCGGAGCCACCCCCGAGAGGGTCCGGGTCGGCTTGACCATGAGGAGCCTGCGCAGGGCAGCCCGCTCCCCGGGCCGTGCGGCGGCGAGGAGCGCGGAGTTCCGGGGGACGAACGGGAGGCTGTGCCTCCGGCACACCTCGATCTTGATGCGGGTGATATCGGCGGGCTGGGAGCCGCGGGAAAAGAGGAGGGAGATTATCTCCCGCGAGATATCCGTTTCATCCATACAGGGTTAGTGTTCGGCAGCAACCTTCTCGTGGGCGGGCTCACCGGGATAGCCCACCTGCACCGCGTGCTGGTTGCGGATGTGGGTGACAATCTCGTCGCCCAGGGCAAGAATAGCGTCTTTGTGGCATTTTTTGTTTTTGTGTATGTGCACGGGAGAAATGGCCATCGCAGCATACCGTTTTGTGGGAATCTCCTCACCGGAGAGTGTTTCGTAGTATTTCTTGATATGTATCATGAGCATATGCAGATGGAGCAGTTCTTCCTTTTGCACACAATCACCTTTCCTCAAATCACTACTTTTTTCCTGAACAGATATAGTTTATTGGTGATGTTTATATTGGACTCTTTACGGGCCGGAGGGGCCCTGATTGGGCTGGCAATCGGGGACGCGATGGGTGCGCCCCTCGAAGGGCTGCCCCCGCCCGGGCGCCGCGTCCGTGAACTGCTCCCTGGTGGGAGAAATCCGCGTAAAGCAGGGGAATTCACCGATGACACACTCCAGGCGCTTGCCGTGGCCGAGTCGCTGGCAGCCTGCCGGGGGTTTTGCCCGGAGGACATCCTCTCCCGCATGATCCGCGATTTCCAGCGTGATCCTTCCTGGTACGGCCCCACCTCGGGCGGCGTCTTCACCCTCGTGGTGCAGGGTGCGGATCCCGGCCGGGCGGCGGCCCTGGTCCATGGCCGCCTGGGGGGCAGCAGGACCAACGGGAGCGTGATGCGGGGGCCTCCGCTTGGGATATGGTGCGCCGGCCCGGAACTTGAAGCCATCTCCTGCTCCCTCTCCCGGCTCACCCACCACGATCCCGTGGCCGGGGCCTGCTCCGCGTGGGTCAACCGCATGGTAAGCGACCTTTGCCGGGGGAGATCCAGGGAACAGGCTTTTTATCGTGCGTTGCAGCGGTGCAGGTCGGAAGAGGTATCCGGCTATCTGGGGCAGTACCAGGCGGCCTCCCCGGTCCCGGGGCTGGATGCGCTGGAAGCTACCCATGCAAGCCTCTCCGTGTTCATGGACGGGCAGGACTTTGAGGAGGTAGTCTCGGGGGCGGTCTCCATGGGCGGGGACGCCGACACGGTGGGGGCCATTGCCGGTGCCCTGGCCGGAGCGGCGTTCGGTGTCCGGGGGATCCCCGCCCGGTGGCTCGCCGGGCTCCAGGACAGGGAGCGCGTCTGGCGGGCGGCGGCCGGGCTCTGCGAAGTCGCGCAGCCCTGAAAGCAGGAAAACAAGATTAGAGCGGTTTCAGCTCGACCATCTGCAGGTCCCGGCCCTTTTCGCAGATGTCCGGGGCGCTCCCGATCACGTCCAGGACCGTGTACTTGTCACCCTCGATGATCCCCTCGGGGTGGCAGAGTGTAAAATTGCCGCAATTCTGACGGTTACAGGAGAATTCGGCCACGATGCGGGTGTTCTTGATCGCCATGTCAGCCCCGATCAGGGCAGGGATGGGGGACTCCACGACCTCGACGGCGCTGGCCCCGCCCGCGTGGACGGTGCAGGGGTGGCGGGTCTGCCGCACTCCTACGATGCGGTAGCGCTTCCCTGCCTTGAGGTTGTTGCAGGCCTTCCTGACCGTGCACGCCCCGCATTCGGGGAGCTGCCCCTCGTAGATGAACTCCAGCCCCTGTTTTGCCAGTTCCACCCCGATCAGGGTGACTTTCGGCTTTGCTTCGGCCATGTCCCTCGCCTCACTCCTGGTAGAGCATCCTGACCAGCTCGGCGGCTGACTCGGATGTCAGACCCATGTCAAGAATGGTAAAGCGTTCCGGGCGGATAGTCTTTGCCATGAGGAGGGCTTCGGCTGCGACCTGGTCGTCGATCCCGAGGTCCCCCGGCGTGACCGGCGCCCCGATGGTGCGGAGCGCATCCCTGATAGCCCGCCAGTCTCCGCCGTGGAGGTACATGTCGATGATGGTGCCGATCCCGCAGGCCTCGCCGTGGAGGGCCTTTCCTGGCGCAAGGCGCTCAAGCGCATGGCCGAACTTGTGCTCCCCCCCGGACCCCGGGCGGGAGGACCCGGCGATGCTCATGGCCACCCCCGACGAGACCAGGGCTTTGGTCACGAACCAGGCCGACTCCTCGTGGTGGGGCCGGATACTCCGGGCGTTCTTCATCAGGAGCTCGGCGGTCATCCGGGAGAGCGCGATGGCGTACTCGCTCAGGGGCTCGCCCCGCAGCCGGTTGGCGAGCTCCCAGTCCAGGACGGCGGTATAGTTGGCTATCACGTCTGCGCAGCCCGCAGCCAGGAGCCGGGGGGGCGCCGACGCGATGATCCCGGTATCGGCAACCACGGCGATGGGGGGATGGGCCTCGAGCGAGGCGCTCCCGCTCTCCATGGGGACCGAGGCCCGGGCCGAGGCGATGCCATCGTGGGATGCCGCGGTGGGGACGCTGATGAACTGAAGGTCCAGGTTGTACGAGACGATCTTGGCGGTGTCGATCACGCGCCCGCCCCCGACCGCCACCAGGAAATCGGCCCCGGATACGGCCTCCTCGGCCTCCTTGATCACTTCCATGCTGATGCCCTCAACGAGGAAGGTCTCCACGCTGTACTGACCCGAGAGGAGCCCGGCCACCCGCTCCCCGGCAAGCGCCCGGGTATGGGACCCGGAGAAGACCATGGCCGAGCTGCCCAGCCGGAGGTCGGCGCAGACGGACGGGGTCTGGCCAAGCACATCATGGCCGATGACGACGTCCCGGGGCAGCTGCATCCACCGGGACTTGTCAAAGACCTTGGTTTTGAGTACTTTTATGGTGTCTGCGCTCATAATTTTCAGGAAATGATCTGGGACTTCATAGAGCAATACTACATCGATCCCATACGCTACGGCCAGCCCTACAACGTGGTCGACACCACGACGTATGCTCTGGTTCTCATTCTCGCGCTATATCTAATTTACCGCTGGCTCTCGCGGTCCCGGACCATCGCCATCGACGGGAGGTTCGTGCTCTGCACCCTGCCCTACGTGGTCATGGGCGGCCTCCTGCGGGTGGTGCAGGACACCGGGATGATAACCTCGGACTGGCAGTTCCTGCTGGTTACTCCGCTCATCTACTTTGTCATGTTCGCATACACGGCAGGAGTCCTGGTCATCTCGGCCATCCTCCAGGAGCGGGGTTTCATCGCCGATTACCTGCGCCCCTACTCCCTGGCCGGCATGGCGGGCGCAGCCATCACCGCCGGCGTGCTCATCGCCTTCGGGCTGGGGAACGGTATCATTGCCCTCCCGGTCCTCGGGGCCATCATGGCCATGTCCGTCCTCGCCACCCTGGCAGTCTACGCGGCCATGCGCTACCTCCTCTCCTGGACCTATGCGTCCGACCCGCTCTACCTCGCCCTCCTCTTCGGGCAGCTCCTGGACGCGAGCGCCACCAGCTACGGCATCGACATCCACCCCCTGCACTACACGGAGGTGCACGTCGTGGGATCGAACCTGATCGCCCTGGCCGGGACGGCGTTCGTGATGTACCCCCTGAAACTCCTTGTCCTGTTCCCGGGTGTCTGGGTCCTGGAGCGGTTCAGGCACGACGGCCCGGCGGCCCTGTGGCACCTGATCCTCCTGGCCATGATAACCGTAGGCCTTGCGCCGGGAATCCGGGACATGGTGCGGATGGTGCTCTATGTCTGAGTATACCCGGGGAATTGCCATTACCGTGGTCTTCCTGGCGCTCTCGCTGGGCGTGGGGGCATGGATGACCGCCCGCAACCCCGAGGTGGGGCAGCAGGTGATGAGCATGATCCGTGACACCATCATCGGGGAGGCCCTGGATAGCTCGCGGCCGGTCCTCGCCCTGAAGATCTTCATCAATAACCTGCAGGCATGCGTGCTCATGTTCCTTGGCGGGGCCACCCTGGGGGCGCTCACCGTCTTCATCATCGGCACCAACGGGTTCGTGATCGGCTCTATCCTCGAGCTGGTCGGCCGCGAGCACAGCTCCCTCTACGTGGCCGCCGCCCTTGTCCCCCACGGCATCTTTGAGATCCCTGCATTCGTCATATCCGGGGCACTGGGGTTCTCCCTTGCCGCCGCCCTCCTGAGGGAGGGATACGGGGAGGGGGATGCCGCAGACCGGGCCCGGGAGATGGGGAGGCTGTTCCTCGTGGTCGTGCTGCCCCTGGTAGCGGTAGCCGCGCTCGTGGAGGCATTTATTACGCCTGAAATTCTACGTATGGTAGTTTGAGGTGCGATCGACGTGGTGGAAGAGGAACAGGGCGCTCTGCCGCTGAAGAATGACTTTTCCGCGTGGTATAACGAGCTCCTGTGGCGTGCGGAAATCATGGACGTCCGCTACCCCGTCAAGGGGCTCTACGTGTGGTACCCATTCGGGTTCGCCCTGCGCCGGAACGTGTACTCCCTCCTCCGCGTCCTGCTCGACCGCGACCACCAGGAGGCCCTCTTCCCCATGCTCATCCCGGAGACGGAGTTCGCCAAGGAGGGCGAGCACATCAAGGGATTCGAGGAGGAGGTCTACTGGGTCACCCACGGGGGGCTCTCCCCCCTCGACGTGAAGCTCGCCCTCCGCCCGACGAGCGAGTGCGCCATCTACCCGATGTACTCGCTCTGGGTCCGCTCCCACGCCGACCTGCCCATCCGGATTTACCAGGTCGTCAACACGTTCCGGTACGAGACCAAGCATACCCGGCCTCTCATCCGGCTGCGCGAGATCACCTCGTTTAAGGAGGCCCACACCGTGCATGCCACCTGGGAGGAGGCCGGGGCGCAGGTGGAGGCTGCAGTCGCGCTGTACCAGGAATTCTACCGCTCGCTCTGCATCCCGGTGATCGTCTCCCGGCGGCCCGACTGGGACAAGTTCCCTGGCGCAGACTACACCCTTGCAGTGGACACCATCATGCCCGACGGGCGGACGCTCCAGATCGGGACGGTGCACCACCTCGGCGACCATTTCTCGAAAACATTCCAGATCACCTACGAGGACGCGTCGGGTGAGCAGCAGTTCGCCTTCCAGACCTGCTACGGCATCTCCGAGCGGTCCATCGCTGCCCTGGTCAGCATCCACGGGGACGACCGCGGGCTTACCCTGCCGCCTGAGGCCGCCCCGGTGCAGGTGGTGGTGGTGCCGATCACCATCGGGAAGCGGAAGGAGGAAGTGGCGGCTGCCGCAGAGGAGATCCGGCGGGCAATCGCGGCAGAAGGGTACCGGGTGAAGCTGGACTCGCGGGACATCCGGCCGGGGGCCAAGTATTACTACTGGGAGATGCGGGGCGTGCCGCTGCGCCTGGAGGTCGGCCCGCGGGACCTCGACGCCGGGCAGGTGACCGCGGTCACGCGCCTGGGCGAGAAGGCAGCCATCCCCCGCGGCCAGCTGGCTGAAGGGGTCGCCGGCGCCCTGGCGGTGTTCCGCGCCACCCTCGCCGCCCGGGCCGAGGACCACGTCCGGGGGAGCATGGCCGTCGCCCAGGACCTCGCCGCGGTGGCGGCCGCGGTGGAGAACGGCGTGGCCCTGGCGGCCTGGTGCGGTGACCGGGAGTGCGCCGATGCCCTGGAAGAGAAGGTGAACGCGAGCGTCCTGGGGACCGGGGTGCGTTCCCCCTATGTCACCGAGGAGACCGGCGCCTGCGTAATCTGCGGCAGGGAAGGGAAGACCGCCCTGGTGGGCCGGGCGTACTAGGGGACGTTCCGCCTTTTTTACGGCCATTCGCCCCCGGGAACGCCCTGCAACTCCCGGACAGTGATCTCGTCATGGCAGGATCGGGCGCCTCTGCGGCCGGTCCATAAAAATCACATGGTTCCCTTCGGAACCCAAGCATACAGGATGAAAATGCCGGAGGCATTTTCACATGAAAAGGAATGGCTATGTGCACCGGCTGCAGCGGTAGGTGACCCGGTATCCCGGCTTCGAGAGGTCTCCGGAGAGGACCTTTCTGCCGCCCCGGATGAAGTGCTTCCCGCATGCCCCGCACTGCTTGAGCCGCAGGCGGTCGAGGCGGCCCATGGGGATCTCGAGCGAGAACCGGGTGTCGGTGCACGGGACCCGGTCCCTGGTGCAGGAGTCCTCGTACGCAGAGATGAGCTGCATCACCGCGAGGGGGCTTGCACCGAGGTCCGTGAACTGCTTGAAGAGGAAGTAGCTGAAGACGAGCCAGGAGAAATCGCCGCGTTCGAGGAGCTCTTCCACCTCGCTGTCTCCTGTATCCACGTCGTCCATGGTGCAGCCGCAGAGGGGGCACCGCCCCTTCACCAGCTCGTCGAGGTAGACCTCTTCCCGGCATCCCGGGCAGGTAGTGTGGGCGGCATGGGTTCGTGATGTCATGGAATTCCTGGAAAGAGATGGATGCTTATCGCGGGTTTTTCATGCGTCCTGTGGTGAGATGGTCCGCATAACGGTACCTGTTCTATTCACCGCACGCAGGGAGGGCAACATCCGAGGAAAGCGGCCTGCAACCCGGGATGAAGGGCTGGTGCCCGGCTGTTCCGTGGTTTCCGGTCCTTCCAGGGTGCATGCAGGTATGGGCGCTCACGCGGACGTCCCATCCAGATGAAACTGCCTTGTGTATTTGTACCGTCATGACTTAAATGATGCGCTCCGGGACTTTTTAGGGCGCAAGCCGGAAAAAGGCGCGCTTTATGCAGGCATTTAAATCTCCCGGAAGCCAGGGGGGAGGCCGGTTGCACGGGCTAGCGGAGCAGGATGCCGAACGCCTGGGAGAAACAGTGGAGGGCCTCGTCTTTTTTCCCGTCGCGGAGGAGGCCCACCCCGCGGACCATGCAGGACTGGATATCCCGCCTGTCGATACCATAGGCGACCATGAAGCAGCGTACCGACTCTTCCAGCCGCCCCTGGAGGAAGTGGCAGTTTGAGAGCACCACCCAGGCCTCGGCGTGGCGCGGGTTGTCCCTGACCACTTCCTCGAGGAGGGTGACTGCCTCGCGGTGGTGCCCGCACTGGGCAAGGGCCAGGGCCTTCCAGTAGCGGACCCTTCTCATTCCTGCCGGGCGGAGCCGCTCGGCCTCGGCAAAGCAGGCCAGCGCCTGGGCATATTCACCCACGTGGCAGTGGGTGATACCCTTGTTGGTCCAGGCGGCCGCGTATCCCGGGAAGATCTCCAGGGCCCGGGTGAACGAGGCCTGGGCCTCCCGGTACCGTTTCAGCTTGAGGAGGGCGTACCCCCGGTTCACCCACGCCCCCAGGTAGCGGGGCCGGAGCGAAACGGCCCGCTCGGTGCTGGCGAGCTCCTCCTCGTACCGGCCCAGCTCCCCCAGGGCATGGCCCCGGGCGCTCCAGGCAGAGGCCTCCATGGCCGCCCCCGGCGAGAGCCCGATTGCCCGGTCGCAGCAGGCGATCTTCTCCTCGAACCGGGAGAGCTTGCCCAGGGCGAAGCCCCGGTTGATCCAGGCCGGGACGAGCCCGGGGTCCAGGGCCAGGGCCTGGTCGCAGGCCTTGACCTCTTCCCGGTACCGTCCCAGCTTCCCGAGGGCGAAACTCGAGGCCACCCATGCCTGGACACAGGTCGGATCCTCCTGGAGCGCCCGTGCGTACCAGCGGAGCGCCTCCTCGTGGCTGCCCCTGCGTGCCAGCCGCATCCCCTCCTCCGTAAAGACCCTCGCGGCGTCCCTGCCCGCGACTCCCAGGTCCTCCCACGTCGGTCCGTTCGCTGCATTCCCGGGCATGGCAGACTCTCCCGAAAGGAACGATTGAAAAGAGCTGGAGGCCGGAGCGCCATAAAAGCTCCCATCGGGACTGCCTGTTTTTAAGGCAAAGGTTTACCAGGGAAACGGCACAAAACCCTTCTTCCATGGAGAAGGAGCTTCCTCCGGCCGCCTGCACCATCGCGGGATCCGATTCCGGGGGCGGGGCTGGCGTCCAGGCCGATCTCAAGACCTTCCAGGCGCTGGGGGTCTGGGGCGTCTCGGCCGTCACCGCCCTGACCGCCCAGAACACGCGGGAGGTCCGGGGCGTCCGCATGGCAGGCCCGGAGATGGTGGCCCTCCAGCTGTCCGCCCTGTGCGACGGGTTCGATATCCGGGCGTTCAAGACCGGGATGCTGGGGGACGCCGCGACGGTCAGGGCGGTCGCAGCGGCCCTCCCGGGATCGGCCCCCCTGGTCGTCGACCCGGTGATGGTCGCGACAAGCGGCGCCCGCCTCCTGGAAACGGACGCGGCCCGGGCGCTCATCGAGGTGCTCCTCCCCCGGGCCACCCTGGTGACGCCGAATATACCGGAGGCAGAGGTGCTGGCCGGGTGCGCCCCCATCCGGACCCTGGAGCAGGCGCGGGCCGCAGGCGTCCGCATCCTTGCGCTGGGCCCTGAGTACGTGCTGGTGAAGGGGGGGCACCTCCCCGGGGAGGAGGCTGCAGACCTCCTGCTCGGGAAAGGCCGCGAGTGGCTCATCGCCACGCCCCGCTTCCCGTACCGGGTGCATGGGGCGGGGTGCTGCTATTCTGCAGCCCTGTGCGCCTTCCTTGCCCTGGGGCACCCTGTCCCGGACGCCTTCGGCATGGCGAAGGCGTTCATTCACTGCCTCGTCTCCCGTGCCATGCGGGGCCCTTCCGGGACCTGGCTCCTGGACCCGGCATCGGCAGGCCCCATGGAAGAATGGTAGGGCGGCCCCCCGGCCCTTTTCTTGCGGTATGTTGATACGCTTTCATCGTGCATCTCTTTCATTGACCGGTCCTCCGGGGCTGCCCGGGACAGGATACGGAAATTGCCATGACAGCGGAGACAGGGAAGGGGGGTGATGAGTGGGACGTATGCCGGGAGATCCTGGACGCCTTTCCCGGCCTGGTCTGTGCGGTTGACCGGCAGGGCAGTATCCTCTTCCTGAACCGGGCGCTTGCCGGTGTCCTGGGCTTCCCCTCTCACGGGATGGCGGGGCGCCCCGCGAGCGAGGTCCTTGCCCCGCTCCCGGTCGAGGTCCGGGAGCTCCTCTATACCGCCCTCGCGGAGGGGGCCCACAGCCGCCGCCCCATCGAGTGGGAGCGGCCGGGCGCACCGGCGCTGGTCCTGGAAAGCATGTTCCTCCCGCTCTGCGGCCCCGTGCCCGGGGGTGAGGCGGCGGCACCCGGGGAGCCGTCCTCCGTAGGCCCGGTTACCGGGGCGGTCTGGACGGCCCGGATACGGGAGCCCGGCGAGAGGGAGTCCGCTGCCAGGGCGGCGGAATCGTCCCGGCGCAAGACGAAGGAAATCCTCTCGATTATCCGCCACGATATCTTCAACCAGCTCACCATCCTGATCGGTTTTCTCCAGTACTCGGAGGACGTCATCGCCGATCCCCAGGTCCGGGAGTTCATCGGCCGCGAGGAGGCCGCAGGGGTCCGCATCCAGGAGCTGGTCGAGTTCACCCGCGAGTTCCAGGACCTGGCAGTCGAGGAGCCCCGGTGGATCCCGGTCGCCTCCCTCGTCGCTGCGGCCGTCAACCGCACCGAGCGGGGGTCGGTCAGGGTCGAAGCTTCGGTGGGGCGCACCGAGATCTTTGCCAGCCCCCTGGTGGAGAAGGCCTTCGCCACCCTGGTGCAGAACGCCATCGTCCATGGCCGCACCCTTACCCGCATAGCTTTTCGCACCCGGCAGGACGAGGGCGACCTGGTCATCACCTGCGAGGACGACGGCATCGGGATCCCCGACGAGGAGCGGCCTGCCCTCTTCGAACGCGGCCACGGCCGGAATGCCGGGTACGGCCTCTGGCTTGCCCGGGAGATCCTCTCTATAACCGGTGCAACGATCACCGAGGCATCCGCAAAGGAGAAGGGAGCGCGGTTCGAGATCCGGGTGCCCGCGGGGATGTGGCGGAGGATGTGAGGAATATTCGGTGATCCATTCGACGTATTCGATAGTTACTTTTAAGAACGAGGAATCAACGCTTCTGAGGATTTCATGATGGAGAGCGGAAGCAGGCAACTGGTGACCAGGGAGCAGATCATCGGCATGCAGGTGATCAATTCCCAGGCAAAGATCATCGGCAGGGTAAAGGACCTGAGCCTGGTGGTCGGCGAGACCGACCAGGCCCTCATCATCCGCGATGAGGACGCACATGAGACCATCGTGCGGTGGAGCGATGTCCTGGCGATCGCCGATGTCATCCTCCTCCGCGGTCCGGCAGGACCGGGACAGGCAGCCACGGGGCGCTGCCCCCACTGCGGTGCCGCCCTCGAACCAGGCGCAGTTTTTTGCGGCGAGTGTGGGAAAAAGGTATAACTTTTCCGGGGAAAGGCTGCCCGGGATCCGGAGGGCGGTAATAGCGGGTGCCCTCTGAGGTGCCGGATTGGTCTTTCATTTTAAAAAAAGGGTTGCTTTTCAGACCGCCCGCACTTTTGAAAAGACATCGACCCCTTTTGCAAGGTTGTACGAGTCATAGGCCCCGATGCAGAACAGGATCCATCCCGGGACCAGGAGCCAGTAATTGTAGTAAACGTTGCCGTACCAGTCAACCTGGGCGGTCAGGAGAAAGATGGCCACGAAGATGATGTACAGGATCAGGATGGCCAGTCCCCGGGTATACCGGCCGCAGTAGATCTCGCCGAGCCCCGGGACCAGGCTGAGCACCACCGCGAGGACCGGGTTTTTCCGGCCCGATGCAGCTGCCGCTTCCGTGCGGGCCTGCGGCGGCGGCTGCTGGGGTGCACCGCACTTTGTGCAGAATTTCGAGGCTGCGCTGATCTGGGCGCCGCACTGGGAGCAGAACATGTTCGAAGGGTCCACCGCTGAGATGATTTATCACCAATTCGAATGATTCACGATTTTCCTAATAAAATTTGTGTTTCATCCTCCAGCTGGCCGCCGGGTGGTAAAAGTGCCGGAAACATGGCATGATCCGTAAATACGCTTCAATCCGGCATGATATCCTCCCGGAGGGCAGGCAGGGCGGCACTCCTGCAGCCCATAAACATTACCCGAAATTTTATAACCAGATATTTGCCAGATTCACCATGAGGAATGAACATGCCGGGGATCGATGTCCAGGTATGCCCGCACTGCGGGGCCGGGAATGATAGGAATGCACGGTTCTGTCGTTCGTGCGGGAAGGAGGTGGCCTCCGCGCCGGTGGCGGCCAGCTGCCCGAAGTGCGGCGCATCCACCACGGGATCGCCAAAATTCTGCCCAAGGTGCGGCGCTGCCATGGACGGCGGGGCGCCGCTCTCCTCGCGGCCGGGCATGGCCGGGATCTCGTCCTCGGCCAGCTTCAACCCGGCCGAGATCGCAAACTTCCGCTACCAGGGTCCTGAGTACGAGTGGTACTGGGGCTGGCGCCTGCTGATACCGGGGATCATATTCGTGCTGCTGGGCATCGTCCTCGGGATCGTGAGCCTCCCCCTGGGGATACTCTTCGGCGTGCTGGGCAACATCGCCTGCGTCCCGGCCGCCTGCGGTTTCTTCCTCAACGACTTCATGAAGCGGCAGAACGCCGTATCGGTCATCGTCGTGGTCCTCGTCCTGCTCCTCAACCTGATGCTGGTGGCCTTCGTCCTCGGCTGGGCGTGGTACGTGCTCTTCCTTATCCTGGTCCTCGTCTTCACCGCGGGCATCTGGTGGTGGCGGAACCGGATGTAGACCGGGCCATTCATTTTTTGTCGGGCTGTTCCGGGATGCCATGGGAAACTCCTCCGCCATCGGGGGGGCCCTATCCAGGCACGACCCGGGGTGGAGCATATAACCAGGCAGCTATCCTGGTGACGGATGGAGCCGCCTGATACCCGGATGGCGCATATCTCAGAAAAACCACCTGATATGGGCTGATGTTTGGTTTCGGGCGGAGCCACCGGTAATCCGGATAGGGAATATCTCCAGGAAATCGCCCGGAATGGCTGGTGTTTGACGATGGACGGGGCCGTGTGCAACCTGGAGGGGGTATATCTCCAGGAAATCGCCTGAGGCGGCAGATGCTTGATGATGGGCCGGTACAACCCGGATGGAGCATACCGCCGGGCTGGCTGCCGGTGGCAGCGCCAGGGTTCATATGGTGAAGCTCCCATACGCCTGGTATGGAAACGAAAAAGATCGTCATCTCGGGACTGGCCGGCGGGGCGGTCCTCCTGGTCCTGCAGCTGTTCTTCAGTTCCATCGTGCAAGTGGTGGCCCCGTACGATATATTCGCCCTCGGTGGGATGAGGGCGGCCGACGACCCCGTCATGGCCCTCTTCTTCGCCTACCCGTTCGTCCTCGCCTTTGCCGCGGCGGCTGTATTTTCCGTGGTGAGGAGTGCCCTTCCGGGTTCTTTGGTCTCTGCAGGCGTCATGTTCGGCCTCCTCCTGTTCCTCCTCGTCACCGTCACGAGCACCTTCGTCATCTTCACCTCGATGACCTACCCGGTGGGATTTCACCTGGAAAACCTGCTCTTCGGGATCATCGGGTTCCCGGTCCTCGGGATACTCCTGGCCCGGGTATGGGGCCCCGGGGAGCGGGCGATCTGACTCCTGGCCAGACCTCGAATGATATGATCCTTGACCGGGCCAGGGACAGGTCATTTGACTCCTGACCAAAGATCGACCTCCTCCAGGGGGTGGAACACGGATAAATCGTTAGACAAGACCTTGAAGACAGGGGATATCCATCCGGTCCCAACGCAGGGGATAATAAAGCGGTCTCCTACGGGGGAGTGAGTGGGAGGAGGAAGATCCCAAAAGCATTGTAGGGAGCATCCTGCATCGAGGAATAATGTTTCCGAGGGGTAGAGACATCCCATAACAAGAAGAATTGCCGGATCTTTACAATTCCTGCCATTCTTCCCGGGAGATCCCAACTTCCCGAATAATTTCCCGGAGGAGTCCTAAGCTGATTCTCTTACCACCATGGACCGGCAGGGGTATGATTGTCTTTGTGGATAATTTCACCATTCTTTGATGTTTCACTCCCGGAATCGGCCCGACAAATCCCAGGGCGCGGAGTTTCCTGATGACCTGATCCGGCCGCTTCCGGTGTCAGTTTCGACATACTGGATATCGATCCCCGGTAACGGCGGGATATCAAATCCGAGCTGGAGCGCAAGGAGTATGTTTCCTTCGATAACGTCCCGAAGATTTTCCTCCCCCTCCCTCCGGGTTTTTCCTTCTGCAAAAAATCCTGGTGCCTCCGGCACCCTGCCGATGACGACCCCATTTTCATCCGTGATATATTCAGCACGATTCAGTGCCTCTTCGACATATCCGAGCAACGGAAAGATCCTGACCCTGCATCCAGATGACCGAGCCGCCATATACTTCATCCTGTGGTTTCTTTTCCTCAATACGTTATGGTTTGGTCGGAAAACGAAAAAGATACTTTCAAGGAAGTCCCCGTGTTCCCTATTCTTCAAGCGTCTTTTAGGAAGGGCTCTCCTGCTTCGAGTACCCCCCGCATTATCTGGTAGCCTGCGACCGGGTCCGGTATAACGGTACCTTCTTTATCCCGGTCAGGAATGGATCGTGCGCACGATCTTCCCGTCCCTGAACAGGGATATCAGGCCGCCGCTCTGCGAGACCACGATCCCGATGGATTTCGTCGCCCGGGTGATCCCGGCCACGGACGAGTGCCGCGAACCTAAGCCCCCGGGGACCTTCACCTGGCTCGTGTCCGCGGTGAGGTAGCGGCCCGCTGCCTCGACGACGCCGCTGCCCGTGATGACGAACGCCCCGTCCAGCAGGGCGAACTCCTTGATGTTTCCCCGGATCCCGGTATCGGTTACCAGCCGCTCCTCATCCCGGTGGCCGTGGAACGGGTTCAGGACAAACTGGCGCGAGTTGTCCAGTACGCTGCCGGAGTCGCCGACCACGAACGACGTCCCGACCGCCTGCCCCTCCCTTCCTTCACGGGCGATTTCCACGGCGACCCTGATGACAGCATCGAGGACCCCGGTCTCGACATCGGTCCCCGAGCAGATGCGTTCCAGCTCCTCCTGAGAAGGCAGGTCCGCGGGAGCCCCGCCCGCGTTCAGTGCCAGGTGCTCCTTTGCAGCCGTCATCCCGGCGTCCCGGGCCCTGTTCTCCCAGGTCTCTTCCAGCCCGCTGTAGAGCGAATGCTTCTCCGGGAACTTTTTCGCCAGCGACCCGTACATCTGGGCGCAGACGTGGGCGCTCGCGGCTGCGGTCACGGTGTCCCCCTTCCTGGCAGCCTGGTGATAGATCCCCTCCTGGACCGCCAGCGCTTCCTGCATGTCGGGGGCGCCGGGGCCCCTCCTCCTCCACAGGAGGACCCGCAGCATACCTGCCCCGGCAGCAACGATCATGATGGCAACGACCAGGAGGATGAAAATCGTTGTCTGGTCTCCTGGCGGAGGAGTGGCCTGGGCGGACACGGGCGGGGCCTGGCTGCCCGGCCTGATATCCACGGTGATCCCCTTGGTGACCGACAGCCCGTCGGACTGTCTTGCCGTGAGGTTGATGGTGAATATCCCCGGCTGTACATACTGGTGCGTTGCGGGGAGGTCCGGGTAGTCGGTGACATTCCCGTCGTCCCAGTTGATGGTGACCGCGGCGATGGTCACCCCGGGAGACCCGGGGTTGAGGTTGCCGTTCAGCGTCACGTTCAGGCGGTCGACCACGGGTTCCAGCAGGGTCAGGGAGGGCGCCCCAGCCGGGATGACGAACCCGGGCGGCGGCGTGGGCGCCGTGGTGGCTGCGGCGGTGGTCACGGGAGTGCCCGGCCCCGTGATGCGGATCACCGGCGCCTTGGCGGTGACCTGGCCGTCGGACTGGAATGCCGTGATGGAGATGGTATAGCTGCCCGGGCTGGCATACTCGTGGGAGTACGGGAAGTCGTGGTACTCAGGCGTCCCGTTGTCGCCCCAGTCCCAGCGTACCGCGGTGATCGTCGCATTGATGGAGCCCGGTGTGGCTATTCCGTAGACCGTGGCGGAAAGGTTCTTCCCGGTGGTGATGCTGGTCAGGACGAGCTGGGGCGGGGGGATGACAGGGACGACCGGGGTATTCGTGGTCTCAGGGGCCGTGATATTCGCGGTGGCCGGGACCGTCGGCCTCCCCGTCGCATTCGCGGCGGAGGCGTTCTGCAGGGTGTCCGCACAGGCAGCCCCCGGCAGGGATAATAGGAGAACGACCAGCACAGCGGTTACCCACCCCGATCCGGACGACCCTCGATGCATGATGCCCCGGTTTACCCGTACAGCATTTCGCGATGCCTGCTATTAAATATGGAGTTTTTCTGCCGGGACAGGGGGCAGGTTGGGTTTTGGGGGGAATTTGCTGCCCGGCGCAGCGAAAGCGCCTCCATCACGGGCAGGGGACGAGTGTGACCAGACCGTGTTTTCGATAGTTCCCCCTCTCTATCTCCATTGGCTGCCATTTCCCCGGATGCCGGAATATAATGGCGGACTACGGTTCCCCTCCGACTGTGAGATCGGGGTCTTCTGCGGGACCTTCCTGCCGGCAAACGGGGATTCGCCAATAAAAAATGCGCAGGAGTCTTTGGGAAGTTGTGGAGGGGATGCCCTGCCCATTCGACCTCAAATTGGGCCAGATATGTGAGTTACGCGGACTCAACGGGCTACCACTCAGGTTGAGCGGGGAACCATCCGGAGTGCTGCTGGCTTTCACATGAACTCTTCGAACCCTCATGGCTTTCCACAAATCGAAACCTTTTCCTGCTCTCTCCCCCCCATGTCTAATTTGATCGGTGAAAGGACCTATGCGACGTGATTTTTGCATCCTGCTCATGCTGCTGGTCATCGTGGGCTGTATTTTTTCCGGGTGCCTGTCCCCGGCGGAAACCCCTGCGGACGGGAGCCCGCGCCTGAAGCTGCTGACCGAGGAATTCCCCCCCTATAATTACATCGGTCCGGAAGGGAACCTGACCGGTTCCTCGACCGGGATAGCCAGGGAGATCGCCACCAGGCTCCGGGAGGACGTTGAGATCGAGCTCGTTGCCTGGAGCGATGGGTATAACCGGACCCTCACCACCCCGGGCACAGCCCTCTTTTCAACCGCCCGGACCGCGGAGCGGGAGAACCTCTTCCGGTGGGTGGGACCTATCGGGTCCTATGACATTGTCTTCTATGCCCGGAACAACTCCGGCATCTCTCTCTCCAGCCTCGATGACGCAAAGAAAGCAGGGACCATCGCCGTGGTCCGGGACAACGCCCGCCACCAGTACCTGCTGGCCCGGAACGTTTCCAATTTCGCCCTTTACCCCGATGATGAGTCCTGTGTCAGGGCGCTGATGTCCGGCGAGTGCCAGCTCTGGCTGGGGAGCAGTGTCGTCGTCTCCCGGACTCTCGACCAGGCCGGTTACCAGCCGGGCGATATACGCCCCCTCTACACGGTCCAGAAGTCGGAGCTGTACATCGCCTTCAATAACCAGACCTCCCCAGGGACGGTCGCGGCCTGGCAGGACACCCTCGACGCCATGAAGAAGGACGGGACGTACGGGGCCATCCTGGCCCGGTACGGCCTTGCCGGACCATCCGCCGGGACCGGGACCCCCGCAGCCCCCGGTGTCGTCTCATCGCGCATAAGCCCGGATGACACCACCACTGTGCTCATGGCCCTGGCCGATTCGCGGCTCTCGGCCATTGCCACGTCGCTCGAAGTCCTGGCCATGACCAGTGAAGCGAAATCGGGCGACTGGCAGCAGATCCGCCCCCTTCTCATCGCCCTTGAAGACCGCACCGGCGAAGCCCGCTTCTGGTACGCCCTGCCCGATGGCTCGTACTACACCACCGTGGACAACCTCACGACCTCCAACCTCGCCAGCCGCCCCTATTTCCCCGGGGTGCTGGCCGGGAAGACATCCATCGGGTCGGTCGTGGTCAGCTACTCCACCGGGCGCACCACGGCAATCATCGCCGTCCCGGTCTTCGATGACAGGAAAAGGGTCACCGGTGTCCTCGGCTCCTCGGTCTACCTCGACCTCCTCTCTGCAGACATTTCCAAAGCCCTCCCCCTGCCAGCGAACATGTACTTCGTTGCCCTCGACCGTGATGGCCTCACCGTCCTCCATTCCCGGAGCGAACTGATCGGCCGGCAGTCGGCCGTGCAGGGGACACCCGCAGAGATAGATGCTGTACGTGCGATCCTGGCAAAGGAGGAGGGCCAGGTCACTTTTTCGTCGGAAGGAATGCAGCAGACCGTTACGTTCCGCACTTCCCCGATCACGGGGTGGAAGTATGGGATAGGGGTGGAGGGGTAGGGGGTAGAAGGATGGGCCTTCGAGAGAGGAGCCACATCACGGTGCTTGATGTGTGCGAGTGTCCTGGTATGAGTTTCCCGGAGGGAAATGTCACATCAGGAGATGGGTGTCCGGCGATAGGGCATAATAGAGTCTTTATTCCTACAATCAGGGAAGGGCCTGCATGAAACCAAGTTTTGCAATCATGGTACTATCCATTCTTATTGTCTTTGCATCCGGATACGTGGCAGCCGACGGCCAGGCCTGGAAGTTCCGGGCCGATCGTGCCAACTCTGGTGTTTATATTGACGGGGGGACGAGGCCGGACGGGACACTGCTCTGGAAATATTCAACGGGTCATACGGTGCGTTCGAGCCCGGCGGTTGTCGACAACGTAGTCTATTTCGGGAGTAACGATGGCCACCTCTACGCTCTCAACGCTCTGACAGGTGGCCTTATCTGGAACTCCACCGCCGGGAAGAGGATACAGTCGAGCCCTGCTGTCGCGGACGGGGTTGTCTACGCCGGGAGCTGGGACAGCAACGTCTATGCGTTCGATGCGTCCACCGGATCGCTCCTCTGGAACTACACCACGGGGGACGCAGTGATCTCAAGTCCCTCGGTGGATGACGGTTTGGTATATATCGGAAGCTTTGATGGGAACCTCTATGCACTGGAAGCGGCATCCGGCAATTCCATCTGGGTATTTCCGACAACAGGACCCCGGGTTACCTCAAGCCCTGCCGTCTCAGACGGAGTCGTGTATGCAGGCAGCGATGACGGGAACCTCTATGCGCTCAATTCAGAAACTGGAGCCCTCCTCTGGAACTACACGGCTGGGGGCCCCATCCATTCCAGCCCCTCAGTTACGGGCGGTATCGTGTATGTCGGGAGTGATGATCACAACCTCTATGCACTCAACGCCTCGACCGGAGCACTTCTCTGGACCTGTACAACAGGGGATACGGTGCGATCGAGCCCTGCGGTGGTGGACGGAGTCGTGTATGTGGGCAGCTATGATGATCACGTCTATGCGCTCAATGCATCGACCGGTACACCCCTCTGGTCCTACCGTACGGGGGGTGACGTAGATTCCAGTCCCGCGGTCGCGGACGGGGTCGTCTATGTCGGGAGCCTCGGGTATGAAAAGAGTTTCCATGCCCTGGATGCGGCCACCGGGACTCTCCTCTGGGATTACTCCATGGGAGACTGGTTCGTCTATTCCAGCCCTGCGGTATCACACGGCATGGTCTATGTTGGGTGCGATGACGGGAACCTCTACGCCTTCGGCGCAACCCCGGGAGATCTTCCTGCATTTGATGATTTCGATGACAACATGTGCAATTCAACCATCTGGGATATCACCGGGTATGGGGGCCCATATACCAATGAAACGAACCAGCGGCTTGAAATTACCATACCCTCTGATTCATCTGCTGACACCTTTTCTGCAGGGTATGCCAGTAAATGCGCGTTACGAGGCGATTTTGATATCCAGGTCGATTATCACCTTATTGCCTGGCCACCGGAAAATGGCGTGAGAGTTGGCCTCCTGATTGAGCGGCAGCCCTCTACCTGCACCATTGAACGGGTCAGTTACACCAGCCCGGATGTTTCCACTCCGGGGGATCACTACGCGACGAATTTTGCAGGCTCGGTCCTCCTTTCCGCCACACATGACACCGACGGGCGAATCCGGCTGGTACGAACCGGTTCCACAATCGAGGGTTATTATTTCGATGAAGTGACCGGGAATTGGAAACTCCTGCAGAGCTTGCCAGACAGAGCCGTAGCTTCCCGTGATGTCACCTTCACGATCAGGGCGTGGGGACATGGCCATTCGTCTGGAGACAAGCTGGTAAAAGTTGCATTTGACAATTTTGTTATCAATAAGGGGGAGGTGATTTACCCGGGCCCCACGACTGGAGTCACCAATCTCCTCAATACCACCTACCAGCCCAACCTGATTCGCTGGAGCTGGAACGATCCCGGCAGCATCGACTTTGACCACGTCATGGTGTACCTCGACGGCGTCTTCCGTCAGAACGTGACGGCCGGGACAGAGACCTGGACCGCCACCGGGCTTACCCCATCGACAGCGTACACCATCGGGACGAGGATCGTTGGGTCCGGCGGCCTTGTCAATGAGACCTGGGTGAACCAGACGGCCAGCACAAGCCCCCTCTCGATCGCACGCCTTGATCCCCCCGCAGTGGATGCGGGCAGCCCTGGCTTTCCCCTCAATGTCTCCGGCACGGGATATCGCGGGAGTTGCAGCGTCCTCTGGAATGGCGACGAGCTCCCGACCCAGTTCATTGACACTGGCCACCTCTCAACCTTCGTCCCTGGCGGGATGATCCCGTACCCGGCTTTCGTGAATATCACGGTCCATGACAGCAGCACCGGGGCTACTTCCAATCCCGTATTCTTCTCTGTCAGGGACAGCACCAGCGGTGCAACGGCCTGGAAGTTCCGGTCAGACTCCTCCAACTCCGGCGTCTATGACGACGGCGGGACGAGGCCGGGGAACGAACTGCTCTGGAAGTACATGACCGAGAGCTATTACGGGTCATGCCCTGTGGTGGTGGATGGCGTTGTGTATATCTGCGGGGTATTCGATATCAACGCCATCGATGCGCTCACCGGGAGGCTCCTGTGGACCTCCCCTGACGGAGGGGGGATGTCCAGCCCCGCCGTTGCAGGCAATGTCGTCTACGTGGGAAGCAGTGACTACAACGTGTCTGCCCTGGACACCTCCACCGGGGCGCTCCTCTGGAAGTTCCGGACCGGTTCGGCCGTGTATTCAAGCCCGGCACTCTACAATGGGACCGTGTATGCCGGGAGCTGGGATGATAACCTTTACGCGCTCGACGCGGCCACCGGTACCCTCCTCTGGAGTTACCCGACGGGGGGCGAGGTGAGATCGAGCCCCGCAGTGGCATACGGCACCGTCTACTTCGGAAGCAATGATCACAACGTCTATGCACTCGATGCGACCACGGGCACACTCCTCTGGAAATACTCCACAGGAGGCGGCATGCTCTTTTCCAGCCCCGCGGTTGCAGATGGTGTCGTCTACATCCAGAGCAACGACGGCAAACTCCATGCCCTCGACTCGACAACGGGGGCCCAACTCTGGGACTATCCTGTCACCGGGTATGGAGACTCATGCCCGGCGGTGGCAAACGGGGTGGTGTATATAGGAAGCGACGATGGCAACCTCTATGCGCTCGATGCAATGACCGGGGGTCTCCTGTGGAGCTACGCCACAGGAGGCCTGGTCCGGTCAAGCCCCTCGGTGGCAAACGGTGTCGTGTATGTCGGGAACAATGCCGGGACGATCCATGCCCTGGAAGCGGGTACCGGTGCGGTCCTCTGGACCTGTACAACGGATGAAAGAGGATTCTCGGGCCCTGCCATTGCAGGCGGAATCGTCTATGTCCAGGGATATAACGGCGACCTCTATGCTCTTACAACACTCCCCGAAGGCCCCCCCCGGAGCGTGACCGATCTTCACGCCACCACCGTACATGGGGCAGAGATCACGTGGGCCTGGACCGATCCCGCAACGCCTGGGTTCTCCCATGTCATGGT
The DNA here is from genome assembly GCA_033813295.1 of Methanolinea sp. Lineage (GTDB taxonomy): Archaea > Halobacteriota > Methanomicrobia > Methanomicrobiales > Methanospirillaceae > Methanolinea_A. The sequence continues at coordinate 62,742 of JAPXRZ010000011.1, forward strand.
GTATCTCGACGGGGTGTTCCAGGAGAACGTGACCGCAGGAACAGAGACCTGGACCGCGACAGGGCTTTCTCCATCGACAAGCCACACCATCGGTACAAGGACTGTCAGCAGGAAGGGGGCGATCAGCCCGGTACCGGTGACCAGCACGGCGACCACGGGGGCGCTCTCGATCTCGCACCTCGATCCCGCGGGCGTGGTGGAGGATGACCCTGCATTCACGCTCAATGTTTACGGTACGGGGTTCACCCCGGCATGCAGTATCCTCTGGAACGGCGGGGAGCAGTCCACCCGGTACCTGGAACCTGGCCATATTACCATGGAAGTGCCCGCGGAGTTCGTTGCACACTCAGGACGGGTGACCATCACCGTGCATGATCCCGCATCCGGTGAATCATCCAACCCTGTGATCATGCGGGTGACAGACAACCCGGCGACTGCAAAGGCCAGGAAGTTCAGATCAGATCTCAATAACAGCGGGGTGTACGACGATGGAGGGAGGAGGCCGGTCCCAACGCTCCTCTGGACCTACAGGACAGGAGCCCCGGTGACATCGAGCCCCTCGGTGGTGGATGGCACCGTCTACGTGGGGAGCCAGGACCGCAACCTCTATGCGCTGAATGCATCAACAGGTGCACTCCTCTGGAAGTATGACACCAGGGAGCGGTATGACTACGTGAGTTCGAGCCCTGCCGTATCGAACGGGGTCGTCTACATCGGGGGCATGAAGACCAAGGTTCATGCTGTCGATGCCTATTCCGGGGACCTCCTGTGGGAGTATAAACTGCCCAGACGGACCACTATCAGGAGCGGCATAAGCTCCAGTGCAGCAGTGGCAGGAGGGGTCGTCTCCATAGGGAACATGGATGGGACCGTCTACGCTTTTGACGAGGAGACCGGGGTTCTCCTCTGGAACCATACCTTCAGCCCATTAGAATATGATGAAAACAGTGTCTTTTCGAGCCCCGCAGTAGCAGACGGGGTTGTCTACATTCAGGCATACGGAGGGCATCTCTGTGCCCTGGACGCTTCTGGTGGCACCGTTCTCTGGAACTACGTGAATGAAAATGACTGGTCTGCATATTCAAGCCCCGCGGTGTCAGAAGGGGTTGTTTATTTCGGGAGCGGCGTGAAAGGAAACCTGCACGCATTACATGCTGCCACCGGGGCAGAGATCTGGGAGTATCCCACGGGGGCGAGCGTGACATCGAGCCCCGCCGTTTCAGGCGGAGTCGTGTATTTCGGATGCAATGACAACAACACGTATGCCCTGGACGCCTCCAGCGGGGCACTTCTCTGGAACTTCACCACGGGCTGGAGGGTGTCGTCCAGCCCCGCGGTAGCGAGCGGTGTCGTGTATATCGGGAGTTTGGACAATACTACCTATGCCCTCGATGCGGCAACCGGAGCCCTCCTCTGGACGTTTGATGTCGGGGGCAGAGTGATGTCCAGCCCTGCCGTATCGAACGGGGTGGTCTATATCGGCAGCGGCGACGGCAGCGTCTATGCGATCGGGTCACTCCCTCTTGATCCCCCAGTGGCCGGCTTTACAGCCAACGTGACCTCAGGAACTGCCCCGCTCGGGGTGGCGTTCACCGACATGTCGGGGGGAGTGGTCACCACGCGGTTCTGGGACTTCGGGGACGGGACGACTGCATGGGCAAACGAGACCCTGGCGGTGTCCCACACCTATTCCTTCCCTGGTACATTCAGCGTTACGCTGACGGCCGGAAACCGTGATGCGCAGGACACTGAAACAAAGACGGGGTATATCCAGGTCACCCCCTCGGGAAGCCCGGCTGTGGCGTGGTTCACCGCCTCGCCGATGGCGGGCACCGCGCCCCTGGTGGTCAGGTTCACCGACCGGTCCAGGGGAGCGCCGGCAGCATGGGAGTGGGACTTCGGGGATGGAAACACGTCAACGGAACAGAACCCGGTCCACACCTATGCCGCGACCGGGAAGTATACCCCGAGGCTTACGGTCTCGAATAGCGGCGGGACCACCTCGTACTCCTCGTTCGTCTGGGTGATGGCCAGGCCCGTGATCCCGACGTTCACCCCGCCTCCGACGTTCACCCCGAAGCCCACAATCCCCCCCAGGCCAGGATATCCCCCGATTGCCTTCTTTGCGATGGACAGGATCCTGGGCTCCGCACCGTTGACCGTCCATTTCACCGACATGTCCTTCAACTCACCGGCCTCCTGGCAGTGGGACTTTGGGGACGGCCACACCTCGACGCTCCCGGACCCGGTCAACACCTTCTCGGAGGCCGGTATTTACCCGGTATCGCTCACGGTGAAGAATGCATTCGGCCAGAGCACGACCTCGCGGCGTGTATACGTGCGTTGAGGGGGATCTGCCCTCTTTTTTCCTTTCCTTTATCCGGGAATTTAGCGGTTCAACGATCTCCCTTTTGGAGGAGGAGCCCGATTCCCCAGGTCAGGTGTGGGGGTGTGTTCTGGCAGGACCTTCCCGAAGGGAAATGTCACATCAGGAGATAGGCGTTGGCGGTTAAAGGGGGCATATTAAAATCCCCGGTAAAATTCGCTCAATCAACCTCTTTTTACTCGTGATATGGATGATGTCGGTGGTAATGAAAAAAATCTTGCTTTGAAGCATCGTTTCCTTGATATGATAGGAATCCAGCAATACATTCACGTCTGGGGTGTGAGTGAGCGCAGAGGATAACAATTCAAAATTGCGTGGAACAGCACGAGGTATGATCCTGGGGACAGCAGTCATACCTGAAAATTTCCGCACCGACAGAGTCAATACACCGACGTGCAAGTTCATCAAGTGCGAATTGTACTGCTTCCCTGATACTTTTTTGAAATTCCCCGAGGGATTGCTCACCGCCAAATGCAACACGGCGGAGTTCCTCCATGTGGGTATGAACGAAATTCTGGATTATTTTTCTCATCTTTTCATTCTCGAGACTGTTAGCATACTGGGTGGTAAACCTGTGGATATGATAATCGACGTGGAGGGGATCTACGGGATTATTCAAATGCTTATAAAATCCTTTGAGGTATTTACCTATTTCCCGCCTGCTCCGTTCAAACACGCCGGTACATTCAGTATACACCCGTCTGCTTGTGTGCCGTGCAATTCCTGTGGTGTTGTAGTATCGGACCGACTTTTCGTATTGTGCATCCCATGGTACGAGAGAACCAATTATTACATTCGCATCGAGAAAGTGGTTCTCTGGCATTGACAGGATGCTCACTTATGAAAAGTATCCATCAACAATCGAGGAGAGAATTTTCTTTGTCTTTGAACTCGGGGGTTGACGGGGATTCGGGGTGAGGAGATGATACTGCAACGATGTGTTCGCGAAGGTATCGATGGTTGTCATCATGCACTCGTAAAACCTTTTGAACTCCATGCGCCATTGAGGTATTTTATAGTTATAATACTCATCGTGAGCCGGGTCCAGTATCCTCACCCCATGGGTAAAGGTATACCACACTTCTTCAGCAGGTTTCAATATGGCCTGGGCGACCGCTTTTGAACAGGATGCATCACTCCGTATCAGATTAAATGATCGTTCCATGGATGTGGTAAATGTGGAAAAAGTCTGGTTAAAATCCGTAAAGAGCGAATCGTCAATGAGAGATGCCTCGCATTCGAAGAGGACATTTTCCAGGCGGTCCATCTGCTTTGGATTGTATGAATCGTAATAGATGTGGAAAACTGCATCATCGAGATTCTTTAAAAAGTCAAGCTTGTAGAGTGGCATGAATTCGTAGGGAGCATGTTCACGGTAGAGTGCATCGACAAACATGTCGAACCGATAAAAATTCACCGAATGAACAATTTTTGATAATAATGCATTCACATCGTGGGGAATTTCCGAATCCTTCATCGTATCCGTATTCGGAAATGAAAGGAGTTCATTGCCATTACGGTCCTCCTCTTCATAAAGGGAGCCGTTGCGCCTCATCTCCTCCAGGACTGATACTACAACCTCAGAAAAAGGGCCATAATTATACCAATAGAATGGGAGACACTTGCGGACCCGGTGACCCTCCGGTAAATCTGCCCACAACTTATATAAAATTTTATGGACAGCTGTTTTCGTCAGTTTGACATCTTTATGGAAGAAAATGTTCTGTATCAAACCGCGAATAAGAGATTCCTCGCGATTCATTGTGCTTATTTTGTATAGCTGGATGTATATACCCTTTTTGCAGCACAAGGCCCTGGTATATCTCCGCTTCCGCTTGCGTTGCTCGCGGTTCCTCACCTCATGTCCCACCTTCCCTTATGAGATGCTTGGGAGGCAGTTGCGGGGACACCACCCCTATATACGTCCAGACAGCCTATACTAAAGTAGCCAGAAAAGGTCTCTGGACAATTTCAACGCTTTTGGATGGGTGAGAAATGAAAGCCATCCCATCATCGAGGGTATGCCACGTGCATACCGCAAGTACAGGAACAGGATAATTCGTGTTGGTCGATGTTGCCAGCAACCAGGCAACACGCATCGGTAAAATCGCAACAATGATGAAAAGTGAAGGAAAACCGAAGGTCAGGGGGACGAGGTCCGGCTATGTCATCCGCTTCACCTGTCCAAGCTGCAGCAAAGAGAATTCATTGGTCTTCAACATGCCAAGGGCTTTTTATAAAGAGTCCCGGGACGCGGCCTGCGCGAAGTGCGGGAAGCAGGTAACGGTCCTGACACCTGGCTGAAAACCAAAGGAGACAGGATAATCTTAGCTTTTTTTATCGGGGCCGGTTGCGCAGGTCCTCTTTGTATCGGGCCATGGAAGCGACGTGGGACCGGGTTCCATGCGAATAATGGGCTTGATCGTACTCGGCACCCTTTGACCTGGTGCGAGGGGTTCGGCCGTCTGCTGCTGCCTCGCTCATCGTCATCCTGGTGCGGCGCCTAGTAGTGAGGGTTTGCCTGGCAACTCGGGTTCGGCATGGCTTGCCAGCCGGAAGGGTGCAGACCATCTTGATCCATCTCCCTTCTTTCCGGTCGGTGTAGTGCGGGCACTTCCGCTTTTTCGCCATCACTGCACCCCGTGGCTATCGCGGGCTGACAAAAAACCTCGCGGTGAGCGTGGAAAATCGAATTTCGACAAAACATCCCGGTCAATCTTTACCAGGGATAGAACTATCTTGCTATTGCTGGGAAGGATAGACTAAGGTTCCTCTGGATGTCATAGCTGGTGTAGGCATCGTCATTTTGGAGGGAGCCCGCTATTCTGCACATGCCCCTTCATCGTCGGTGACGATGATCAATCCCTGTTCTACAAAAAATTTGCCGATGCCCTGAAAGCCGCGATGCATCGAGGCAGATACGGTAGAAAATTTAACCGTTTACTGTCTCGAAGGGTTATTTCATGCACCTTTTTCAAACATTCTATAGGCTGTATACCTTAGTGCAATATGATATTGACATTTATTTTTGGAAAATTTTATAACCCTCCCCTACCCCGTATTCTTGTGGCATCTCCGTATCCTCGAATTTTATTTGTCGACGATGAACCCAGCCTTTGCGATTTGGTGAAAGTTTTTTTAAAAAGGTATGGGATCCTGGAAATTGATACAGCCCTGTCTGCCCATTCTGCTCTCCAGATGCATGCAAAATCACGCTACGATGTCATAATCTCGGATTATCAGATGCCGGAAATGGATGGGATCGCGTTTCTCAAGGTGCTCAGAACTCGAGGGGACGACACCCCCTTCATCATTTTCACAGGGAGGGGCCGGGAGGAAGTTGTTATCGAGGCGTTCAGGGCGGGGGCCTCCTTTTACCTCCAAAAAGGCGGGGATCCAAAATCCCAGTTCACCGAGTTGGCGAATGCCGTCCACCTTGTTTTCTCGCGGAAACAAATGGAAGAAGCCCTCAGGGAAAGCGAGAGGAGATACCGCGAATTTTTCTCGACCAGCAGGGACAGCGTATTCATAACCTCCCCTGAAGGGGAATGGATAGATTTCAATGACGCCATTATCGAGATGTTCGGATATGACAGCCGGGAAGAGTTCTCAAAGGTCCCGGTTGCATCCATTTACGCGGAGGAAGGCGCCCGCTCCGCGTTTACCGCATTAGTCGAAAGCAAATCGTATGTAAAGGAACATCCCGTGCGGGGACGAAAAAAAGACGGGACCATCATCGATGGCCTCATAACCGTCGTGCCGGTGAGAAATCCGGACAGTTCCGTGAAGATGTTCATAGGCACTATCCGGGACGTGACCGATCAAAAGCGTGCGGAACGGGCGCTCCAGGAGAGCGAAGAAAAATACCGTACACTGACCGAGAATGCCCCTGTCGGCATACTCACATGCGACACAACAGGCCGGATCACCTACCTGAATCCAAAGGTTCTGGAGTTTTTGGGTTCACCGTCGGAGGAGAAGACGAAGGAGATAAATCTGCTGCAGTTTCCCCCGCTCGTTGAAGTTGGGTTTGCAGATGACCTTCGTCGGACGCTGGAGACCGGTGTTCACATACTGACCAAAGAAACAGAATATACGTCCAAGTGGGGCAAGAACGTAAACTTCAGGCTTCATATCTCGCCTTTATTCAACAATGGCTCCATAAAAGGGGCCCAGATTATTCTGGACGACCTGACGCTCCAGAAACGTGCGGAAAGGGCATCTATATCAGATAGGGAAGAAAGGGTCCAATACGAGGGCTAGGAATTTTTTTGTTAAGCATTGGACTAATCTTACTATCACTTTACCTCCCCAAGGCCTGAGTTAGTCAACCCCCTTATATGATCTCCTCACATGGATGAGGATCCCAATGCACGGTGTCCGGTGTGTGGGAGCATTCTTGTAGGGCCCTCCCCGGATATCCCAGGTCTTTGGGAATGTCGCTATCACCTTTGCAGGGCGGTTTTTCATGTAAGAAAGGAATCCCGAGGCCAGTATGGAAGTCTCAATCATGCGAAGATAAATCGGCTGGAAATCGGATATTCCACGATATATTAAAGGTACCGAAATCACCTTCTTTTCGGGGCGGGCCGGCCCTTGGCCTGGACTGCCCCGTGCTTCCCGGTCCCGCAACCCTGGAAAGGGTTGACAAAGTTGGCACGAAGATATTACCCATAGGGAAAGCATACAATCAAAATTGATAGAAAAAGAGATTAAGATTAGAATTGTTTGTCAAACAGGACTTGTGAAGTTCCATCGTTGAATTTGCCAGAAACGATCAACCTGTGACCAGCGCCACCACCAGCAACTGCTGTATAGTTCGTCATTCCAACGTAGGGCTTTCCAGCATAAAATTCAACAGGAGCTCCAGTATCAATAGCTCTGCTCAAATTAGTAACCTTATCAAGATCAGTGCCACCTTGAATAGTGGTTATAAATCCTGATTCATTTGCAACGGCTGTAATTCCAACATTCTTGGTTGTTGATGTCGTTCCCGCCAATCCGAACACGAACGCCGCAATAACGGCCGCCAGGATGACGGTGATTGCGACCATAAGGATCACACCGATTACGGGTGATACTGCCTCTTCATTCTTCATGTGTACACACCTTGATTGTAACTCGCGCATTGCCCACGCTACGTAGGCAAGACACTGTAATTTAGGATTCTTTACCAGAAAGTATTTAAATGTTCTTGAGACTGGACATGAAGATCCTCGTTATCGGGTTATTTTCGGTGAAAAAGGAAAATTCACCGAATAAAGGGGAGATATGGCAGATTTTGGAATGTTTTCAGGCGGGATAATAAAAGGGAAAATTTTAGTGTAATACAAAAGCCGAGTGCCAGACTAATTTGAAATCCCTTATACATGAGCCGGTCCAACATTCTCCCTCAAGCATGTCGTTCTCTCTCTACGACCTCCGGTTCAAGTTGCTGCTGACGACGGTCTTGTTCCTGGTGCCCCTGCACGTCTATGTTATCGGCGACTGGCTGGGCCAGGGGCTGCAGTGGGCGCTCCTGCGGTTCCAGCAGAGCGCGATGGGCCCAAGCGTGATCACCCTGGCCCGTGACATGGAGTATGTGTCCATGGGGATCTACACGGGAAAGAGCGCGTTCATGGTGTATTTGTGGCTTGCCGGGGTGCTGGTGCTCGTCGCGGCCATGTGCCTCCTCCTCGTGATGGTGGCAGAGGAGAGGGACCTCGAGACCCGGTTTTCCGGGCTCCTCATCGTGTCAGGGGGTTTTTTCTTCCTGGCCTCGTGCGTGGCCCAGTACGGGCCGCTCCTGAACGGGCCGGCGGGGATCTCCATCCCCATCGGGGTCCCGCTGGTGTGGGCCGTCGGGTGGGTGGTGTACCGGGATGGGGGAATCTACCGGGACAAGGAAGGAAGGGTTGAAGAAGGAGCCGGAGGGCGAGAAGGAGAGATGGAGAAGGAACAGGCCAGCGAGGGAATGGAAGGGTTCGGAGCGGGAACAATCGGCAAGGGGGAATGACAGTGGGCATTGCGTGCCCGCTCTTGTGACATATGCTCGTGAAACATTTCAGATGATTATGGCTTACCTGTCGGTGCTCTCCCATTCATCCCGTGATATCCCTGCCTGTTTCAGGATGCGAATAAGGAGGTCGGGGCCGATCTCCTGCCGATGAGGGTTTGGCACGGTCAGGACAAGGTTGCCTTTCAGCATGAAGGGGTGTTTTCCACTGGTGTATGGGCCTTCGAATCCAAGCAGGCGCAACCTCCGGATAAAATCAGCCCATCTGACCGGCGGGAGTCTATGCCCGGGCACCCTCATCCATTCCTGCGATATCTTCTATGGTAAAATCCCCCAACCGGGGGATAGGGAGTCCTTTTCTAAGATGAACAACAATCCAGCTGTCAAGAACACTTGCAAGGTTCGCCCGGCACTCCTCAAGGGTCTTTCCCGTGGCCCACACCCCGGGAAGGTCCGGGACCTCACCATAATAAGGCTCTTTATCGTCGATCATTTCATAGGTGGCACGGGCGAGTGCAGCTTGGATGTATTCTACGATCATGGGGATTCCTCTCGATATGGGATGGTTATGAACCGATTGGTGCACATGCTGGTGTATCGTCTGGTAATTTAATGATATCCCTGATGAATACTCCTTTTTGGTGGTAGCCAAGGAGCGGGACCTCGACACCCGGTTTCCCGGGCTCCTCGTCGTGTCAGGCGGGTTCTTCTTCCTGGCGTCGTGCGTGGCCCAGTATGGGCCGCTCCTGAACGGACCAGCGGGGATTTCCATCCCCATCGGGGTCCCGCTGGTGTGGGCCGCCGGGTGGGTGGTGTACCAGGATGGGGGGGGTGGGGAGTCGGGGGACGCGAGGTAAGGGGATATTAAAAAGCGAGAAGGGCGGGAAGGAGTGAATAACACGTGAATAACACGTGAATAATACTAGAGATTGAGATACTTCAACTTCCGAATTATATCATCCCGTGAGACCGGCGGGAGTTTATATCCTGTTACCAGCATCCATTCCTGCGATATCTTCTATAGTAAAATCTCCCAGCCGGGGGATAGGGAGTCCCTTTCTTAAATGCACAACAATCCAGCTGTCAATGACATTCGCGAGGTTCGCCCGGCACTCTTCGAGGATCTTTCCAGTGGCCCACACGCCGGGAAGATCCGGGACTTCACCATAGTATGGCTCTTTATCTTCTATGATTTCAAAGGTGGCCCGGGCAAGTGCGGCTTGAATATATTCGACGATCATGAGGGGTTTCCTCTCTTGGAGTATATTCTTCATGATGCAGGGGCTGTCAAATCCATTCAAAGATTAAAATTTCTTCAAATGCAAGTTTTTTAGCTTTCAACTCATCTGATCAAGTTAATTCTTGAACTTTTTATACTGGGCAAGGAACTCATCCATGGGCATTTCCAGGTCTTCCCGGATTATTTTTCTCAAGAGACCCTTGGGAATATCACCATTTCCATGGATAGGTACGGTGGTTACACGGCCATCGTCAGACCTCATCCTGACATGCGAACCTTTGGTTCGGACTATCGTGAAGTTAAGGAATTGCAAAAAGGCAATCAGATCCTTCCCTTTCATAACGGGAAGCATCAGGATCCCTGGATGATCTCGATCTCCCTGAATCCTACGAAAGTATTGTGTTCTTCAGGTTTCTCTTCTTCAAGGCACATTTCAATGACTTCCCTGATGTTATGCAGTGCCTCATCAATGGTCTTCCCAAAACTGTGGCAGCCCTTGAAGAGCGGGCATGAAACGATATAAAAGCCATCTTCATCAATCTCGATGATAATGGGAACGTGGAGTTTCTTCATGCCAATCTGTGTAGGAGATATACAGTTCTATTATATAAAAGGGGGGACTCTGGATTTTTGATTCCCTTTGGATATATCGAATTACATCATGCATCACTCGATTCCACCGGTCGCAATACCACACGCGAACCAGTTGTCCCCGCACGTGTAGGGCGGCCGTGATTCCCCAACCCATGACGCTTCCTGGAACCGTTTCGGGCAGGGAGTCCCCGTCCAAATACCTATAAAGGCTGGGAGGGCATTATTGGACAACGGTTATGGAAAGGCCGTCCGGGACTGGCCCGCAACCATTCACCTGTTGCGGGTGGTCCGGGCACACGGGGAATCCAACGGTGTGGTCCCGCAGGGGAGAGGTCCCGGTTAAATTCCCTCCCCCTCCGCGAAAAAGGGCAGTTTAAGCCCCGCCGGAGCACTTCAACGTGTCCAGTGCAGATTCCGCAGCAGGCGTCAGCCTGTACCGCACGCTCTTCCCTTCCCTTGCGATCGAGACGAGCCTGGCGTCGCAGAGATTCCGCAGGTACCACGATACCGTGGAACCGGTCGCCTTTATCTTCCGCGCGATCTCAAGCCTCGATGCATCCGGGGATCCGGAGAGGTACTCGCAGATGGAGAGGCCCGGCCCGGTCCTCAACCGGGAAAGTGCGTCCATCTCGGGAGCGGAAAACTTCCCCGCGTTCTCAAAATAATATGCCCTGCGGTTCCGGGAGAATGCGACCACGAGCCGCTCGCGGCGGAGGACACCCAGGTGGTATTCGAGGGTGCCGCGGTTCACCGGCACGCCGCGCTCGATCTCGGTGAAGCCTGCACCGGGGTTTGCAGCGATATACCCATGGATCGACGCCCGGCGGTCGTTTTGGAGGGCCCTGCTCCTCCGGACCCGGCGGAAGTTCAGGACGAGGACCCCTGCAAGGGAGACGAGGATCTCGACCGGGACCAGGCAGAGCGGCAGGAATACTGCGGTAAGTACCAGGAGGGCGGTCGCGGGAGGGACCTGCCACGGTTCGATGGGAGCGGGTAATTTCGCCTCCCCCGGGGGAGCGCTATCCATCCAGGGAAAGACGGAATACTGCTGGGGGTACGCTATTACGGGAGAGACGAGGGTCGCACACAAGACCGCGGCGATGAAAAGAGACCTGTTCCACGCAACCATTGAAATGCCCTTTCTCCTGGCAGCTCCTCTTCCAAGGGCGCCTGGAAAGATAGAGTGCCCGCAACCGTGAAAAATGTTCTGTGAGAACCCTCCACCTGCCCGGGCGCCATCCTGCATTCAGTGTGAGGTCTCTCACAGAAATCACTTATACGCACCCTTCGAACGGGCATACCAGACCAGAACCGATATGGAAGTGAAGAGATGAACATTTTCAGACACCCGATGCGCAGCATACCCATCCTGCTCTTTGCAGCGCTGGCTGTCCTGCTTCCGGGCGTGGCATCGGCCGCAGGCCCGATCGAGATCGACCCGGTTTCCGCGGACCTGAAGACCGGTACGATCATTGCAATCACCGGGACCACCACGCTCCCAGCAGGGACCGAGCTATACTATGAATTCCTGGCAGCCGGCCTCGAGACCGGTGCGGTCAGGAACGGCGAGTATTCAGGAGGGGAAGGGACCACCCCCGTCCTGGAAGGGTCCCCCGGCTCCAGGTGGAGCGTCGCGATCCTGACCGAGGGGTATGCACCGGGGGAGTATATCTTCCGGATCGGGCGCCGGGGGACCGGTGACATGGCCTCCGTTCACGTGCACCTCGCACAGGGAGCGCCGGCAGTTGTATCGACTCGTTCTCCCCAGTCAGGGGGCAGGCTATTCGAGTCACCCTATTACGTTTCCCAGAATGCGGACTTTACGGTAAAGATAAGCCCTGACCTGGACGCAAGGCAGAACCGGGTGGCGAAGGGGAGTACCCTTACTGTGGCCGGTACCACGGTGCCCGGCGGAAAGATCGGCATCTGGGTCATGAGCGGCTTTCCAAGGAGCGGCTACAGGTCGTTTGCCGTGGTCACTGCGGATGGTTCGGGGGTATTCGAGTACGTCCTGCCCGGGGAAGATACCTCCTCCCTTCGGTCCGGCCAGTATTTTCTCTACGTGGTGGATGGCAGGGATAGCCTTGCGTCAGGAAAGGAAAACGGAGGTCCGGACGAGGTTTCGTCCCCGGGCGCCCTCGAAGCAGAACTGAACGCCCATGAACAGGGGAATCCCTACCAAGCCTTCATGCTGCTCGTGGAGGAGCCCGCCATCAGTATCGGGGAGATCCCTGACTCCATTCCCGGGACCCCGCTGGAGATCAATGGGACGACGAACCTCCCTGCCGGGACGTCCCTGACGCTCGACCTGGTCCCGCCGGATGCCGATCGCCTTCACCAGCCGGCGTTGACCCAGCACGGGGTCATCGTCGGAGACGGAGCGGGAGGAGACGGCGAGTGGCATGCCATAGTGGATACCACGGACCTGCCGCCGGGAGAATACGTGGCGAAGGTGTCCGGGGGCCGGGCGGAGGCCGCGACGCTGCTGGTCATGTATGACGATCTCTACGAAGTGAGCAGGCCGCGGGAGGGTGAATTGGTGGTACAGACGTACCGCGTGGATCCCGGTACTAAGACCGTTGAGACCATGGCCAAACCGGAGAAGAGCGGCACCCCGTCTTCCACGGCAACCCTGGTCATCGCGGGGATCGCGGGTTTTGCAGGACTGGCCGCCATCGTGGCCACGCTCGGGAAGCGGTGAAAGGGATGCGGAAAGCCCCGGTTGTCCTTCCGGCAATCCTTATCCTCCTTTGTTTCTGCCTGCCGGCGGTTTCCGGAGCCGGATCCTTCGATTCATACCTCATCGCAAAGAGCGAATCGAGGAAATACAACCAGATCGCCTTCGATGGCAGGACCGTGGCGTGGGTCGAGTACGGATCGGGCGAGGCCGATGGACCCGGGTTCTACCCGGGGGGCATCTACAGGTACGATATCGTTACCGGGTGGGAAGAGCTGGTGCTTGCGGACACTTCGTGGAAACGCGACCTCGATCTTTCCGGCAAGAGATATGCCTGGAGCGACGGGCGGGGTATCTTCGTGTACGACGAGGCGCAGAACCTGCTGACCTTCCTGTATTCGAACGCCGACCAGTACTCCCCCTGTATCGACGGTGATACGGTTCTCTGGGTGGAGCGCAGCGGGCGGGAGTACTCCATCGCGGCGTACGACCTGGCATCGGGCGGTTACCGCAGGGTTGCATCGTCCATGGAGTACCTTGGGGACCCTGCCATTTCGGGCTACCGCGCGGTCTTCTGCGAGAGGAGGGATGGAAGGGACGCGATCGTGTGCCTGGACCTTGCCACGGGGGAAGGGGCTGTGCTCTGCATGGAAGAAGGCCCGAGGACGATGCCGGCAATTGACGGCGGCTTCGTCGTATGGGCCGACGGGCGCGGCGGGCCCTACCAGGTCTATCTCTATGACCTCGAAACAGGGGAGTCGGGCCCCGTGAGCCCCTCCGGGGCATTCCAGATGTATCCCGACATATCCGGCGGCCTGGTCGTCTGGGAGGACTACAGGAATTCACCCGGGAGCCCTGCCGGCCCGGGCGGGAGGCGGGCGGACATCCGCCTCTATGACAGGGAGTCGAACAAGACCGGAATCGTGATCGAAGGGCCTTTTTCGGTGGAATTTCCACGGGTCTCCCAAGGGTATGTCGTCTGGTCTGACGGCCGCAACAATGCCCACGATATCTTCCTGCGCAAGTATTCCGGGGACGGGAGGAGTCCTGTCCCGGGCGGGGAGGGTCTGGGCCTTCCGGCCGTCCCAACCCCGTCCCCGACGCCGGATACGAAGGTCCGGTACTACAGCACGATATCGGAGGGGGAGATCGAGTGGTATTCGCTTGACCCCCTGGCAGGGGATACCAAGCTCTCGTTCGAACTGAGGTGGGAGGACCCGGCATCATCCCTGGTGCTGGCGGTGGTGAGCCCCGGGGGGTCGGCATGGCATTTCTCGGACAAGGACGATTTACGCTCTGACCAGGCGGTCAGGATGACCATCTCCGGTGTCGCCGGGGGCCCTCTCGAGCCCGGGACCTGGGTGGTCGCGGTATCGGGAAGTACAAAAAAGGAGCCGGTTCCCTACGACCTCTGCTGGTACTAGGGTGACGGGGCGCCGGGGTACGTGAAGTATTGGCCTGTGCACCAGGTCCTGACAATCCCGGGGAGGTGGTGAGCCAGCTGAAAACGTCGCCGGTCTCCTTCGCGCTGGGCATCGGCCTGTCTCTTATCGTGGCCGTACTATGCCGTTCTTCAGGTCCATTGGGGTTTGTTATTCTCTCCGGCTGGAGGTCGGCCAGCACTGTATTCCCCGATCGGAGATATGGCTTGATTCGACAGCGGCCAAGAGCCGCACCGTCCCCGTCCACGGCTCACGCCCGCATCTCTGAAAAGGTCGGACCCAAGGTTGTCCCCGCAACGTATGCGGAGGCCGCGATTCCCCACCCCATGACGCTTCCTGGCACGGAATTGAGCAGGGTTCCCCCGTCCAAATACCTATAAAGGCTGGGAGGGCATTATTGGACAACGGTTATGGAAAGGCCGTCCGGGACTGGCCCGCAACCATTCGTCCATCGCGGGTGATCCGGGCAACCGCACCATTCCCCCATTGCGGGTGATCCAGCCCGCAACCATTCCCCCATTGCGGGAGATCCGGCCCGCTCGAAGGAACAGTCACCCATGAAGACCATATCATTCAACGATCTGGCGATGCCTGAGCCCCTGGAGCGGGCGGTCAAGGACCTCGGGTTCGAGGAGCCCACGCCCATCCAGTCCCTCTCCATCCCGGTCATCCGGGACGGCAGGGACATGATCGGCCAGGCCCATACCGGGACCGGGAAGACCGCCGCCTACGGGATCCCGCTCCTGGAGCGGGTCAACCCGAAGGACCCGTCGGTCCAGGGCCTGGTGCTCTGCCCGACCCGCGAGCTGGCCATCCAGGTCTCGGAGGAGCTCCGCAAGCTGGCCCGGTACCTGCCCGGGATCTCCATCGTCCCCATCTACGGGGGCCAGCCCATCGAGCGCCAGTTCACCGCCCTGAAGAAAGGGGTCCAGGTGGCCATCGCCACCCCCGGCCGGCTCCTTGACCACCTGGACCGGGGGACCATCGACCTCGGGTCGGTCAGCCTGGTGGTCCTCGACGAGGCCGACGAGATGCTGGACATGGGATTCCGCGACGATATCGAGCGCATCCTCTCCCGCGTCCCGCCGGAGCGCCAGGCGGTCCTCTTTTCGGCGACCATGTCAAAGGAGATCCTTGCCCTGACCCGGAAGTACCTTGACGACCCCCGCATGGTCAAGGTGGTCCACGGGCACCTGGCCGTCCCGGTCATCGAGCAGCGGTACTTCGAGGTCCGGGAGACCGAGAAGGTGGAGGTCCTCTCCCGGCTGGTGGACTTCTACAACCCCCGGCTGGTCCTGGTCTTCTGCAACACCAAGCGGAAGGTCGACGAGGTCGCGACCCAGCTCCAGGCACGGGGGTACCTTGCCGAGGCCCTGCACGGTGACATGGAGCAGAAGGAGCGGGAGCGGGTGATGGGACGCTTCCGCGGCGGTGGGACCGATATCCTGGTCGCCACCGACGTCGCCGCACGGGGAATCGACGTGGAGGAGATCACCATCGTGGTCAACTACGACGTCCCCCAGGATCCCGAGTACTACATCCACCGTATCGGGCGCACCGGCCGGGCCGGCAAGGCCGGCAAGGCGTTTTCCTTTGTCTCGGGAAAGGAGATGTGGAAGTTCCGGGAGATCCAGAAGTTCGCCCGGATCCGCGTCGCCCGCCACGCCATCCCCGAGGAAAAGGACCTGCGGGAGCGGCGGATGGCCAACTTCATGAACCGCGTGCGGGAGGTGGTGGCCGCCGGGCAGCTGGACCCCTACATCACCCGCGTGGAGCAGCTGATGGGCAACGACTACACCTCCCTCGAGGTGGCGGCAGCCCTCCTCCGGATGAGCTCCGGGGAGGGCCAGGTCCGGGTGCGCCGGTCCGGGAAGAGGCCGTGAAGGTGTGGCGGTGCAAATTGAAGCCCTCAGCGCGGGCAGAATTCCGTTTTGCTTCCAATAATTATTTTAAAGGGAAAATCCTACTATATCGTAAGCAGTTCCCTCCAGCCGGAGCGAATCGTTCAGAAGCACCATGATCAACGTCCTCCTTGTCCATAACGGCACCGAGACCATCGACAGCACCCGTGCGTACCTGGAGAAGAGGGGGGACATCCGGGTTGATACGGTCACCTCGACCAAGCAGGCGCTCGAGACGATCAAGCGGAGGGCCTACGATGTCATCGTCTCCTATTACCGCCTTCCCGAGATCGACGGCATCGAGTTCCTGGCCGAGATGACCGGGATCGAACTCCTGCAGGACATCAAGTCGCATGGAAGCCCCACGCCCTTCATCCTCTACCACCGGAACGGCGACCGGGTGGTCCTCGAGGACATCAATGCTGCAGCCGAGGTCACCGTCCGGCCCGATGCCCCGGCAGGCGAGCTTCGGGACCTGATCTACCAGGCGCTGATACGGAAGAAGGCGGAGCGGGACCAGGTGCTCCGCTGCGAGCTCCTGAACTCCATCCTCTCCGCGACACCCCTCTGGGTAGCCCAGATCCGCAACGGGGCGTTCGAGTGGGTGAACGCGGTGATGACCCGGTCGCTCGGCTACGAAGAGGGGGCACTGGCCGGGAAGGGCATGGCCACGGTATTCCCCGGTGAAGAAGAGTACAACCACGCGATCCGTGAACTGGCCCTGCGGGTGGACGAGCGGGGCTGGGCGCAGGCCGAGGCCGAGCTGAAGCGAAAGGACGGGGGCCTGGTGCCCTGCCGGCTGCGCACCTGTCTCCTGGACCCGAAGGAGCCCGGCCGCGGGCATGTCCTGGTCTGCGATGACCAGTCCGACAGAAAACGCCTCCTCGATGCCCTCAAGGAGAGCGACCTCCGGTACCGGGAGTTCCTGAACAACTCCACCAGCCTGATCATGAAGCTCGACACCGCGGGGACGATCCTCTTCTTCAACAAGCATGCGCAGGCATTCTTTGGATATTCCGAGGCCGAGATCGTGGGCAAACCCCTCTTCGGGACCATCATCCCCTCCCGGGCGAGGCGGGACGCGGCAAGTTTCGTCTCGGACGCCCCGGGCGCAAACGACAGCCCCATCCTGCGCATCAGCGAGATGGTGGAGAGGGACGGCGACGCGGTCTGGGTAGCATGGACCACCCGGGCGATCCGCGGGGAATCAGGGCACATCACCGAGATCGTCTGCATCGGCCATGACATCACCGACCACGAGCACCGGGACCGCCGGCGGATCAGCACCGCCCTGTGGAAGGACAAGGTCATCGCCGGGACTGACATCCGGGAGGAGGTCTTCGACGCGGTGCTCAACATCTGCCTGGAGATCTCCAAGGAGGGGCGGGAGGGCAAGCAGGTCGGCACGGCCTTCATTATCGGGGACGCCCAGTCGGTCCTTGGCAAGAGCAGGCAGCTTATCCTGAACCCCCTGGAAGGGCATCGCCCCGAGGACCGCATGATCACCAACCACGACCTCAAGGAGAACATCAAGGAGCTGGCCCAGCTGGACGGGGCGTTCGTGGTCCAGGGGAACGGTCTGATCGAGGCGGCGGCCCGGTACATCACCATCGATACGAGCGCGGTGGGGATCCCGAAGGGGCTCGGGACCCGCCACTCATCGGTTGCCGGGATCACCCAGGCCACCAGCGCCATCGGGATCGTGGTCTCCCAGAGCGGGGGGAAGATCTCCATCTTCCGGGACGGGCAGATGGTGCAGGAGATCGCTCCTGCCGGGTGAGGCGTGGTCCCCAACCCTGCCTGCCTCGCCGGGGGCGGGCCCCTGGAACAGGCCGGGACCTGTCCGGGCCAGGCAAGCCGGGTCCTCCTCGCACCCTGGTCTCGTTATTCACCGGTCCAGGTGATACACGGCATTCGGGGGCTTTTTCGTCGCGCCACCATACACATGTATATATAGTATACGGTTCAATTTTTATGGTGCAGGACTATAACTGCATGGGTAAAAACAATGGATGAGAGAAATTTCAGGGGATCGGGTTCCTTCCGGCCCCGGACTATGACGAAAACGATTTGCGCAGATTGTGGAAAAGAGTGCGAGGTGCCGTTCACCCCCACGGAAGGAAGGCCGGTATACTGTCGGGAGTGCCTCCCGAAACACAGGAAACCCAGGTACTGATTCCCTCCAAATTTTTTCGATCACACCTTTTTTTGTCTTGTTCGATTGAGACACCTTTCTCACCAAACCGTATCGCCGTATCCAGCACAATCCGGCGTGGCCCGGTTCTATGAAAACCATTCTAGGTATTCCCCTGACCTCGTACTAGCATTCCCTTAATCCTGCACCAGGTGTGTCATTAATCCCCGCACCAGTGTTTGCTCAATCCTGCACCAGGTGTTCCGTTAATCGTGCACCAGGTGTTCCGTTAATCGTGCACCAGGTGTTCCGTTCATCCTGCACCAGGTGTTCCGTTCATCCTGCACCAGGTGTTCCATTCATCCTGCACCAGGTGTTCCGTTCATCCTGCACCAGTGTTTGCTTAATCCTGCACCAGGTGTTCCGTTTATCCTGCACCAGGTGTTCCGTTCATCCTGCACGAGCATTCCCTCAACCACACCCGGTATTCCCCGATCCGCTGGTCAGGGCCCCGGCCGCGAACCCGGTATTTCCCCGGCCTCACGCCCGGTGATTCCCTCGCAGTCCGGAACCGCAACACCTTTTGTCCTTCCCGCCGATGGTATCATCCGAATCGCATGCCAATCTCCGGAGAACGACCCCAGGGGCTCGCACGCGAGCTTGGCCTCCTCGAAGTCACCCTGTCCGGGACGGGGATCATTCTCGGGGCCGGGATCTACGCGCTCATCGGTGAAGCGGCCGGGAGCGCCGGAAACGCCCTCTGGCTCTCCTTCACCATCTCCGCACTGGTTGCGTTCTTCACAGCCCTCTCCTACGCGGAGCTCTCCTCGATGTACCCCGACGTGGGTGCCGAGTACGAGTACACGAACCGTGCGCTGGGCCGCCGGGTCGCTGTCGTCGTCGGGTGGCTGATCATCTTCGCCGGGATCGTGGGGGCTGCCACCGTGGCACTCGGGTTTGCCGGGTACCTCGGTGCAATCCTCCCCGTGCCCCGGCTCGTATCCGCGGCCCTCCTGATCGCCGCCCTCTCTTTCATCCTTCTCCGCGGGATACGGGAGAGCGCATGGATCGCCGGGATCTTCACCCTCATCGAGGTCGGGGGGCTGCTCCTGATCATCGCTGCCGGGGTCCCGCACCTGGGGAAGGTGGACTACCTGGAGATGCCCATGGGGTTTTCGGGGATCTTTGCCGCGGCAGCGCTTGTCTTCTTTGCCTACCAGGGCTTCGAGGAGATAGCCAAGTTCTCCGAGGAGGTGCGTTCACCTGAAAAGACCATCCCCCGGGCCCTGATAATCGCCCTGGCGGTCTCCACGGTCCTTTACATCCTGGTCTCGGTATCCGCCGTGAGCGTGGTGGGATGGGAAACCCTCTCCGCGTCCCCGGCCCCGTTCGCCGCCGTGGCATCGGTCGCATGGGGAGGGGACGCCTCCCTCCTCCTTTCGGTGATCGCCCTCTTTGCCACCGCCAATACCGTTCTGATGATGCTCTTTGCCGCTTCCCGCATCAGCTATGGCATGGCAAGGGCGGGTTCCCTCCCCGGCGTCCTCTCGGTGGTGCACCCCGGCCGGTACACCCCCTGGGCTTCCATCATCGTGATGGCCGCCGGTGCAGTCGTCTTCCTCCTTGCCGGAGACATCGCCTTCGTGGCCAGCATCTCCAACTTCACCCTCTTTGTCACATTCTTCGTGGTGAACCTCTCGGTCATCATCCTGCGCCGCCGCGACCCGAACCGTCCCCGGCCCTTCACCATCCCGGGGCGGGTCCGGATGCTCCCCATCTTCCCTGTCCTGGGGCTCGCCACCTGTGTCTTCCTCCTCCTCCAGCTCGAACCGGCAGTCCTCTCCATCGGGGCGCTCCTGACCGGCATCGGCGTGGTCTTTGCACTTTTTGCAGGAAGAAAGAAGATGCCCGGTTGATTGTTCCCTGACGCCAGGGTGGCGGTCAATGGTGAGATGTGTTTCAGGCAAAAGGTCGCCGTGATGATCTTCTTACTCTCCGAACGGCCGGTTCTCCGCCAGGCACCGGGCCAGGCGCTCCATGAGGCCGGGGAGGTCACGGTTCTCCCGGTAGTCGTTTTCCATCCGCTCCGCCAGGCTGCCTCCCTCTATCCGGGAACGGACCACCGGGAGGTACTTCCGCTCTCCCGCGGTGGCCGCGTCCCAGGCCTTCCGGTAGAGCCGGGAGAGCTCGGGTTCGAGGCCGGCAGTCCCCCGCTGAATCGCCTCTTCCATGAGGGCGAGGAGCGATCCCCTGTCCGCGTCGATCCCGGGATCGCCTGCCCTGACCAGGGCGCGGAGAAAAGCGCAGACCGCCATGTCCGCGTGGATGCACTCCTGCTCGTCCGGGACCTTCACCTCGATGCAGGGGCGGCTGAACCGCACGATCACCCCGGCGGACGCCACCCACTCCTCGCAGAGGACGCCGGCGCCCCGCTCCCGGAGCGCTGCATACACCGCATCAAGCCGGGAGCAGTAGTCCCGCACCGATACGATGGGCTCCGGTATGATGCCGTTGCATATGGCGGGCACCTGGCGCTGGTTCTCCCGGTAATAGATGAGGCGGTTGCATGCCGGACCGGGGGCAGCCCCTTCCACGAAGGGTGAGGCCGCCGTGACCGCGGCAAGGTAGGGGAGCAGGCACCGGATGCGGTTGTGCATGCGCACCAGCTGGCCCTCGTCCCGGTACTCCAGGTTGACCTGGAGGGCCTGGATGTTCAGCCACCCGTGCTGCCGTATCCCAAAGAGGCGGTCGTAGGCCGCGTAGTACTCGGACTCGCCCCGGTCCCATACCGCGGTCTGGTCCAGGGTCAGGCAGGGGTGCATCCCCAGCCCGAGCAGGGTGTACCTCCGGGAGAACCGGGCGAAAAATGCACGTATCCCGTTCACGAGCGGGGCCTCCAGGTCCTCGAGCCGGTCCGAGGGGGACGGGGGGATGAACTCGAGCACCGTCTTCTGCAGCTCCTTGCAAAGCGTCACCCCGGCGAAAGGGGCCTCTCCCTCGCATCCGGGGCAGACTTCGGCCAGGACGAGGTCTGATTCCGGCCGTGGGATCATCGCCGGGCTGTTTAAGGAAAACTCGTGCTCGGTCCCGGTGCGCATGGATCAGTCCCCCAGCGGTATCTCTGCCACCAGGTCGGTCTCGGGTTCCGGGATGGCAGCGATCGCGGCAAGCTCTCCCCGGGGGAGCAACCGGACCAGCCGGGTAAGGCGTTCTGCGGCAGTCCGGTACTGCGATTCGTACCAGGCCGGGTCCCGGCGCAGGCAGGCCGCCAGGGGGCAGATGGACTCCCGTTTGAGGAAGATCCTGATGGTGTGACCGGACACGTCAAAGGTGAACGGCCCGGCAAGGCATGTCTCGGGCTTCACCGCGTGGGCCTGGCACTTCCCCCCCGAGAAGAGGACGCACATCCCGTCCTCCCGGCAGCCTAACCGCAGGTACCCGGCGAACTCGATGGCGTCCCTGGCAACGCCCGCGTCCAGCAGGGCCCGAACCCGCTCCCCTGACAGGGGAGGGTGGGCCTCGCGGCAGCACACCCCGCCGCAGGCTGCGCAGATGGCCTCGGCTCCTGATCCAGACCGGGAACTCATCGAACTGTTCACGTCTCCAGCAGGTAGCGTACGATCTCGCGGTATACGCCGGGATACGCCTGGTCCTCCCCGCTCTCCAGGGAGGGGTTGTCGTTGACCTCGATCACGCAGGGGCCGCCCAGGGCCCTCTGCTTGATATCCACCCCGTAGAGCCCCTGCCCGATCGCCCTGCCCGCCTGGACCCCGAGCTCGATCACTCCGGGCGGGACCCGGTCCCGGGGAACGCTCTCAACCCCGCAGTACACGATGTGCCCGTTGACCGAGGCCTGGATCTTGAAGGTGGACCCGGGGATGATGTACTTGCAGGCATAGAGGAACTCCCCGTCCAGGACCCCCACCCGCCAGTCCCAGGCGCTCTCCACGTATTCCTGGGCCACGATCCAGTCGGACATCTTGAAGAACCGCCGGGCCACCCGGAGAAACTCACCGGTCTCCTGGACCTTCTCGACCCGCAGGGAGAACGAGGTGGAGGGCTCTTTCACCACCAGCGGGGAGCCGAGGTCATCGAAGACTTCCCTGGCCCGGGTGTGGTTCATCTCCCTGCGGGAGAGGAACAGCGTCCTGGGGATGGAAACTCCCTCGCGCATGAGCCGGGAATACATGTGGACCTTGTCCGAGCATACCTGGATGGAGAGGGGGTCGTCGATCACCGGGATGCCGGCAAAGTCCGCCGTCCGGGAGGCCACGTAGGTCACGTTCATGGGGTCGGTGCGGGCCCTGATGAAGAGCCCGTCAACCTGGGGGATCTTGCGGATGTCTCCGGGGAAGATGAACTCCACCCCGTGTCCCATCGCCTCCGCCTCGTCCCGGCACCGGATCAGGGAGTTCAGCTGCTCGGCAGAGGAGAGGGTCCTGCGGTCCACGAAGATACCGAGGCGGCTCATAAAAATTCCTGCCCCGCGATGTACGCACGGAGCAGGCCCTTTTCCGCCGGGGAGAGCTGGGAGTACCGGACCGGGCAGAGGGAGGAGAGCACCGTGCTCTCGTCCGTGGTGATGAAGATGAGACCTGCCAGGGGGATACGGAATATGGCATAGACCTTCCCGGCAAGCGCTGCGATATCCTCCCCCCCGGAGAACGTCCGGCCGAATATGGCGACGTGCTGCTCCACGCGGCCGTCTTCCGGCAGCGGCTGGTAGCAGAAGGGGTACTTCCCGTTGTTGGTCACGTGCTTTTCCACTTCCTTTGCCCGGCTGTCAACTGCGAGCTCGAACTGCGAGGAGCATGCAAAGTAGTTCAGCCCGTAGACCACGGCAGGCCCGGAGAGGCAGGACTGGGAGATGATGCACTCTGCCGCCGGGATCCCCTCCAGACGCGCCCGCTCCAGGCAGATGGGGACCACGGACGCGTCCAGGACCGCCCGCGTGCCGGGGAGGACCGGCTGGCCGCTCATCTCCCGCGTGAGGATGGTATAGTATGCCTCGCTCTTGTAGGAGTAGTTCTCGGCGATCACGTGCGCCTGCCCGTTCCGCTCCACGATGTGCAGGCTGTCCCTGGTGAGCAGCGTTTTCCTGGCCGGCCTCCCCGCCATCGGGGCGGCCACAGCCGGGAGGGCAGCCGGCAGCCGCTCGTCGGGGGCGAAGCTGTGCAGCAGGAGCTGATCCTGCGGCATCATGGGAATACCCCCGTACACGGGGGGCTCGAGCGAAAATCTGTCAGAAAACGGGCTGGGGGGACCCTATCGTGAGGGTCATCGTCATTGTCGGTTTCCGGATCTGGCATGAGAAACACGAGCCGCGGCTTCCGCGGCAGATGACTTCTTTGTTACCTAGCTAATGCCGCCGGGAATTTTAAAAGATTTGTGGTTTCTGCGGGACGCTGACGGGTGATTTCGGCGCCTGCCCGGCTCTTTTCACGGGCCCGCGGTCGCGGCCCTGGCATGCACCGCCAGGTGCCCCAAGGTATATTACCCCGACCTCCTACAGAATAGTTCACTACCAGGGAGCGGATCGAATGGAGGGCGATCTCATCGAAGTGACCGACCAGTCCTGGGAACAGACCGTGGAGAAGTCGCCGGTGCCGGTGCTGGTGATGTTCTACAGCCTATCCTGCCCCTATTGCCGGAGCATGGAGCCCTATGTCCGGCAATACGCCCAGGAATACGCCGGGGCTGTTGCTTTTGCCAGGCTTGACATCTCGGCCAGCCAGTGGACCGCGGAGCGGTACGGGGTGCGGAGCACCCCGACGTTTAAGTTCTTCTGCAACGGGAGGCCTGTCTCGGAGCTGGTGGGTGCGGTATACCCGGCGCTCCTCCGGAGGATGGTGGACGAGGGGGTCAGGAACGGGAAGGACTGCCTGGAGCATTCGACCAGTATAGACTATGACATCACCGGGTATGCCTGACCGGCTTCCTGCGCGGGAAAGGGGCAATCCTGCCGGGTAGCGCCTTCGCTGCCCCTCGTTTCCCGCGGTGCCCATCAGGTATAAGTGTCGTGGGGCCATACGTGTTGTTATTAGCATGACAACATGGGTGAGGTACCTGGTACTCTGGCTCTTCGCAGCCCTGGCACTGGGTGCAGTCTTTGTCCCGGCCCATGCCGGGGTCCAGTACATGTCCGGGAGCCCTGACCTCACCGCCAGCCTGGAGGGGCAAAACGAGTTCCAGCCCGGGGCCGGTGCCACCCTGCCGATCGTGATCCATAACCGCGGCTTAAACGAGGTCAAGATCGTCCAGGCCGGGCAGGTCACCCGGGACGACCAGCCCAATACCGCAAAATTGGCCATCGTGACGCTCCTGCCCGGGGAAGCCCCGCTCACGGTCAAGTCGGACCCACAGATGGTCGGCGATATCCCGGGCGATGCCTCGGTGACCGTGCCGTTCCAGGTCAAGTTTGACCGGAACGCGCCAGGGGGCGCCTACGACCTCCCGCTGGTCATCCAGTATACCTACCTCTTCGATGCCGAGCAGATCGGCTTTGACACCCTCATCAACCATTACCGGAACGATACGGTGACCATCCCCCTCCGGGTGCAGGTGAAGCCCTCGGTCATCATCGCGGTGTCCGGCATCGCTGCAGGGAACCTGACAGCGGGGCACGAGGGCTACCTCTCCCTCAGCGTAACGAATACCGGGTCCCTTACGGGGAAGGACTCGCTCGCCAGGATCGAGCAGAGCGGCGCGAGCCCCGTCATCCCGGTCGACGGGAACGCGTACCTGGGACCGTTCGCCCCCGGCGACACCGTGAACTGCACGTTCAAGGTGCGGGTATCCGACCAGGCCCAGGCAGCCATCTACCCCCTCGCGGTCCTGGTGGAGTACCGGGACAGCCGGAACGACCTGGTCCAGTCCGAGCCGGTGATCATCGGGGTGCCGGTCCTGGGCAAGGTCGATTTCTCGGCCGGTCCCGGCCCCTTCTCAGTCTATCGCGGTGACAGGGGCATACTGGAGGTGGTATACGCCAACACGGGGCCTGTCACCGTCTACAGCGCCCAGGCACGGCTGAGCGTGGTCGATCCCTTCACCGCGGCCAGGGACACCGCCTTCCTCGGGGACCTGGCGCCCGGCCAGGAAGCCACCGCCCGCTTCGAAGTCTCCGTGGACAGGACGGCCACGATAAAGGAGTACGGGCTTGACAGCGAGATCCGGTACCGCGACGCGCTCGACAACAGCCTCATATCCGACCCCCTGCGGATCCGCATCCAGGTCATGCCCAGGACAGGCATCGATGCCCTGCTTTCGAACACCGTCCTGATGAGCATCGTCATCGCCGTCCTGCTCGGCGCCGCATACTATGCCTATTCCCGGTGGAAGAAGGGCCAGGCCGGGAAAGGAGAAAAGAAGGCCTGATATCCATCCTGATTTTCCCCAGGTTCCGTGGCAGGGCACTATAAGGCACCCCGGGGCAGCATCGCCTTGCCGCCTGCCTGCCCGGGAA
This sequence comes from Methanolinea sp., assembly GCA_033813295.1. Taxonomy (GTDB): domain Archaea; phylum Halobacteriota; class Methanomicrobia; order Methanomicrobiales; family Methanospirillaceae; genus Methanolinea_A. Next base: position 88,573 of record JAPXRZ010000011.1, read on the forward strand.
ATAAACGCCAGAGGCGAATCAGAGGGGCGTCGAGCCGTTCACCCCGGCGGGGAAACGAACCGGGATAGCGCCCGCTCTGCCGTGTTGCGGAAGCGTTTGAAAACGTGGAAAGAAAAAAAGGTTTGTCCCCACTGGTTGGCTACCAGACCTCGGGGAAGGCCATGTTGGTGTAGATGTCTTCCAGCCGGGACTTGTGCCCCCGCTCCATGCTGGCCAGTTCCGTGAAAAGTCTCTTTTGCTCGGCATCTGCGCTGCTGCTGGCCAGCTGCGTGTACATCTGCATGGCCTGCAGCTCCTTCTTGATGGCCAGGGCCAGCCCGTCGACGGGTTTCATGTTCGCGTCCAGCACGGGAGTCGGGAGGGAATCGCCCACCTTGTAATCCCTGGTTGCATCAAACTTGAGCGACTTCGGTTCCTTTGCGAGGAGTCCCTGGAGGAACTCGCGGTGCTTCTTCTCGTCCCCTGCCAGCTCGGCAAAGAGCTTCTTGAGGTTTGCGTCCTTCACTTTACCGGATACAACATTGTAATAGGTGTAGGACTCGACTTCCCGGTCGATGGCCATTGATATGATCTTGCGGTATTCTTCTGGGGTCATTGAAACCACAACCTCCAATTGTATTCATACTACATATGCGTATTTAAGGTACTTGATTTTCCCCCCCAGCAGGCGCGTTTTGCGTTTTGCGTTCAATTTTCACGGTGCCGGGCCTCGAAAGTGAAGCTCCGCGGTTTAACCACGGAGGGCCTCCATCTGACCGTTTTATTGGGGATCTCCAGGAAAAAAAGGTCGCCCATGAAGGATTGGATGGTGGTTAATATCGGATGGTTTACCGTACCTTGTTGACGGCAGCTTTTCCTGCTGAATCATGGAAGGAATTTTCCGAATTGTGGAAAAAAAGGTTTGTTTGAGAGCGATCACTTGAAGATATCGAAGATCTGGTCGCTCCCGATCGCGTGGAGCCGGTCACGCTCTTCACGCTCTTCGACCAGGGCAAGGAGCGGGAGACTCATGTCCACGCCGGGCACGTGGCCGAACATCTTCTCCAGCTCCACCTGCTGGGCATGCATGTGCAGGGAGTTGGGGATGTCCATGGCGCACAGCTCCTGGCACTGCCCGCAGTTGACGCAGGAGTCGGCGATGTGGGCGAACCGGATCAGGTGGAACATGAAGCTCGGGGGCACCTGCCCGGGCGGCACGAAGTAGGGCTTCTTGGTGCTGCACTCGACGCAGTAGCAGATGGGGCAGGCCTCGATGCAGCTGTAGCACTTGATGCACCGGGACGTGTCCTTGATGATCTTCTTCAGCCTCTCGCGGCCCTCGCCGAGAGCAGCAAAGTCCTTGGCACGCCACTTGTCGCCCAGCTTGAGCATGGAGCCCTCGACCTTCTTCCTCATCTCGATGCCCTTTTCAGGGGCCGCCTCGGTCTTGATGACCCCGGCCTTGATCGCGTCGTCCAGGATCTTCGCCCCTTTTTCGCTGCAGACCTCGACGAACGTGGCCTTCCCGGCCTTGTCGCCCATGACCCCCCAGTTCCCGCAGGCCAGGTCGGCCTGGCGGGGGACCTTCATCTTGCAGCGGCGGCAGTTGGGCCGGCGCCCGAACCCTGCCTCCTCGAGCTCGTCCATGGAGATCCCCTTGTGGCCGCCCTCGTACTCGATGATGAACTGGCCCTTGTCGATCTCCTCCTTGTGCACGGTGTCAGGGTCGACCCCGAACTTCTCCCGGATCATCTTCCGGGCGGTGACCGGGCTCACGCTGCCTCCGCAGTTGACCCCGATCATGACGATGTTGTCCAGGTTCACCTGCTGCCGCTTGGCCAGCTCGTAGAGCCCCATGGCATCGCAGCCCTTCACCGTCATGGCGATCCTCATGCCGGAGGCCCCGTCAAGGTATTTCTTGACCAGCTTGGACATGAGGAGGGTCCCGCAGTGCAGCGACCCGGCGGTCTGGGCGAGGTCCTTGGGGTCGGTGACCAGCGTCGGCACCGCGTCGTAGATGTCCTGGCCCTTCTTGACGGCGAACACGGCGTCCACGACCTTCTTCTCGAGCATGAACTTCATGAGCCCGGTGACCGCGCCTCCCAGCTCTGCCTTCTCGGCAATGGCGGCATCGGTCGTCCAGGCGTAGAACATGTCACCTTTCTTTGACATTTACTTCGCCTCCTGGATCTTCTCGACCCTGACAGCACAGGCCTTGAACTCGGGGATCTTGGCGACGGGGTCGAGGGCGTTGTTGGTGAGGACGTTGGCGGCGCACTCCTTGAAGTGGAATGGCATGAAGACGACGCCCTTCTTGATCTCGGGGGTGACCATGGCCGGGACGGTGACCTCGCCGCGGCGGGTGATAGCCTTGACCGGTTCCTTGTCGGCGATGCCGAGTGCTTTAGCGTCCTCGGTATTGATCTCGATCCAGCCGGTGGGGACCTCGCGCTCGAGGGTCTCGGAGCGGCGGGTCATGGTGCCGGT
>JAPXRZ010000012.1:0-89843 GCA_033813295.1 Methanolinea sp.
GGAGAACGACAATATAGTGATGGTAGAGGAAACCACATCAATGGGTTAGAAGGATTCTGGGGGTATTTAAAAAGAAAACTTGCATCAAAGGGAGGGATTCGACGTGAAAAATTACCGCTGTATTTAGTTGAGTATGTATGGAGATATAATCACAGAAAGGATGGCGATAAAATGAAATTGAAGCGCATCCTTGGGTTATTAGAAAAGGAGGCTGGTGGCTAGTTTGTCACTATACCCTAAAATTAGCGAGATTACACATGAAAGGTCAAAATTGCTTAAAAATCACACAATATCTGCAAAGTACTGCTCCACTTTCCGGAAATAAAATGCACCCGTGACTAACAATACAACAACCACTCCAAGCGAGATCCAAATCATCTCCCCGGGCGGGTTCGTCCCGAGCAATGCCCACCTGAACCCCTCGATCACCCCTGCCATGGGATTCAGGCCATAGAGGATCTGCCATTTTTCCGGAAGGAGAGAGCTTGGGTATACGACTGGCGAGGCAAAGAGCCAGATCTGGATGAGGAACGGGATAGTATATTGAAAGTCCCGGTACTTCACGTTCAGGGCAGATAGCCAGAGCCCAACGGAAAGCGAGGTCATCACCGCGAACACGATGAAGAGCGGCAGGAAGATCATGTTCAACGTGGGAGCGAAACCGTAGTACGCCATCATGATGATGAGGATCGAGAAGGCCACCACGAAGTCAACCAATGGAGACAGGATGCCGGAGAATGGCATGATTAGCCGGGGGAAGTAGACCTTGGTCATAATGTTCTGGTTGGTAATCATGCTCGTCGTGGACCTCGTGAGCCCCTCGGCAAAGAGGGTCCAGGGGAGGAGGGCTGCAAGGCTGAAGAGGGGGTATGGGATTCCCTCTGAAGGTATCCTGGCGAGGCCGCCAAAGAAGATCGTGAAGACCACCATCGTGAAAAGGGGCTGGATGATCGCCCAGGCTGCACCGAGGGCAGTCTGCTTGTACCGGACTTTCACGTCCCGCCAGGTGAAAATATAGAGAAGCTCCCGGTATTCCCACAACTCCTTGAGATCGATGGGCACCCACTTCTTTGGGGGGGTGATGATGATGGTCGGGACCTGGTGTTCAGTCCCGGCAGGATCACTTGCACTCATGTGTCTGGTCCCGGGTAGTTTTCGCGAATTTTTTCGTCATTGGATCGATGATTATTTAGTATTTTGATTGAAATTCATGAAATACTGTCAAACTGAATATGATGGAACTGATTTAATTATGATTATCGTTAAACTTATGGGTGGATTAGGAAATCAAATGTTTCAATATGCGGTTGGAAGACATTTATCTTTAATCCATAATACTGAATTAAAACTGGACGTCAATTCATTATTAGATCGGACCCCGAATCCTAATGTCACTTATAGAAATTTTGATCTTGATATATTTTTATTTAAACCTATTTTCGCTAATAAAATTGATATTCTTCGAGTTAAAAGTGAAAGAATATTAAAACCATTAAGAAATGTGTTTTTTTTTATTCCTGATTATTCTATTCAACATATTAATGAAAAAGGGTTTAATTTTGATATTAATGTTCTTAATTCCCCGAATAATTCTTACCTTGATGGTTATTGGCAATCCGAGAAGTATTTTTCCCAAATCCAGTCAATTATTAGAGAGGATTTTAAAATTAGAGGAACGGTTAATAAAAAAATACTAGATTCCATTAACAATTCAGACTCAATTTGTTTAAATGTAAGGAGAGGGGATTATATATCCAATCCAATCACAAATGCTTTCCATGGAGTGTATGAAAGTGATTATTTTTATAAGGCAGTAAATATTTTACTTAAGAAGGTTGAAAACCCTGAAATTTTTATTTTCTCTGATGATATTAATTGGTGCCAAAACAACCTTAAATTTGAAGTTCCAACCGAAATTATTTTTCATGAATATGCTGGGAAAAAGTTTGAAAAATATCTTAAATTAATGTCATCATGCAAACATTTTATTATCCCAAATAGTACGTTTGGATGGTGGGCGGCGTGGTTAAGTCAAAATTCAAGTAAAATTGTCATTTCTCCAAAGAAATGGTTTAAAAGTGATAATTGGCTTAATGGGAAAAAAATTATTGAGTCTGATATTATACCAGAGAAATGGATGAGAATTTAAGTATTTAGGACTTACGCGTTTGGATTAACCAGAAAAGATACCCTGTCTTGCAAGTAGGCCTGAAAAAGATAATTGGGCCTAAGCGAAGGTTGCGTAACAAAAAGAGTAATAACAAATCGTTGAATGGCTCGTTTGGACTCATACCAACTGACACAAGTATTCAGCGGATGGGATTCCAGACGAAGGAAAGCGAGTAGTGTGAGAAAGTTATGGCTACGCTGAATCAGATCTTTTCGGCCCTGACATCGTTCGATTGGTACTGTTAAGAATCGACTGTAAATTCGACAACCCTGCTTTGTGGAGTTGTTCAATGATTGCCGATCCGAGGAATCCCGCACCCCCGGTGAGGAGAATCTTTTCGCCGTTCCAGAATCCCATGTATGTCCTCACATTCTGCAGACGTGGGGCAATTTAGTCCCTTTTCCACCGATTGCGAATATCGTCTTTTCCTTCCAGGATCCCACGTGAGGCTATTATGTGCTTCATCAGTCCCCTTTCCACCACTTCTTCCCAAACCGCTTTGCGAGTATCGCGTCCCCTTCCCCGATGGGGTCCGCACCGAACTCCCGGAGGTCTGCATCAACCATGATCTTCACGAGGTCTCCGAATCTGACCCTTGATTTCCACCCGAGCTTCTTTTCGGCCTTACCCGGATCCGCAATCAGGACATCCACCTCCGTCGGGCGGAAGTACTTCTGGTCGATCGTGACGTGCCTGTCCCTGTCAAGGCCGGCATACTCAAACGCCGCGTCCACGAATTCAGCGACAGAATGGGTCTCCCCGGTCCCTATCACGAAGTCGTCGGGGGATCCCTGCTGGAGCATCATCCACATGCACTCCACGTATTCGGGAGAGAAACCCCAGTCGCGTTTTGCGTCCAGGTTCCCCAGAGCGAGGGTCTTTTCCTTGCCCGAGACGATACGGGCGATCCCCCGGGTGATCTTCCGGGTGACGAATGTCTCCCCCCGGCGGGGTGATTCATGGTTGAAGAGGATGCCGTTGCAGGCATACATCCCGTACCCTTCCCGGTAATTCCTGGTCATCCAGTACGAGTAGACCTTGGCGCAGGCATAGGGGCTCCTCGGGTAAAACGGCGTCTCCTCGTTCTGTGGGGGGTTTGAGCCCCCGAACATCTCGCTGCTCGATGCCTGGTAGAACCGGACACCGGTGTTGCTCCGGCGTGCAGCCTCGAGGAGCCGGGTAGTCCCGAGCCCCGTGATGTTCCCGGTGTATTCAGGCGTGTCAAAGCTGACCCGGACATGGCTCTGGGCCGCGAGGTTGTAGACCTCGTCGGGTTTCACCTTCCCCATGATATTCGAGATCTGTTCCGAGTCGGAGAGATCGCCATAGTGAAGGAAGAGGCCTGTGCCTGACTGGGCAGTCCCGGCAATCTCCGTCTCGGGGAATATGTGGGAAATCCGGCTGGTATTGAGGGACGAGGACCTTCTCACCAGGCCGTGGACCTCGTACCCCTTCGAGAGAAGGAGCTCGGCGAGGTACGACCCGTCCTGGCCGGTGATTCCGGTTATAAAGGCTTTATTCATTGAGGTGGCACCGGAAGAGTTATTTTTATAATATTCTGCATCGGGGGGCATATATATTGTGTTTCCCAAAGATCCCGCGAGTGAAGGGCGATAGTGAATTATTTAAACACAGAGGCAAGATATGTAATTTCAACTGTCCCGGTAGGGTAGTGGATATCCTAGAAGCCTGCGGAGCTTTTGACCCGGGTTCAAATCCCGGCCGGGGCGCTACTCCTTATTGTTAAAATCCCGGTTTATTCTATCTTTCTTTAATAAGAAAACCCGCTTGTTCCAAAGCACTTTTCTGTCGATACCTCTCAACTTATCGACACAGCCTGGGTAAACAACACCGTATGGCTAACTCCTATTATCGAACATCCGAAAAAGCTCGGGGTTTTCATTGACGGTATATGATACATGGACGCCAATGGCAACGGTTTCTGGGAAGGCCAACCACCTGACCAAATTACGAGTTTCGGGATGCCAGGGTTTATTCCAGTAGTCGGTGACTGGGATCGAGATACCCAATATGAAGTGGGGGTTTTTCATGGAGGCCAGTGGTACGTGGACTACGGTGGGCGCCCCTACCTCTGGGACGGGACCATAACCGACCGAGTCTACAATTTTGGCTTCTCTGGCGCTGTCCCGGTTCTAGGGGACTGGAACGGTGATACTGAACCGGAAATTGGTGTGTATAATGCCGGTACATGGTATCTCGATGCGAATTCGAATAATGCATGGGACGGGACCGGTTCAGGAAAAGATGCCGTTTATTCCTTTGGAGCCGCCGGCTGGACCCCGGTGGCCGGGGACTGGAACCGCAACGGCCAGACGGAAATAGGGGTGTATACCGGTGGTACCTGGTATTTGGACGCAAACAGGAACTTCGTCTGGGACGGTACCGGTGCGGGAAAAGATGCCATCCTCGCGTTTGGGTTTGCCGGGGCTGTCCCGGTGACCGGCGACTGGAACCAGGACGGAATACTTGAGATCGGGCCGGGGCCTGGTATCTTGATGCAAATGGCAACAATAAGTGGGACGGGACCGGTACCGGGAAAGACGTGGCTTACACGTTCGGTGCTGGCGGGTTTATCCCGGTGGTCGGGGACTGGACCTGAATTTCTCTTTTGTTAATTCGATATTCCTTGCGGCCGGTTCGCGCCGCTGCATGAACAGGCGAAGAGATTTCTGTGATTCTGCGAGTTGCCCGGACCTGATTTTGTGCGGCAGGGTGAGACAGCAAGAGGGGTTCACGCTCGATCATCAACAAATTTGATCGTATCACTTTATAGTTAGATTTAAATAATGTATTACGATATTATCCTCTCATGTCACCAAGATGTATTGGGATAATTCTGATTTTTCTCTGTCTTCTCACGATGCCGGTCATCGCAGGCGATCTGAAAATTGCGTTTGATTCTGAATTAAGCGGAAACCGCGAAGTATATATCATGAATGCGGACGGTTCCGGTTTGACCCAGTTGACATTCGGTATTAATCCTGATTATAATGAACAACCTACCTTGTCACCTGACGGTACGAAGATTTTGTTCCAGTCTCACCGGGACGGGGACTGGGAGATCTACGTCATGAATTCGGACGGGACCGGCCAGACCCGGTTAACAAACATTGCGGGCGATGACGGTGCACCAGCATGGTCGCCTGACGGGACGAAAGTCGTGTTCTATTCCGACCGGGATGGATCTGGTAGGGAAATTTATGTGATGGACGCAGACGGGACTGACCCGGTCCGGCTGACTACCAATTCTTATGCAGATTCTGACCCGGCCTGGTCTCCTGATGGAACGAAGATTGCATTTGACTCCTCCCGGGGCGGGAATCAGGATATTTTTGTGGTGGATGCGGACGGGACCAACGAACGTCAATTAACATCCTCTCCCGAGATCGAGATTCGCCCTGCATGGTCGCCAGATGGGACGAAAATTGCGTTTTGCGGCTTCCGTAACGGTAACCAGGACATTGTCATCATCAATGCGGACGGGTCCGGATCCGAGACCATACTGACGACATATACAGGCGATGACAGGGATCCGGCATGGTCGCCCGATGGCTCCCAGATTGTGTTTGCGTCACACCGGGCGGGACTCCAGGAAATCTTCGTGACGGATGCGGATGAAGACAACGCGATACAGCTGACTTTCACGGGGAGTGTCAGAAATTCGCATCCGACAATTGCCGAATATGCACCGTGTGTCAATGATCTGGGGGCGGTTTCCGGGTGTGGAAATATCGAGCTCACGTGGAGCCCGGTCAATGCTGCCGCGTACCATGTCTACCGGAGTACGATTTCGGGCGGTCCCTATATTTTTCTGGGAGACGTCCAGGTCGCTTCCTACCTTGACACAAACGTAATCGTGGGAACGACCTACTGGTATGTCGTTCGGCCTGCAGACGGGAATGGAATGGAGTATTGCCAGTCGAATGAGGCTTCAGAAACGCCTGATTCATGTGTACCCGAATTCCCTGCATTCGTGATTCCGCTGGGTTTGATTGTTGGATTAATCTCGATAGTAGTGGTTATCCGGAAAAAATTCTAACCGTACCTTCATTTTTGATAAGACGATTTTTCGAATCAATCCACTTTTTGGATTATTCTCCGGTTATAAAAATATACAATTCAACGGAAATGGTGCAGGAAAAAATTAACCGCAAGTGAAAGCAAAGGGACCTGGAAGAATATCCGGATCCCTGGCCGGGGCGTCCTATTCTGCGGTTGAGGTCCCTGTACCGTTGCATCGTCCATAAAAAAGCTAACGCTGTAACCTCTACCTGATTTGCGGGGTCAGGATTTCAACAGGGCCGAAAATTCGAGGATTTGATCGGATCCACGGGTGAACCGGTGGATTGATCAGGACTCCTGCCATTGGATACAAGTATGGACCGGTATCAATGCGAAAAATGCAATGGCGAATTCTATTTGAAAACCAGGTGCTCGAGCTGCACCCCGCTCCCCCCTGGCCCGTATTTCTGCCCGGAGTGCGGTGGGACGCTCCACAAGGTCTCTGTCACGTGCATCATCAGCACCCACGAGTGGGAAGTGGATTGAGGGCATCTCTTCTTCCCGGTCCGGGGATTCCGGTTCTATAGAGCCCCTGAATCCTGTCGCACGATGCAGGTCCGTTTGTGGACGGACCAATTCGGGTTTCCGTTGGCCAGATCACCGCCCGGTCGGCACCGTTGCAGGGAGTTCAGCATCACCGGGATCCTCGCAAATGCAAGCCAATACCCGCAATGGGGGGATTAGGTCCGCAACACCGAGGCGAATCCAACTCGTGCTCCCTGATATGCCATGGGTATACTTCCGTCACCTCCGGCGAAGAGCAGGTCCGGATCTCCCCTTCCTTTGGACAATTCGGGTCCGTTCATCATCGAGGCATGGGCCGACATCCGATTTATCCATGGTTACTGCAGTCCAGGGACATCGCCTGGAAAGCAGAAAAAAAGATGTCATTCCAGACTATTAAAATGGTGCCTGGTTCCGGGAAAATGCCTGGATCATCCTCTCCAGGCCCTGGTCCAGGTCCACTTTTGGCTCCCAGTTCAGCAGTTCCTTTGCCCGGGTAATATCGGGGCACCGCCTCCGGGGGTCGTCTTCAGGCAGTTCAAGGAACTCCAGGACGGATTTTGACCGGGTCAGCGTGATGATCCTCCTGGCGAGATCGAGGATCGTGATCTCGCGGGGGTTGCCGATATTCACGGGTTTGCCGGTTAACCCGGGCGTGAATGCCAGCCGGACCAGCCCCTCGATCTGGTCCGTGACATAGCAGAAACTCCGCGTCTGCAGCCCGTCTCCGAACACGGTGATGGGGCGGCCGTGCAGGGCCTGGTCGATGAACCGGGGGACCACCCTCCCGTAGTGGCCGTCGTTTCTCATCCGCGGCCCATAGGTGTTGAAGATCCGTGCAATCCGCACGTCGGTCCCGTACTCGCGGTGGAATGCCATGCAGATTGCTTCGCCCGCCCTCTTCGCCTCGTCGTAGCACCCGCGTATCCCGATGGTGTTCACGTTCCCGCGATAGGTCTCCGGGGTCGGGGTTATGGCAGGGTCCCCGTAGGTTTCGCTTGTCGATGTAAAAAGCAGCGGGGCATCATACTTCCTGGCAATTTCCAGGGCATTCATCGTCCCGAGCGTGTTCGACCTGATGATTTCCAGGGGGTACCGGTCGAACTCGAGGGGGGACGCCCGGGAGGCAAGGTGCATGACAGAATCGAGATGTTCCCCGATCTCGAGCGGCCGGGAGATATCGTGGTCGAGGAGGGTGAACCGGGGCGCATGCCGGATGCCGTCGATATTGGAGGCTCTCCCGCTTGAGAAATTATCCACGCATATCACCGACCCTCCCTTTGCCAGGATGGTCTCGCATATCCATGACCCCAGGAACCCGGCCCCACCGGTCACAAGGACCCGCTTCCCGGACAGGGGGATGTCCTGCAGGGTATCCAGCAGCACCTGGATGTCGGTTTTGCTCATTGCCTGCACCATTCCTGGCACGCAGCCCTGATCTCGTTTCCAATCAGCGGGTCTTTCATGCCAAGCTCGATATTCGCCTTGAGCCAGTCCGTTTTATTCCCGATGTCGTACCTCCTTCCACGGTACAGGTGGGCATAGACGGGTTCTTCCTCCTTTAGCAGCCGCAATGCATCAGTCAGCTGGATTTCGCCACCCTTCCCGGGCCCGGTCTTCCCGATGCAGTCCATGATGGCGGGGGTAAGGAGGTAGGTCCCGAGTATAGCGAGGTCCGAAGGGGCTTCGGATGGGTCCGGTTTTTCGATGAGGTCCTTCACGAGGAGCGTTTCATCGTCCGTGAACCGCCCGTCGATGATCCCATAGTGGTCGACCATGGATCGAGGGACTTTTTCCACTGCAATCACGGAAGACCGGCATTTCCGGTAACACGCGATCAGCTCCTTCACGCAGGGGGGAGTCGTGATGGTATCCCCCAGGAGCACCGCGAACGGCTGGTCGTCGATGAAGCTCTCTGCATAGCGGATCGCATCGCCGAGCCCGCGGAGTGACCTCTGGCGGACATAGAAGATATTTACCGAAGAAAGGAGGGCCTCGAGCTCCTCGAGGAACTCATTCCCGGTCTCGTTCTCCATGTGGTCGAAATAGTCTTCTATCGCCCGTTTCCCCTTTCCAGTCACAATCAGGATGTCGGTAATCCCGGACTGCGCGGCTTCCTCCACCACGTACTGGATGACCGGTTTATGGACGACGGGCAGCATCTCTTTTGGCATGGACTTCGTGAGAGGGAAGAACCGCGTCCCGAGGCCCGCGGCAGGAATGACCGCCTTGGTGATCCGGGTCACCAGCACACCCCCTCGTAGACCGCAGCAGTATCCCTGGATTTCAATAGCCGCCTCCCGTCTATCACGATCTTTCCAGAGTAATCCAAATCTTCAAACTCCTTCCATTCGGTGACAATAATCGTTGCATCAGAATTCCTGACAACATCCTGCGCCGATGAGGCATAGGTGATTTCAGGAAACAGCTTCCGGAAATGGTCCATGGCCATGGGGTCGTACGCAATGATCCTTGCACCGTGCGATAGCACGGAAGAAACGATCCCGATTGATCGTGCTTCGCGGATATCGTCGGTGTCCGGCTTGAACGCGAGCCCGAGGATGCCGATGGTGCTCCCGGGCAGGGAGAGGTGGCGTTCCAGGAGCGCGACCGCCCTCCCGGGCTGCTCCTGGTTCACCGCGAGGGCAGCATCGAGGAGCACCATCTTCATGCCCAGCGACTCTCCCAGCCTTTGGAGCGCGATGACGTCCTTGGGAAAGCACGATCCCCCGAACCCGAGGCCTGCATTGAAGAAGAGCGGGCCGATCCGGCTGTCCAGGCCCGCTCCCTCGAACACCGTGTAAGAGTCGATGCCGAGCGCCTTCGAGAGGTTCCCTATCTCGTTGGCAAAACTGATCTTTAACGCGAGGAACGAATTGCTGACGTATTTTATCATTTCTGCAGTCTTTGCGGGGCACTCGATGACCGGGCAGGTGAACGGCGCATACAGCGTCCGTAAAACCTCTAGGGAGGCGCGGTCCTCTGACCCGAGGACGATCCTGTCAGGGTGAAAAAAGTCGTGTACAGCTTTTCCTTCCCGCAAAAATTCGGGATTCGAGCATATCGAGAAGTCGACGCCGGGGGATTTCCCTGAATACCGTGCAACGGTGGGTGCAACAACGGAGTCGCACGTACCGGGGATTACCGTGCTCTTGACGACAAGAACATGGTAACCCGCCTTTCTTTTGAGGATTTTTCCAATATCCGCTGCGGCAGCTTCGATATAGGAGAGATCGATGGAGCCGTCTTCCCTTGAAGGGGTCCCGACGCAGATGAATGTAACATCCGTCGTTTCAACCGCAGAACGGACATCATCAGTGGCGTGCAGGCGTCCGCCGTTCTTCTCCAGCAGTTCTGCCAGCCCGGGCTCATACAGGGGCGGGACACCCCTGTTGATCATCGCTATCTTCTTTTTATCAATTTCTACGATCGTCACCTCGTTCCCAAGGTCCGCCAGGCATGCCCCGGTCACGGTCCCGACATACCCTCCCCCGATAATTGAGATCTTCATGACTCTTCTTCCATTCCGAATCGTCGAGATGTATTGTCCTAATCTTTTCCGTTTTCAAATAATAATCCTCGCGGTTCGTTGAATTCAAAACAGGCGCCTGAGGGGATATCGATCCCGTCACTCATCAAGATCGTCCCTGGCGATCGGCGAAGCTGCCCTGATCCCCAGGAACCCGCCTCCTTTTCATCAAAATCATCCCTGGTGAATCGATCCTGTGGGGTTCTTTTAATACGTAAAATACAGTGATATACCTGGGAATACTTTAATAGAAACAGTATTTAATGTATTTTTAATGAAAAATGCTCTGGTCACAGGGTCGGGCGGCCTTATTGGATCAGAATCCGTGAAGTTCTTCGCATCGAAAGGGTACCAGGTCGTCGGGATAGATAACGATTTACGCAGCTATTTTTTTGGCGAGGAGGCCAGCACCCGCTGGAACGTTGAGAAGTTATCCGGGGAGGTGGAAGGGTACCAGCATTTTTCCGTGGATATCAGGGACAAGGAAAAGATCGAAGAAATATTCCGGGCTCACCCGTTTGACCTCGTCATCCATTGCGCCGCCCAGCCGTCCCATGACTGGGCGGCGAGGGAGCCCTACACGGACTTTGAGATCAACGCGTACGGGACCCTGGTGCTTCTCGAAAATTTTCGGAAATATGCCCCGGATGGAGCGTTCATTTTCACGTCCACGAACAAGGTCTACGGAGATCGCCCGAACGCACTTCCCTTGAAAGAGCTCGACACGAGGTTTGAGCTTGATCCGAACCATCCGTATTTCAATGGGATAGATGAGAGCATGCCGATCGACCAGTCGATGCACAGCCTGTTCGGGGCGTCAAAGGCATCGGCGGACCTGCTCGTCCAGGAATATGGCCTCTACTTCGGTCTTCACACCGTATGCTTCAGGGGAGGGTGCCTGACCGGGCCTGCGCACAGCCCGGCCGAACTCCATGGATTCCTGGCGTACCTCGCAAAATGCGTTGCGACCGGCAGGAAATATACCATTTTCGGCTACAAGGGGAAACAGGTCCGCGACAACATCCATAGTTACGACCTGGTCAATGCGTTCTATCATTTTGCCAGGAATCCCCGCATAGGGGAAGTGTATAATATCGGGGGCTCCCGCTACTCGAACATCTCGATGATGGAAGCAATTTCCATGATTGAGAAGACCCTCGACAAAAAGGCGGTTGTTGAGTATTCTGAGGCAAACCGGGCAGGCGACCATATCTGGTACATCTCGGACGTGTCAAAATTCAGGTCACATTACCCCGGATGGGACTTCCGCTATGATATGAACAGGATTATAAAAGAACTCTGCGAGGTCCATGCACGCCATGTATGACAGCATCCTCATCACCGGCGGCGCAGGGTTCATCGGGTCCAGCCTGGCCGTTTTTCTGAAAAAGAAATATCCCTCGGCCGAAGTTCTCTGTTTTGACAACCTGAAGCGGAGGGGCTCGGAACTGAACCTCGCCCGGATGAAGGAGGCAGGCATCCGGTTTTTCCACGGGGACGTGAGAGAAGGGGAGGATTTCGAACCCCTCCCCCCGTTCGACCTGATGGTCGAGTGCTCGGCAGAGCCGTCCGTCCTTGCCGGCGTCACTTCATCTCCCCGGTACGTGCTGAATACGAACCTCTTCGGGACGGTCCAGTGCCTGGAGGAAGTGCGAAAGAACGATGCGGCCATGATTTTTCTCTCGACCAGCAGGGTATACCCGTACCGGCTGATAAACAGCCTCCCGTATACCGAGGAGGAAACCCGTTTTTCGCTCGGGGAGGCTACCTCGTGCCCTGGTGTGAGCACGTCGGGAATCAACGAGGAATTCCCCCTCCGCGGTCCGAGGTCCCTGTACGGGGCAACAAAATTGTGTTCTGAATTTATCATCGGGGAATATATCGACTCGTACGGCATCAGGGCGATAATCAACCGGTGCGGGCTCGTTTCCGGGCCGTGGCAGATGGGGAAGGTCGACCAGGGAGTCGTGATGCTGTGGACGGCATGCCATATTTTTGGGAAAAACCTCGCGTATTTCGGTTATAACGGCACGGGCAAGCAGGTCAGGGATGTCCTGCACGTTGATGACCTCTGCAGACTGATTGCGCTCCAGGGTGAACGCATCGGGGAGTTGACCGGAGAGATATTCAACGTGGGCGGCGGTGCGGGAAACAGTATCTCCCTCCGGGAAATGACATCGCTCTGCAGGGAGGTAACGGGGGTGACAATCTCCGTATCATCCGAACCCGTGAACCGGCCCAACGACCTGATCTGGTATATAACGGATAATACAAAAGTCAGCCGGTCACTCGGATGGCAGCCCGAGAAAACCGTAAAAGAGACCATCACGGATATCTCCCGGTGGATCCAGGCCAATAAGCATCTTGTTTCCAATGTTTTCTAGGACCCGGATACCATGACTGCTGACGATCACGTTCTTCTCTCGTGCATCGTCCCGGCCAGGAACGAAGAGGGGAACATCGTCCGGGTAATCGAAAGCCTCTCAAAAATATTGCAGGCATCTCCCTCCATCTCGTCGTACGAGATTATCCCTGTCGATGACAACAGCACAGACTCCACCGGTGCCTTGATCAACAGGCTGGCAGCAGGCGATCCTCACGTCCGCCCGGTCCACCGGACTTCATCTCCAGGTTTTGGCAATGCAATCAAGGCTGGAATGCAGGAAGCAGTGGGAGACATCATCGTCCCGTTCATGGGGGACCTTTCTGACGACCCGCACGACGTTCCGCTTCTCGTGGAGGGGATCCGGAAGGGGTATGATATCGCATACGGCTCGCGTTTCATCGAAGGCGGGTCATTGAAAGGGTACTCCCGTTCAAAAATGGTTGCCAACCGGGCATTCAATAACCTGGTGAGGTTCGCGTTCGGGATGCCCAACAGGGACATCACGAATGCGTTCAAGGCGTACAGGAAAGAGGTCCTTGATGCTATCGGCATACAGAACCTCGAGTCTACGGGTTTTGACCTGACCGTCGAGATCCCCATCAAGGCGCATATCCTCGGGTTCCGGAGCATCGAGGTGCCCGTCCACTGGGCAGATCGCTCGGCAGGGGAAGCGAAATTAAAACTGTCGAGGAATGCCACGGTGTATGGAAAGAGGTTCCTGAGCCTCTTTTTCCATGGAAATTTTATCGCCCTCAAAGATCTCTTCCATTTTTTTGTGAAAGGTTCATGGATCGGAATACTTTTTGCCCTCCTGTTCGGTCTCCTCATCCTGGTCTTTCTCTTCACTATGACCGGATTTGCAACAATTTTTACGATACTCGGGCACGTGTCGTGGGCCTGGATCTTTCTTGGATGCCTTGCCATACTGCTCTCGTTCCTCGTGAGGACCTGGAGATGGAGTGTCCTCTTGAGGACCGCGGGATACGTGTACCCGAGGGATATCCTGTTCAAGTGCCTCTTGTTCGGGTGGTTTTTGAATTACCTCGTCCCCATGCGCCTCGGGGATATTGCCAGGGGTGCCGCCCTGAAAACCACATCCGATGCGCCCCTGGGCATGACGCTGTCCACCATCGTTATTGAACGGATCCTGGACATGGTCACCCTGGCCGTCCTCCTGGGTGTCGCATCGGTATTTTTTTACCGGGAAGCATTCATGATCATCGAGGCCGGGGCGTTTGTACTCATCGCTGCGATGTTCATCGCCCTTTTTCTCGTCTATCGGTACGACGAAAAGATCATACGCATATTCGAGCGCCGGGTTCCATCCATTCGCCAGTCCGTCGTCCTGCTCAAGGAGGGACTCGTCAACACCTCCAGAAATACGGAGGCGATTGCTCTCAGCCTCGCACTCTCGCTTCCCGTATGGCTCCTCGAGATCGCCAGCATCTTCTTTGCGGCGAGAAGTATCGGCTATGACCTGCCCTTCGCGTATGCCACGGTCGCGGGAATCGTCGCATTCATTGCCCAGGCACTGCCCCTGACACCCGCAGGCCTGGGGATCCATGAAGCCTCCATTACGGGGATACTCCTGCTGTTCTCGGTGCAGAGCGCCATGGGAATGTCGATTGCCCTTGTCGACCATTTTGCCAGGGGGATAGTAATTTTTGTCTTTGGCAGCATTGCGACCATCCATATCGCATTTGCATCGAGGTGGTATTTCAGGAGGTCGAGGGGGTAGGAAAAGCTGCGGCACCGCAGGCCGCCGTCATGTCCGGGTGATCCCCACCATGCAGGGACCTGTGATAGCCCTGTATCCCGATTCCATCGGTTACACACCCGGGCGAGTCCCATTGAGCTGGAACAGGGATCTATGGTGGCCCTGTATCCCGATTCCCCCGGTTACATGCCTGGGGCGATCCCCAACGAGCTGGCAGAGGGACCTGTGATGGCCCTGTCCCTCGATTCCATCGGTCGCACGCCCGGGGCTATCTCCAACGAACGGAACAGGGACCTGTGATGCCCGGATCCACCCGTTACCCATAAGGGCTTCCCCAAAGAGCCGGAACAGGGACCTGTGATGGCCCCGTATCCGATTCAATCGGGATCCTGGTGCGTTCCCACCATGATTCGCAGTATTAGTCCGGAACCATAACCGGATTGGACAATCCGGTTAGATCACCACTTCAACCGGGATCATCAAACGGGATCCCCCGGTGGATACCCGCCTTCCGCGCAAACGCGACCGCGTCCCAGTATTCCTTCGTGGTGATATGGCGCCCCAGCAGGGCGTACCGGGGGTTGTCCCCAAGCTCGCTCACCCGCCAGCAGGGCCGGTACTGGGACATGACGTTCACGTAGGCGTCCTTCGAGACCTTCCCGCCGATGAACTCCATCACCGGGCCGCTCCCGGCAAGGTCCCCGGGGAGGACCAGGTGCCTGATGATCAGTCCCCGGACAGCGACACCCCCGTCCACCACGAGGTCGCCCGCCTGCCGCTGCATCTCCAGGATCGCGGCCTGCATGGTGCCGGTGTAGCCGGGGGCATCGGAGAGGTCCCGGGCAACCTCGTCGCTCCCGTACTTGGCGTCCGGCATGTAGACGTCAAAGATCCCGTCAAGGAGGCGGAGGGTCTCCACCGAGTCGTAGGTGCCCGTGTTGTAGACGAGAGGGATTTTCAGACCGTCCCGTGCAGCCAGGAGCGTGGCTTCCAGGATCTGCGGGACGAAGTGGGATGGGGAGACGAAGTTGATGTTGTGGCAGCCACGGGCCTGCAGGTCGAGCATCATGCCTGCCAGGCCTTCCGGGGCGACTTCCTTGCCCTGGCGGACCTGGCTGATGCTGTAGTTCTGGCAGAAGGTGCAGGCCATGCTGCACCCGGCAAAGAAGATGGTCCCTGAACCCATCCTGCCCACGAGCGGGGGCTCCTCCCCGTAGTGGGGGCTATAGCTCGAGACCCGTGGAAGGCGGCCGCCCCCGCAGTACCCGCGCTCGCCGGAGAGCCGGTCTACCTGGCAGTTCCTGGGGCAAACCCGGCAGGGGGCCAGGAGGTCCAGTGCCTGGTCCACCCGTTCCTCAAGTGTTCCCTCTTCAAGGAGCCGTAGATAGGCAGGTTCCATAAGGTACCTGAATGATAGCCGTGACGCATATTAAGCCGTTTCAGCTGTTTGAACTTCTTTTTAATCTGCTCACCACTATTTCCAATCCCACTGACCAAAAAATTTGTACCATTCCAGGCAAAAGGAATAAAAAGCGGGAGAGTGATTGGACTACTGACGGCTCATCCCTCTGTTACGGGGCTCGAGCCTCGGATGGTGTTTACGGTATGGTTAAGCTCACACCCGAGATGAAGGAGACCTTCTCCAAGATCAAGCTTTTCCCGGTGGCCACTGCGTCCAAGAAAGGCGTCCCCAACGTGGCCCCCATAGCATTTGTCAAGATGGTCGATGATGAGACCCTGTGGCTTGCCGACAACTTCATGCACAAGACGCTGGCCAACGTCAAGGAGAACCCCCACATGGCCATCTACATCTATGACTCAGAGGGCAAGAAGTGCTACCAGATCAAGGGGACCGTGGACGTCAGGACCGCCGGCCCCGACTACGAGAAGATGAAGAAGATGGTGCACGAGAAGAAGCCGGATCTCCCGGCCAAGTCCCTGCTGGTGGTGAAGATCACCGAGGTCTTCGAGTGTAACCCCGGGCCCCACGCCGGGAAGAAGCTCCTCTGAATTTCTTTACTTTTTTACAACCCTGCATGGAGGGGTAAATAGTCGAGTCAAAGAGATGGCATTTAGAATCGCGGTATCTGTCATGGGGAAAACAGTATCCTCTTACTCGTTTGGTATTTAAATCGCAATATTACCTATCACGTCGATCCGGAGATCGACAAACAAACTACACAAGTGAATTGCTGTTACGGGGTATTCCAATATTGAATACATTCGAGTATTTTTTCAAATACATCCTTAAAATCCGGGACATCTTTCATCTGGTGCCGTAATGAAACGTTCCATGTCGAAGCAAAAGATTCCCGATTATGGTTTAATTTATTAATATCGAGAATAACGCCTTTGTATTGACATTTCTCGAGGAGAATTGATTTTACTTTTCTGCGATTTACATGATCATCAAGTCTCCAGATATCATAAAGGTCACGTGGGCGGGTTCTCTGAAAAAGCGAACGGATCTTTTCTGCCATGATCTCCTCGAGAGAATAGCATGTCACCGAGGCCTCAAGATTGTCCGAATAATGATGGAAAATAGGGCGTCTCAATACGGGGAAAACGACCTGTTCGTTCTTTGGATCTGTTATGTCGAGGTCGATATGTATTGGCATTGTTGTGCTGCTGTGCAGAATT
Source organism: Methanolinea sp. (assembly GCA_033813295.1). GTDB lineage: Archaea > Halobacteriota > Methanomicrobia > Methanomicrobiales > Methanospirillaceae > Methanolinea_A. Next base: position 17,030 of record JAPXRZ010000012.1, read on the forward strand.
CTGAATTTTGTTGTTGATCGAAAACCGCTTCTTGTTAGCATGATGCTGACATCCTCTTCAAATCGAATACCGCTCTCTTCCCGAACACGGGTCGCGGCATCTATTACTGCCGCTTGTAGAGCGTCCTGATCGAGCGGCTCCAGCAGGGTAAAATCAAGATCATCAGAAAATCGATAGTTTTCGATGAAAACTTTCCGGATCCCGGTTCCCCCCTTTAAAGCCATATTGATCGGCCGCAGGTATGCCAGAAGCCAATTCTGGGCATAATCTCTTTCGATGGTCGAGGGAGGAACAGCAAAGGCGCGGGCCTGTTCTTTAATCTCACGGTCTGGGATCATTCAAGATTTCCTGGTGTATGTCGCTATGGTTTATTATAAGCCTCCATTTAGGATTATTCACTCCTTTTGGGGGCATTGTGGGATCGAGGAGGAGGTATTTTTTCGATCGTGGGAGGGGTAGATTCAATGATATCCCGATTTGATCGCAGAGGTATCCAAGACGTCGGATAACTGCAAAGTTGTTTATTCTGAGCGCATAGCGTGTTAACCGCTCGTAATCCGCAGAATCTTTCATGAGCGCCTTTGCCACTTCAATAATCCCGCCGGCATATTGAGGTTTATCAAGGCAGTCAATGATAGTCTTTTCTTTATCCGTTATATTAACCGGGATTTCATCTATCCAATCTTTTCGCAAACCGAAAAATTTGTCCTCCTTTATTCGTATGATTTGGTAATACACCCCAAAAATCTTTATCAGTGTTTTTTTCTTACGTTTTGGTGATTGGATGAAGACAGTAGTTGGGATCTGTTCTGTGAGGCCATAGTGGTGCAGGGCACTCCAGTAGGAAATCGCAGAAGGTTCGATAAGAGAGGAAGCGATGATGAATTCATGGAGTGTATATTTCCCTTTCTCGCTTTCGAGAGGGATAATCATGTACTTGCCTCGTTCGATCCTCTCAATATAGCCTTTTTCCTCCATCCGGGACAGTATCACTTTGAGAATTTCTTTTTTGATTTGAGTTTTCCGAGATACCTGGTGAATAGTAAATATCCGGCTATCCTTGGCCAGGGATTTCAAAATTTCGATAGACATGCATACTCCCTATTATTTTTCCCCCTTGTATACACCAAAGTAAACATTTCTGTTAACTTGGGTGTATACGAGGAGGAATATATACAGAAGTTTTCAGTTGTGACAGATAAATTTATCACATACAGCAGCCTTTTGAGACCAGTTCTCGGGATGTGGTACCCAAGGTCGTGGCTTACCGCTGCCCTCTTGCATAAGGTTCTGGTGAATGCTTAGAGAACCTATCGGTCATTGGATTCATGGATCCCGGCGCGCACACTCGTACTGATGAAGTTTGACAACAGCGCCTGCTGCATTCAATGAATTCACTCCTGGTTTTTTTCGTTATCGCCATAGGACTTTTCCTACCGCCAGTGAATCACACCGTCGTTGGCCAGGCAGCCCGGAAATAAAGTAGTTATTCCTTCTTTTTCTTCTTCTGCTCCACCAGCCGCGCCTGGATGCCGTAGTAGGCCGAGACGCCGATAGCGTGGCACTGGTCGATGGTGGTGGTGTCAAAGGAGACCAGGTCGCCCGAGTAGATGCCCTCCTGAGAGGACCGGCCCATGACCCTGCAGCAGCCCTTGTAGAGCATCACCTCCACCCTCCCGGTCACCCGCTCCTGGGACTGCGCGATGAAGGCGTTTAAGTCATGGAAGAGCGGCTCGTGGACCAGGCCCATGTAGGCCAGCTCGGACCACTTCGCATCCACCAGGTGTTTGAAGGCCAGCTCCTGGCGGGTGAGGGTGAGGTGCTCGAGGTCGCGGTGTGCGGTGAGGAGGACGGTGGCTGCGGGGTGCTCGTAAATCTCCCGGGCCTTGAGCCCCAGGATACGGTCCTCGATCATGTTGCTCCGCCCGATCCCGTGCTTCCCGGCGATTTCATTCAGCCGCTCGATCAGGTCGTATCCTGCGTACTCCACGCCGTCCAGCCGGTGGGGCACGCCCTTGAGAAAGTCAATGGCCACCATCCCGGGCCTGTCCGGGGCATCCTGCGGGGAGGCGGTCCAGGCATAGATCTCCTCGGGCGGGTGGAAGGCGGGGTCCTCCAGGCGCCCGCCCTCGATGCTCCGGCTCCAGATGTTCTCGTCCACGCTCCAGGGCCGCTCCTTCGCCACCGGGACCGGGATGCGGCGCTCCCGGGCGTACTCGATCTCCCACTCCCGCGTCAGGTTCATCTCCCGGATGGGCGCGACCACCTCGAGGCCGGCCATGCGGAAGACAAAGTCGAACCGGAGCTGGTCGTTCCCCTTGCCGGTGCACCCGTGGGCCACGGTCTTTGCCCCCTCCAGGGCCGCCACCCGGGCCACCTCGGCGGCAATGAGCGGCCGGGCCAGGGCGGTCCCCATGGGGTACCCCTCGTAGGATCCGTTTGCCCGGATGGCCGGGAAGAGATACTCGTTGACAAATTTTTCCCGTGCATCGATGGTGTAGTGGGTGTCTGCAAGCTTCTGGCCCTTCTCCATGGCCGCCTGGATCTCCTCGTCGCGCTGCCCGACGTGCACCGCCACGGTCACCACCCGGTCATACCCGTACTTCTCCTTCAGCAGGGGGATGCAGATGGAGGTGTCGAGCCCCCCCGAATATGCCAGCACTACCGTCCCTTTGCCCATGGTCTACTCCTCGAGAATACCCAATTATTAGCGCCCGGCGGGGATAAAGCCGGCGGACACCGGGAGCACACATCCGAGAGAGAGATCCTGGCTGGAGACGAATGTGCCAAATCGAAGGAGTATTTCGAACTCATCCAACCACCACAACGATCCCTGGTTTTGCGGGAATGCCTATCCTGGTGCCCGAGCAACAGGGCGGGGGGGAAATCGTCTTTGTCTGGGGTAGAGGAACGTTCACACTTTTCCACGGGGAAACGATGCTCCTGTTTTGTAGGATTACCGTCCTGATGAACAGGAGAAAACGGTAAAACCACTTTATACGGGTTTCGATGGCCCGTTCTCGTTCATCCAGTGCGGCGGGACACCCAGGTTTCGGAAAATAACCTCAGGTTTCGGAAAATAATCCCCGGATGCACAGGCAAAAAACCCGGAAATAAGGTGCCCCCGCCCTCACCGGCGGGCGTGGTAGTGGCTGAGGGGCTCGATGGTCACCTTCGCCCGCTTGATGGCATCGATGGCGAGGGCCGCTGCGCGGGCCGCCTGGATGGTGGTGATGTACGGCACCCCGTAGTCCACCGCGGCCCGCATGATCTGGTAGTGGTCCTGGCGGGACTGCTTGTCGGTCGGGGTGTTGATGATCAGCCGGATCTCCCCCTGCCGCACCAGGTCGATGGCGTTCGGCGACCCCTCCTGGACCTTGCGCACCAGGTGGGCCTCGATCCCGGCGTCGGCAAGGTACTCCACGGTCCCCGCGGTCCCGTAGAGTTTCAGCCCGAGGTCGCGGAGCTTCCTGGCGATGGGGATGACCTCGTCCTTCTGCTCCTTGGAGATGGAGATGAAGAGGTTCCCCTCCACCGGGAGGGTGTTGTCGGCCGAGATGCATGCCTTGTAGTAGGCGCGCCCGAAGTCGTAGTCGATGCCCATCACCTCCCCGGTGCTCTTCATCTCCGGGCCGAGCACCGTATCGACCCCGGGGAGCTTGTTGAAGGGGAGCAGCACCTCCTTGACGGCCACGTGGCAGAATGGGACCTCCTCGAACCCGAGGTCGCGCAGTTTCTTCCCGATCATCACCTTCGCGGCGATCTTGGCGAGGGGGATGCCGGTCGCCTTGGAAACGAAGGGGACCGTGCGGCTGGCCCGGGGGTTTGCCTCCAGGACGTAGACAACTCCGTCCTTTACCGCGAGCTGGATGTTCACGAGCCCCACGACGCCGAGCCCCAGGGCGATCTTCCGGGTATGCTCCTTTACCCGCTCCAGCACAGCCTGTGATAGCGACTGGGTGGGGATCACGCAGGCCGAGTCCCCCGAATGCACCCCCGCCTCCTCGATGTGCTCCATGACCCCGCCGATCAGCACCTCCTCCCCGTCGCAGACCGCGTCCACGTCGAGCTCGACGGCGTTCTGCAGGAACGAGTCGATCAGCACCGGGTGCTTCCGGCTCACCCGCACCGCCTCCTTCATGTAGCTCTCCAGTTCGATCTCGTCGTGGACGATCTCCATCGCCCTGCCGCCCAGCACGTAGGAAGGCCGTACCAGCACCGGGTAGCCGATTGCCGCCGCCCTGGTGCGGGCCTCCCCGATGGAATACGCCGAGCTGTTGGGCGGGCTGGGGATTTGCAGTTCTTCCAGGAGTGCGCTGAACCGGTCCCGGTCCTCGGCGATGTCCATGGAGTCCGGAGATGTGCCCAGGATGCGGGCGGGGAGCCCGAGCCGCCGGATCTCCTCGTCGATGGGGACCGCCAGGTTCACCGCGTTCTGGCCCCCGAACTGGACCATCACCCCGAAATAAGAGTCCTCCCGCAGGATGTTCACGATGTCCTCGAGCTGCATGGGCTCGAAGAAGAGCCGGTCGGAGGTATCAAAGTCTGTCGAGACCGTCTCGGGGTTGTTGTTGACGATGTGCACCTCCACGTTCTCCTCGCGGAGCGCCTTGACCGCGTGCACCGTGCAGTAATCGAACTCGATCCCCTGCCCGATGCGAATCGGCCCTGAACCCAGGATCAGCACCTTCTGCCGCTCGTCCCGGGGGATCTCGCACTCGGTCTCCCAGCTCGAATAGAAGTAGGGGGTCCGGGCCGGGAACTCGGCCGCGCAGGTGTCCACCATCTTGTAGGTGGGCCGACCTGCCATCCGCTCAATCTCGTCCCAGCTCCTGCCTGACAGCTTCACCAGCTCGGCGTTCGTGAACCCGTACTGCTTGGCGAGGAGGATGTCCGCGTCCGTCGGGGCATCCGCCAGCCTCCGCTCCATCTCCACGACGTTTTGGACCTTTTCCAGGAAGAAAGGCGCGATGTGGGTGAGGGAGGCAACCTCATCGACCGAAAAGCCGGTGCGGAACGCGTCAAAGAGGGTGGCGAACCGCTCGTCGGTGGGCCGGGAGAGGATCATGCGGATCTCGCTCGGGCTGGTATGGCGGTAGACATCCGTGTCCAGGGACCGCAGCGCCTTCTTGAACGCCTCTTCAACCGTCCGCCCGATGGCCATCACCTCGCCCGTGCTCTTCATGGCCGTTGTCAGGGTCCGGTCGGCGTTCTTGAACTTGTCAAAGGGCCAGCGGGGAACCTTCACCACCACGTAGTCGACGGAAGGTTCAAACGATGCCGGCGTGCACCCGGTGACGCTGTTCATGATCTCGTCCAGGCGGAGCCCGATAGCGATCTTTGCCGCCACGCGGGCGATGGGGTACCCGGTTGCCTTGGAGGCCAGCGCCGAGGAGCGGGAGACCCGGGGGTTCACCTCGATGACCCGGTAGTCCCCGTCGCGGTACGCGAACTGGATGTTGCACCCGCCCTGGACATCGAGCGCCCTGATGATCTTGATGGCCGCGGTGCGCAGCACCTGGAACTCGTCGTCCCGGAGGGTCAGGATGGGGGCTACCACCACGCTCTCCCCGGTATGGATCCCCATGGCGTCCACGTTCTCCATCCCGCACACGATGATGCAGGTGTCGCTTGCGTCCCGCATCACCTCGAACTCGATCTCCTTCCACCCGAGCACGCTCTCCTCCACGAGAACCTGGTGGATGCGGGACCGGGTGAGCCCGATCTCGACGATCCGGGCCAGCTCCTCGCGGGTATGGGCAATCCCTCCGCCGGATCCGCCCAGGGTGTAGGCAGGTCGGATGATGGCCGGGAGCCCGACCGCGGCGAGCGCCTCGTCGACCTGCTCGACGCGGTTTAAGATCATGCTCCTAGGGACCGGTTCCGCGATCCGCTCCATCAGGGCCCGGAACTTTTCCCGGTCCTCGCCCTGGTAGATGGCCTCGAGGGGGGTGCCCAGGATCTCCACCCCGGCGAGGGCGCCCCGCTCGGCCAGCTCGGCGGTCATGTTCAGGCCGGTCTGGCCGCCCATGCCGGAGAGGATCCCGTCGGGCCGCTCCTTCTCGATGATCTGCCCGATGATGTCTGCCTTGATCGGCTCGATGTAGATCTCGTCCGCCATCTCGGGGTCCGTCTGGATAGTGGCCGGGTTGGAGTTGACCAGGACCACCTTGACCCCTTCCTCCCGCAGCGCCCGGCAGGCCTGCGATCCCGAGAAGTCGAACTCCGCTGCCTGCCCGATCTGTATCGGGCCTGATCCGATCAGGAGGACCGACCGGATCGAGGGCTTCCGGGGCATGGTCAGTCCAGCCTCCGGAACATGGTGTCAAAGAAGGGGATCTCCGTGTCCATCGGGCCACCGTGGGCCTCGGGGTGGAACTGGACGCAGGTGATGTCCAGGTAGGGGTCCTCGAAGCCCTCCAGGGTTCCGTCGTTGACGTTTGCGTAGAGGACCGACGAACCCTCGGGGAGGCTGTCGGCAGCAAGGGCGAACCCGTGGTTCTGGGTCGTGATGTAGATGCTCCCGTCCTTGTACCGTACCGGCTGGTTGGTGCCCCGGTGCCCGAACTTCATCTTGTAGGTCTGCCCGCCGAGCCCCAGCCCGCACACCTGGTTGCCCATGCAGATCCCGTAGATGGGGACCGTCCCGGCCAGCTCCCTGACGCACCGGATCGCGTGGGTCGCGTGGACCGGGTCTCCCGGTCCGTTGCTGATGAAGACTGCGTCGGGCCGGCAGGACTGGAGCTGATCGGGGGCTGCGTCGTGCGGGAAGACATAGATATCGGCGTCCCGCTTCCGGAGGCTGATGATCATGTTCTTCTTGATGCCCAGGTCGATCACCGCGATCCGCCTGCCCTCACCCGGGACATGGTAAGGCTCCCTGCAGGAGACGTCAGGGATGAGCGTCTGCCTGGAGATCGGGGGAACTTTCCGGGCCATATCTACCGCCTGCCCGCTGTCATCGCTTCCGACGATCAGGGCGGCCCTCATCGTCCCCTGCAGCCGGGTCCTGATGGTGAGCATGCGGGTGTCAACACCCTGGATCCCCAGCAGGCCGCTTTCAGTAAAGTAATCAGAGATGGCCGGCCTGGACTCGGGCGCAGCGCACAGTCCCCTGACGACGCACCCGCGAGCCCAGACACGGGGGGCCTGGAAGTTCTTCCGGTCCACCCCGTAGTTCCCGATCGCGGGAAAGGTGAACATGAGGATCTGGCCATGGTAGCTCGGGTCGGTCAGGGCTTCCATGTACCCGGTCATCTGGGTTGAAAAGACCAGTTCCCCCGAGCATTCCCCCTCGACGCCGAACCCCTCGCCGGTCACATACGTGCCGTCCTCGAGACCCAGAACAGCCTTCATGATTTCCATATAAGGTGTACCTGGTACCTTTTAATAAGTAGCGGAAACAGCGAAAAAAGGAAGAATTGGCGGGTGCACGCTAGATTTTCCGGAAGAGGAGGAGGAGGTCAGCGAACTCTATCCCGCCGTTCCCGTTGTAGTCAAAGGGCTTGACCGGGTTGTTCCCGGGGATCCATCCCATGGAGAGGAAGTATATCCGCAGGTCATCAAAATCGATCGCCCCGTTCCCGTTCAGGTCCTCGTAATACCCGTCGTCATCAGGGTCGCCGGGCAGGAGATGCTGCCCGGGGAACGGCTGGAGCACCAGCGGGTCCACCACGATGTACGCCGGGGCAGTATGCGACGCACTCCCGTACGGCCCCGAAACATACAGGGTGACCGTGTAGTTCCCGGAATGGCGGTAGGTGTGGACAGGGTTCTGCACGGCCGATTGCCCGCCGTCGCCGAAACTCCAGGTCCACGATGCGGGGGCGGGGGTTGACTCGTCAGAAAAGGACACGGCAAGCGGCGACAGCCCGTTCCTGGGATTCGCGCTGAAACTGGCAATTACCACGTGGCGGCTCACGGAGAGGTCGAGCCATTGCCTTGCCCCCGGGGAGAATACCCCTTCCTGGTCGGTCTTGAGCCCGTTTGCGTAGAACTGGATGCGGAGGACGCCGATCCCGGTGTATTCCCCCTCCAGGGGCTGGACCTTCAGCTTGGGGCCGAACGGGCAGCTGCTCCCGTATTCTCCCTCGACAATCGTGGTGATCCTTCCCCTTTCGTTCCCCCCGATGTACGCGGTGACAACGCTTCCGACGGGGGCCGGTGCCCCGTAGATGGTCAACTTTCCGAACAGCTCGCAGGGCGCCGGGGCGGCCGCGGATGACGGCCATGCCAGGGCGCAGGCAAGGGCGCAGAAGAGGGCAAAGGCGGTGAAAGGCGTAATCTTGTGAACCATCCCTGAAATCAGCCTATTTCCTATCGGAATGGCTTTGTTATAAAGATTTTCCCTTTCCGGCCGAAAACGGGTCGGAGACGACATTTTGCCGGCTGTTAACTGGCGAATACAATCTGACCACGTATAAACCATATCTTACGAATTCATCCCTATTTAATGGCCTTAATCTGATTTCAAACGATTAAAACAGGTATTTACATCTTTCAATGCCTTTTAAAGGTTTTTTTTGAAAATAAAAAGTTTAAAGATGAAAAAAATGCCAAGTTGATAGCATGGTTGTTCCCACGAAGGTCTTTTTCACCAAGGGGGTGGGTGTGCATAAAGACCGCCTGGCCTCCTTTGAACTGGCGCTCCGGAAAGCCAGCATCGAGAAGTTCAACCTGGTCTACGTGTCGAGCATCTTCCCCCCCAACTGCAAGGTAATATCGGTGGAGGAAGGTACGCGGCTGCTGGAGCCCGGGGAGATCACCCACTGCGTCATGGCCAAGAACGAGACCAATGAACCGAACCGGCTCATCTCGGCGGCAATAGGCCTGGCCCTCCCCAAGGACGCCTCGGAGTACGGGTACCTCTCGGAGCATCATGCCTATGGCGAGACCGCGGAGAAGACCGGGGAGTATGCCGAGGACCTTGCTGCCACCATGCTCGCCACCACGCTCGGGATCGAATTTGACATCAATAAGGCCTGGCAGGAGCGGGAGCAGATCTACAAGGCGAGCGGGAAGATCATCAGGACAACGCAGACCTGCCAGTCTGCCCAGGGTGACAAGCATGGGATGTGGACAACCGTCATCGCCGCGGCGGTCTTTGTCACCAATAAAGTCTAGATCTCTTTTATTGCTCCATTTGCAATCCTGATGCACATTTTTCCCTTCTCGGCAGGATAGAAAGTCACGGTCCTTCCCACCGAACCCCCGACCTCCTCTGCCAGGAGGGGGATACGCCGCTCCGCGAGCATGGCGCGGACGGAAACCGTGTTCCGCTCGCCGATGTTGAGGGACGCCGCCGACATCCTGAACATGGATGCACCCCCGGCTATCTTGGCCGAAAGCGAGGAATTCCGGCACCCCAGCCCCCTGAGCTCCCCGATGAGGATGTCAACAGCCGTATCGGCAAACTTGCCCGGCCGCCCGGTGCGCCCCTGCGACTCGGGGAGCATGACATGGGCCATGCCCCCGATTCCCCTCACCGGGTCGAAGAGCGCCAGGGCAATGCAGGACCCGAGGCCGATTGCGGCCATGGCGCCTGTACCCGTGGCATATTCTCCGATACCCACGATTATCAGCATCTCGTCAGGCGACGGCATTATTTCATCAGGTTTTCGAGCATCTGGATTAGCTCCTCCAGCATGGGCCTGTCGGGGAGGAGGAAGAGGTTGCTCGTGATCCTGTGCTGCTCGCTGTGCAGCTCGGTCCGGAAGAGGACGATCTGGTCGATATCAGCGGCATCCTGCATCGCCAGGATGCTCTCAAACGCGGCGTGGGGCATGTCGATGATAAGGGTGGGCGGAGAAGGGAGCATGATCACCCCGAGGAGGGTTGCGGTTGCATCGAGGAAGGCGGAGACCATGATGTTCCCGATCTCCAGCAGGGCGCTCTGGTCCATCTCGGTCAGATCGCGGTCAGGCCCGGTCATTCCCAGCATGGCATTGGTAAGCCTGACCACCGAGTTCCTGGGGATATGCAGCAGGATATAGCCTCCCCCGGCGACCTGGCCGGTGATCTGGAAGAGCACCAGGGCCGAGAGCTCGTCACCGACATGCTCGTGCACCCGTGCCAGATCGATCATGTGGATCTCGGGCACTTCCATCTCGATATTGGCCATCAGCATGGTGGAGAGGGTGGTCGCTGCATGTGCAGCCCCGATGTTGCCCAGTTCCCGGAGGGCATCGCATTGCTGACTGTTGAGCATAATGTTGATCAGGTCTCCTTGATGAGTGAGTTTACATCCAGTACGGGCACGACCTCGCCGTCCCCCGGTATGGTCACGCCGGAAACACCGCGGCATATCCCTGCCACGGTGGAGAGGGGCTTGATCACCACTTCCTGCTGCCCCTCGATGAGGTCGACCGCAATGGTCCGCTTGCGGCCCTGGTGCTGGAGCACCACCAGGATCTCGCTCTCCCGGGACGACCCGAACATGTCGTCGAGCCGGTCGAGGGGGATCACCTCGTCCCTGAGAAGGACGGCCTCACGGCCCGCGATGGTATGTATCCGGTCATGGGTGAGCCCGGCCACCTCCACCACGCTGTGGATGGGTATGGCAAAGCGCCGCGTGTTGATCCGCACCATCATCACGTTGACGATTGCCATCGTGGGGGGCAGCACCAGTTCGAACCGGCTCCCCGTGCCGGGCGTTGATTCGACCCTGATAGTCCCTTTCAGGGACTCGATCGTTGTCCGCACCACGTCCAGGCCAACGCCCCTCCCGCTGATGTCGGTGACGGCTTCCGCCGTGGAGAACCCCGGGCGGAACAGGAAGTTGATGACCTCCTCGCGGGAGAGGTCCCGGGACGCCTCGGCCGGGACCAGGCCCCGCTCAACGGCCTTTTCCAGCACCCTGCCGGTGTCGATCCCACGGCCGTCATCCTCGATGGTGATGATGACGTTGTCCCGGTCGCGGCAGGCAGAGAGGCGAAGGGTCCCCTTGCGGGGTTTTCCCGCCGATTCGCGGACATCGGGAGCTTCGATGCCGTGGTCGATGGCATTGCGGATGAGGTGGAGGAGGGGGTCGTTGAGCCCGTCCATCACGCTCCGGTCCAGCTCGGTGCCCCCGCCCTCGATGATGAACTCCACCTCTTTCCCCTCCCGGTGGGCGATGTCCCGCACGGTCCGGGGGAAGCGGTTGAAGATGTGGGTGAGGGGGATCATCCGGATGTTCATCATCAGGTTCTGGAGGTCGGCGACCGAGCGCCCCACCATGTTCAGGGTCTCGTCGAGCTCCTTGATCTGGTGTTTCCGGGCGATCTGGCTGATGCGGCCCCGGTTGATGACAAGGTCCTCCACCAGGTTCATCATCTGGTCAAGGCGGGCGATGTCTACCCTGATGTTCTTCACTTCCCGCCCCCGCTCCCCCCTGTCTCCGCCCGGGAGCCCCGGAACGGGCACCTCCTTTGGCTTTGCGGGGGGAGCATCCGCTGGCCGGCCCCTGTTCCGGAGGCTGACCTCCTGGACGCCGGTCACCGAGGCGATCGTGTGGATTGCCTCCATCCCGGCATCGGTCGCCAGGTCCACGATGAAGTGGCTGCCGAAATCCCCCTCCTCGACCACGTCCCGGGGCGGTGCAACCTTCTCGATCCGGCCGAGCTCCCCGAGGTTCTGGAGCACGATCATGGCCCGAAGGTTCGGGTTGTCGCACCCGTCCTTCATGGTCACGTCAACGGTGTAGTGGTAGAGCGCCCCACCCTGATCTACCGGGAGATCTCCCGGTTCGTCCCCGATCCTGGTGGCATCGATTGTTCCAGGTGTCCCGCCGGTCTGCGGCAGCCACCGCTGCAGGGCGCCGACCGTCTCTTCAAGGTCCTGCGGCATGCCCGGGCCCCCCGCCTCGATGTCATCGAGCATGGACTCGACCTGGTCTGACGCGGAGAGGAGTGCGTCCATCAGGGAGGGGGTGGACTCCAGGGTGCCGCTCCGTATCTCCTGGAATATGTCCTCCATCGCGTGGCAGAGGCGCTCCATGCCTGTATATCCCATGGAAGCGGACATCCCCTTCAGGGAATGGGCCGAACGGAAGATCTCGGCGATTGCCCCGGGGTCTGCGCTTTTTTCCAGTCTCAGGAGGTTTTTCACGATGTTCTCGTGGTTTTCCCTGGACTCGGCAATGAAGAGGGACCGGTAGGCATCGAGGTCAGACAAGGGTTATCCCCTCCACCAGGCGGGCGATCTCGCTCCCCATGGTCGCGAGGGGGAGCACGCGGTCCACGCAGCCGCGCGAGAGCGCGGAGCGGGCCATGCCGTACACCAGGCAGTCCTCCTCCCTGCAGACCAGGGTCCGGCCGCCCCGCTCCTTCACCGCAGCCATGCCTTCGCCTCCGTCGTTGCCCATCCCCGAGAGGAGGACCGAGACTACGCCGCTCCCGAACACCGCCGAGGCTGAGGTGAACGTCCTGTCGACAGCCGGCCGGACGCTGTGCACCGGTGGGGCATGGGAATGGACGATCATCCCGCCCTTTGACCCCTTCTCGTCCAGGTACGCGGAAACGATGGAGTGGCAGCCGGCCTTCGAGAGGTATACCCGGCCCTGGTGCAGGACGTCCCCGTTCTCGGTCTCCTTCACCGGCATGGAGCTGATCCGGTTCAGCCGGGTGGCCAGCGAAGCAGTGAACCCGCCCTCGGGCATGTGCTGGGTGATGACGGTCGCAGCCTCTATTGGGCTCCGCATCGAGGAGAGGAGGAGGTCGAGCATGGGGGGTCCGCCGGCTGACGATCCGATCACCACCACCCGGTCGGCGAGGCAGGCAGACGGCGTCTTCTTTAGGGTGATGTAGGATATCCTGACCAGGTTTCGGACCTTGTCCCGCAGTTCCCGGTCGATGCCGAGGACCCCCCGGACTTCCCGCGGCTTGAGCATGAAATCGTCGGCGCCGAGGGCCATCGCCCGCCGGGTCATCTCCGCCCCTGCAGAGGTGAGGGAGGAGAGCATCAGCACCCGGGGAAATCTCGTAAAATCCTTTCTCCGCGAGAGGACCTCGAGGCCGTTCATCCTGGGCATCTCGATGTCGAGGGTGACTACATCGGGCTCCAGGTTCCTGATCTTCTCCATGGTCTCGATCCCGTCTGCCGCCATCCCGACAACTTCGATCCCGGGATCTTTTTCCAGGAGGTCCCGGATCATGGTGCGCATGAACAGGGAATCGTCGACTACGAGCACCCGGATCATGGTTTCGTCAGGACCCGAGAACGTTCTGGATCTCTTCGAGGACCTTGGGAGCCTGGAACGGCTTGACGATGTACCCCCTGGCCCCGTTCTTGATGGCAAGCTTGACCATCTGCTCCTGCCCCACCGCCGTGCACATAACGACGCGGGCACCCGGGTCTGCCGTCTTGATCCCCTTCAGGGCCTCGATCCCGTTCATCCTGGGCATGACCACGTCCATGGTCACCAGGTCGGGCTTGAGCTCCTGGTACCTGGCAATGGCCTCATCGCCATCGGCCGCCTCACCGACGATGGTATGCCCGCCGGAAAAAAGGATATTCTTGAGAAGAGTGCGCATGAAGAGGGTATCGTCCACGATCAATATTCTCCCCATGGGAATCAAAATAAAATTGCTCGCAGGGACGTGATAAATCTAATGCTTGTACAGGCAGAGGTTTTTCCGGAGAGGAGACCGCCTGGGGGCCGGATGAGGGGGGACTCCTGCAAGTGCCTGGCAGGACGTGATAAATCTAATGCTTGTACAGGCAGAGGTTTTTCCGGAGAGGAGACCGCCTGGGGGGCCGGATGAGGGGGGACTCCTGCAAGTGCCTGGCAGGACGTGATAAATCTCATGCTTGTACAGGCAGAGGTTTTTTCGGAGAGGAGACCACCGGGGGGGCCGGGTAGGGGAGTTGCTGGAGGAGTGTGCTGCTGGCAGTGCCAGGGGTGCAAAGTTTTCAGTATTTCTGCGTGTCTGAGTCGCTTTGAATGATACCATGCACCAGGAATGACGCCCCAACGTGTACACGGCGGGACTGATCATGTCCCCCAGTCCCAGCCCCGGAAAATGCCTCTCAGACACCCCTACGAAGTGGGGGGCTTGACCGCCTCGGTAATGTACCGGACCCCCCGGGGGGTAAGCTGGACTTCCCGCCGGACGAGGACCACCTCGATAAGCTGGAGGCCCTGGAGCCTGTCATAGATGGCATCAAGCTCCTTGTGGGATATATTAAGCATCTTCTCGATGGAGAGCGAGTCCATACCGCTGTACACGAGCATCCCCACCTGGGCGGCGAGCGGGTCGAGCTCGTTGCCCTTCATATCCAGGTCCTTTGTGGCGTCCTGCAGGAAATTGAGCAATATCTGCAGGGTGGAGAGGGGGCAGAGGACAAAGCTGGTCACCACGTCTGAGTTCTCCAGGTGATCGATCTTCACGACATCGGTCGGCTTCTTGTTGACCTCCCGCTTGGTCAGTTCCATCCCGGTAACCTCTTTTAAGGAGACCGAGACCTGCTTGTTCTGGCTCACGAACCAGATGGCTGACTTGAGCACGGCGATAGCTCCCTTCTCCCAGCTGGCATCGGTGATCAGCACCCCGCCCCTGACGGCCGGGGACATGAAGTAGGCTGTCAGGCGGTAGGCGCTGCAGGACATGATGATCACTTTTTTCATGGCCAGGAGGACCTTGTCGACGCTGGCCACCCGCATGGTCACCGGGGGGTCACCCTTCATGGTGACGAGGAGCATGTTCTTGCGCTCTGCCAGGTCGATGATGCCCTTGTAGGGGATGGTCCTGTTGAATGGCTCGGCGATGGCCATGGCCTCCTTCTGCAGGTCGACCCTGGTGACCACCCATTTCCCCCCCTGCTCGATCTTGACCGGGACAACAGCCATGCCTGATCACTGCGATTGCCGGCCGCCGGACCTTTTCCGGGTCTTCAACAGGTCCGCGAGCTCCTTCTCGAGGTCCGCTGCAGGAATGTGCACGTCCTTTAAGTCGCGGATGAGGCTGGCATATTCCTGTTTCTTCACCCCCCTGGCCTCTGCCTTGAGGGCGGCCATCAGATCATCGGTCTCGCCCCTTGCCCTGGCAAAGGTCGCCATCTCCGCCTCGCCAGGCTGCGGTGGGGGAGCGGCGGCACCTGGGGCCTCGGCGGGAGAAGGCGCCGGTGCCGGAGGCTGCGCCGGCTCCGCCACCGGGCCCGGGGCGGGCTCTCCCCCGACGTCAACGGCATCGAGGTCGAGGTTCTCGAGGCCGGCAAGCTCTGCGTCGCCAGGGAGTGCGAGCTCCTCTTCATGAGCCGCGAGGATCTCCTTGACCTCGTCGGCATCATTCACCTCGTCGAGGGCTACCGGGATCTCCTCCGTGGAGAGGCCGATGTCCATGGCAGCATTGTTCACCGCCGTTGCCTCACCGGGTGCAGGGCCGTTCCCGACATCAATTTCCATATCTTCGAGGAAGGAATATTCATCTTCCCCGGGGACACCGTTCACGAGATCGGCGTTGAGGTCTTCCGATACCAGGGCAGTGAAGGGGTCCGATACCTTCTTCTTCTCGACGGGGACCGCATCAGGGGCGATGTCGTCCAGGGAGACCACCTCGGCGCCCCGGACCGAGGCGTCCAGCAGCTCGTCGAGCTTCTTCCGGCGGCGCTCCTTCTCCTGGTCTGACCTGCCCAGGTTCTTTAAGTCCCTGCCCAGGGCCGAGAAAGCGCCCGCAAGCGAGGAGAAAAATTCGCCTATCCCTCCTTTCTCTCCCTGTATCCGCTCCTTCCGTTTTTTTGGGATTTTTTTGGCCTTTTTCTCCGGGGCTGGAGGGGAAGGCCCCTTTTGCTTTTTCCCTTCACGCCGGAACGAGGGCAGGCGAACCGCTCCCGTGAGGAAGAGCAGTATTATCCCCAGGCAGACCGTTCCAAGGATGAGGTAAAAGACCGGGATATCAAGGACGATCATGAGGGATCCGGCGACCAGGATGACAATGAAAAGGACGAGTCTCCGGGTGCTATCTTTCATTTTATATCCCCTGGAAGGTCGGAATAGTAAAGAACATATTAACAATGAAGGGTGCAGCGATATAAATTATCCCCGTCATCACGAGCAGGATGCTCGCAAAGAAATAGTAGATGTACCGGTCCCCTCCCATCACGATCTTCCCCGCAATAACATTCGATACCAGGACAATTGTCATGATGATGACCACGTAGATTTGCATATCAGCCTCCGGGAAGTTCACGAACATCTGGAGGCCCCCGCCGAACGTGCCTCCTACGGTGCCGGGATTGGCGAGCGACGAGCTCGAGGAGCCCAGCTGCGCCACCACCGAGGAGATGGCCCTGGACATCAGGAGCATGATATGGTAAAGGAAGAGGAAGATCCCCACCATCATGGCATGCATGGGGATGATGAGGATGACGAAGCCCATGGCGATGGCGTTCCTCTTCTCCCGGAGGAGCACCTGCTCAAGCATCGATGAGCCGACGATCTGCCCGATCTTATCCGGCCGGCCGCCCAGCTCCACGGCGTCGCGGAAGATGTTCAGGTACTTGTAGACGAGGTTGCTCCCGGCTTCGCTGATGAACCGCTGCCAGGTGAGCTTCTCGTCGAGGCCCAGGTTCATCTTGGAATAGACACCGGCAATGAAAGGCTCGAGAAACGGCATCGACTTGCGGTCGATCTCGCCGAGGGCGCTTGATACGGTGATCCCCTTGCCGCCCATGACGGCCCCGAGGCTTCGGATGAACGTTGTGAACTCCGCGTCCCGCTGGACGATGTTCCGGTCGTCAAAATACCCGATGATGCCCAGGGGCATGAGCAGGAACCCGATAAAGAGCATTACCAGGCCTGCGTTCTGGGCGACCACGAAGAGAATGACGCCTGCGGCGATGGCTATAGGGATGATCCTCTTCTCCAGCCTGCGGACCATGTCCTGCTCCTTCGACCCCCGCTCCAGGTTATGGGTCTTGTCGTCAGAGGGGACCGACTTGTACATGGTGAAGAGCCCGAAGGCCGAAACGGCGATGACGATGAAGTAGGAGGAACTGAGGGTCGCCTGGATATTGTCGGGGGCGAAGATGGCGATGGAGACCATGATGATGATGCCGATGAGGTTAGCCGAGAAGAGCATGGCGATGTAGGCATCGCTCCACTTCTTCAGCATCTCCAGCCCCTGCTCGTAGTTGTTCCGGTACACGCTCCGGATGGTGGCGAGCTCGCGGGTCAGGAAGTCCTCGTCCGGGACGCCGGACTCGATGGAGTTGGCGTACCGGTTGAGCATGCTCCGGAGCATGTCGTTCTGGACCCGCTCGGCCATGATGGAGAGGGCTTCCACGTAGCTGTAGTTCCACCGCTTGACAAAAAACTCGATCCGCTCGATGTACCTGGTCGGGACATACTCCTTCCGGCCGGCGGTATAGGCAAAGATCTCCGGCCGGGTGGCCTGGGCCGTGGTGATGGAGGCCATGTAGGTGACCATGAAGAGGAGGTCCGGCCCCATCCGCTTGTTCTCGATGATCGTGGCCAGCCGCTTGGAGATGGAACTGCCCAGGTCCTGGAACGGGAGTTTTCCTGCATTCGCCTGGCGCAGCGATTTGCCGAACCCTTCAGATGGCATCGAGATCGATGGCCAGGAGCCCCTGCTTCTTGGTCTTGGTGATCATGTGGAAGAGATCGTAAAACCCGGTGTACCCCGCCTTGTGCAGCCGCTCCAGGATCCTGGCCCTCTTCTCCACTTCCTGGTAAATGGCGGCCTTCTTGTACTCGGGGATGCCGAGCATGGTGGCGATCTTGTTCTCAAGGAGGTAACTGCTCCCCCTGCCGGTGAACTCGAACGTGTCGGTCACCGGGTCCCAGTGGAACATCTCCACGAAGGAGAAACCCTGGGTCTCGGGGTTGTACCCAACGAGCTCGTTGATTGAGATCATCCGGCGGACCGTCTCCCCGGTGGGGCGCTTGACCGCGCTCTGGATGACCACCAGGTTGAGGTTGTCCACGTAGGTCTTGGGGATGTTGATGGGGTCTCCGCAGAGCCGCTGGATAAGCTTCTCCACCGAGGCGGCATGGAAGGTGGAGAGCACCGGGTGCCCGGTCTGCATGGCCCCGAAGGCCACCGATCCCTCCACGCCCCGGATCTCGCCGACAAGGATCTGGTTCGGGCACTGCCGGAGTGCCGCCCGGAGGAGGTCGAACATGGTCACGTCCGCCCCCTCACCCTCCCCCTTGCCCTTGCCCTTGGAGACCTCCCGGGTCCAGTTGCGGTGGGGCACCTGGAGCTCGGGCGTATCCTCGATGGTGACGATCTTGTTCTCGGGGGGGATGAAGGTGGTGAAGGCGTTCAAGCTGGTGGTCTTTCCGCTCGCCGTCTCCCCGCTCATGAAGAGGGACATCCCGTGTTCAACGCACATCCAGATATAGGCGGCCACCATGTAGTCGCAGGTCTTGAACTCGATCAGCTTGAGGATGCTGATGGGGTCGTCCATGGCCTTCCGGATCGTGAAGTTGCTGCCCTTGCGGCTGATATCGGTGCTGTACACGATGTTGATGCGCGACCCGTCGGGGAGGGTGGCGTCCACGATGGGGTTCCGGTAGGTGATCGGCCGCCTGGTCCGCTCTGCCAGCTTGATGACGAACTTGTCCAGCTCGTCGGTATCATCCCACCCGACCACCGACTTGAGGCCCTTGAAGATCTTGTGCTCGATGAAGATCGGGCCCACCCCGTCTACGGTGATGTCCTCGATATACCGGTCGTTGATGAACGGTTTCAGGATCCCCACGTCGATCTTGTCGCGGACGATCATGTATTCCAGGGCCCGGTACTCCTGGGGGTTTACAATAATCCTCCCGTCTGCGGTATGGGGGACGCTGGCCATGGCCGCCGCCCGGTGCGGGCTGGTCTTTGCCGTGAGGTCCTTGTTTAAAAAGTCCTTCAGCTTCGAGGAGAACCCTGATTTACCGCCGTTGCCGGAGGGGAGCGCCACCTGCTCTCCCGGCTTCTTCACGTACAGGACCTGGCTGATGAGGTTCCGCAGGACATTGGCCCGGTCTTCGTCCGAGACGGGGTCGATCTCGAGGGCGTCCAGGTGGTCGATGAGCTTGAACTCCACTGCCGGCAGCATGTCCTTGACGCTGTGCATGAAGGAGGGGTCGATGGGGATGTAGTAGTTGCGCACGTCGTTCTGGTCAAAGAAGATATGCACGAAGACCGTGTCATCTGCCGGGTAGATGAGGTTCGGCTCAGACAGGGACTTTAAGTCCCGCTTCAGCTCCGAGAAGAAGAGCGGGATCCCGTATTCGTCTACCGGGAAGATGTGAAGGTACTCCAGGAGGTGGGGGCTCTTCTGCACGTACTCCTTGGCATTGACCGGCAGCATCCGGTAGAGGGCGCAGGACTCGATGTTGTTGACGCAGTCGTTGTCCTCCTCGCTCCGCGAGGGCTTGAACGGCAGGTTGATGGTGGCGGAGAGGGTGGACATGTCAGACCTTGGCCATGGAGATGGGGATGATCTTCATGCCGTACCCGGGGTGCACCTCGAAGCTCACGAGGTTCCCGGTGGTCCTCCGCGCCCCCCTGACCTTGACCACCTCGAGGACCATCACGTACTTGTCCCCGATGAGGGCCTTCTTCATGGAGAGGTGTGCGTCGCAGATCGACCGAAGCCTCACCAGGGTGTCCTCCTCGAACGCGTAGGTGTGCAGGGTGATCAGGATGGTCTTGCCCTTGTCGACCAGGGTCTTGCAGTTGGTCAGGAAGGCGAGGATCGAGGACTGCTGGGTATACTCGGTGAACATGGTGAACGAGTCGATGACCACCACATCGGCCCTGCTGCCCCGGATGTGGGTGATGATCCGCTGCAGGACGCCGTCCATCTCGTCCTTTGTCCACTGGAACCCTTCCACATGCAGGTGGAAGAGGCGGATGTACCCCCAGGCAAAATAATCGGAGACGTCGAGGCTCATGGACTCCATCTGGGAGAGGAAGCTCTTGGCGGTCAGCTCGGTCGAGTAGAAGTCAACCCGCAGCCCCTGCTTCATGGCCCCCCACATGATCTGCTGGGTGAGCACGCTCTTTCCGGTGTCGTTCTCCCCCTCGATGAGGGTCAGGGAACCGAGCGGTATCCCGTCGGCAATCTTCTTGTCGATCTCCCCGTTCCCCGTGGAGAGGATGCGCCTGTCCTCTCCCCCGAGCAGGCTGGAGAGCCCGTCATTGACTGATGCCACCATAAAGAATTACTGTGATCATTCTCCGGGTCGCTATTTAAGGTATTGGCTGTGGCGGTGCCATTTGCGTCAGATAACCTCCCCCGGGGTTGGATATTGTAAAACATCTGACCCGGAAACCGGCTTTCCGGAGCCGGGAAAAGTCGCCTTTCCAGCCGGCTGCCCCGGGCACCCGGGGCAGGCGGGGCGTGCCGGGGAGAGCCCTTGTCCCGGATTGGGTGCCTGGCCGGCATTTGATCCTGCTACAATCACCGGGCACCGGGTTTTGTCCTGTCCAATCCCGACCAAATCCCGGTTTGTTCAAGGAACAACGGTACGGGCCGATATGCCGTTCCCGGTGGTGACCTGGATGCCGGAGAAGCTTCCTGAATAGAATATCGTCATGTTGAGGCGCTCCCCCGGGTCCCACTGGCCGGGATAGACCAGGTCAGGAAAGAGCCCCTCCATTTTCCAGGTATCCGGCTTCCCTGAGAGGGAGTACCGGATCAGGGTGGGGGCAGCCCCGGCATCGAATATATAGACGTCAACTTTTGACAGGTCCTTGATGGGCTCGTTCCCGGAATTTTTCACCGACAGGTACATTGGACTGCTGAGCGTCGAGTTGGCCAGGTCGATCTCGATTGCCGTCCCCAGGGCCTTCGACTGCAGGTCCGTCATGTCCTTCTGGGCGCTTGAGACCGTCTCGATCGTGAGGAGCGCTCCCCCGGCCAGGAAATAGGCGGTGAGTATCAGGAGAATGATACCGAAGGCAGTGGCGATGAGGGAGGCTGCGGCCATGGGACTCTGTCACCCGGTGCGGTCAGCTGGACGTGAACTCCTCGGAACGCTTCACCCCGTTGGGGAGCACAATCGAAAAATAGACGTACTCCCCCCTGGTGGCCGGCAGCTTGGTGCTTAATGCCATAATACTCAGCGTCTCCCCGGGGTCCCAGAACGAGTTGCCGTCTCCTTCGATGGTGTAATGGCCTGCAAGGGGGATCCGCTCAAAATTCCCGACGGCCCCGACAAAGATGTCCGATTCGTCCAGTTCGTTGGCGCTGATCCTCATGCTCCCGACGTTCTTGACCCAGGCCTTGGCTGTCGTCGCGTTGGCGAACGTGTTCACGATCCTGATATCGGTGCGCAACTGCGCCTCCGCCTCGTGCGAGACCGAGCCGAAGGTATTGGTAGTCCGGTAGATAGCCGGGAAGATGGAGTTGATGAGTATCCCGGCTGCGACTACAGCGCTAATCAAAAAAAGTGCGGTGACGATGGTCTCGCT
The DNA here is from genome assembly GCA_033813295.1 of Methanolinea sp. Lineage (GTDB taxonomy): Archaea > Halobacteriota > Methanomicrobia > Methanomicrobiales > Methanospirillaceae > Methanolinea_A. The sequence continues at coordinate 38,437 of JAPXRZ010000012.1, forward strand.
CGACATTCCCACTAAACCCTGTCACGGGAAGGGAGATATTCCTTTGGAATCTCCTCGTCGGAAGGATGGGCCGGCCCGAGCAGTTTCTGGGTCTCCTTCCCCTCCCGCTTCTCCATCAGGACCTCGATCATGTCCCGGTCCAGGGTGGAGTCGGAGGGGTTCAGGATGTGGTTCAACTCGTACAGCTCCGATACGAACTCGTCCGCACGGATATCGTGCACCTCCCCCAGGCTGGAGGGCATCAGCCGGGTCATGTCCTTCACGAGCTTGCATGACTTGTCCGAGATGTACCCCATCGCGTGGTAGGCGTCCAGCATCAGGTCCGTGCGGTCATGACCGAACCGCTTCACATTCCGGGACGTCCACTCGAAGAGGCGGAAGACCTTCTGGAGCCTGACCTTGTCCCCGAGCGCCGCCTTCACCGTGGTGTCCTCCCCCGGGAGCGAGGCGATCTGGGACTTGAGGGCAGAAAGGAAGTCGATATCGCCTTGTGGCGGCTGGGCGGATGCCTGCGGGAACACCGCTGCTGGGGTCTGTCCGGCGGTGCCGGGACCGGCAGCCGGAGCCGGGGATACACCCACCGGTGCAGGCGGATCTTGCGTCTGCCCCTCTTTCTGTGCCAACTCGCTGGTCGCCCTGACAGCTCCGGCGGCAGCCTGGACCGCCGTCGAGGTGTCCCGTAAGGCGCTGGCTACGCTGACCGATACTTCCCCAGACGCTGATTGCCCCCCGCCAATCATGATGGGGTTCTCCATGTCGTTCATCCGCTCCCGGATGTCAATGAGGAGACGCTTGATGGATGTCTTGATAAGCTCCACCTCGTCCTGGAGCTTGAGCAGTTTCACCTCGGGGTCGTCCGCAGAGGCCGAAGAGATGATGTGGTCGACCTGGGCCTGGTTCACTGCCATGGTAAAGTAGGATCGTTGGTCAAGGGGTTTAAAAGTTATGGGTGATACAAAGAAAAAGATGTTTTTAGTAGAGTAAGGTTGTGTAAGTAATCGAGGGCGGAACGGTTCTGTCGATGCCCAATGCTGCACCGATTTCTGGTTTAACTTCAATAAGGAATTTTTCCCTTGGAACTAGAGAGTTGGGGGGCGCTGCCCGAATTGTGAAGGTTTCGGCTGTTTGCAACGTCATATCATTTGTCGATCCAGCGCTAATATTATAAATAACCCAAGTTCCGGCTCCAGGTTCTTCTCCTTTGTTGAATTTAACATAATCATGGATCAAAATTTTCGGTTCAGTATTAGTAGTACTGAAGGTCATCGTGGTCCTGTTCATATCAACAGGGAGACCACCTGCAGCGAGTCCAATATCATATTGGAGGAATTTAATACCAGTAAGATCTGTAGTGCTGTTTGCTATCCCGTATACTTCGCCCTTTATAACTACATTCGACGCAGCCTGCGTCACACCAGAGTGAACCACTTCCTGGCTCTTCTGGGTGGTGAAGAAACCGGCGCCCAGTACGACATACGAGAACACCGCAGCAACGACCACGAAGGCGATCAGCACGATCGCGGCCTCGAGCCCGGTGAACGCGTCTTCATTTCCTGTAAACTTCTTCATATGCTACACCTCGCAAAGCTAACGGATCCCTCCAGTTAGCCTGCAAGTGGTACGTTACTCTCTTCCTTTATAAATATATTGTTCAAACCGGGCGGTTTACCGGGCAAATCCTGATCGGGGCGCACAGTTTGGAGCCTGGAAATGCTTATAAAGGTAGGTAGGTTGCGAGGCGGTCCCTGCAGGAGCGCATCAACTGCATCAGGCATAGGAGTTGTTCAGGGCCCTGACTGCCCTCGGGTCGTCCATCTCTTCCAGGGCCCGGATGACCCGGAGGCGGACCCCCGAGTCCTCGTCGTTGAGGGCCCCGATGAGCGGGTCGATGACCCGGTCGTCCCTGCACTTGGAGAGGGCGCTCACCGCCCGGAGCCGGACGCTCCGGTCCGGGTCCTTCAGCGCCCCGATGAGGATGTCGATGACCCGGTGGTCCCCGATGCGCCCGAGCGATTTGACCACTTCCCGGCGGACGAACCGGTTCTCGTCCCCGATGGCCGGGATGAGGGAGTCCAGGGCGCTCCGGTCCCCGATGATGCGGAGGGCGATGGCGGCGCCCATGCGGACGTGCCAGTCGTCGTCTCCCATAGCCCGGAGCAGGGGCTGGAGCGCCCGGTCCCCCATCTCGCCCAGCCCTTCGGCAGCCCCCTCCCGCCCGTACCGGTCCTCGTCCTTGAGGGCGTTGATGAGCGCCGGGATGGCCCGGTGGTCCCCGATGCGCCCGAGGGACTTTGCCGCCTCCCGGCGGATGTACCGGTTCTCGTCGTCGAGGATATCGATGAGCGGGTCCACGGCCCGGGGGTCGTTCAACTCGCCCAGGGCCCGCACCGCCTCTTCGCGAATCTCGTCATCGTTGCTGTGCAGCGCGTTCACCACATCCTCGAAGGCGCCCTCGAACTTGATCTTGGCCCGGGTGGAGGGGTGCCGCATGGCCTCCTCGAAGCTCTCCCCCATCCCGGCGTGCTCGAAGAACCCCCGGAGGAACGACTCCACCAGGCTGCGGTCCTTGGCGTACAGGGCCAGGGCAACGAAGATGGCAATATCCATCCCGGCGTTCAGGAGGATGATGAGCGGGTCCAGCAGGATACCCAGGAAGTACAGCGACAGCGTGAGGATGAATATCGCAGCGATGAGGAGGATGGTGACCTGGAGCCCCCGCCGGGGGTACCAGAGTGCCAGCAGGATGATGGGGATGAGGTAGAGGTGGGGGATGAGGGGATAGATGAAGGAGAAATAAGCCGAGTTGCGGGACGCGATGACCGAGAGGGTGAAGAGGAGGGATATCACCGCGAACGCCCCGATAATGGCGAGCTTCACGGTATCCCGCTTCTCCTCGAGGGCCGATGACGCAGTCTCCAGGATGCCGGGCGGCGAGGGCATGGGTATAATCTGTATGTCGTGGTATAGGATTTAAACGGAACGGTCACGATTTTTGCCCCGGAGGAGAACCAGCCCGGCACAACCCGTAACCATGGCATCCATCAGCCTGCGAGGGAGCGGTTCCATCGACCGGGGTTCTTGCATCGGCAGCAGTGCAGGGGGCGCGAAACGGGCGGCACTCGCCGCCAGGCGGCTCCTGGACCGGGAACGTTACCCGGCTGACAGGGATGCAACCGTGGAGTTGGTGCGGGGCCCGGGATCCAGGGCGGAACTCTGCATGCCCTTGCCTCCTGTGTGTTCGGAAAAGGTATGGGGCCTTCCCGACAATCCATCCCCCCTTGCTCCTCGCGTTCACGGGAATAGCCGTAATGTGCGGTTCTGGAAATCTGGATCATACTTACCCCCCTGCGTGCACGGGGATTGCGGAGCCGGAACCTCCATGCACATGAAATGGCCAGCTTCGAAATAGCCAGCTTTCGGATCCATACCATTGACAGCCCTGGTCTGTGGCATCGACAGGAGGCCGGCGACCCGTCCGGCCGATCCTCAAAACAAACAACAATTTATTAGAGCAAGCGCGGCGCATCCTCACGTAAAGTCCATGGATGTCCTCAATATCCGCACCTGGATCTTCTTCTACCTCATCTGTTTCGTAGCGGTGCTCCTTGCCACCACGTTCATCGTGCAGGGCATCACTCCCCTCTTCTGGATGAGCTCCACCCTGATCATCACGGTCATCGGGTTCAATTTCATCCTGATCTTCAACGAGCTCCGCGAGCACCGGAAGCGGAAAGAGCTGATGAAACAGCTCTCCGTCAATGGCCCGCCAGCCGGAGAGCCGGAGAAGAAGGAGTGACAGGAATGGAACCCGGGATCACCGCCCATACCAGCGTGCATGAAGAGGAGTTCTGGAAACGGAATACTGCCCTGCGGCAGATGCTCAAACGCCTCAGGGAGCAGGACCGGCTCCTCGAGGCCATCCAGGCCGAGGCCTCGATCTCGGCTCAGGTCCGCGATGCCCTCCTCAACGCGGTCAAAGCGGAACGGGACCAGAACCTGCGGCTGTTCCACGACTTCCTCCAAAACCTTGTCTCGTTCAGCCTCCAGGGGCTGCACCGGCTGGACATCCTGCTCAATTTCACCATCAGCGAAGCAAGCGTCCTTTCCCTTGATTCCGGACGCCTCATAATTGATTCCTCCACGCTCAAGCTCCCCCCGTGGGAGGCGGTGACCTGGATGGAGCCGTTCCGGGAGCTTCTCGAAGGCCTCGAATGGAAAGAGACGGCAGGGGTGCTCGTGGCAGCCTACCGCACCGTAGAGACCCGGTACGACCGGATGCCCGAAGGCAGCCTCCGGCGCTGCTCTCTCAAGGTTCAGGAGGAGATCTTCCCGGGGCGGGCCTACCATGTCCAGGTCCGGCTCCCGGCGCAGGCGCTCACCGACCGGATCGAGAGGCCGCCGCGCTGACCCTGGCATCCTGCAGCGGGGGTTCCACCGGCTGGACGATCCTGCACCACCTCTGCAATAGGAACGCGATTGTTGCAGCTTCGGCAGAGTGTTCCAGGTGCATCCCGGAGTGTATACCGGTGATGCAGGGGAGACCTGCCTGCAGCCCTGCCCCCCAGGGTTCAGGGGTTCCCGTTCTTCGTGTAGACCTTGAGGAGGGGCCTGTACGGTGAAAAGAGCTGGCTTACCTCCTTTCCCATGAACTCAGCGAGCCCTATCACGTAGAACCCGCCAGGGACGAGGCTCGCATGGAAGGTGCGGGCCAGGTCGTCCTTCTGCTTCTCGGTAAAATAGATGGTCACGTTGCGGCAGGAGACCAGGTCGAAGTTGCGGAGGGGCGGTGGGCTGCTCATCAGGTCGTGCTGCTGGAACCTCACCATCTCCCGGATATGCGGCTTTACCTCGAACCTGCCGTCAGGCTTCCGGGTAAAGTACCGCCTGACCTGGCTCTCGGTCATGTTCTCGAGCGTGTCCCGCTCGTACACCCCTTCCCTGGCCTTTTTCAGGATCGCCGCGTCGATGTCGGTGGCGTAGATGATCCCGCTCACGTCCTTCCGCAGGAGGCCGATCTCGGCCAGGATCATGGCGTAGGTGTAGGGCTCCTCCCCCGAGGAGCACCCTGCGCTCCAGATCCTGATGCGGGGGTTCCGCTCGATGATCCGGGGGATGACCTCCCGCTTCACCAGGTCGAAGACCTCCGGGTCGCGGTAGAACCTGGTCACGTTGATGGTAAGCGCATTCCGGAGCTTTTCCTGCTCATCGGCGCTTGAGAGCAGGAGGGACTGGTAATCCCGGAAACCCTGCACCCCGGTTGCGTTCATCCGGGAAAGGAGCCGCCTCCTGATGTAGTCCTCCTTGTAGTTTCCGCACCGGACCCGGAGGGTCCGCTCGATGGTGGAGAGGAGGGAGGCAAAATCATCCATGGGAATTTACGACTTGTGCTGCAGGTCCACCAGCTCGCGGATAATCTTTTCTGCATCTATCCAGATGACCAGTGCCGTATCCCCGCCCCCCTCTTCGCCGCGCTTCTTCCGCTCCCCCGAGTCCACGGAGGCCTTGATGATCCCCTTGACAAAGTGGCCCGCCCCTGATGCCACCCCGCCCTCTATCTGCTCGATGTCCGTATCCCGGACCTGGATGACCGAGAGGACGTCGTCAACGATGATGCCGACATTCGACCCGGCAGCCAGCCCGGGGACCATGATGATGATCTTCCGGCCGGCATCGGACTGCTGCTCCCTGATGCCCAGGAGCCGGTTGATGGAGATGACCGTGGTTATCTCCCCCCGCAGGTTGATGATCCCGGCAATGTAGTCCGGTGCCCGCGGGAGCGGCGTGATCGGCACCATCTCCACGATCTCCCGAGCCAGCTGGATGTCCATGGCATAGAGCTCGTTTCCCATGCGGAACTCTACAACATCGATGGTCGCAGGCATCTAGGACACCCTGAACCGGCCGACCATCTCCCGGAGGTGCTCTGCCATGGCCTTGATCTCGTTTGCCGCGCTGGCCACCTCCTCGGTCGAGGCGCTGGACTCCTGGGCAAGCGCTGCCAGGTCATCCATGCGCTTCTCCGCGCCCAGGATGAGGTTGTTGATGGAATCGATATTCCTGGTCACGTTGTTGGTGGCATGGGCCTGGTCCTCGGTGGCGCGGGAGATATCGGCAATGCTGTTGGCAGAGATGTTCACGTCCGAGACCATCCGGTTGAGCGCCTCGATGGTCGCGTTCACGCTGGTGATGCCGGCGATGATCTCCTCGTAGGCCTTCCGCATGGCAACCGAGGTGTTCTCGCTGGTCTGGGTGATGTCATTGATCACGTCCTCGATGCTGCGGGTGGCCTCCTTGGATTCGCCTGCCAGGTTGCGCACCTCCCCGGCAACGACCGCGAACCCCCTCCCGTGCTCGCCGGCGCGGGCCGCCTCGATGGCGGCGTTGAGCGCCAGCAGGTTGGTCTGGTTGGCGATATCGGTGATCAGCTTCACGATGTTGCTGATCTCGTGCATCTTGTTGTTCAGGAGGGTTATCTCGTCCACCGCCCGCTGGGAGATCTCCTGCACGATCTGCATCTTGGCGCTGGCGTCGTTGCCCACCTTCGCGGCCTCGTTGCCCTGCTTTGCCACGTTCAGCGTGACCGCCTTGACCTCCTGGGATGTGCTCGCGATCTCCTCGTTGGAGGCGGAGAGGTCGGACACCTCCTTGGTGACCTTCTCCAGCTCGGCGATCTGGGTCCGGACTTCGTCGGTCGTCTTCTGAGCGGTGAGGGCAACCTGCTGGGTCGCCCTGGCGATCTCGTCGGTCCCATGCCCGACGTCTATAATGGCGTGCTCGAGCTGGTTCGCCTGGTCCATGACCTCCTTGAGCATGTTCTGCAGGGTCACCAGCGTTGCATTCAGGTCCCCTTTCACCTTGCCCAGGGGGTCGTCCTTGTAGGTCGCCGCGGCACTCGTGAAATCGCCGGCTGCAACTGAGGCAAGGCTCCGGGCAAGCTCCGCTATGCTGTTCTCCAGGCGCTCTTCAAGCACGCGTTTCTCGGTGATATCATTGTACACGATGAGGATATTGGCAACGCTGCCCTTGCTGTCGAGCAGGGGGATGTAGTGCCACTCGAGGACCCGCGTCCCGGCTGGGAACTCGATGGTGGAGACGCCGCGGGCCTCCTCCTTTTTGCGCAGCACGTCTTCCATCTTCCCTCCCGAGCTCTTCTTGTACCTGAAGTCCTTGAGCGAGAGGGAAAGGGCCTGGTCCTTTGAATAGCCGGCAGTCTCGAGGAACGCCCGGTTCACGCTCTGGATCGCCATCGACGGGTCCACCAGGACGATGGGGTAGGGATTGCCCTCCACGATGGCAGCAGACCGCTGCTGGAGCCCCTTTATCTCATCGAGGCTCTTCTGCTCATCGGTGATATCACGGTACACCACCAGGACATGCGCGACGTTCCCGTCGTCCATGAGGGGGATGTAGTGCCACCGGACCGTCCGCCGGCCCGAGGGGAAATCGATCACCGCCGTCCCCCTCGTCTTCTCCTTGTTCTTCAGGGTGTCTTCCAGCCGGCCTCCCGTGCTCTTGATATACGTAAAATCCCGAAGCGAGAGGTTCTGCAGCCGTTCACGGTCGTACCCGGTAAGGTCTGAAAACGCCTTGTTATGCCCCACGATGGCCATTGCAGGGTCCACGATGAGGATGGGGTAGGGGTTCTCCTGGATGATGGAATCAGAGCGTTTCTGGGAGTTCACAATATCCTTCATCCGGGCCCGGAGCTCGGTCACGTCATTGTAGACCACCAGGATCTGCGCGAGGTCGCCGTGCGAGTCCAGGATTGGTATCCCGTACTGCTCGAGCACTTTTGCGCCGGACGGGAGATCGAGGGAGATCTCCCCGAAACTCCGTCTTTTATAGCGGACAACGTCTTTTAAGCCCTCACCTTTCTGTTCCTTGAGCTTGAACTCCCGGGCGGTCATGGTGAGTATCCGCTCGTGCGAGATCCCGCTCATCTGCCGGTAGGCATCGTTCGCATCCAGTATCCGGAAATCCTGGTCGAGGAGGAGGATGGGCATGGGGTTCTGCTCCATCATCGTCCGGGACCGCTGGGAGAGTTCATGGCACCGTGCCAGGAGCGCGTTCAGGAGCCCCACGTAGTCCCGGCAGAAGACCTTCGCGCTCGATTCGTCAACGAGGATATCGTATTCCCCTTTATCGAGCGATACATTCAAATCCTTCAGTGTGATAGACCGCATCGCCATGGATGATATTCGCCACCTTGACTGGACCTGGTAAATCCCGTCAAATAGACTCTGTTATCCCACAACTTTATATAGGTTATACCTCCCGCATGGCGCATCCGGGCTCCCTGAATCAACTCCGGCACGAATGCCCGCCGGTGGGTTAAATTTATCATATTTCTTCCCGGAAGATGAGGATGAGGATTTGCCGAGATGAACGATCTGAGCATTTACCTGGTGATTGGTGTCCTGATGTTCTGCATCGGCCTGATGGCCGGGTACCTGGCCATGACCCATTACTACCAGCGGCGGTTTCTCACGGTTGCCAGGGAATGCGAGCAGGCAGACAGCATCGCCCCGCTCATCACCGAGATGGAGCGCGAGTCGTGAGGGGAGGCATACCGGAATGGTCGATCTTACATCCTATGGCCTGATAAGCATCGTAACTTTCTGCTTCGGGCTCCTGGTCAGTTTCCAGGTCGCGCATATCTTCTACGTGCGGAGGCTTACAAAGCTGGCAAAACGCTCCGTTGACACTGGAACCATCGCCCCCGTCCTGGTGGAACTGGAGATAGCCCAGCGGAAGAAAAAATAAGGCTTTAAAAAACTGGGATGGCCCCCATCGCGCCACGGACGCGGGAAGAGTGGCATCCCGGGAGGCGTTTTTCAGAGAGATGACCTGGCCCCTATCACGGGCGCAGCCATGGGAACAGGACTTGCCGAGGGGCGTTTTTTTAAAATAAAAACCAGGTGCCTTACCGGCTCCCGGACTGTGCATCACGGATCATCAGGCGCTTGAGCTTGTCGCGGCAGCTGTCGTGGAGCTCGTCCCAGCGGATCGACTCAATAACAGCGGCAGGAGATTCATCCTTCCGCATGTCCACCGCACGTGCCAGGTCCTGGTCGAGCTGCCTGGCCCGGTCCCAGCACTTCATTGCCTCCTCGTCCTTCCCAAGGCCGCCCTGGAGGGTGATTCCCTTGAACGCCCAGACATCGGCATTTCCGGGGACTATCTCCAGCGCCTTGTCGTAGTATCGGACGGCGTCCTCGTACCGCTGGTCGTGGGCGAGGAGGTCGGCCTGCAGCACGTATCCATCGGCCTTGTTGATGGCCTGCTCGCCCTTCTTCCAGAACTGCTTCTCCTCTGCCATCGGACCCCGATACCAGGAAGTATCGGGTTCATGGTATAAATGGTTGTCCAGGTGTGCGACCCGCCCGTTCTTTTTCACCCGAAAGGCCGGCCGATGGCATAATTCGATGGATATCGCCGGGAACGCCGGAGAATCCGGCCGGAAAAGCTAAAGCCATAAATAGGGGTTCGGACAATTCCCTTTTTATGAAGGGATCCGGGGTGCTGGGAGGATGCATACTGCTCCTGGCCCTGATGATCCTGGCGGCAGGGTGTGTCGCACCCCCGAAGGAAGCCCAGGGAAAGACACCCGTGGGAAGTGATGCGCAGGCGCAGGCGACCCAGACCGCGACTCCCACTCCCGAGATCCTCGACACCCGGTTCCTCACCCCGGCGACACCTTTTCCTACAACGGTTCCGGAAACGCCCCGCCCTGCGTATAACCAGAGCCCGGAAAACCCGGAAGTCCAGACCGTGTACCAGCGCATTTACTACAACATCCTCGAATTCCACTATGATGTCGTGGCCCGCGAATATCCCCTCGTCACCCCTCCCCTGATCATCGAGATGTGCTTTGCGCCAAAGACCGTAACGCGGAACATCTGGTACGAGAGCCGGTACACCTCGCATGAAGATATCTACACAACCCAGACGTCCGTCAGCCCGAGCTCGTTCTTCGAAGTCCGCGTGCGCGATAAGGCGAGCGGGGATATCCTCTATCGGGACGGGTTTGGAAAGCTCTACAGTACCGACTCCAAAAAGACGCTGGTTATCAGGAGTGCAGGGGATTACCTTATCGAATTCACGGGAAACGACATCAACGCCACCGTGCAGATGAAGATCCCCGCAGCCCCCGGTGAGAACGTGACCCCTGCCGGCCTGCTCACCTGCCCTTCATGAGAGCCGGCCCAGGTCTTCGAGCTTGTTGATATTCGTAAACGAGCGCAGGCCCGGGTCTATCTCCTCCAGGCTGTGGATATCCACGAACCGGCAGCGGAGCGCCTGGACCATGTCACGCAGGGAGAGGGACTGGTGGGACTCCAGGTAGCGGAGGAGGGCGTCCCTGCGGTATACCGCATGGAGCGGTTCGATCATATCCGGTTTCCAGGCCGGGATGACGCCTTCGTAGTCATCGAGGAGCGAGAGGAGGTGCGAGACCAGCTGCCGGTTTATGCAGGGCATGTCGCAGGCGCAGACGAACAGGACATCGCCGCGTGCGGCAAGCGCCCCGGCGTGCAGCCCTCCCAGCGGCCCCATACCCCTCCGGATATCGGTCACGCACCGCACCCCCTCCAGGTGAGAGAACCGCTCGCACTGCCGCGGATCCTTTGCCACCAGGATAACCTCGTCCACGATGCCCGACAGGGCATCGATCAGCCGCTCGATGAAGGTGCGCCCCTCCAGGACGAAGAAGTACTTCTCCATCCCGTTCGCCCTGCGGGCCTCTCCGCCGACCAGGACCACCCCGGAGCTGGTCATCTGGCAGACCCCGGGACGACCGGCAGCCACGTCATACCCACCATATCGCCGCCTGCCATACATTTAGGTTATGATATTTCCCCGGTTTTTCCGCTCCAGGGCCAGCAGCGCCTCCTTGATCGCGATATCGGGGGAGAAGCCCCCCAGGCCCGAGGCAGCCACGACCCGGTGACAGGGAATCACCAGGGGCGTGGGGTTCCTGCTCATCGCCATGCCGACCACCCGTGGTGCTGTGCCGGCCAGTGCTGCAATGGCCCCGTATGTCATCGTTTCTCCATAGGGGATATCCCGCGTGATGCGGTAGATGGCAGAGAACGGGGCCCCGGAGTCCGTCGCAATGCTTCGGAGCGTGGATAAGTCGGTCTCCTTTCCGGCCAGGTACCGCCGGATGGCGCCGGGCACCGGGCCGGCGATCGGGCTCCTGGAGAACCGTACCTGGTGGACCAGGTCCCCCGACCACCACACCTGGACGTGCCAGAGCCCGAACCGGCAGGACCCCTCCCTCACCGCCATCCGGCGATCACCTTCCCGAAGTCCCTGGCGCTGGTCTTTTGCAGCTCCTCCCGCATCCATGCCGGGAGCCCCTGGCTGACCCTCCCTTCCAGGAACCGCCTCTCACCGAAGACCAGCACCCCCCGGTCCTCCGGGCAGCGGAGCACGCGCCCCAGGGCCTGCTGGGCCCGGTTGATGGCCGGGAGGGTATAACAGAGGAACTCCCCATCGTCGCCGAACCGCCGCCGGTAGTAGTCGATTACCATGCGCCGGACCTGGTTGTACGGGGCAAGGGGCAGGCCGACCACCATGGCCCCCCGCAGCATCTCGCCGCGGTAGTCCAGCCCCTCGCTCCACTTCCCGCCGCAGACTGCGAACAGGATACCCGATTTCCCCTCTTCCGGGAGCGAGAGGAAGGTGCGGAGGGCCGATGCCGCCTCCCGGGCATCACGCGGCTCCACGAAGAGGTTCCGGGACCAAAGAGACGTCTGCAGGAGCCCGGCAAAGGTCTCGAGGACCTGGTAGGACGGGAAATAGACGGCCAGGTTTCCTTTCAGTTTTGAAAAGGCGGTTATATACGAGGCTATCCGCGCGGTGTTCTCCCGGTCCTGGCGCATGGAGAACGCGGTGGTGATATCGCCGGCGCAGAGTATGATCCGGTTCTCCCGGGGAAAGTCGTTGGGCAGGGAGAGCGTCCTGACCGGGAGGTCGCCGAAATAGAGGCGGCGGTAGCCCTCCACCGGGGAGAGGGTGCCGGAGATGAGCACGCATGCATGGTGCCCGGAGGCCAGCTCCTGGAGGGAGAGGGAGGGGTCTATGCTCCGCACCTCGAGGACAATCCCCCCGTCCTCGCGGCGGAAGACGGTCAGGTTCGAGGGGGCCGTAGCCGGGCCCGTGATGCCCGCGAGGAAGCGGGTCAGCCTCTCCAGCGCGGTCTCGCGGAACTCGCCAGCCTGGAGGTTCTTCTCCCGTATGTGCTCTGTGATCCGGACCAGGTCGTCCACGATCCCGTTCATGTCGGGGTACAGGGACCCCCGGACCACCATCCGGTCAAAGATTGCCGGGTCAAACCAGTCCTCCTGCTCGGCGGAGTTCTGCAGGCCGTCCATGAACCGGGCGATGCGGGGCAGCACCTGCTGGAGGGCCTCGGACCCTCGCATGCTCCTGCGGAGCCCGGCGAGCTCGGCCCCCGCCTGTTCGAGGGAGGGCTGGTCGAGGGCCACGCTCCGGGCCGCCTGGACAGCCTCGCCAATGTTGTGCGCCTCGTCGATGAGGAGGATGGTATCCTCCGCGGTGACACCGAGCGCAGCATACAGGGATTCCCGGATCTCCTCGTCAAAGATGTGCTGGTAGTTCAGGATCACCACGTCGGCTTTCTGGGCGGCGAGGAGCATCATCTCGTAGGGGCACACGCCATCGGCGATTTCCGGGAGCTGGCCCGGCCAGGTGTCCTGGCGGGCGACCCGCTCCGCCCGGGTCTTGAGGGCGGTGGAAGGGAGCATTTTCAGGCCGCCCTCGGTCCCGGCAAAGACCCTGCTCCCGATAAAGTAAGGGCAGATCAGGGGCCGGGCAGGGTCCATGCGCCGTATCTGCTGCCTGATGAAGGGATCCTTCGACGGGACCAGGGACCCTTTCTCGGCCCTCTGGCGCATCAGGGTGGTGGAGAATGCCTTCACACCCTCGCACCGGCGGTAGATGTCACCCTCTCCGGGGAGCGGGCACATGGCCCGCTTGCCAATGAGGTACGCCGCTTTCAGGGAGGGCTGCCGCTTCCGGACGAGGGAGAGCTCCCGGATGAACGTCTGGAGCTGGCTGATCGTGCGCACCGCCACGAGGACCTTGCGCTCCCCCCTCGCGGCCAGGAGCGCCGCGATGACGCTGGACTTGCCGCTCCCGGTCGGGGCGTCGATCATCGTGATCCCCCCGTCCCGACCCGCTGCGAAAGCCGCTTCAAGCATCTCCCGCTGGCGGGGGCGGAACGCAGGATAAGGGAACCAGGCGTCCAAGGTATCCATCACTGGAATCTTTGGCCTGGAACGGCTTTTTATTATCGCAGGCGTCCAACCATCAGGCATGGCCATTCATCCCATCGAGAACCGCTACGGGACCCCGGAGATGCGGGCGGTCTGGAGCGAGGAGAACCGGTTCTCCGGTATTGTCCGGGCCGAGGTGGCCCTGGCCCGCGCCGAGGCGGAGGCAGGGCTCATACCTCCCGGGGCGGCGGAGGCCATAGCGCGGAACGCGGAGCATGCGACCCTGACCCGCGCCAAAGCCATCGAGGAGGAGATACACCACGACATGATGGCCATCGTGAAGGCCATCGCCGAGCAGTGCGGGGACGCGGGGGGGTGGGTGCACTATGGCGCCACCTCAAACGACATCCTTGATACCGCGACAGGCCTCCAGGTCTCCGGAGCCCTGCACCTCCTGGAAGAGAAACTCCGGGCCCTGCTGGCCGTCCTCCTTACCCGGAGCGGGGAGACAAAAACGCTGGTCTGCGCTGCCCGGACCCATGGGCAGATCGGGGTGCCTACCACCTATGGCCTTCGGTTTGCCATCTGGGCCAGCGAAACGGCACGTCACCTGGAACGGCTGGGGCAGCTCACCCCGCGGGTGGCCGTGGGTCAGCTGACCGGGGCCGTGGGGACCCAGGCGGCGCTGGGAGAGAAGGGAATGGAGATCCAGCAGAGGATGATGGAGATCCTCGGGCTGGTCCCCGTCGATGTCTCGAACCAGGTCGTCTCCCGTGACCGGTATGCCGAGTATTTCATGTTCCTGGCCGGTGTCGCGACCACCCTGGACAAGATCGGGATCGAGCTCCGCACCCTCCAGCGCTCTGAAATCGGGGAGGTGGAGGAGGCCTTCGGGCCGCGCCAGGTGGGGTCGAGCACCATGCCCCACAAGCGCAACCCCATCAAGAGCGAGCAGGTATGCGGCCTGGCACGCATTATCCGGTCATCGGTCGAGCCGGCCCTGCAGAACAACACCCTCTGGGACGAGCGCGACCTCACCAACTCCTCGTGCGAGCGGGTGCTCTTCCCCGAGGCCACCATCCTCACCGATCACTGCCTGGACCTGATGGCCCGGGTGATCAGGGGCCTGGTCATCAGGCCCGACCGGGTGCAGCGGAACCTCGAGATCCTCCAGGGGGTCAACATGGCCGAGTCGGTGATGATAGCCCTCACCGGCAGGGGGATGGGCCGGCAGGCGGCCCACGAGGTCCTTCGCGGTGCCAGCATGCAGGCGCTGGAGCAGGGAGTCCCCCTTTCCGCCATTCTTGAATCGTCCCCGGATGTCACCAGGCACCTCAGCCCCGGGGAGATCCGGGAGCTCCTGGACCCTGCCCTCTACATCGGGACCGCTGTTCCCCAGGTCGAGCGGCTGATAGCCAGGCTCTCCCCGCTCGCGCAGCCGTCACGCGTTCTGGAAAAAAGCCCTCGATAAAGCGGTAAAAAGGATGCTGCCGTTGGACCCTCGATGTATGACGGTCCCGTGGTTCGGGAAACAACCGCAACGCAGCGAGAAAAAGTCCCTGCCCCCGGACACCTTATACATTCCAAGCAGCAGTTCTGGAAAAAACCCGAGAATGAAGCGGATGCTTCCAGTTATCCGGGCTGGCCCACACCGGCAACGAGGCGATACTGCCAGTCTCCCGGAAACTGCCATCGGTTTCGGGATAAAACATCGGACATTCGCCTATGAAGGCCAGGCCCTGCATTGTGAGCCGGGTGCCCCTCTCCTCATGAAAAAGCACCGATCCCTCTGGGGAAGGAGTACGCAGGGATGAAAATATCGGATGCGTTTTCGTATAAAAAAGGTTATTCCTGCGGAGATTCCCCTTTTTCGGGCCGGGTGAATGTCTCGACCAGGGTTATCTCCCGGATATCCGGGATGAACTCGAACCCTTCGTGGATGACCCGGCTCCTCCACAGGACCCAGCGACGATCGTAATTGATGCCCGGGGGGAGGACGATGGTCAGGACGCCGTCCTCGAACCGGGTTTCCATTTCCCGGCCGGCATACAGCCGGATCAGGCCCTGCACCTGGTCGATGACCCCATCGACCTTCTCCTCGATGCGGTAGGTATAGGAGAGCGTCTTTCCGGCCAGGGGGTGGTTGAAGTCGATCAGCACCCGGTTCCCGATCACGTCGACCACGGTGCCCTCCCCGCGATCAGGGACCTTGAGCGTCATTCCTTTTTTTGGCTTCTCCTTGAAGGAGCCCTTGGAAAAGGACTCCACCTTGCTCGGGTCATGGGCGCCAAAGGCCTTTTCAGGGGGTATGACCGCTTCACCCTCGTCCCCGACCTCTTTTCCGACGAGCTCCTCGTCCAGGCCCAGGATAACGTGATGCGCGCCTACCCGTATGGTCACCGGGCCGTAGGTAGCCTGGGGGCTGTGTATGCCAGCCTCCCGGGAGGTCTCTTCATCGGTCGTGTCAAATACCATGCTATTTGACTTGCCGGTGTAGTTCAGCCTGATAAAATCTCCATTCTGTATGGCCATGGGTTCACCTGGTTTGCCGCCCGCGGGATTCCTGCAAAAAATCAAGATTTTCCGGCAGCCTTGGGTCCTTTATAATTTTCCCGATTATTCATATATAGTTAATTCAATGCCTTCGAATCCTGCCAGTCCTGCTCGTGGTCGGTCGTTTCATAGGGGTTCATAAAGCTGGAGTGAAAAGAGAGGGTTATCATGCTGGAGATCGAGCTGAAGGCCCGGGTACCCGAGCTCCCGGCGATACGGGAACGCCTCCTCCTGCTCCATGCCGTCCCCGACGGGTCCGCCGAAGAACGAGACATCTACTACAACGCCCCGCACCGGGACTTTGCCAGGACCGACGAGGCGCTCCGGGTCCGGTACTCGGACGCGACGTGCACGCTCACGTACAAGGGTCCCAGGCGCCGGGATTTCGCCCTGAAGGCACGGGAGGAGATCAACTGCGGGGTGGCCCGAGGGGAGGCCATCGAGGGGATCATCCAGGCGCTGGGGTTCTCCCGGGTGGCGGAGGTGAAGAAATCGCGGGAGTATTTCCGTTTTCGCAGGGCCACGATTTCCCTTGACCGGGTGGAAAAACTCGGCACCTTCATCGAGGTCGAGGTCACCGACACCAGCGGCATCCCCGATCCTGCAGGCTACGTGGCAGCCCTGGCCAGGGAGATCGGGGCGGAAGGTGAACCGATACTCGCCTCGTACCTGGAACTGCTTCTTGAAAAGCAGGAGTCCGCAGGAATTTAAGCAAAACATCCTGTCACCGGCAACCGCACCGGCATCCTGGAGGGGTCCGCGCGCCCCGGCACTACCCTGCCGGGACGAAGATTCGTGGGGCTGTTGGATCGACACTTTCCCTGGACCCAGAATAGATCGGCCGGTGTAATCGCGGCATCCGGAAAAAAGAGAAAGATTCAGACTTCTACCAGCTCGATGCGGATGTCTTTCTGGTCCTTCCCGAAGCGGATCATGGCCCCCTGCCCCAGGGCGGCCATTCCCGGGTTGACCACCTTGACGCCATTCTCCTCCGCGACGCCGCGCGCCTCGTGGATATGGGCGCAGCAGACCAGGTCGAAGGAGGGGAGGTGCTTCCTCACGCTGGCGCTGCCCACGTGGTTTCCGTTGGCGGTGTCAAGGATTCCGAGCGGCGGCGGGTGGGAAATAAGAACGTTGTGGACCGACCGCTCCATCTTGGGGAGCACCTGGTGGATGAGGTCGTCAATCTGCTTATCGGTCAGTTCAAAGGGGGTGCCAAAGGGGGTCGGGTTCGATCCCCCGACTCCCATGATGGATATCTTTCCCAGGTTGATCCGGGCACCGTGGAGACAGACGCAGTCAGAATGCTCCAGGGCTTCAAGTATTTCCCGGGGGTCGCAGTTGCCCGGAACTGCAAATACCGGTACATCGATCCGGGAGAAGAGGCCCTCCACCGCACTGACGGGACCCATGTTGGTGATGTCGCCTGCAATAAAGACGACTTCCGGGGAGAGCTCCAGGAAGGACTCCACCTTCCCGAACTCTCCGTGCAGGTCTGCCAGTAGTAGCGCATCCGTCATGTGATTATCATTCGAAGGAATCTCAAAAATACTTTATCTTGGGATCGCACCAGGAGCCCGTCAGCCGTCCACGCAACGCGAGGCTTCCGAAGAGCCGTTCAACCCCGGGGGGGAGGGGGCGCGGCGAGGTCCCGGCCAGCGGGGTACCGGGGAGCGGGAGGAACCGGTGCACGTGCACGCTCCCCCGGCGGGCCACCCATTCCACGAGCCCTGCTGTCGCCTCCTGGTCGCTTTCATCTTCTATGGGGAACCCGACGATAAAGTCAACCACGGGGGTCAGCCCATGGTCGCGGCAGCGTTCGACCGCGGTAATGACCTGGTCGACGGAGTGCCCCCGCCCGATGGCGCGGAGGACCCGGTCGCTCCCCGACTGGCCTCCGAAATGGAGCCTGGTGTTCGCGCAGAAGGTGGTAATGAGCTCCAGGGCCCCGTCGGTGACAAACTCGGGCCTGACCTCGCTCGGGAACGTCCCGAACCAGATGCGCAGGCCTTGCGCTCTCAGCCGCGAGAGGAGGGCCTCCACCCTGTCCAGGCGCGGTGCCCTGCCATCGGAGCCGTAGGCAAGGGCGTTCGGGGTGACGAACCGTGCATCCAGGAACCTCGAGGCCGCCGCTGTGATCGCGTCGATGGAGCGGTGGTGCATGCAATGCCCGAAGATGCGGGGGGTCTGGCAGTAGGCGCACCCGTAGGGGCAGCCCCGGGATATCTCCACGTACCCCTTGACCCGTGAGAACGGGAGGTACGCGTCCAGGTGCACGCACCGGTCTGCCGGTATGAACGAGTCACGGGTGGCCACCCCAGGCGGCGGGCCCCGCCCTTCATCGATGGCAGAGAGGAGGGCGGGCAGGGTATATTCTCCCTCGCCGACAACGACGTAGTCGGCAATCCCGGCCAGCAGGCCAGGGCAGGCGGTGGCGTGGGGCCCGCCAACAATGGTCGTGCATGGAGCGCCCCTGATCTCGGCAAGGTAGCGGCCGGCAGTGAGGGAGTTGAGGCTGTAGCAGGTCACGTCCGCGCAGGGGGTGCGCACCGGCGAGAGGGAGTATCCCTCCCGCTCGCAGACGGCCGAGAGAACGGCAAAGCTGTTCCGGGATTCGGCGGTGAACCGCCAGTGGACCTGCATAATCCTGGCAGGGACGGAGACGGGAGAAGAGGGGGTTCCCCGGTCTTTTTAGCCTCTCGTGCGGTAGGGGACGAGCTGGTCGATGGTCTTGTAGGTTGTCCCGTCGTTTAAGCTGACCCAGATCTCGATCCGGTCGGTCTCCTTGGTACCCTGGAAGGTGAGCTCGTTGCCCTTTATGGGCTTCAGGTGGCCGGTAACGACCTTTCCATCCGCCAGGGTGACCTGGACCAGGATGTCGGTCACGGCGATCTGCCCTTTTCCTCCGGCAAAAATCACCGTGATAGTGGCATAGATGGGGTCTTTTTCGTTGATCTGTATCTCTACTGCCTTCTCGGGGGGCATCGTCACGGTAGGCCCGGTCGTGGGGGCGCCTCCTCCCGCGTTGGGTCCCGGCCCCGGTCCTCCCGGGAGCGTGGCGCAGCCGCAGATGAGAAGGGCTGCTGCCAGGAAGATGGCCAGGAATACATGGTTCTGCTTCATGAGGAGAGATAGGCTGGCCGGTTCTTTAGCTTGACTCTCCTTCCGGCGTTTCGGGGAAAACCTCCACCTCGCCGGTCGTGCCGTCGACCCTGGCGAGCACCCCGTCGTGCAGCAGGGAGCCGTCCCCGGTCAGCCGGTCCACGAGCGGGACTCCCGCGATGATGGCGCCGACCGCGATGATCGGCTCGGCCTCCTCGTTGATCATGGCCGCGGGGGCCAGCCCCTTCCGGCTGAGGGCATACAGGACGTAGGACCCCACGGTGGAGCCCTTGCCGTATGGGAAGACCAGGACACGCCCTGATACCTGTTTTCCCTCCAGCGGATGCCCCTTCTCCACCACGGTGCCGGTGTCAGGGTCCACGCCGGATAGGAACGAGATGGGGGCAGGGCTCACCAGGACCCTTCCCGTCCCGGTCCCCCGGGCAATCGCCCTCCCGCGGATGAGCACAATCACACCACATAAATGTATGAAAATGGAGATATAAGTTTGACATGGAAGAGAGCGTCATCAATACAATAGGAAGCGACGCTGAACTCAAACACCAGTTGCGGCTCCAGGAACTGGAGTCCCAGCTCCTCGACCTCAAGGTCAAGAACGACGAGCTCCTGCGGGAAAATGCCCAGATAAAGCGGGAGAACAACCAGTTGAAGCGCATGCCGCTCTTCGTGGCCGTGGTCGTGGACATGCTCGACCATGGAGAGGTGTACCTCCGGCAGCAGGGGAACAACCAGGAATACCTCACCCACGTCAACGACGAGCTCTTCCGCCAGCTGAAGCCGGGCACGAAGGTGGCGGTCAACAACGCCCTCTCCATCGTCAAGATCGTGGGCAGCATCTTTGATGCCCGGGTGAGGGTCATGGAGCTGGAGGAGTCCCCCGACATCACCTTCGACCAGGTCGGGGGGCTGGACGCCGAGATCGAGGAGGTCCGCGAGGCGGTGGAGTACCCCATCACCAAGCCCCAGATCTACGAACGCGTGGGAGTGGAGCCCCCGAAAGGCATCCTCCTCTACGGCCCGCCGGGGACCGGAAAGACTCTCATCGCCAAGGCGGTGGCCCACCAGGCACGGGCGACATTCATCCGCATGTCCGGGAGCGAACTGGTGCACAAGTACATCGGGGAAGGGGCCCAGCTGGTCCGGGAGCTGTTCTCCCTGGCACGGGAGAAGTCCCCCTCGATCGTCTTCATCGACGAGATCGATGCGGTGGGGAGCACCAGGACCAATGACGGCACCTCGGGGAGCGCCGAGGTCCAGCGCACCCTGATGCAGCTGCTGGCCGAGATGGACGGGTTTGACAACCGCGGGGACGTCCGGATCATGGCCGCCACCAACCGGGTGGACATGCTCGACCCTGCACTGCTGCGGCCCGGCCGGTTCGATCGGTCCATCGCCATCCCGCTCCCGGACAAGGAGGGGCGCAGCGAGATCCTGAAGATCCATACCAGGAAAATGACCCTTGACCGCAGCGTGGACCTCGAGGCCATCGTGGACATGACCGAGAACGCGACCGGTGCCGAACTGCAGGCAGTCTGCCGGGAGGCCGGGATGATGGCAGTCCGCAGGGAGGCGGAAGCGGTCTCGCAGGAGGACTTCGTCCGTGCGGTGCGGAAGGTGCGCACCGAGGTCACCCAGGACCTGCGGATGTATATCTGATCCTGTTTTTTCTTTTCTCTCCCGGAATCAATCCCGGTTTTCGTGAATTATGCCTGTAAAACTGGTAACGGGGCTTCCCAGGTTCCTATGAATTCATCCATGGATCTTTCCGAAAACGCAAAGGCGAACGCGAATCCGGCATTACCTTCACGATGAATACTCCTGGCATTCCTATCTTTTTATACCCGATCCGCGAAGGAAGCCACCCCATTTTCTTTCCTGCACCCGCGCCCGGCACCTTTAACCCGTACCGGGCGGATTATTCACCGGGAATTCCCGGACATGCAGGTAATCTTCATCCCCAGGGAGGGGATAGACCTCTATGCGACCCTCCTCCAGTCCGAGACCAGCCGGGATGCCCTGCGGTTTTACCAGCCGCGACAGGGGCCGGCAGGCGTCGAGATAGCCGTTGCCTCGCTGGGAAGCGCCCTCTCGCTGGCAAGCGACCTGCGCTGGTATGTCAGGCGCTACATGATGGACGTGCTCTTCCGGCTGGATGAAGGGGTCTATGGTACCCAGGCCCTGGCCCGCCAGATCTATTTCGGGCGGGCCGCGGTCCTGCACCGTCCCTGGAAATACCGGCGCATCTACCGGTTCAGGGAGGGGCGGATCTGCGCCGATGATCCATACACGGCAAAGGGGAAGGCCGGTCCACCGGCGGAGAACGGTGAAGTGAGCCTGGTGATATGGTGCACCCCCGAAGAGTTCCGCGGGGAGCGGTACGCTGCCCCCGAAGAGGACGCCGAAGAAAATGGGATGATATAAAGGTTATTTCTTGGAGACCTTGTCCTCTTTGAGCACTTTCTTTGCGATAATGAAGATCACAAAGGCGACAATGATGAAATAGATCAGGTCCGAGAGGAACGGGCCCCACCCGATGACGATCGGGCCGATGGAGAACGTTGCTGTCTTCCACTCCCCACCTGGGATGAAGAAGGTGATGACCGGCATGATGATGTTATCGACAAACGACTTGACGAGCTGGTTGGCGGCCAGGCCCATGATGAAGGCTATGGCAAGGCCGATGACCTTGTACTCGTACAGGAAGTCCATGAACTCCTTGAACATACTCATGAATATTCACCTATGATCAATGAGCAAAGGGATAGATATTTATATGTTTCCTGGAACTTGGGCGACCGGGACGGAATAAACAAGGTTTCCCTGCCGTTTCCTGCGACAGGGAAAAAGATTCGATTGTCATAACGCCCTGGACAGATAAAACGGGTTTTCCGGTCTTTCCGTGAGCTGGACAGATGGGCAAGGATTCCCGTCCTGCGACCGGGATAGTGGTTGATCATCCCATTGACCTGAACAAACGATCCCAGTTTTTCCGGGCATTCTCTGCGATTTGAGTGGAGTTCACCATCCTGGACCCCGGATAAATAACGCACGCATCCCGGTCTTCTCATGAGCCGGACTGATAGGCACAGGTAAACCCGGTCCTGCAGGCGGGATATTGATCATCCCATTGGATGGGTGGAAATTCACAGGTTTCCCGTCCGCCCGTGACCTGGACAGAATCCACAGATTTCCCGGTCGTTCCTGCGCCGGGCTGGAGAAAAATGGCGGGTTATCGGGAGGTTCAGGCGAACATGGCGCCGTAGCCGCCGGTGTATCGCTGGTGGTCGAAGTCCAGGGCGATCTTCTCGATGGCGTTCTGGAAGTCCTCGGGCGTGACCGCCTCGTGCTCCCGGCGGATGGCGAACATCCCGGCCTCCATGCATATCGCCTTGAGGTCGGCCCCGTTCTTGCCCTCGGTTATCGCCGCGATATCCATGAGGGAGATGTCTTCGGCAAGGGACATCTTCCGCGTGTGCACCTTGAGAATGGCAACCCTTCCCTGGACATCCGGGAGAGGTATCTCGATGATCCGGTCGAACCGCCCCGGGCGGAGGAGGGCGCGGTCAAGGATGTCGATGCGGTTGGTGGCCCCGATGATCTTCACGTCCCCCCTCCGCTCGAACCCGTCCATCCCTGCCAGCAGCTGCATGAGCGTCCTCTGCACCTCGCGGTCCCCGGAGGTGGTTGCCTCGGTGCGGGAGGCGCCGACCGCGTCGATCTCGTCAATGAAGATGATGGTCGGGGACTTCTTCTTTGCCAGGTCGAAGAGCTCCCTGACCAGGCGGGCCCCCTCGCCGATGTACTTCTGCACGAGTTCCGAACCCACCACCCGCAGGAAGTGCGCGTTGGTCTCGTGGGCCACCGCACGGGCGACCAGCGTCTTTCCCGTCCCCGGGGGCCCGTGCAGCAGCACGCCCTTCGGGGGCTCTATGCCTATCCGCTCGAAGAGGTCGGGGCGCTTGAGCGGCAGCTCCACGGCCTCCCGTATCTCAGTTATCTGCTGGTCAAGCCCGCCGATATCGGCGTAGCTCTCCTCCGGGGACTCCACCAGCTCCATGCCGTACACCTGGGCGTCGTAGCTCTCGGGGAGGATGTCAATGACCGCCAGCGACTGCTGGTTCAGGGTGCAGCGAACGCCCGGCTTGAGCTTCTCCGGCTCGATGCACATGGAGCTCCTCACCATGAACCTCGGCCCGGCGCTGCTCCGGACGATGACCCTGCCATTGTCAAGCACGTCGGTAATGGTGCCGATCACGAGGGGCGGGCTGCGCAGCTGCTCGATCTCGCTCTTGAGCTTGCGCACCTCGCGCTCGTACCGGATCTTCTGGGTCTCGATGTAGCGCTTGTCGGATTCGATCTGGCGCAGCTGCTCCCGCAGCTCCAGGTTCCGGGTCTCCATGTTGGTGACCCGGTCCAGGAGATACCGGTAGAGCTCTTCTGGATTCTGCGGCTCTTGCGGCTGACGGGCGCTTTCCACCATTATGCCTCGAATAACTATATAGGCCAAAATGATGATAAAGATGTCTGCAACGAGTATGCAATGCGAATTATGTGGCGGCAGGATCGTGGGGCCGGCAAAGAACGTTCGGATCGAGGGTGCCGTGATGATGGTATGCGGCCAGTGCGCCCGGTACGGGTCCGAGGTGCAGAAACCGGCCGGGCCCCGGCAGAAGAAGGGGATACCCGTGCATACCGTGAAATTGCCCGCCGCAAGGCGGCCGCGTGATGTTTTTGACTTCATCGAGGGCGAGATCGTCGAGGACTACGGGGAGAGGATCCGGAAGGCCCGGATGGAGCGGGGCTGGAGCCAGAAGGACCTGGCCATGCAGATGAAGGAAAAAGAGCTTCTCGTCAAGAAGATCGAGAAAGGGGACCTCATCCCAGAGGACGACGTGCGGAAGAAGCTCGAGAAGACCCTGGGCATACGGTTAATCGATAGCCCCCCCGAGGAGGAGGGGAGAAAGGCGCCTGGAAAGGTGGTCCCGACGCTCGGGGACGTCATATCCATAAAAAAAGTCAACAAGTAACCGGGAGCTCCCGCGGGAGGCACCGTCCTGGCGGCAGGGGCCGGTGACGCTTGGGATATTTTATATAGTTTCTGCATGCTACATAGTAGCACAATGCGCGGTGAGTGTTTTTTCGCCGGTGAGGGTTTTTACCCCGGATAGCGCAGTCCACGCACCCTGCATGATGCCTACGGTTCTCCGGAGATCGATCCCGGGAGCCGGGGCTGTGTTCTTTTATCCATTTTGGTATCGGTATTTTGAGTTTTTCGCCTGAATCCATGGGCGATCTCTTGAAGCCGCCATGGACGGGGGATTAGGAATGAGAGGAAAAGAAATTCGTCTGGAACGCATCATGGACCGGAACACCAGGAAGACCGTCATCGTGCCGATGGACCACGGGGTGACCAACGGGCCCATCGAAGGGCTCATCGACCTGGGGCGCGCCGTGGACCTGGTGGCCGAAGGGGGAGCCAACGCTGTGCTCGGGCACGTGGGCCTGGCGCTCCACGGGCACCGCCGGAGCGGGCGGGACATCGGGCTCATCATGCACATATCGGCCAGCACGGCCATCGGGCCCGACCCGAACGACAAGGTCCTTGTCAACACGGTCCGGAACGCCATCAGGATGGGGGCGGACGCCGTCTCCATGCACGTGAACATCGGTGCCGATTCCGAGGCCCGGATGCTCTCGGACCTGGGCGCAATCTCGGTCGAATGCATGGAGTGGGGGATGCCCCTCCTCGCGATGATGTACCCGCGGGGAAGGAAGATCAAGGACGAACACGACCTGGGGCACGTGAAACTGGCCGCCCGGGTCGCCGCCGAGCTGGGGGCCGACCTGGTGAAGACCGTGTATACCGGGGACCCTGACAGCTTCAGGGAGGTCACCCGGGGGTGCCCCGTCCCGGTGGTGGTGGCGGGAGGCTCCCGGACGAGCGACCGTGCCACCCTTGAGCTGGTGGAAGGGGCCATGCAGGGAGGCGCTGCCGGCATCTCAATCGGGCGGAATGCCTTCCAGCACCCCCACCCCGACCGGTTTGTCAGGGCCGCGGCCGGGATCGTGCACCGCGGCTGCAGCGTGGACGAAGCGCTGGAGATCGTAGAGAGGCGTCCACAATGATAGGAAAAGACATCCGCATCGAGCGCATCATGGACCGCAACACGGGCAGGTCGGTCATCGTGCCGATGGACCACGGGTTCACCCTCGGGCAGATCGAGGGGCTGCGGGACATGACGCGGGTCATCTCGGAGGTGAGCGAGGGCGGGGCTAATGCCATCGTCCTGCACAAGGGGATCGTGAAGCGGGGGCACCGCCGCCGGGGGAGGGATATCGGGCTGATCGTCCACCTCTCAGGGAGCACATCCCTCAACCCCGACCCGAACGACAAGGTCCTGGTCTGTTCGGTCGAGGAGGCGGTGGCCCTTGGCGCAGACGCCGTCTCCATCCACATCAACCTCGGGGCCCCGCAGGAGTCCAGGATGCTCGAATCCGCGGGCATGGTTGTACGGGACTGCAACCGGTGGGCCATTCCCCTCCTGGTGATGATCTACCCCCGCGGAAAGGGCATCGACCCGTACTCACCCGCCACCGTCGGCCACTGTGTCCGCGTGGCCGAGGAGCTGGGGGCGGACCTCATCAAGACCAACTACACCGGGGACCCGGAGTCCTTCGGCAGGATTGCCAGGGCCTGCTCGGTCCCGGTCTTCATCGCAGGCGGTGAAAAGGCCGGCGACCTGGAGACCCTGCAGATCATCCGCGAATCGGTGATGGCAGGGGGCGCCGGGGTATGCGTCGGCAGGAACGCCTTCCAGCGGGACGACCCGCGAGCCTTCGTGCAGGCCCTCTGCCGGGTGGTGCACGAGGAAGAGGAGCCCGGGCGTGCCCTGAAGAGGCCGGCATGAAGGAGTTCTGGGTCGAGGTCCGCCCCTGGAAGAAGGCGCTTGCCACCGCCGCCCTCGAGAGCGGGGCAGATACCCTGGTCGCCGATGACCCGGCGGCAGCAAAGGCCCTCGGTCGGATCAGGGTCGCCGGGCCGGGCGGGGACCTTGCCTTCGGCCGGGACGTGTTCGAGGTATCCATCCAGGACAAGGCAGGCGAGATGGAGGCGGTCACCCTGGCCGGGAAGGGGTACGTCATCGTCAGCACCAGTGACTGGACCGTCATCCCGCTCGAGAACCTGGTTGCCCAGGCCGACCGGGTCATAGTCCGGGTTGGGTCGGCGGCAGAGGCGGAGCTCGCGATCCAGGTGCTCGAGAAAGGCGCCCGCGGAGTGCTCCTTTCGACCGCTGACCCGGCCGTCATCAAGGAGGTGGGTGCGGTGGTCAAAAAAGGGTCGGAGCGGGTGGAGCTCGTCCCGTTCACCATCACAGCCATCAGGCCGGTCGGGATGGGGGAGCGGGTGTGCGTTGACACGTGCTCCATGCTCGAGGAGGGGGAGGGTATGCTCGTCGGGAACACCTCCTCGGCATTCCTCCTTGTCCATGCCGAGACGCTGGAGAACCCCTATGTTGCGCCCCGCCCCTTCCGGGTGAATGCCGGGGCCGTGCACGCCTACGCGCTGACCCCGGGCGGGAAGACCGCCTACCTCTCCGACTTGAAAGCCGGGGACCCGGTGCTCGTGTCGGCCCCCGGCGGAGAATCCCGGCAGGCCGCGGTCGGGAGGGTGAAGATCGAGCGCCGCCCCCTGCTCCTGGTGGAGGCTGTCTCCGGGGAGACGAAAGCCGGCCTCGTCCTCCAGAATGCCGAGACCATCCGCCTGGTGGGGGAGGACGGCAGGGCCCGGTCCGTCGTCGACCTCGCGCCCGGCGACCGGGTGCTGGGCTGCGTCAAGGATGCCGGGCGCCACTTCGGCATGGCAGTCAGGGAAAAGATCCTGGAGAAGTGATACGGGTGCGGGTCGGGATCATCGGGGGGACCGGGAAGATGGGGAGGTTCTTCCGGGACGTGTTCGAACGGGCAGGGTATACGGTGGAGGTCGCCGGAAGGGCAACGCCGCTCACCCCCCGGGACCTCGCGCCCCGGTGCGATATCCTGGTGGTCTCGGTACCTATACGGGACACCGTGCGGGTGATCGGGGAGGTGGCGCCCCTCCTCTCCGAAGACCAGGTCTTCACCGATCTCACGTCGCTCAAGAGCGGGCCGGTCAGGGCAATGCTTGCCTCGAAGGCCAGGGTGGTGGGCCTCCACCCCATGTTCGGGCCATCGGCCCCGGGGCTCGCCGGCCAGACTATCATCGCCACGCCGGCGCGGTGCGACAGGGAGACCCTTGAGTCACTGCTCCGGGTCTTCCGCTCGCAAGGAGCCCGGATTACTATCACCAGCCCCGAGGAGCATGACCGGATCATGGCGGTGGTCCAGGGGCTCACCCATTTCGTGACCCTGGGGGTTGCCGAGACCATGCGGCGGCTGGGCATGGACCCCGCCGGGACGGAGGCGTACCGCAGCCCGGTCTACCAGCTGGAGATAGGCCTGGTCGGCCGGCTCCTCTCCCAGGATCCGGGCCTCTATGCCGACATGCTCATGCTCAACCCCTCGGTGCCCCCGGTCCTCCGGGCCTGCCAGGAAGCAGTTTCAACTCTGAAGGATGTCGTGGAGAAGGGCGAGGTATCCGCGTTCGAGGAGCTGTTCGCGCTGAACGCGCGGAACTGCGGTGACTACTGCGAGGCGGCGGCACGGGAGACCGATGCCATCATCCAGGGCATGGTGGGAAGGTGATGGTCCTCGCGCTCGGTCCCGAGGGGACCTTCAGCCACGAGCTGGCCACCCTCCTCTTCGGCCGCGAGGTGGAACTGGCGCCGACCATCCACCGCATCTTCGCCGAGGTGGAGAAGGGGGGGTGCCGGGGCCTGATACCCCTCGAGAACAGCGAGGCAGGCGGTGTGGGCCCCACCCTCGATGGATTTCTCCGCTTCCGCGTTTATATCACCGGGGAGGTCTTCATGCCCGTGCACCATCACCTGGTCTCCTTTCTCCCGGCCGGAGAGGCGGAAATGCTCTTTGTCCATCCCCAGACCCACGAGCAGTGCAGCGACCTGGTGGACGCCCTGGAAATCCCCGTGGTCCATACCATGAGCAATGCACGGAGCGCCGTCGAGCTCCTGGACTCCCGCCGGGGCGCGGCGATCGTTTCAGAGATGACGGCACGGCTCTACGGGCTGCCGGTCCTGCAGAGCAACGTGGAGAACAACCCCCGGAACGTCACCCGGTTCGTGCTCATCGACGCATCGCCCGCTCCGGTCCAGGGGACCCGCCGGTGCAGCATCATCGCCGACCCCCGTGAGGACCGGGCCGGCCTGCTCCACGACCTGCTGGGGAGCTTCGCCCGGCGGGGGATCAACCTCACCCGCATCGAGTCCAGGCCGTCGAAGCGGGGGATGGGGAGTTACGTCTTCTTCCTTGACTTTGTCCGGACCCCGGAATGCCGTGACGCCCTGGAGGAGCTCTCCCGCATGGTCGTGGTGAAGAACCTGGGGTGCTACAGAGAGATCGAGGTGCCGGC
The DNA here is from genome assembly GCA_033813295.1 of Methanolinea sp. Lineage (GTDB taxonomy): Archaea > Halobacteriota > Methanomicrobia > Methanomicrobiales > Methanospirillaceae > Methanolinea_A. The sequence continues at coordinate 66,859 of JAPXRZ010000012.1, forward strand.
ATGGAGCTGACCATGAAGAAAACGACCGGCGTCGACCTGGTCTTCCGGGCCCCGCCATCCAAGAGCGTCACGCACCGCGCCCTGATCGCTGCAGCCCTGGCCCGCGGCGGGTCGCATATTGCCGGCCCGCTCATCGCGGACGACACCGAGATCACCCGCCGGGCGCTCCAGTCCATGGGTGCCGCCATTGCCAGTGAACATGGGGGTGACCTGCGGATCAGCGGGACCGGGGGGGGCCTGTCCTGCCCCCCAGGCCTGGTCCTGGACCTCGGCAACTCGGGAACCAGCCTCCGCCTCCTCGCCTCGGTGGCCCTGCTCTGCCATGGGCCGGTGGTGCTCACGGGGTCGGAGCGCATGAAGGCGCGCCCTGTCGGGCCGCTCGCAGAGGCGCTCAATACCCTGGGGGGGAGGGTCCGGGCGCTGGAGAAGCCCGGGTTCCCGCCCCTTGAGGTGTCCGGGCGGTTCGCCGGCGGGAGCGCGGTGGTGGACGCCGCGATGAGCAGCCAGTTCATCTCCTCCCTCCTCATGGCAGGGCCGTACGCCGAGCGTGACGTGGAGATCCGGGTGCCATCTCACCCTGCCTCGGCATCGTACATCGATATCACCGCCCGGGTGATGGAGGCATTCGGTGCGGAGGTCCGGCGGGAGGGGTACTCCTGGTTCCAGGTGCGGGCAGGGGCAGGGTACCGGGGGAGGAGCTATGCCATCGAGGGGGACTACTCCTCGGCGTCCTATTTCCTGGCGCTCGCCCCCCTCTGCAGCGGGAGGGTGCGGGTGGAGAACCTGGAGCCCCGCTCCCCGCAGGGCGACCGCCTCTTCGTATCTGCCCTCCAGGCAATGGGGTGCACGGTCCGGTATTCTGGTTCGTCTGTCGGGGTCGAGTGCACCGGCACCCCACGCGGGATCGAGCTGGACATGTCGGCAGCCCCGGACACCGTGCAGACCCTGTGCATGGTCGCGGCGGTTGCCAGCAGCCCCACCTGCATTACCGGGATCTCGCACCTGAAGTACAAGGAGAGCGACCGGTTGGCCGGGACTGCACGGCTCCTCCGCTCGCTTGGCGGTGACGTGCAGGTTGAGCAGGACGCCATCCTCATCCGCCCGGCCCCCCTCCGCGGCGGGGTGATCGACCCCTCGGGCGACCACCGCACGGCCATGAGCTTCGCCGTCCTGGGCTTATCGACAGGAAACGTAAAGATTCTCCAGGCCGAATGTGTCAGTAAGTCCTTTCCAGGGTTCTGGGAACAGCTTGAGGGGCAGGGACTGGTATGAGAGTGGTGCTGACCGGGTTCCGGGGGACCGGAAAGACAGAGATCGGGAGGCTGCTCGCACACCTCCTGGGAGTGCCGTTCCTTGACACGGACGCGATGGTCGAGGAGCAGGCCGGGCGGCGTATCCATGATATCTTCGCCGTGGAGGGGGAGAAAGGGTTCCGCGCCCGGGAACGCGAGGCTATAGCCTCCCTCACGACAGGCGAGGCGGTGATCAGCACGGGGGGAGGGGCCGTCATCGACCCGCAGAACGTTGAAGCCCTCCGGAGGGGGAGCGTGGTGGTCCTGCTCACCGCCGACGAGGCCACGATCGAGAAACGGATCAGGAACACCAGCAGGCCCCCCCTCACCAGCAAGGAGCTTCGGGAGGAGATCCGCGAGCTCCTGGAGCTCCGGAAGGAGGGTTACCTCAGCGCCTCGGACTTCTGCGTTGATACCAGCACACGGAGCGCGAACGAGGCGGCGCTCTTCGTCAAGCGGCTCCTTACCGAGGGGACCTCGACCGCAGCCGGCCGGGCCGCGGCCGTGGAGTTCATACAGCACGCGGGGATCCGGGGCGGGGAGGTGAACGCCTTTGCCTCCCGCATGCACGAGCACGACCGGAACCCGGCCCTGCGGGTTTATGGCATTGCCGGGAACCCCTGCACCCACAGCCGGAGCCCGGAGCTTTTCAACCAGCTCTTTGCCTATTTCGGGATTAACGCGTTCTATACCCGGTTCCAGGATCCCTCCATCGAGTATATCCTGCGGGTTGCCGCAGGGATCGGCCTCCGGGGCCTCTCGGTCACCATCCCGTTCAAGCAGGCCGTCATGGAGCACCTTGACGCCGCAGATGCCCATTCCCAGGCCATCGGGGCGTGCAACACGGTGCTCTTCTGCGGGGGTGAGGCGCGGGGATACAATACCGACTGGCTGGGCATCAGGGAGCCGCTTACGCACCGCGAGGGGGCCCGGGCAGTCATCCTGGGGGCAGGCGGGGCTGCTGCAGCCGCCGTTTACGCGCTGCAGAGCCTCGACATGGAGGTCACGGTCCTGAATCGCACCGTGGAGCGGGCCGCGGCCATCGCCTCGCGGTTCGGCTGCCGGTACGGGCCGCTGTCCGCGTTCGACCTCGTCCGGCCGGGCGTGGTGATCAATGCCACCCCGGTGGGGATGGAGCCGGACCGCCGCAGCCCGCTCTCACCCTACCAGCTCCGTGAAGGTATGACCGTCTTTGACCTGGTCTACACCCCGCCCGAGACGCCCCTGATCAGGCAGGCCAGGAATGCCGGGTGCGAGGCCATCACCGGGACCGAGATGTTCGTGCGCCAGGCCCGGGCACAGTTCCGGCACTTTACCGGTATCGAGGCCCCGCTCTCCATGGTCCGGAAGGTGCTGGCGTGAACACGTTCGGGAGGTCGTTTTGCGTCACCACCTTCGGGGAGAGCCACGGGCCCGCGGTGGGAGCGGTCATCGACGGATGCCCCCCGGGAATTCCCCTCGCCGAGGGGGATATCCAGCCGTTCCTTGACCGCAGGAGGCCGGGGGCGAGCGACCTCACCTCGCCCCGGCAGGAACCGGACCGGGTGGCCATCCTCTCGGGGACCTTCGAGGGGAGGACCACGGGCGCCCCTATCGCCCTCGTGGTCCAGAACAGCGATGCAAGGCCCGGGTCGTACGAGGAGCTCCGGGAGGTATTCCGGCCGGGCCATGCCGATTTCACCTGGCAGGCCAAGTACGGGATGCGCGACCACCGGGGCGGGGGGCGCAGCTCAGGGAGGGAGACGGTCGCCCGCGTCGCTGCCGGCGCGGTGGCTGCACGGTGCCTCGCCCCCCGGGGTATCTCCATCGCAGGCCGCGTGCGCGAGGTGCACGGTGCCAGCTCCCCGGAAGGGATGGAAGCGGAGATCCGGAAGGCGATGGCTGCCGGGAACTCGGTCGGGGGCGTGGTGGAGGTCACGGCGCGGGGCTGCCCGCCGGGCCTCGGCGACCCGGTCTTCGGCAAGCTGGACGCCCTCATCGCCATGGCCATGATGGGCATCGGGGCGGTCAAGGGGGTCGAGATCGGGGCAGGGTTCGCCGCCGCAGGGATGACGGGGAGCGAGATGAACGACCCCATCACTCCCGTGGGCTTTGGCTCAAACAATGCCGGCGGGGTCCTCGGCGGGATCAGCACCGGACAGGAAATCGTGGTGAGGATGGCGGTCAAGCCCACCCCCTCCATCCGCAGGGAGCAGGAGACCGTGGATGTGCGGGGCCGTGGAAGGACCATCTCGATCGCGGGGCGGCACGACCCCTGCATTGCGCTGCGGGTCGTCCCCGTCGCCGAGGCCATGCTGGCCCTGGTAATACTCGACTGCCTCCTTGAGCAGGAGAAGTACCGCGCATTCCAGGTTGTGCAGGAGTGAAGGCTTTCTCATAGTCCTGCACATGTGGTGATAGAGGTGAATTGCTGATGAACGACAGAATCATGCCCGGCATGGCATTCCTGGGCATACTCCTGGCGGCAGCTCTTGTTTCGTGCGGGTGCATCTCGGCCGTCACCCTGTCCGGGCAGGAGGCCCAGGGTAATTCCCCGATCAGGGTGAACCTCCTTGACCAGAAGCCTGACTGGAGCTTCTCCCGGGGGTGCACGTGGACGGTGACCCTCCAGGTGGTCAACACCGGCGAATTGCCGGCAAGAAATGTCGACCTCCATGTCGAACTGGTGAATGCGGATACAGGGGCTGTCAGGGACGCACGGCAGGTCTACCTGGGCACCCTGGAGCCAGGGAAGCCGGAGACCGCGAACGTGGACCTCGACGGGGAATGCCTCGACGACTACACCGTCCGTGCTGCCGCCTCAGCGGGGGCATGACAGGGGACCAATTTCCAGGAATATGTACCTGGCAATGGGAGCTTGACAGTCACGTTCCTGGATACGTAGCTCCACCGTTTTCGCTCGAACGCCGGTGATGGGGCCGTTCTGTGGTTATAGTCTGCAGTCTCGCCGTAACCATCGGCAGCGCAGGTATGAACAGGGGAGCCCCGCTTCATGAAAAAATCTGCGGTATTTTCATCGAAAAGTACGGGATTTACCGCAGACTCACTTCCCTGGAAAAATACCTGCCGCATTTCCATTGTGGCATCGGCAATTGAGAGGAACCCTCCTTCCTGGAAAATGTACCTGGCAGTGGGAGCGAGAGGGCCCGCCTCCGGCATTTCCTCGTGCCATCGGTTACGGAAGGTTTCTTTTCGGTTTTCCGGGAAGCTGCCCTGATAGCGAGGCCTACCACGAACAGATCGTAACAGTTGTTATAGAATTTCCCGGGCAGCCTTCCCCGGGCATCAGTGCCGCGTTGCCGGTTCATCTCCGGCCATGGCCAGGAAAGCTTTCCACTCCCGTACGTGGTACTGCCCGGGAGACGCGGCATTACCGGCGTGGCAGAAGAGGAGCTCCGAACCGAAGAGGGGGAGGAGAAGGCGAGCCCACCGGTATCGTTCGCCCATGATGCTGGTCACCACCGGTTTTTCGGCGTGCAGCGTGAACGAGAGAAGGGAGAGGACATCCTCCCGGTCAGCGGGGGAGACAACGACCTTGGGGATGTCGCCAAAGGACTTCAGTTCCCGGTAGAGTGCCTGCAGCTCGACCGGGCCGGGCATGGTTGCCATGTGCACCGAGGAGAGGACCAGCTTCCCCCGCGCCCGGATGGACGCGGCGTGCGCCCGGAACCGGCGTTCAACGTCCACGAATGCCCCGAACGGGAGGAACTCACCGATGGTCTCCCACCATTCCCCGGGGCCCCCCTCGAACCGCCCTCCTTCTGCAGAGCTCCTGAGGGTCAGGATGACCGGGATCCCGACCCCCTGGAGCGCCTCTTTTACCATGGCTGGGGTGGCCCCGCCCATGAGGTCGAGGCGGAGCTCCAGGAGGTCCGGCCCCGAGGAGACTGCCTCGGGCAGGAGAGCGAGGTCGGGGATGGAGACGGCGCATTGCATGGCAGGTGAAGAAGGGTATGTCCCTGCCGGAGTATTTAACCTGGCCCCGGGACCACGTTTCCTCCGGTAATCCCGACATGGTCCCGCAGGAGCACATGTCCAGCCCCCTGCCGGAACTGCTTGCGCCGGCGGGTTCGGTGGAAGCACTGGAGGCGGCACTTGCCGCCGGGGCGGACGCGGTGTACCTCGGGGGACGGCGGTTCGGGGCCCGGCACTTTGCGCAGAACTTTGACGACCGGGAGCTTGAAGAAGCGGTCGCGCTCTGCCATGCCCGGGGCGTGAAGGTCTATGTGACCGTCAACACCCTCGTCCATGACCGCGAGGTCCCTGCCGTGCTGGAGTACCTCCTCTTTCTCTACCGTACCGGTGTTGATGCGGTGCTGGTCCAGGACCCGGGGCTGGCGGCCCTGTCCCGCCGCCTCATCCCAGGCCTGGCGCTCCATGCCTCAACCCAGTGCACGGTTTCCGCGCGGGAGGGTGTCCGGTGGGCGGGGAAATCCGGATTTTCCCGGGTGGTGATGGCCAGGGAGACCGCGCTCCCCGATCTTGACGATATCCTAGCCATCCCGCCCGGGGAGCGGCCGGGCATCGAGGTCTTTGTCCACGGGGCACTCTGCTACTCATTCTCGGGCCAGTGCCTCCTCTCCTCGTGCATCGGCGGCCGGAGCGGGAACCGGGGGATGTGTGCCCAGCCGTGCCGAAAGCCTTACCAGCTGGTCGCCGGGGATCTGGACGCCTTCGGCCGCCCGGTGAACCAGCGGGCCATGCCGTACCCGGACACGTTCCTCCTCTCGACCCGGGACCTCTGCCTCTACCCGGACCTTGCCGCGATCGCCGGAAGGGAGATTACTGCCATGAAGATCGAGGGGAGGATGCGGTCGCCCGGCTACGTGGCCACCGTTGTCTCCTGCTACCGGCAGGCCCTCGATGCCCTGGCAGCGGGCCGGGCCCCCGATACCGCGGGGGCAGTCACCCTCGCCGCGGCCTTCAACCGGGGGTTTACCCGGGGATACCTCATGGGCGAGCGGGGTGCTGCCATGATGGGCAGGGACCGGCCTGATAACCGGGGGCTGCTCCTCGGGAAGGTTATCGGCCCGACCCCGCGCAAACGGGGCTTCATGGTCAGGCCGGCGGGTTCATGGGTCCCCGGCCCAGGGGACGGCCTCGTCCTAGTCGATCCCGGGACGGGGGTGCGCGAAGGGCTGGTCCTGAAGAAAGGGGCGCAAATGCGTGGCAGCCGGCTCTTCATACCCGGTGAGCCGCCGGGCTGCAGGGAGGGGCAGGTTGTCTGGCTCACCGCGAGCCGGGAACTGGAGCGGATAGCGGAATCCCGCACGAGGAGAAGGGAACCGGGCAGGCGGCGCATCCCCCTGGACATGGAGGCCGCGTTTCCGGCATGGGCCCCGCCCGTGCTCTCCGGGAGGTTTACCGTACCTGGGAGAGGGGAGATCCGGGTCCGGCTGGAGGCGGATTTTGCCCTTGAGGAGGCCGGGGCACATCCGCTTTCCGCGGATGCCATCCGGCACCAGCTCGCCCGGACCGGGGAGAGCCCGTTCCGGGTGCGCTCCCTGGACCTCCGGTACGGCGGAGGGCTGTTCGCCCCCCTCGGGGAGTTGAACCGGTTCCGCCGGGAGTTCCTGGACAGGGTGAAGGAGGCGCTCCTTGCCGCCATGCGCCCGGGGGCTGCCGATGTTGAAGAAGCTTCGAGCAGGATCGACAGTTTCCTGGAGGACTTCAGACGCAGGAAGGCAACAGGAAGTGCAGTCCCCCTGGGCCCCCGCCTTGCAGTCTATGCCAGCGATCTTTCCGGGACCGGGGCAGCCTGCAGCGCCGGGGCGGATGCCATCTGCCTGGAGCCGCCGGGCGGTGCATGGAGGGACCGGGTCGCCCTCATCAGGGATGCCGCCCGGGTGTGCTCCGACCATGGCGCGGTGATGGCCTGGAAGTGGCCGCGGGTCACGGGGCGCCGGTTCCTCGACAAAGCCCTGCCCGCTCTCCTGGACCTGGAAGCCATGGGCGTGGAGGAGGTCATGGTGGAGCAGGCCGGCCTTGCGGAGGCGGTCCTCGCCCGTGCCCCGGGAATCCGGGTTACCGGGGGTCCCGGGCTGAACATATTCAATGCCCATGCTGCCGCTGCATTTTACCCATTCGTAAAGCAATTCTGCATCAGCATGGAGCTCACCGGTGCAGAGATGGGGGAGCTGATCGCGGATTCTGGGGGGCTTGCCCCCGAGGCCCGGTACGAGGTCCTGTGCCAGGGGAGCCTCGAGGTGATGGTGAGCGAGGACCGCCTGCCGGACCTCGCCCCTCCCTGCCCCTTCCTGGGCCTGCGGGACGAGACCGGCCGCGTCTTCCCGGTATACGCGGACAGCGAGGGCAGGACCCGGGTCCTCAACGCGGTCGAGCTCTGCCTGGTTGATCGCGTCCCTGCCATCGTCTCCCTGGGGGCATCGGGGATCGCCGTCGATGCCCGGCGGCGGGGGCCTGCATATGCCGGAAAGATGACCGCCTGTTACCGGGACGCCCTGGAGCTGGCCCAGGACGGGGTCGTGGACGCTGCCCGGTGGGCAGCTCTCAGGGACAGGTCCCGGTCCATGTCCCTTGGCGGCATCACCACTGGCCATTTCCTCCGCGGGTGCGCACCCTGGGAGTGAGGGCCCTCCAGGGGGCCGCGGTGCCCCGCTGTCCCAGCTCCCGGAGATCATCCGCTCATGCACACCGATAGAGTGAAGGCCTTGAGAGGCAGCAGTGCCCGGAGCCCCAGCTCCCGGAGATCGTCCGCAAGGTTCGCACGGTAGAGGGCCTTTGGAAGCCGTGATGCCGCGCTGATCCCGGAGGTGATCCACTCATGCGCAACGGTGGATTGAAGGCTTTAAGAAGCAGCGGTGCCAGGAGCATCGGATCCCGAAGATCCTCCGCAGGGTTTGCCCCGTAACAGCGAGGGCCTTGAGAGGGCCATTTAAGGTATCCCACGGGGTACCAGAAGATCAGAAGAGGAGACCGTGATGGAGAAGCCTTTCATCCTGATCAACCTGAAGACCTACGAGGAAGGGAGCGGGCAGCGGGCCCACAACATCGCAGGGGCGGCGGAACAGGTGTCCGGGGAGAGCGGCGTGCCGATCGGCATCGCCCCGAGCTACATGAATATCCACCCTATCGCCGTACATTACGCGCTCCCGGTCTATGCCCAGCACGTGGACGGCGCCACACCCGGGGCCCATACGGGGGCGGTCACCGCCGGCGCACTCAGGCAGGCCGGTGCCACGGGCTCCCTGGTGAACCACTCGGAGCGGCGGCTCACCCTGGCGGATATCGATGCGGCAGTGAGCGCCCTCCGGGAAGTGCAGCTCGCCTCGGTGGTCTGCTCCAACAACGTCTCCACCAGCGCCGCGGCGGCGGCCCTCGCCCCCGACTACGTGGCAATAGAGCCCCCGGAACTGATCGGGGGGAATGTCTCGGTCTCCCAGGCCAACCCCGGTATCATTACCGGTACCGTTGAGGCTGTCCGGAAGGTCAATCCGTCTGTGAAGATTTTGACCGGGGCCGGCATCCACTCGGGCGACTGCGTAAAGATCGCCGTAGACCTCGGCACCCAGGGGGTGCTCCTGGCCTCGAGCGTTGTGAAGGCCAAGGCCCCCATCGCGGTGCTCAGGGACCTCGTGTCGAAACTTTAATCGCGCTGGTTCCTTGTTCGCGGCCCTTGCCGAATAGAAAATTTCTTTCCAGGAGAAAGGGCTTTTTACCGCTCCCGTACCAGGGAGATGAGGTCGTGCTTGGTGATTACGCCGAGGACTTTCCCGGATTCCACCACGAGCACGGCGTGGTTCTGCTGCAGGACCCGGATGACCGTCTCGATGTCCATGTCGGGAGGGACGGTGGGGAACCCCGATTCCATGAAGTTCCTGACCAGCGCCCGCTGGCCGCGGTGGGAGCCCTGGTCCTCGATGGCATTGACGATCGCCGATTCCGAGATGCACCCGACCGGGATCCCGTTCTCGAGGACCGGGATCTGCGAGATGTCGGTCTTTTCCATGATCTCCACGGCGCTGGAGATGGGATCGCCGGGCTCCACGCTGTAGACCGGGGTGTGCATCACCCGGGCGGCGGTCGTCCGCGGGCGGGCGGCAGCGTTCAGGACCCCGATGATCTTCCGGAGGGTGCTGACCCGGGGGTCGACGCTCCCGGTCTCGATGCGGGCGACCATGGACTGGCTGATACCGGCCTTCCCGGCGAGCTCCGTCTGCTTCATGCCAAGGCTCTCCCTGCGGGCCTTGATCTCCTCGGGGGTGGGGATGTGCATGGCTTGTATTACCATGAATCATAAAAGAGCATTAAAGTGAGCCATGCGATGCATAGAGGAGTGGGAGGAGTAAGCCCCCTTCTGTTGGGTGCGGCATTCAGCTTCGCGCCATACCCGGGCAGGCGCCGAGCGGCCTGTTCGCCCTGTTCTGGCTTGCACCCGCAGGGTTTCGCCGTTTCACCGAATCCTGCCCCCTCGTTGACGCATCAGCGGGTTATGGCATGCTTATATCAGGGCATGCCTCGCCCCCGGCGGGGGCTCGGCCGCTTCATTGCTGGGGGGCAGGCCGTGCCGTTTCTGTGCCATTGCCGTGACTCTCGCCACCCGTACTTGCGTACGGCTGCGTGCTCGGTCGGGTGGGGGGACTTTCCTCAGCAGCACCGTGTGCCACCGTCGGCCGCGCTCTCCCTCTCCCTATATAATTGTGGGGCTCAGTATTTACGGTTATGGAAGTCCTGACCGGGGAGGAAGGGGCAATGGCCGTGCGGCTGGCCAGGGCCTCGCTGGAAGCATGCATCGCGGGGAAGGGAGGGATGCCTGCAGCCCTCCCGCCGGTATTCCAGGAGAAGCGGGGAGTCTTCGTGACCCTGACCAGGGAGGGCGATCTCCGGGGATGCATCGGGTTCCCCTACCCGGTTTTCCCCCTCGGGCAGGCAGTCCGGGAGGCGGCCGCCGCGGCCGCACTGGAGGACCCCCGGTTTCCGCCGGTAGCAGCCGCCGAGCTCCCCCTCATCCGGGTCGAGGTGACCGTCCTCTCGGTCCCCAGGGAGCTGGAAGTAGCTCCCCCGGACCGGCCGGGAGCGGTCGAGGTCGGCCGCCACGGCCTGATCGTCCAGGGGTCGGGCCGAAGCGGCCTCCTCCTCCCCCAGGTGGCGACAGAATACTGCTGGGACAGCGCCACCTTCCTTGACCACACCTGCCGGAAGGCCGGCCTCCCGGCCGGCTGCTGGAAAGGGCCGGAGGTCTCGGTCTTCACCTTCGAAGGTCAGGTATTTCGCGAGGATTAAAAAATCCATTATTTAACAGGAATTTTTCCCGATTCCGGAGGTGCCCCGTGAACCTCGCGTTCGCAGGATGCCGGACCGGATTCCAGCCCGGGAGAGGTAACCAGACAACCGGCCGGTTCAAGGACATAACAGGAATGATCAATAATAATAATAATTTTATATACCACGTCTCAACGAAGGACCATGGCAGACCTCCTCCGCACCGTGACCTCCTCCGATAAAAGGAAAAACCTTCTCGTGATGCTTGCGTCCGGGCAGAGGTCGTGGGACGAGATACGGGATGCACTCCAGGTCACGTCCACCGGGATGCTCCCGCAGATCAGGATCCTCGTAGACCGGGGGCTTATCCGGAAAGAGGGGGATAAATATTGCCTTACAGACATAGGGCAGTCGGTCGCCCATTTTCTCGTCCCGCTCGTCCGGGTCACCGACCTCTTCGACAATCTGGAGGGATATTTTGCGGACCACGACTTCTCGGTGCTCCCATCCCCGTTCCGGCTCTGTATCGGGGACATTACAGGTGTCCGGGTCAATGAGGTCAGGACAGCGGAGGTCTTCGAACCCCACCAGAAATTCCTTGACAATATCGTTAACTCCCGGTGGGTCGCCGGGATATCACCTATTTTGTACCCTTCCTACCCGGCATTCTTTGTCAACCGTGCCAGGGAAGGGAAGGAAGTCACCATCGTGATGACCCGGGCCATCTTCAACCGTATCAGGGATGATTACCAGGAGGAGCTCGCAAGGGGTATGTCCCTGCCGAATTTCCACCTGTACGTATCAGACGAAGACATCCGGTTTGCCTGCATCGTTACCGACAGGGACCTCTGGCTCTCGCTCTTTACCAGGAGCGGGATCTATGATTCCAGGACCGAACTCCTCGGTTGCGATCTCCCCGCACGACAATGGGGAGAGCGCCTGGTCAGGTATTACCAGGACAAGTCACAGAAGGTCGCCTGTGACATGGGCCCATGAGCCGGGCTGAGAGATTTCGATTCGGACCTTACGAAGGGACCCCGGAAGCTTAATGGTTCACGGTACCTCCCTGAACACTTCATCCTTTCCTGAAAACGGTTGCAAAGGCATTCGTGTCTGATTCCTGGGCTGTACTCTCCTGTTGGAAACGGGATTAAAAATTATAACGACATTAAAAATTATAAACAGTTTATTATAAGTAACTAAAAAATAAACGGAGCAGCAGATGGCATTTACAATCCTGTCCAGCGGCAGTTGCCATCGTGCGGAAGCATGGATTTTACCCCATGTTTCCAGGTGAATCCTGTGTTGGTAAAAGAAGGAAGCAGCCATGAAGAAAATCTTTCGAAAAAAAAGGACATTTTGGACCTTTCTGGCTTTGGCAGGTTTCATTGCTGCCATATCCGTTGTATCACCAGCTCAAGCTGCATCGCTTATGTCCGATCCCTATAGCGATGTATGCGTTTTCGATGGTGGCCAGCCAGAACAGGCCCTCATACAGCCCCCATTATCACCACAAGGCGAATTTTGCATCTCTATCGATCCCGACAACCCTGTTATGATAGGGAAGTATATCGAGGAGAAATACCCGGAGGTCTGGAAGATGCTCACCCCGGAAGACCAGGAATATTACAATTCTAAGTGGGCGGTCTGGCCGTGCGGGGCGGAAGAACCGATGCTCCCAAACAAGGTCATCCGGCTCCTGCGAAGTACACAGTCTGCTCCGAGCAGGCCAACACTACAGGAGCAGTCGATAATCGTCCCTTCACAGACGCAGGAGCCTGCAGTACCGGTCACAGCTCTATCGGTGCGGCTTGCCAACGGGAAGTCCCGCCTCCAGGAGGTCCGGTCTGGCGGCAGCCTTGGTGTGGTATTCGATGCCAGGAGCCTGATCGCAAGCAAGCAGTCCTTCGCGGTCCGGACGTTGCCGAAATTCCCAAAATTGGCAGGACCCCTGTAATCGGTGCTATCACTGCCCGGCAACCGCCACTCCCAATTTTCTTCTCGTCGATTCTTAGTATCGCTGAACCCATGGCCCTGGGGATATAATCCCGCTCTTTCGTAAATACCTGCCCTCATGGTCAATTGAGTCATTCCTCCGCGATATCCACCCACGTGCCCGGCCTTTTCATGATCCCAAACCCTCTCCCGTGACAGCCCCCCGGGCCATACCTTCTTACGCCACCGGAACCCCATTTTATTGCAGAAATTACGGGCATTGCATGGCCATCCGTTTCGAGGTCCTGGCAAAGGACATTGCAGGGCGGGCGGGAAAGCTCCGCGTCGGCGACCGGACGGTCCGGACGCCGGCCCTCCTCCCGGTCATCAACCCTCACCTGCAGCCGGTGACCCCGGCCGAGATGCAGGGCCTGGGGGTGGAGGCCGTCATCACCAATGCCTACATATTCTCCCGGAGCAGGGAGTTCCGGGACGAGGCGGTGTCCCGGGGCCTCCACAGTGTATTGGGGTTCGACGGCGTCATCATGACCGATTCGGGGTCCTTCCAGCTCTCGGTCTACGGCGAGGTGGAGGTGACCAACGAGGAGACCCTCCGGTTCCAGCAGGAGATCGGGAGCGATATCCTGGTCCCCCTGGACATCCCCACCCCCCCGGATGCAGACCGGGCCCGGGCCGAGCAGGAGCTCGGTATCACCCTGCAGCGGCTCCGTGAGGCCCGGGAGCTGCTCGGGGAGGACGCACACCTTGCAGGGCCTGTCCAGGGGGGGATGTTCCCGGACCTCCGGGCAAGGGCAGGGAGGGAGGTGGGGGAACTCGGCCTCTCATTCATGCCCATCGGGGCGGTCGTCCCGCTCATGGAGTCCTACCGGTACCGCGACCTGGTCGAGGTGGTGATGGCCGCCCAGCAGGGCATCCCGCGTTCGTCCTGCGTCCACCTCTTCGGGGCCGGGCACCCGGCGATGTTCGCCCTGGCGGTGGGCATGGGCTGCGACGTGTTCGACTCTGCCGCATACGCCCTCTATGCCAAGGAGGGCCGGTACCTGACCCCGATGGGGAGTGCCCGGTTAAGCGAGCTCTCCGACCTGCCCTGCCCCTGCGAGGTATGCAGGCGGCATTCGGCCCAGGAGCTCAGGGAGTCCCCCGGCCGGGAGCGGCTCCTGGCGCTCCACAACCTCCACGTGAGCCTGGCCGAGGTCGCCAGGGTCCGCCAGTCCATCGTCGACGGCACCCTCTGGGAGCTGATCGACGAGCGGTGCCGGAGCCACCCCCGGATGCTGCGGGGGTTCAGGGCCCTGCTGGAGCACGGCAGGGACCTCGCCGCCCTGGACCGCGTCGCGAAGCGCCGGTTCTTCTACCGGGGCGACGAGAGCTGCGCCAGGACCGAGGTCCTACGGTACCACGATACCCTGGAGCGGCTGACCCTGGGGCCGGAGGCAGCCATCGCCATGGACTGCCAGGCGCCGAAGGGGGACTTTTCGCAGGTCCTCTCCTTCAAGCCGCCCTTCGGGCCGTACCCGCCGGAGCTGGGCGAGACGTTCCCCATCGGGCAGAGCGAGATCCCCGACTGGGACGAGGCGATGGTGGCAGCAGGGTGCGGGGGGATCCGCCGGCTGGCGGAGAGCCACCCCGGGACCCGCATAACCGTCATATGCACGGACCGGTGGGCTGGCATGGTGAAGAGGGCCGTCCCTGGAGCGGAGGTGGTGACCTGCCCGCCTGCGAAGTGAAGAAGCGGGACTGCCTGGCGCGGTCAATGGCCCTGTTCCTCGATGGGGGTGTACTGCCCCTGCCGGCAGTCGCGGATACCGCCTCGCTCTTCCCTTCCCTGGCCGGGTCCCGCCTGGAGAACGTCCCGCTCTCCGCGGACGAAGCGTTCGTCAGCCAGTATCTCCCAAAGCACGAGGATCAGCCCGTCTGGATTCACCCCGCAGGAACGCCACGGGCAGTATCCGGGGACTGCGTCATGATATCGTGCTGGCACACGGCCCTGCGGGACCCCCGGGGTTACGTGGACCGGGTGGTCCGGCTCAAGCGCCAGGTCCCGCCGGACACGGCATGGTACGCCCCGGCCGCAGCCCTCCCCTCGACCGTGCACCTCCTCTGCTACTCGGGGTTCGACCTCTTCGACTTCACCGGGCCGGACCTGGCCTCGGTGAAGGGCCTCTTCTGCCTCCCGGAGGGGGAGTTCCCCCGGGACTGGATGGAGCACGGCGCCTGCACCTGCCCGGGGTGCCGGGAGGGAGACCTCTTTGCCCACAACCGGGGCGCCCTGGAACGGGAGCTTGCGCTGGTGCGCCGGTTCATCGGCGAAGGGCGGCTCCGGGACCTGGTGGAGTCCCGGTGCAGGATGCACCCGGCACAGGTCGCGGTCCTGCGGTGGTTCGACCGCCAGGAAGGCTTCATGGAGGAAGCGGCACCCGTGGCAAGAGCGGCCCCCCTCCCCGCGACCACCGGCGAGGCCCTCTCCCGCGCCGAGGTGCGGAGGTTCGCAGGGCGCGTCGTTACCCGGTATGTCCCGCCGCAGGGGGACGTGGCGGTCCTGCTGCCATGCTCCGCACGCAAGCCCTACTCTCTCTCGCAGAGCCACCGGGCATTTTTGCAGGCCGTTGGCGGGCGGGCGGTCGAGCTGATCGTGACCTCCCCGCTCGGCCTCGTCCCGAGGGAGCTGGAGCTCGTCTACCCGGCCGCCCACTACGATGTCCCCGTGACCGGCTACTGGGACGCCGAGGAGAAGGCGTTCATAGCAGGGATCATCGCCTGTTTCCTCGGGAAGCACCCCTTCCGGAGGGTAATCGCCCACCTCGAGGGCGGGGCCCTGGAGGTTGCCAGGATGGCTGCGGAACAGGCTGGCCTGGAGATCGAGGAGACGTGCCGGGACCGGCCTGCCTCCCCCGGGTCTCTGGGCCTCCTCGATGCGTCCCTGGCCGGGGAGCGGAAGGTCCGCCACGATGTTACTGCGGGGACCGGCTCCTGGCAGTTCGGCTGCCGGATCGATACCCGGGGGCTTGCGGCCCGGGGCAGGTACCCCCGGCTGATGGTGAGCCGCGGGAGGGTGCCGGTGTTCTCTCTCGACCCGGGGACCGGGCTCCTCCGGCCCACCTTCGAGGGGTGGAAGCTTATACCCTCGGGATACCGGGTGTCCATCGGGGACTTCACCCCCCAGGGGGACGTGCTGGCCCCCGGCGTGGAGGAGGCGGACCCTGCCATCCGGGAGGGCGACGAGGTCCTGGTCGAAGGGCCGCAGGCAGCTGCCACCGGGAGGGCGGCGATGCCCGCCGGGGAGATGCGCCGGTCCCGGCGGGGGGTGGCGGTGCGGGTGCGTAAAGTATTGAAGGGCTGACCACCCATTGATATACCGCAATGCTGCAACGGAGGAGGATTCAACGAGTGTACAGGGTGGACCGGCCATGCCGCTGGTGATTGCCGTCCCAAGGGAGACGGCCGAGGGGGAAAAGCGCGTGGCGACCGTGCCGGAGGTCGTCCAGAAGCTTGCAAAGGCGGGCCACGAGGTCCGGGTCGAGCACGACGCGGGGGCGGACGCATATTACCCGGACGAACTCTATGCGGCCGCCGGTGCGAAGATCGCGTCCAGCCGGGCCGAGCTGCTGGACGGGGCCCGGATCGTGCTCCGCGTCCAGCCCCCGACCGTTGCCGAAGTGGACCAGCTCGCCGGGGGGACCATCCTCATCGGGTTCATGAACCCGGCACGCAACCCCGGGGCGGTCGCCCGCATGCGCGACCGGAAGGTCACCGCATTCGCCCTTGACCTCGTCCCCCGGATCACCCGTGCCCAGAGCATGGACGCGCTCAGTTCCCAGGCGACCGCCGGCGGGTACGTGGCGGCCATCCTGGGCGCCGCACACTGCCCGAAGTTCCTCCCCATGCTCACGACCGCCGCGGGGACCATACGGCCGGCGACCGTGCTCATCCTGGGCGCCGGGGTCGCCGGCCTCACGGCGATCGCGACCGCAAGGCGGCTCGGGGCCGTTGTCGAGGCCTACGATGTCCGGCGGGCCGCAGGCGAGCAGGTCCGGAGCCTCGGCGCCAGGTTCCTCGAGCTCGAGATCAATGCCGAAGGCCAGGGCGGCTATGCCCGCGAGCTCACCCCCGAGGAGAAGGTGCAGGAGCAGCAGATGGTATCTGCAGCCGTGGCGCGGGCCGACATCGTCATCACGACCGCGAGCATCCCCGGCCGCAGGGCCCCCCTCCTCATCACCAGGGAGACCGTCGCGGCGATGCGGCCCGGTGCGGTCATTGTCGACCTCGCTGCCGAATCAGGGGGCAACTGCGAGCTGACCCAGCCGGGCAAAACCGTGACCGAGCATGATGTCACGATCCTGGGCCCGCTGAACCTCCCGGCCCGGGTGCCGTTCCACGCGAGCCAGATGTATGCAAAGAACCTCCAGTCATTTCTATCGCTCCTCTTCGAAAAGGACGGGGCGCTTGTCAGGGAGTTCACCGACGAGATCCTTGCAGCGAGCCTCCTCGTCCACGCGGGCGAAGTGCGCCACGGGCCGACAAGGGACCTCCTGGCCGGAGGGGTATCATGAGCGGGATTCCCATGTTCTGGACCGCGATCTACATCGCCGTCCTGGCCGCGATCACCGGGTATATCGTCATCAGCCGGGTCCCCGTCATCCTCCACACGCCGCTGATGAGCGGTTCGAACTTCATCCACGGGATCGTGCTCATCGGCGCGATGGTCGCCCTGGGCCTTGCAACCACGGTTGAAGAGCAGGCCATCGGGTTCATCGCCGTCATCCTGGGCGCCGCGAATGTCACCGGCGGGTACGTCATCACCGAGCGGATCCTCCAGATGTTCGACACCCGCAGGAAGAGGCCTGGAAAGGAGGCCTAGGATGGTCGACCTCTCCTTCGCGATCGACCCAATCTACATAGCGACGGTCGTCATCTTCATCATCGGGCTGCACCGGATGAGCCACCCCCTCACTGCCCGGAGCGGGATCGTCTGGGCCGGTGCGGCGATGCTCATCGCGACGCTCGCAACGTTCCTGACCCCGGGACTCACCAACTTCGCCCTGATAGCCATCGGGATCGTCATCGGGGGAGGGCTCGGCTATGTTGCCGCAAAGCGCGTCGCGATGACCGACATGCCCCAGATGGTCGCGATTTACAACGGGATGGGCGGCGGGGCGGCGGCCGGGATCGCGGCCGTCCACCTCCTCGGCACGACCAGTTCAATTACCAGCAGCCTCGCCGTCGTCGGAGGCCTCATAGGGGCTGTTTCATTCTCGGGGAGCCTCGTTGCGTTCCTGAAACTCCAGGGCTGGATGCGGTCCCGGCCGATCACCTTCCCGGGCCAGCAGGCCGTCAACATGGCGGTCCTCGCCCTTGCGGCCGTATCCGGCGTGCTCGTCCTCTGGCAGCCGTCCTGGGTCCCGCTCTCCCTCGCCGCGGTCCTCCCGCTGTTCTTCGTCCTCTCGCTCGGGTATGGTGTCCTCATGGCGCTCCCGATCGGGGGCGCCGACATGCCGGTCGTGATCTCGATGTTCAACGCGTTCACCGGGCTCGCGGTGGGGCTTGACGGGTTCTCGTTCGCCACCCCGAACTACGCGATGGTCGTCGCGGGCGTTATCGTCGGCGCAGCGGGCTCGCTGCTGACGCTCCTCATGGCCCGTGCGATGAACCGCTCGATCCCGAACATCCTCTTCGGCGCCTTCGGCGCGACCGAGGAGGCCGGGGTGCAGGTCCAGGGGAGCATGAAGCAGATCGACCCAGAGGACGCGGCGGTCATGCTGGCCTACGCGAACTCCGTGATCATCGTCCCCGGGTACGGGATGGCGGTCGCCCAGGCCCAGCAGAAGGTCAAGGAGCTGATGGACCAGCTCGAGAGTCGGAACATCCAGGTAAAGTTCGCCATCCACCCGGTCGCCGGGCGGATGCCGGGCCACATGAACGTCCTCCTCGCCGAGGCAGGGATCCCGTACGACCACCTGTTCGACCGGGACGAGATCAACCAGGAGTTCCCGGAGACCGACGTGGTCCTCGTCATCGGCGCAAACGACGTCGTCAACCCGGCAGCGCACCGGCAGGGCAGCCCGCTCTACGGCATGCCCATCCTCGATGTCGAGAAGGCAAGAAACGTCATCGTCCTCAAGCGGGGCGGGGGGAAGGGCTTTGCCGGGATCGAGAACGACCTGTTCTACCGCGACAACACCCGGATGCTCTACGGCGATGCGAAGGAGTCCCTCGGGACGGTCGTGCAGGCCGTCAAGAAACTGTAGGGGATGAGGGGGAGATGTGGGGCGGGATCAGGATTGCCGGAGCGAAAGGAAAAAAGAATGAATGCTTCCGGCGGGGGAAGGGGCAAGAGCATCCCCCACCGGTGTTCGGTGACTGCGAACGTAACGCTCCGGGAGCAGGCCCGATATCGTATCCCCCACCGATGATCGGTGACT
The DNA here is from genome assembly GCA_033813295.1 of Methanolinea sp. Classification (GTDB taxonomy): domain Archaea; phylum Halobacteriota; class Methanomicrobia; order Methanomicrobiales; family Methanospirillaceae; genus Methanolinea_A. Next base: position 85,748 of record JAPXRZ010000012.1, read on the forward strand.
ACCCCGGTGCTCTCACCGGCCGGTGAGCACGTTCCTCAGGAGCCAGATCCCTCCGATGATGACTGCCAGGTAATAGACGGCATTTATCAGGGGAATAAACTGGTCGGCCACCCACATCCCGATTACGCCCTGGATGCTGAAATAGAGCTGGACGGCCGCTATAAACACCAGCAGCAGGACGATAAGGCGGAGTCCGGTCATGAAATCGAAGCCTGTTTTCCCTTTTCCTCTCTCCGTACTTCCGATCATTGATCCTCCTTCTTTATCCCCGGTTGTCCCCGCCGGGCCGCCCTTTTCATCCATCATCTGCGCCTCCGTTGTGAGAGGGCAACCGCCCCGCATCCTGCCAGCGCAGCCAGTGCCAGGAGTCCCGAGAAGCCGGGGGTACGGGCCACGGTTGGGGAGTTGGATGCGGCATAGGACAGTGGTGTACCTTCTTTTGCAACGAACTTTGACGTCTCGATCTTCTTTGTAACAAACTGGTCCCCCGCAGGAAGGGTGGCCCCGGGCCTGAGCTGGACCGTGCCCTCTCCACGCCTGATGATCGTCCCGTTCTTCCAGACAAGCACTTCTACAATGTAATTATACTGGTCTGGAACAGAGAGGCGGACGGATGTGACGACGATCTTCTCCGGATCGACATTCTCGACGTGCACAGTTTGTTTATCGGCAACCAGGTGGGCATCCATCTCTTTTGCCTTCACTTCGACATCGAACGGGCCGCTCGGACCCGGATCATCGTTTCCAAAGTAGAGGTCGGTTTGAATATCCACGGAGTCCCCTCTCACACCTTGTACGATGAAGTCGATATCCCCGATTACGAGGCCCGATGCCTGGCTATCCGGGATCATGCGCTCGAGATTGTATACCGTAATTTCCCCCTGCGCCTTCCGCTTCTCCCCTTCGTAGACCGTGGCCACGAGCCGGTACGACCCCTTTCGCGGGAGATCGATGTTCTGATTGACCGTAACAGCTCCACCCCAACCGATACCGCCAATCGTATCTGTCCGTTCGGTTTCGAGAAGCCCGGTCTCTGTACTGAACGCACGAAGCTGAAGACGCGGGGTGCCGCTCCCGAAGCCCTGGAGGTTCTCGATCTCTGTCGTGACATTGAGGGTGACGACGGAGGGGCTTACCTGCTGGGCACCCACGTTCATTCCCTGTACTCGTAACATGCTCTCCTTCAGGCAGCCGCCAGCAAATACGGCGGAAAAAATGAGCACTCCGGAGAGAAAAGCGGCACCCAGGCCGCAATACGCGGATGACATGAATGATTCAACAATAGTATATTTTTATTCAATTGCGATATATATTGCCATTTGAACCGATGGCCGGGAGTGCCGGGCCCGCTACCGCGGAATGGCTGGCTGTATCCGTTTCCCCGACGGTGAATCCTGTCCAGGAGAGCAGGGTCTTTTCGCCCATGAGGACCCGGCGCTTCTGCTCGGTGGATGGGATGAAGCCACAAAAGACCAGGAAAGCAAGGTCTTTTCACCCACGAGGACCTGGGACCGGGTGGGCAGCGATCACCCCTTCTTCAGCAGCGCTGCCCGGTTCACAAAGTAGTGGCGCCGTTCGACCTGCCGGAGGCCCGCTTCAGCCGCCTGCTCCAGGGTGCTGTCAAATTCCCGTGCGGTGACGACAAGCGGGGGCTCCGAGATGAAGAGCAGGCCGCCGGGGACGAGGAGCGCCAAGAGCTCCCGGAACAGCTTCCCCGGGTCAGGCACTTCATGGACGACGAAGATGGTGAAGGCGATATCGATGCTCCCGTCCTTCTCCGGGGTGAGCCCGAGGGAGTCCGCCTCGCACCGGTGCGTCCTGATGCGCGGCATCAGGCCCTCGGGTCCCAGTTTCTCCCGGAGGAGCCGGAGCATCTCCTCCTGCACGTCCACGGCGATCACGGTCCCGGTGCTGCCGGCCCTCCGTGCGAACTCGCGGGTGAAGAACCCCGGGCCGCAGCCGAAATCGAGCACCCGGTCGCCGGGCTTCACGTACCGCTCGGCGAGGCGGTCCGGGCGGTAAAGAAGACGGCGGAAACGCGTATCGAGGTGCGAGGCGCGGGCCGCTGAGAATACCTCGTGGTGCCGGCGTTTCACGGGACTGTCGCTGGAGGCCATGGAGACATATGAGGACAGTGAAGGGATAACGGTTCTGGGATGGATGGCTTTGCACCTAAAGCCCATCTTGCACCTAAAGTCGGTGACTTGCACCTGAAGATAGGTCATCCAGGAATCGTGGTAAGTGATAGTGCAGACACCTGACTGTTGTTGCCCGCCATGTCCACTCGGTAGGAAAAGAGGTTACTGGAATAAAAAAATGATTGAAAACCTCATTGATTGATGGTACTTATTCTTGGTTAAGCAGAGATTTGTTTTGTTAAGATAGTATCAATTTTTTCATTAATTTCTATAAGTGAATTTTTCACTGTTTCAATTTTATCAAAAATTTCTACAACATGTATTTGCTCGTCATAAATTGGAATGTCTACAGATACTTCTTTAAAAAATTTAGTTTTATTCCATGTCCGGTTATCATTACTTGAAAGATATTCGAAAAACCGATGCTTTAAAACATACATTAACCATTTTAATTTTACCTGATACTGTAAATTGTCTTTTAAACAAAGCAAATATGCGTGATCACTTATGGTATAATTGCCTACTTCAAAAAAAGTACTTGAGCCTGCATATATTCCGTTTCTTACAATGTGGATTATTTCTTTATCATCAACAGTATGAATTTTTTTAACCGGGTTTTTTGGATACCTGCATTTATGAATAAATAGTGGGATTCTGAAATCCAAACTTGCCGTTAAAAAACGGTATCGTTTTTCAGATTTATCTTGGATTTGGGAATAAAGATACTCTTCAGTAAGTCCAGAATTTCCACTGAAGCAGTCTAATATCTTATAAAGTGGAATATCTTGTGCCTGATATTTGGTATTTTCATGAAACAGTTGTTTATTTTGCAAGGAAGAGATTTTTTGAAGAAGTGTCTTAATTCCTTCTTTTCTTTCTAAAAGAGGAGCGAGGATTTTCATAATCCGCTGTTGGGTTTTATAATCAGGAATATCAAAATCCATTGAATATATCTGATCAGGAGTCAAGGTTTTAGAGCCCTCACTAATACTCTTCTCCTGTAATTGCTTCTGATAAAAGAGCGCAAAAAAACGCGAATCAACTTTATTTACAGCATCGGTTCTGACCTTAAAAAAACCGGCATGATGGTTTAGGGCAAATCTATCATTTTCTTTGTAAGTCATATTCCCGGAGCTTCCATCAAAACTCACAACTATCCCGTTACCTTCAAAAATAGTAATCCGCTTGTTCTTAGTAGTACGAGCTGAAACTTCTACATATCTATCAGGTATAGAATGGTCCTGAACACCACCCCATATAGGAATAAAATCTGTTCCCATCTGAATTGATCTATAAATCATAGCATCAGTAAGACCAAAATCGCCTTTCTGTATTTCCTCGAATAATTCTAAAAATCTCATTCCTTTACCTTTAATTTCGAAAGTTCCTGTACGATATTGTTAGATTCCAACAATAATTGTTCAACGGATATAAAATGCGGCTCATACGGTCGCAAGTAATATTCTGGAATCAGACAATAATCTGATCCAGAATCAGAAATTTTTGCAATATCAATAAACCCTCCTTTTCTCAATTTAATCATCAGTCCTTTTTCACTTACCCACTCGGTTCCGTTAGAGGGATTATCATCAAATTTAAGATAACGCTCTTCGAGTAGACCTACACATTCGTTGCCTGATGTATCCACCCATCCCGAAATTTCATCATGCATCCAGCCGTTTCTATTATTCCGTAGCTTGGTAGGAAATCGTTTATCGGAATTTGCAAGGCCATCATTATCGATAATATACATCCATACAGGGCTTACCTGCATTTTTGTTATTTTCTCACTTCTTTTAGTAAAAAAGACTGCAAACATTTTCTCCTTAGTATATGGTGCAAACGCAAATTTTGGCAATGATACAACTGCTTCGATGTCACATTTCTCAAGGAAATCTTTACGAACTTTAGCGAGGGAGGGATTCTCTAATAACACATCTGGTAATAATATACAGGAT
>JAPXRZ010000013.1:0-63743 GCA_033813295.1 Methanolinea sp.
TATAGCACCAGTTGAAGGCATTCCCGATATGGAAATTGCCGGTAGGATAGGGTGGCGGCGTATCGATGACAAACTGGGGCCTTGGTGAACAGGGGTCAAAATAGTTGTCCTGGTCACGCCAGGCGCCCTGCCAGCGCCTCTCCACCTTGGCAAAGTCGTATGCCTTCGGGAGATCATGAGACGGGGACATTTTGCACATATTGGCGCTGTCAGGAGATATATCTACTCAAGGTTGTTCCGCCACGCAGCATCCCGGATACCCGGAATAAGGCATAATTATGCCATTGATTCGCGGGGGCAGGGGTATGGAGAAGCACTTTTCTCTCCCCCGGACCAACCATAGTGGGATGAACAACCCCCTGGGAGGCCGGCTGGCCGCGGTCCTTGCGCTCTCGTTCGTCCTTATTGCACCTTTTATCCAGCCTCCCTGGTTTCTGGCCATCATCGTCCTGCTCTTTGCCCTGGTGCTCTCGCTCATCCAAAAGACCCGGTTCCTTGCCCTGGCCCTCATCCCTATCGCCGGGCTGTATGGTCTCGGGTTCCTCCCTCTCCTCATATTCTGCTGCACCATCACGATCCTGGTCGCCGGAGAACTGGCTTTCCGGGAGACCGAAGAGAGGCTTTTTTCTTTTATCCTGTACATCGTGGCCGCCCTCGTCGGCTGCACCCTGGTAATGCTGTACCTCGGGAGCAATGCCCCCCTGGTGGTCCTCTTCGGCATCGTGGTCGCGGTTCTCCTGAAGGCTATCCTGAAGGGGCGGGAGGATGCCCTGATGATCGAGGCCCTGGGAATTGCCATGACCATGTACCTGATCGATGAACTGAACTACCAGACAACCCCGACCCTGATTGCGTTCGCCGTGGTCATCGCGTTCAGTTTCGGATACTTCTCCTACCGCCTGAAGACCGCAGACGTGAGCGGGCTCTTCTCCGGGTCCCTGATAGGCCTCATCCTCATCGTTTTTGCCGATATCCGGTGGTTCCTGGTCATGCTCACGTTCTTCATCCTGGGTTCCGCCAGCACGCGGTACAAGTTCGATTACAAGGAGCGGATGGGCCTTGAACAGTCGCACGGCGGCGCCCGGGGGTACCTGAACGTCTTTGCCAACGGGAGCGTCTCCGCGGGCGCCGCGGTGCTGTGGGGCGTCTCGGGCTCGCCGCTATTCCTGGCGCTCTTCATCGGGAGCGTGGCGACCGCGGCAGGGGACACCATGGCCAGCGAGATCGGGGTGACAGGGGGTGACCCGTACCTCATCACCACCCTCGAACGGGTCCCTGCAGGCACCAACGGCGGTATCACCCTTATCGGGGAGTTGGTCTCGGTTGCCGGGGCCATCATTGTCTCCCTCGTCGCATACCTGCTCGGGGTAATCGACCTCCCGATCGCGATGGCAGGGTGCATCGCGGGGTTCGCAGGTACCAATATCGACAGCCTGGTGGGTGCCCTCCTCGAGAACCGCGGCATCGTTGGGAATGCCGGCACCAATCTGCTCGCCACGCTGGGCGGGGGGATCGTTGCAGTGGCCATTCAGCTGTTTTTCATCTGAACCGGTTTGCATCCTGCCCAGGAGCCCGGCGCTGGCGGAAGTTCCGCCTTGTCCGTGGCCCCTGGAGCCCGGAAAAAAAAGTTAAAAACGATATTTTAATATTTGTACCACCGCCCCTTCTCGTCATACTCCCCCTGCAGCACGGGCACAGCCTCTCCGCTGATTTGCTGGTAAAAGGCCGCCTTGAAGGCCAGGAGGAGGGAGACAGCGGCGGTCACGGCGATTACAAACATAACCGCGGTAAAGACCAGCCCGTCAAACCCCAGCATGGAACTGATTGAAACGGACGAGAGTGCCTGGATATCGGTCGTATTGAGGGAGGCCAGGGGCAGGATGCGGTCATAGAGGATACTGGTCCAGGCGAGCGCCAGCGGGATGGCAATGGCAGCCAGAATGACGAAGCAGGCCAGATAGAAGAGGATGACCTGCCCGGCGCGCCTCAGCACCACCTCTACGCTGCGGCGGATGGACTCGAAGACCTTTGCGTCCTCGAAGACTGCGGCCGTATCATAGAAGAAGGTAAAGAAGATGATGGGAACGACCGTTCCGGCCAGGATCAGCGGGAGCGTGGTTGCCGCGATCCCCATGAACGTGAGCGGGATAGTGAGGAGGAGAATGGTGAGCACGGTGGCAAACCCGATAACCAGGGTGGGGAGCATGACCCTGAAGTAGTACCTGGCCCCACCCTGGAGGTAGGAGGATGCCCCGCACTCGCCGGTATGGACAGACGCGTAGCTGGCCGCGGTGAAAAAGGGGAGGATCACGAGTTCCAGGAACCAGAGCCGCATGGCTGTACTGGTCCCCAGCCAGAACTGAAGCACCAGGTCGAGAGCCCCGAGGGCTCCGGCTGCAAGGCCGGGGAGCCAGAGGAGTGGGCACTCCCGGAGGAGAACAAGCGCACGTGCCAGTGATTCCCGGATCATTCCCTCACCGGGCCCTCGGCATGGCCACGATCTCCCTGACCTGGAGGTCGAAGAACGAGGCTGTGTGGGCCGGGCGGATCACGCATACGGTGTCTGTCCCTTCCATGGTGCCCCCTGCAGCAACAACCTCTTCCTCCACCGATACGGCCCCCTGGTCGGCGGCAATAAGCACGCATTCCACCGCGACCTTGAGCCCGACGGCGACGATTCTCCGGAGCGCCTCTGCTACAGCCTCGGTGCGGGAGCCCCCGCCGACCTTCGGGGAGCGGGACAATGCCCGCTCCAGGCCCGAGAGGGCATGGGTACCGGTGACGATGCGGACACCCTCCGCCTGCAGGTCCCGGGCAATATCGGCGGAAAATTCCCAGACGCCCGGTTTGGAAAACCCTATCACGTGGGTGACAACGATCAGTTCAAGGCCGGAGCCTTTCAGGGCGTTATGGAAGACGCGGGCAGTCCTGCCCGAGGTGCTCGCAACAACAACCCTTCGGATCCCGAGGGACAACGCCCGCTCACGCGCAAACCTGGCGCAGTCTTCGGTATTTCCCGGGCCGGGGGCATCAAAGTAGTAGGTGTTCCTGCTGACGAATGACATAGCACACAACATTTAAGGCAGTATTCATAAAAGGAAATTGCTATGATCACCCTTGCGCTCGCCGGGAAGCCTAACTGCGGCAAATCGACTTTTTTTCGGGCAGCAACCATGGCTCCAGCCGAGATCGCCAATTATCCCTTCACCACCATCAATGCCAACTTCGGTGTAGCCTACTACCGGACCACCTGCCCCTGCAGGAGCCTGGGGCTGCAGTGCGGGAACTGCGCCGACGGGGTGAGGTATGTCCCGGTGAACCTCATCGACGTGGCAGGGCTGGTACCTGACGCCCATAAGGGGAGAGGCCTTGGAAACCAGTTCCTGGACAACCTTCGCCAGGCGAACGCCATCCTCCATATCGTTGATGCAAGCGGTGCGACCGACAGCGAGGGGAACCCGGTGGAGACCGGGAGCCACGATCCTATGGAGGACATCGCCTTTCTGGAATTCGAGATGACCATGTGGGTCTATGGCATCCTTGACAGGCACTGGGCGCGCCTGCACCGCCAGGCGCAGGTCAAGGGTTTCTCCCTGCACCGGGGGGTGGCCGATGCGCTGACGGGTCTCGGGATAACTCCGGAAGATGTCAGGGACGCCGAGTCCGCGGCAGGGATCGATCTGGCACACGCAGACCAGGATGGGCTGGTCCGGTTCTGCGGCGAGATCACCCGGATAAGCAAGCCCATGCTCACAATCGGGAACAAGGTGGACCAGGCGCCTGGAACCCTCGTTGAAACGCTTCAAAAGTCAGGCCTCATTTTTGCCAGTGCAGCAGGGGAGCTTGCCCTCCGCAATGCAGCCGCCGCACAGCTCATCCGGTATATGCCCGGGGATCCTGAGTTCACGCTCGTAAAGCCTGACGGGCTCAACCCAGCCCAGAGAGCAGGCCTGGAGAAGATTCACGATATAATGAAACAATTCGGCGGCACCGGCGTGCAGCAGGCGATCAACCATGCGGTCTCCGGGCTGCTCCGGATGATCGTGGTCTACCCGGTCGAGGACGAGCACAAGTTCTCGGATTCGCGGGGACGGCTGCTCCCGGACGCCTTTCTCATGAAGAAGGGTTCAACCCCCCGCGACCTGGCTTTCCAGGTCCACACCGATATCGGCAAGGGTTTCCTCCATGCCATTGACGCCCGGACTCAGATGCGGGTCAAGGACACCCACGAGATGAAGGATGGGGACATCATCAGGATCGTAAGCACCGCGAAATAATCTTTTTTCCCGAAAAAAACCTCTCTGGAAGGTCCGAAGTGAGATAGGTTTATATAGTGGAATGGTCAACCGCAATATATCAATGGGTGCAGAAGTCTACCAGGCCCAGATACTGAAGAACTTCTTCGATACCATCACCGGTACCGACCGGAACCTGACCCGGATCTACATGTGCGTGGTCAGCCTTGCGAAGCTCCGCATGGAAAAGCCGGAAAAGATGTCCTTCCTGATGGAGCAGCTCAGGAAGAGCAAGCAGCAGCGCGAGCTTTCTATCGACGTTCTGGACTACATGTGCGATGCTGCCATCCAGCTGGAGCTGAACGTGGTGCAGACCGCGTTCGGGGCCAGGGAGATCGGGGAGATCCTCCAGGACTTCAACAGCGTGAGCCTGGACTCCCTTTAAAAAAACCTACCTGTTCTTGTTTCGGATCATCCGGAGGGTGCTCCATCGCGATGCTGTCAGGCATTACCCGGCCAGAGGAAAAAGCTGGCAGGCTCTCCTCCCAGACCTGCCGGGCCCATCCTGGGGATAGGCAGCCGGGGTATCACGTCCGGCTACTGCATCCCCAGGGGTTCGCGATATAACTCCAGTATCTGGATAACGTAATTCTGGTGCTCGTCCAGGGGCTGCCCATCGTCCGGGGATTCGAGGTATGCCACGGCATAAAGGAGGAGCAGGGCATTGTCCAGGACGTAACTATCATGATCAGAGATCTTTTCGGGCGGGAGGACCACCGCCAGGTATGCAGCATCGCCGGCCTCGAAAGAGACGGGGGAGTACCGGTTGATTGCTCCTTCGTCCAGGTTCCGGGCCCTGTCCCTGGCGATCTGCAGCGCCCTGACCAGGGCCTGGACTGGCTGGCCTCCTGCGAGGCGGGAGATCGCCCTGTCGGCACTTGTGACGGTTTTCTGGTAGAGCCCGAACTTGAAGGAGAGGACCGCGGAGGCTATCTCGTGGGCAGTCGCCGGGTCGATCTGCATAAAGAACGGGGTGATCCGGTGCATATAGTCATACAGGAATTTTTCCATACCATCTCCCTCGCTGGGGGTAATTTTTCTGGTGCTGAACCGGAAATGCAGCCTGACCACCAGGATGGTTATGCTTAAGGCAAAGAGCACCTGCAGGAGGAGGGTCGGCTTTGTCTCCAGGGGCACGACAAAGATGATAATCGCATAAAGCGGGGCAAGGAGGGAGACGATGTCCCTCCGCGGCTCGAGGTAGGCAAGGTAGCCCAGCATGAAGCCACCGGCTACGGACCCCCAGAAGAACCCGCCTGCATCAGGGATGAGACCTGCGGACTGGAGCAGGACTGCCAACCCGATGCCGGCAAATGAAACGGCCGGGATGGCCAGCGAGAGCGCCAGGATCAGGTGCTTCTTCTTCGCATCGGGGACCGGTACCGGTGCCATGACTTCTCTCTAGTGTTGGACTATCCTTAAAGAAAAAGGTTTCATGCATTGCGCCCGGAGAAAATTCCAGTTTTGGCGTTCCCAGTATGATTAAAGCCTCGGCGGTTATAACCATGCTGTTATGAAGGTGTGCATCATGTGCGGGGGGGAAGGAACCCGGCTCCGGCCCCTCACGTTTGACCGGCCCAAGCCCTGCATCCCCATCGTGAACCGGCCATCCATACAGCACCTGGTCTCTCACCTCTCCAACCTCGGGTTCCGGGAGGTCGTGATTACCCTGGGCTACATGGGAGGGGCGATAGAGGCGGCACTTGGTGACGGCTCCCTCTTTGGTACTGATGTCACCTACGTGCACGAAGAGACCAAGCTTGGGACGGCCGGCAGCGTGAAGAACGCCCAGGAATACCTGGAAGACCATGATTTCCTGGTGGTGGGGGGAGACCATGTCACGGACCTCAACCTCCTGGAGTTTTACCGGGAACATCTGCGGCAGAAAGCCATGCTCTCCATCGGGTTGATAGGGATCGACGAGCCGGGCGAGTACGGGATCGCCGAGATGGACGTCGATTTTTCCATCAAGCGGTTCAAGGAAAAACCGGCCCCGGGGGAGATCTTCTCAAACCTGGCCAGCACGGGGATGTATGTCTGCAGCCCGGAGATCTTTTCCCACATCCCTGCAGGGCGCAAGTATGACTTTGCCAGGGACCTCTTCCCCGCCCTGATGAAGGAGGGTATAACCCTGAAGGGCTGGCTGGCCCGGGGAAACTGGACGGACGTGGGCAACCCTGCGTCGCTCCGCCAGGCAGAGCGTTGGAAACTGCAGGAGATACCCTATACGAGCATCTCCGGGGACCTCACCATCCGGGCCGCCCAGATTCACGGGCCGGTGCAGCTGGGAAGCTCCTTTTCCATGGGCCTGAAGTCCCGCCTGATCGGGCCGGTTGCCATCGGGCCGGGAACTGCCATCGGAGATAATGTCCTGATTGGCCCTTATACCAGTATCGGGGAGAACTGCCTGATCAAGAGCCATGCCAAGATATTCTCCTCGTCCATCTACAACCGGGTCATCATCGGCAGAAACACCACGGTCTCGGGCAGTATCATCGACAATGATACCGTCGTGGGCGATGAGTGCTGCCTGGAGAACGACACCGTGATCGGGCCCCGGGTGGTCATGCGCAACCGGGTGATAGTCCATTCCCGGACCCGCATCTGGCCCGAGGTTGTCATTCCTGATGAAACAGTGGTAAAAGAGCACCTGCTCAACGAAATGTACGACGTGCGGTGCGAAGGGTCCTAGGCCCTCCGGACCAGCCGCTGGGTGATGGCTACCAGGGGGTGCCGGGCATAATCGAGCACCTGGATATCGTCAAGGGTCCGGAGGTTCATGGACCGGGCGGTCCGCTCCATTCCGAGTTCTATGTTTTCGTTCACCTCGATCACGTAGGCATCGAGGGTCTTGATCCCCAGTTTCCTGGCAGCGATGGCCCGGTGGTGCCCGTCGACCAGGATCATCTTGCCCGGCCTCCGCACCACGATCAGTGGCTCGGCAAGCCCCTTCCTGATCTCGTACATCCGCCCCTCCAGTTCGTCTTCGTATATCCTGGACTGGGTGGGGAGCAACTGGTCGATTAGGACCGCTTCCCGCTTGAGCTCGGGGTTAACCCCATGCAGTGTTTTCAGGGTCGTTATGAAGTTGAAGACCTTTTCAGGCGAGACGTGCTCGATCTGCGAGCGGATCACGTCGGTATTGGAGATGATGCCCAGGAGCTGGTTGCGCTCGTCAACCACCGGGAGCTTCTGGATGCCGGAGCGGAAGATGACCCTGGCTGCATCGTTGATGCTCATATCAGGGTCTGCCACGATCAGGTTGCCTGACATGACATCGCCCACAGGGGTGCTGGGGGAGGCAAAGAGGAGGTCCCGTGCAGCGACGTAACCCACCACCTCCTTGCCCCTGACCACCGGAAACCCGTCATGGCCGGTCTTCTGGATCGTCTCCATGACCCCGCCGACCGTGCTGCTGACTTCGACGGTGACGACGTCGTAGGTCATGTAGTCCCTGACCTTCTTCTTATCCATCCATGGTAATTTCCGGCTCCAAGCTCTTGAAGGCATCGGGAAAGGGAGATTTATTCGATTTTGATCTGTTTGCCTTTTTCTTCCTTCGATTTCTTGAGCCGTATTTCCAGAACCCCGTTCTTGAACGAGGCCGAGGCACTCTCCTCGGTGACGTCATGGGGCAGGTTGACAATCCTGCACATCGAGCCATACATGCGCTCCCGCATGAAATACCCCTCGTCTTTCTCTTCTTTTTCGGACTGCCGCTCTGAAGAGATCTCGAGGGTGCCGGGGTTGACCAGGGAGATACTGACATCGTCCCTCTCCACACCGGGGAGGTCTGCAACCACGATTACCTCGTCGTCATGCTCCCGCACGTCGACCCGGAACTCGCCGCGGATCGCCGGGAGCATGCGGTCGGCCATTCCCCCGGGGGGCAGGAACCGGCCGCCGGCCCCCCAGAACCGGTTCTCAAGCTCGTTCATCATGTCTTCGAAATCCCGCCACATCGGGAACGAATATCTCCTTCTATAGGGCATATTGTATACCTCCGTTTTTTGATGCCCGGCGGCCTCATGCCGCAGGACTACCCTTGTGTTAGGGGTGATTGTATTTATAAGCTGTTATCGAGGTAATAATCGTCCGGGTAAAGATGCCATCGTAATCCTCTCCCCGGCCTCCTCGAATATGATTGGACTATCTCCAAACATTCCAAAGGAACAGTACTGCAATACACCCCGCAACCAGTATCGTGAGGGGAAAACCCGGTAACGATGTCGTGGTATTGCTCCGCCCTGATCCAGTGAACCGGTCCGAGGGGGCAGATGATTGCCATCACACTCCCTGTAAAAAGGTTAAGGTGGATTTCCTTTCCGCAACAACCCCAGAGCCGCCAGAATTCCCAGTGCCGCAACCGGCATTGTAGCCGTGAGCCCTGCGCAGTCACCGGTTTTTTGCGGCGGAGGTGGTGAGGGGCTGGCCGGTTCACCCGGTGCCGGAGTTTCTATGGGATGCGTCCCGTTCCGGGGATGCAATGTGATATCCACAGAGGATTCGACAACGGGTGAATCCAGGGAGGTAACGCGGATCACATAAGTATCCGCGATCAGTGACGTGGAATCCACGGTGAAAATCCACACTGTATGTCCATCAGGATTGTATTGCGTTGTTGTCCAGCCGGTCAGAGCTGTTGTGTTTTGCGAGGGTTCCTGCAGGGGATGCGGGTGCAGGCGGATCGGGTCGATATCGATTACGAGTGTTCTGCCGGCAGGCAGCGTGGTCGTCCCGTTGATGATGAAAATATCTCCGGCCGCGTGATCGCCTACGGGATTGATAGCGATCGTATCAGCCCCGGCACACGCCAAAGGGTTAAGCACGAGGATTACCAGCAGAAAAAATACAAGGCAACGTCTCATGCATGTCATCTCGTGTTATTCCTTTTTATTATATTGGACCACACGAAATCCGGAATAAAAGAGGATGAATCATTCAACACAGTACAGATTCGTGTCGAGCCACATACCTGGGAGCGATATCCTCACCACCCCGGCAGCACCCTGCATCGTTATGCCTGACTGCTAAAAAACCATGGTTATTGGGATGAAAACTGCCTGAAGGTTAGAGGGCGTCCATTATCATTGTATAAGGAGATTAAAAATTACAAAGCGGTTAAAAATTTTAATCATTTTATAATCACACAAAGAATATAAACGAATAGAAGTACATTCCCTTTGTCCATGATGAAATGCGCCTTTGGCATATCTTCATGGTCAGGAGCGTTTTAAAAATGAGACTTCCTTCTTTCGGCAAAATTTGGCTTGTTTTGTTATTGACGACTACTTTTATGGTCTTTGGAGTACAGGCTCAAATCTTTGGGATACGGGATACCATACCATGTCCTTTCGAAAATCAGGATAATTACCCTCAAATGGAAGATACGGCTAAATTCCCATCATCCTTCGCAGAATTGTGTATCATAGACACATCCTCGGAACTAAAAATACTTTTACAGGATGGGGTTTCTATTGGATGCGGATTAGGTTTGCAAGCACCTAGAACAATCACATATTATGCATGGAGTCGGGCAAATCCTGAGGTGTCGCATCCCTGGATGTATGTTCAAGCTGCGTTAATGCATGATACACTTGTCGACCACTTAGAAGATTCCGCCCCGGTTAATGAAGGAAACAATGTGATTTCAGTCCGATCTGAAGACACTTATACCGTACCTTCCGGCATTTATTATGTCATTGGATGTCACAAAGGCAAGTTTCCAAGTGGGAATGAATATCACACCCATACGCAATCGGGAACTTTATTTGTAAGTTAATAAGGTGATTCGACGAATGCAAAAAGATATCAAGTCTAGAAAAAAATTAGTAAATGCGATTCTGAAAACAGTTCTGATAACCTGTTTTTTCTGTTATACAGTAACATCTGGATCAATGATGTTTATGGAGAGCTTAGATGTTCAATCTATAGGGAACACTGAAAGCCACCGTATCACTGCGGCAAAGTCCGGCGGGGGCATGACTATGCATGACAAAGCGATGGAGGATATAAGGGAACAAATTTCCAGGAAGGATTTCTCTTCGGGAATAATGGAGAGACTGTTCTGGAGGTTCCTGAGTGGCAATATGTACCCAAATCCTCATCCATTATATCGGCCTCGTATCCCTACCGCAGACCTTTACCTCTAATTTTTTCAGGTTGGACAAAATGGAAATAATGGAAAATTGTATGTATCCATCATCAAAAGGAAGTGAATTTTCGTGAAAACCAGTATCCTAACGATTCGTCTCCTGGCAGTATCCCTGGTTTTTTGCAGTCTGTGCCTTGGAGGTGCGGCTGCAGTGCATACGTGGGTTGTCAACGATCCCAACAGCTGCCCCCTGGAGGCAGAGATTGGAGAGCCGATCATCGTAATCGGAACACCACCCCCCTCCGCTGCACTCATCATCGATTCGGTTGGTGCATCTCCGGAACAGGAACGGATAACAGCGGGACTTAAGGGAACTCCCGTGACCATGGGGGAGTTCTTCAGCCTCGTGTATCCTGGTATATGGAACCAGCTCAGCCGTGAAGAACAGGGGTTGTATAATGGCGCCATAAAAAACTGGGATGAATACGGCCACGATCCTCTGGCATGGCCGAATGAGTTTTTCACGGTGATCCCCCTCTATGAAGATCGACCACTTAATTCAGGTGGATATTCCCAGGCTGCGGCCACAGGCATTCACCCGTTCGCTGCTGGTGGGACGGGGCAAACCCTGCCAGGCACTCTTTCGCCGTATTTCGCTGCCGGCTCCGGCAGGGGGATGCCCGCATCATTGCAGACGGCGGATAAAGTCTATTCTTCATTCCAGCGCAATTGGCCGGCAGGGAGGCATCCTTCGCTTATTCCCACTGAAAAAACGCCATAAAATGGGATCGGATTCCCTTCATCCGCATCTGGCGATGGGTGAAAAACTGCCAATTCATGGAGGGACGGGGAGCTAATCGTTTGGGGGAATAGAGTAACGTGCGTGGCTCCGCCAAGGCGTTCATAACGAAATAACAGCTTCCCCATGCTCAGGGCGCCCGAATACGAGCACTTCACAAGTTTTTATTGTCCCAAAAGACAAACCATAGGGAGATGAAGGCTCAGGAAAAAGGGAAGAAAAAGAAGAAGGCAGAGTCCGCGTGGACTGCGAAAAGGATTGGGCTCATTGTCCTCGGGGTTGGCTTTGCCCTGATTATGGTGGTAACCTCGTGGGGCATGGCCCCGCTCGCATCCCTGAAGCCTGCCCAGGCAGGGGAAAGCGTATCTGTCGGACTCACCTTCTACGACGGACAGGATCGTCCAGTGCTCACCAACAATATCCGGCTCTTCAATGCAACATACGATAAAGGGGGTTTGATCTGGCTGATCAGCCCGCAGACAATGCGGGTGGGAATCAACAGCACCAAGGAGATCGTCCCGGTCCCGGCGTACCGGTACGATGCCAGGCAGATCAACTACGCCATCTTTGGATCAGAGTGGGATACCGTTGCCTCGGCCCTGGAGGGAATGCGGCAGGGAGATGTCAAGAAAGTCACCCTGGAGCAGCAGCCGTATTACATCCAGCCGATGTCCAACCAGACTGTGGAAATCCTCGGTTACAATATGTCGACCATCAAGGAAGGCCAGCAGATACCGGTCCCCTTGATGGAACCATCCGAGAACCTGTCGGATGTCAACAAGACACCCGAATACTTCTTCCGCACGGCGACAATCCTGAATGTTTCGCCGGGTGGGGTCATCATCGATATCGGGAGCGCCCGCGTGGACGTGACCGCCATCCAGCTCGGAACCAGCTGATGCAGAACCGAGCCTTTTTTTAGGAGGCCCTTCCCTTCCTTTCTTTATGGCATTGCGGGTTATCCTCTTCTTCCAGGAGGGGTGCATGGCCTGTCACGAACAGGAACCGATCCTGGCCGGGGTGGAGGCGGACCTCGGTCTGCAGGCTGAACGCATCAACCCCCTGAAGGAACGGGCATTCATCAGGGAATACGGGTTGAAGGTCACTCCCACTATCCTCCTGATCAAGGACGGAAAGGTCGTGGAGCGGTTCGAGGGAGTGGTGCACCGCGAGCAGCTCGAGGAATCCATAACAAAATACCGGTAAACCCCGTCTGTAATCCTATCTGGGGTAGGAAAATACCCGCTTTATCCTCCTGGCCTCGATCTTCTGCCCTTCCCTCCACAGGATCCCCCCTTTTCTCTCCTTGATGCGGGATATCCTGATTCGCCTCCGGCCAAACGTGTAGACCTCCCCCACCACCAGGGGCTCATCCCCGGGGAGCTTCACCAGGACTGGGGTGGTGGTCCTGCCGTCGTGGACGGATATGCGGACGATTACTTCCTCCACCTTCCTTGTCCAGAGGGTTGAAACCTCTTCTCCCCGGGCCCTCTTTACCCGGCGGGCCCCTTTCTCGATTGCGGTCACCTCCACTCCAACGAAATCCTGCCCGCACTCTGCCACGAACGAATCCCCCACCCGGCAGACCTCCCCCGGCTCCAGTTCAACCAGGCATACCCGCGATACGTCCTCCTCGCTCACGATGGTCCTTACCAGGACCGGCCGCGGCTCCGCGGGCTCCTCCACATGGTGGGTCACCCCGCAGGACAGGCACCTGGCCATCAGCTTCCTCCCCCGGGCCACGACCTGGTGCGCGGTCTCTTCGCTGCAACCGGGGCAATAATACCCTGTATCCGAACCCTCTGCCACGATCTCCTCTCCTGGTCTTCTCATAAAGGAATGGAGCGGGCAGACTCAATATAAATGCTGCCCGCAAGGGACCTGGGTTTGCGCGGCACCGCATGCCGCTACCGCATCGGCTTTATCGCAAAGCCAGGTACATTGATGGCAATGGAGAACGAGGCCCGCGAGCGCATCACCTGCAGGGGCCACCGGAACGTCACGGCCCGGCACCCCACCACGTTCGAGATAACCCGCGATGAGGCTCTCACGCTGCGGGGCGACTGCATCATAGCTGTGGCCGCTGACCGGGGCCCGGCCGGCTTATCCTCGTCGTTCAGGCGCCTCCTCTGCCGGGACGACGCAATGCTGGAGACCCGGCTTCTCTGCGGGGGGCGCGAGGTTACGGTGCAGGCCATGGGGAGTTCCCGTTTCACCCTGTCCCACCCTGCGGACATGGTGTGGAGGCGGAGCAGCCACGCAGACGGGAGGACTATCGGTATCCGGGCGGACCACACCGCCGGCAGCCTTCCCCGGGAGCTGGTCCGCGAGCTGCAGGACGGTGCCCCCCTCACGGTCGAGCTCAGGGTCAGGGTGCCCTGACGCAGCATGTGCTGGTCGCAATGATCCCTTAGTCCCGGCCGAGCATGGTGATCTTCAGCTCTGCGGAAGCCAGCAGTTCCTCGGCCTCTTTTATCAGGACCGCCCCCCTCTCGTAGAGGGCGATGGCCTCGTCGAGGCCGGTCTGGTTGTCCTCGATCTTCTGGAGGATCTCCTTGAGTTCCTTTATCAGGTCTTCATACTTCCTGGTCATGGCGCACACCTTCGACATTCACCTGAAGTTTTCCGTCCCCCATCCGCACCTCAAGCCGGTCGCCCCGCCCGATCTGCCAGGAGGACCGCACTATCTTCCCATCCTTCGAAAGGAGGCAGTAGCCCCGCTTCAGGAGCTGGACCGGGTTCCTGGCATCCAGGACTTCGCGGGCCCGCCGGAGCCGCTCCCGCTCCAGCGCAAGGCATGAACCCAGGCCGCGCTGCAGGCGTCCGGTTATTTCTGCCAGCGCCTCGCGCCGCTCGTTGAACCTGCGTTCCATCCTCCTGGGAGAGAAACGCTCCCGCAGCCCGGCAAGATCGGTCCCTGCCCGGTCGAGCCTGGCAAGCAGGGACGTGCGGAGTTTCCTGCTGGTCTCGGCAAGGGACTCCCGGAGAGCGGCCTGGTCCGGGACTACCACCTCGGCAGCGGCAGAAGGGGTTGGAGCCCGAACATCGGCAGCAAAATCCGCGAGCGTGATGTCCACCTCGTGGCCGACGGCGCTCACCACCGGCACCGAGCAGCAGATAATGGCCCGGACCACCTCCGGCCGGTTGAACGGGAACAGGTCCTCGAAGCTTCCGCCGCCCCGGGCGATGACGATCACGTCCACCATCCCATCGATGCGCTGGAGGGCCCTGGCTATCTCAAGGTGCGCCGATTCGCCCTGGACCGCGGTGGGGGCAACCACCAGCTCCACGGGGTACCGCCGGGCGATGACGTTCCTGATGTCCTGGAGGACCGCCCCGGTCTCGGAGGTGACCACGCCCACCCGTGCAGGGTAGGGGGGCAGCGGACGTTTCCGCTCGAGGGCAAAGCAGCCTTCGGAACTGAGCTCTTTCTTCCACCGCTCCACCAGCAGGTGCTTCTCCCCGAGACCGGCGTGCCGGATGTCCCGTACATAGAACTGGTACCTGCCGTGGGGGGCATAATGGCCAACAGAGCCGAACACCAGGACGTCCATCCCGTCATGGGGGGAGAACTGCAGCTGCTGGGCGTCCCTGCGCCACATCACGCAGGAAATGACCGCCGACTTCTGGCCATCCTTGTCCCCGAGGGAAAAGTAGAGATGCCCCGATCCATGCACCTTGAAGTTGGAGATCTCGCCCCGGACCCATACGTCCTGGAGGCGGGGGTCATCGAGCACCCCGCCAATGATGGCGGAGACCTGGGATACCGAGAGGATCTCCATACCATGGCCCTGAATCTCCTGGCTGAGGCTGCTCTGGTACCAGTCCATACCTGGGAATTATTATTACGGCACTGGTTATGAATTAGGATCATGGTGCATTTTGCCGCATCCACCATGTTTTTTCATGAATACGTCCTGGAGGAGATATTTGACTACCTGGCGGAGGCCGGGGCGGACTCGGTCGAGTTCTGGATGGAGACCCCGCACTTCTGGCTCTCGGGGATGCCGGAAGAGGAGCTCTCCCACTGCCTCGCGGAGCACCCGGGGCTCATTGATTTCACCTTTCATGCACCTATCCTCGACCTGAACCCCTGCTCCATCAATCCACGGGTTGCGGAAGCTTCGGTCACCTATGCGGAAGAGGCGGTAGCGATGGCCGAGCGCATGGGTGCCGGCGTCGTGACGGTGCACCCCGGCAGGAGGACGGCCAAGCGGGTCCCGAGCGCCCCGGATTACGAGCGGTTTGAATCCTATATCCGCAGGCTTGCCGGGGCTGCCAGGGGCAGGAAGGTCAGGGTGGCCATGGAGAACATGGAAAAGAAGGTCAATTACCTGCTTTCCGACCCAGGTGCCATGCGCGAGCTCCTCGACCAGGAGCCCTGGCTCTGGTTCACCCTGGACATCTCCCATGCCATGGGAACCTCGATCGCCGAGGTGAAACGGTACATCGACCTCTGCGGGGACCGCCTGGCAAATGTGCACGTGGGCCGGGCGGAACGGGGAAGGATGCACCTCCCCATGGCACGGCGGCAGGACATGGGGGACCTCATCCGTTACATTGGCAGGAGCGGGTACGAGGGAAACCTCACCCTGGAGATCGAGGACCTTGCGTTCACGCATGATCTCTGCTCGGAGGAGAAAGTCCTGCTCCTCTCCAGGGAGGTGGCCTTCATGCGCGAATCCCTTGGATAATCAGTAGCTTTAATTAACGGTGAGCGTGATACTTGTAGTGTCCCAGGACTTATGAACAGTAGACTTTTTCGGGCCGTTTTTGCGGCGTGGACTAGATGATTGAGGATATTTTTCTTCTTTTGCTCTTCATCGCCTGCCTCACGCTCTCCGCGTTCTTCTCTGCCTCCGAGGTGGCCCTCATCTCCATCACCCGGGCAAAGGTGAGAACCCTGGTCAACGAGGGGAGAAAGGGGGCCGATGTGCTTGCCGTGCTCAAGGAGGACCCAAACCGGTTCCTGATCACCATCCTCATCGGCAACAACATTGTCAACGTCTCGGCGGCCTCGCTCGCGACGGCCTTCACCATCCGTATCTTTGGCAATATTGGCGTCGGGATCGCCACCGGGGCGGTGGTCATCCTCCTCCTGGTCTTCGGGGAGATCGGGCCGAAAATGTATGCCAACCGGGCAACGGAGCGGTTTGCACTCTGGGTAGCCCCAGCAATACATTTTCTGTCCCGGATATTTTACCCGGTCATCTGGGGCTTCGAACGGGTGGCCGTGCGGCGGGGAGAGGCGGGGACGGCCCAGGCGGAACCGACGGTCACCGAGGAGGAGATAAAGGAGTGGATCGAGGTGGGCCGCGAGGAGGGGACCATCGAGAAGGAGGAGCGGGAGATGCTGTACTCCGTCCTCGAGTTCGGGGACATCACCGCCCGCGAGGTCATGACCCTCCGGATCGACGTGGCGCTAATCGAGGACACGAGCACCCTCGAGAGTGCGATGCACCTCTTCAACGAGACTGGTTTCTCCCGGATCCCCGTATACCATGGATCGGTGGACAACATCACGGGGGTCCTCAATGTGAAGGATATCTTTTCTGCCATGATAACCGGGAAGAAGAATGTCCCGATCACGGACCTGATGTACGACCCCTTCTTCGTGCCCGAGACGAAGAAAATCGACGATCTTTTGAAGGAGCTCCAGCTGCGCAAGGTACAGATGGCCATCGTCCTGGACGAGTACGGCAGTTTCGTCGGGATAGTCACTGTCGAGGATATCCTGGAAGAGCTGGTCGGAGACATTCTTGACGAGTTCGACCAAGAGGAGCCCGAGATCCAGAAGATCGGCGAGGGGGTATACCTGGTTGACGCCAAGGTGTGGGTTGAGGACATCAATGATGAACTCGACTTCTCCCTCCCCATGCACGAGTCATACGAGACTATCGGCGGCCTGGTCATCGACCGGCTGGGGCACATTCCCCACCCGGGGGAGAGTGTATATATATCCGGCAGCCACGTGACACTGGTCGTGACCCAGATGCTCGCCCGCAGGGTGGCAAAAGTGAAGATTATCCAGCACCAGGTGGGGGAGCAGGGAGTCCTGGAGGGCGCCCGGTGAAGCGGGTTGCAGTGCTGGCCTCCAGCCGGGGATCCAACTTCCAGGCGGTCATCGACGCAGTCCAGGCAGGGGTCATTCCGGCGGTCCTGGCCGGCCTCATCACCGACAACCCGTCTGCCCTTGCCATAACCAGGGCAAGGGAGGCAGGGGTTCCTGTCTTTATCGTGGACTATGCCTCGCACCCTTCGAGAGAGGCGTATGAACAGGCCCTGGCCGGCGTAATGCGCGCGGTTTCTGCCGATCTCTATGTCCTGGCCGGGTACATGCGCATTCTCGGCGCAGGGATCGTCAGGGAGTTCCACGGCCGGATACTCAACATACACCCGGCCCTCCTGCCGGGCTTCCCAGGCCTCCACGCCCAGAGGCAGGCCCTGGAATACGGGGTGAAGGTGTCGGGGTGCACCGTTCACCTGGTGGACGAGGGGGTTGACAGCGGCCCGATCATCGTGCAGGCCTGCGTCCCGGTCCATGAATCGGACGATGAAGATTCACTGGCAGAACGGATCCTGGCCGAGGAGCACCGCTGCCTGCCGCTGGCCATCCGGCTTTTCTGCGAGGACCGGCTGGTTGTGGAAGGCCGAAGGGTCACGGTCCGGGATGCCCCCGGCACCCTGCCCAGACCGGGCGGCGGGGCAGGAACCCGGCCCGGGGCCTAAAATAAGGCGGCCCGTTTCCAGGAAGGAGCCAATGAGCCGGAAATCGCACCATCCCGAGACCAGGCGCATAGCCAGGGAGAGGATTGCCATCCTCTTCCAGAAGGCATCAGAATTCTTCCCGTCGGACCCTGCAGCAAGCGACCGGTGCGTGGATCTGGCGAGGAAGATAGCCATGAAACAGCGTGTGCGTGTTGATCGCCGGTTCAGGAGGCGTTACTGCCACCACTGCAACCGGTACCTTGTCCCCGGGCAGAATGTGCGGGTGCGGGTCTCCCGGGGACGGGTTGTCATGACATGCCTTTCGTGCCGCCGGCAGATGCGGTTTCCCTTGAGGGGGCGCCATGAGCGGGGATGAACATGGCCGCTCCATGCAGGAGCTGCGCCCTACTGTCTGGATTGGAAGGCAGGGCGTAACCGAGAAGGTGGTCCGCGAGGTTGCCGTCCAGCTGAAGAAGCGCCACCGGATCAAGGTCAAGTGGCTGCGGAATGTCGATGCGGACCCC
Organism: Methanolinea sp.; assembly: GCA_033813295.1. Taxonomy (GTDB): domain Archaea; phylum Halobacteriota; class Methanomicrobia; order Methanomicrobiales; family Methanospirillaceae; genus Methanolinea_A. The sequence continues at coordinate 18,421 of JAPXRZ010000013.1, forward strand.
GAAGACCTGGCCCGGCAGGCAGACGCCACAGTCCTGGAGGTCCGTGGACGGACGGCTGTCCTGGCTGAACAGAAAACAGGATAATTGTCCGTTCATCTGCCGCGGCCAGGCCAGATTCCCGGATGCTCGAAATATATAAAAATGCCGTGTACCAATATGTAAAGACTGTTATTGTCGTTCGGTGACAGTTGAGGAATTCTACTATGACAACCGTCTATGATGTCCCGGCTGACCGGTTCATCCGCACCCTTGCGGCGGAACTGAAGAAAAAGCCGGAGATTAAGCCCCCTGAATGGGCAGCATTCGTCAAGACGGGCACGCATAAAGAGATGCCGCCCCAGGACCCCGACTGGTGGTTCGTGCGGGTCGCTTCCATCATGCGGCGTGTCTATATCGACGGGCCCATGGGCGTGCAACGAATGCGCACTTTCTACGGGGGCAGCAAGAACATGGGGTCCCGCCCGGACAGGTTCCGCAAGGGGAGCGGCTCCATCCTGCGCAAGTCGCTCCAGCAGCTTGAGGCCGCCGGGTTTGTCCAGCACGACAAGACCGGGAGGAAGATCACCCCCGCCGGGGCGTCCTTTATGGACGGGGTGGCCAACCAGATGGCCAGGAAACCGGCAAAGGCAGCAGCCGCCGCCGAATAACCCTGGTGATCCCCAATGGGAGACGATGAGCTTGCCGAACTGCGCCGCCGGCGCCTGGCGCAGATCCAGCAGCAGGCTCTGGACCAGCAGGCAATGCAGGACGAGGTCGAGCGCCAGCGCCAGATGGATGCCCAGGTCCAGGCAATTCTCATGCAGATCCTCGAGCCTGAGGCCAGGGAGCGCCTCAATACCATCAAGCTGACCCGGCCCGATTTCGCACGGGCAGTCGAACAGCAGCTCGTGCTCCTGGCGCAGAGCGGTCGTCTCAGGCAGAAGATCAACGACGAGCAATTGAAAGCCCTGCTGCAGCAGCTGCAGCCGGCTAAGAAGGAATTCAGGATCAAGCGGAAGGGATGAAGGCCGGAGTACTCTTCAGCGGTGGAAAGGACAGCGCTCTCGCAGCGCTCCTGCTCTCCCGGGACTATCCCGTCGAGTTGAACACCTTCGTGTTCGACCCTGCACGGGAGGTGCCCGCGGTGGAGCGTGCTGCGCATGCCCTGGGCTTCCCCTGGCACCGGAGAGCTTTCCGGCCCGGCCTCCTCGATGAGGCGGTGAACACGGTGCTTTCAGACGGCTTCCCGAACCGGGCCATTACCATGGTGCATATCCGGGCCCTGCAGGCCCTGGCGCCCCTGTACGGGGTTGTTGCAGACGGCACGAGGTTCGATGACCGGATCCCCATGCTCACCCCCGACCAGGCGCGGAGCCTGCAGGACGGCTGCGGCTGCTCGTATGTCCGACCCCTGCTCGGCTACCCTCGCGCAGAAGTGGACCGGCTGGCGGCGCTGCACCTGAAGGTCGCTGCTGGAGAGACCGGGATCCTTGAGAACGGGGACTACGAAGTGGAGATCAGGGATGCCCTCCGGTCGCGGGGATGCCGCCCGGAATCATATTTTCCGCCGCACCACGAACAGACCCTGGTCAGTGCCCGGGAAGGACCCGGATGAGGATGATGCTATGAGCAAATCGACGAAAGGATACAAGATCCGCCTGGCAAAGGCGTGTGGGCAGAACCGCAGGGTTCCTGCATGGGTGATGATGAAGACCAAGCGCCATGTGGTATCGACCCCCACCCGGCGCAACTGGAGAAGGAGCAGCCTGAAGGTGTGAGGGCATGGCCGAGAAAATGGAAGAGCAGATATACATCATTCCGCTCCGGGCTGCCATTCGTGCCCCGCGGTGGAAGCGGAGCAATACGGCGATGAAGGATATCCGGAAGTACCTGGCCAGGCACATGAAGAGCCAGGACGTCAAGCTGGACCGGAGCATCAACGAGCGGGTCTGGGACCGCGGGGCCGGGAACCCGCCGCCCCGCATCCGCGTCCGGGCCATGAAGTTCGAGGACGGCCAGGTCCAGGCGGAGCTGGCCGAGGAATGAGATGGACCGGACGATCTCATATGCCGGAGATCCCAGCATCGGGGTCTTTTCCCGGGTGTTTAACGACGTGGCCGTGGTCCCGCCATCGGCAACGGACGAGTTCCGGGAGGCGCTGCGGGAGCTCCTGGACGTGGAGATCATCTCCACCACCATCCAGGGGAGCGAGATCGTCGGCTCACTGCTCACCGGAAACAGGAAAGGGTTCGTGGTCAGCGGGATGGCCGGACCTGATGAAATAGCGAGGCTGCAGGAGTACCGCGAGGTTCTTCTCCTTGAAAACCGCATGAACGCTGCAGGGAATGTCATCCTCGCCAATGACACCTTTGCAGCGGTCCACCCCTCCATGCCGTCCCCGATGTCCCGGGCGCTCGGGGAGTTCATGGACGTGAAGGTGGTGCGCCTGACCCTGGGCGGGGTGAAGACGGTGGGGATGGCCGCGGTAGCCACAAACAGGGGCATACTGGTCCACCCCCGGAGCAGCCGGCTGGAGATGCTTTCCCTCGAGGAGGCCGCCGGGATCCCGGTCGGGACCGGGACCGTGAACCGCGGGACCGGCCTCGTGGGAACCGGCCTCTTTGCCAATGACCGGGGGTATGCAGCGGGCCAAGAGACAACCGGGTTTGAACTGGGACGAATAGAGGATGTTTTTGGTTTTTTGGAAGTGTCATGATCATGGCAGGCCATAAGTTCGAAGTACAAGGTGATTTCCGGATGGGTGCCGTATGGCGCCCCTTTACCAAGGTCGTGGAAGCCCCGAACGAGGCCCAGGCCCGCGAGCGGACCTATGCCCTCATCGGGAGTAAGCACCGGCTGAAAAGAAGTTATATCACCGTGAAATCCGTTACCGTATGCAGTGGTGAATGATGGACAGGATTGACCCGAGGGAGCTGCAGTCGCTCCAGCTTTATTTAAATGAGTACCGCCAGCAGGCCGAGATATTCTCCCAGCAGCTGGCGCTCCTGGAAGAGGGGAGGATGGAGGCGCTGGCGGCCATCGAGGCGCTTTCGGCCATCCTTGCCTCCTCGGGTGAGCCTGTCCTCCTCCAGATGGGGGGAGGGGTAAGCGTCCGTGCCCGGGTGGATAACCCCGACAGGGTGCTGGTCAGCATCGGCGCCGAGGTGGTCGTGGAGCGCTCCAACCAGGAAGCTGTGGAATATTTAAAGGATCGCATCACCGAAATGGAGGCCTCTTCCAGGAAGGTGGCGGAGACCCTGGAGCGAATCCGCACCCAGATGGCTGAGATAGGCAGACGGCTGGAAGCAGGGTACCAGCAGGCGCAGATGGCCCAGGGAGCCTCCACCGGGGTCTCTGCAGAGGAAGAGGAGTAAAACTCCGGGACGAAGCCGGGAGGGTTTCGAGCATGTTCGAGGGGCTCCGGTCCAGGCTCCAGAAGATCCAGGGAACGCTTGAGCGCAGCATCCAGGAGGCTGCCCCTCCTGCAAATGGAGAGGAGCGGCCGGATGCAGATCCCGGCCAGAGGGAGCGGAATCCAACGCTCCTCTCGAAGGTAAAAGTCCTCATTACCGACCGGGAATTCCTGATCTCTGAAAAAGACGTGGAAGGACCCCTTTTTGAACTTGAAATGGTGCTCCTTGAGAACGACGTGGCCCTCCCCGTCACCGAGGAGATCCTGCAGCGGGTGCGTGACGGGCTTACCGGGAAGCACCGGAAAATTGGTGACTCCGTGGAAGATATTGTCATATCCTCGCTCCGGGACGCCCTGCTGTGTGTGCTGGGAGACGGCTTTGACCTGCTCGCCTACACCAGGGGCCACGAAAAGCCGGTCAGGATCCTGTTCACCGGGGTGAACGGCACGGGAAAGACCACTACCGTTGCCAAGGTGGCCCATTTCCTCAAGAAGAACGGCTTTTCCGTGGTCATCGGGGCGGGGGACACGTTCCGGGCAGGAGCCCTGGAGCAGATCGATGTGCACGCCGGCCGGCTGGGGATCAAGGTGATCCAGCACCAGCCCGGGGCCGACCCTTCTGCAGTGCTCTTCGATGCGGTCGAGTACGCCCGGGCCCACCGCATTGATGTCGTGCTGGCGGACACGGCCGGCAGGTTCCATAACCGCGCCAACCTGATGAGCCAGCTCGAGAAGATCCGGCGGGTCATGAAACCGGATCTCATCGTGTACGTCGATGAGGCCGTGGCCGGGAACGACGCCGTGGTGCGGGCCCAGGAGTTCGAAAGGACGGTGGGTGCAGACGCGGTGGTCCTCACCAAGGCTGACATGGATCCCAAGGGCGGAGCGGCCATCTCCATTGCCCACACTATCGGCAAACCCGTGATGTTCCTTGGTACAGGCCAGGGATACGACGACGTGATCCCGTTCTCCCCGGTGCAGGTGGTTGACGAACTCCTGGGGGTGCAGGCCTGATGCTCGACCGGCTGGGGAGTTCCCTCAAGGATGCCCTCAAGAAGCTGGCGGGGCGGAACGTGGTCGACCGCGCGGCCGTGGAGGAGCTTGTCCGCGACCTGCAGCGGGCCCTGATCCAGTCCGATGTCAATGTCAGGCTGGTGATGCAGCTCTCCCAGGCCATCAAGACCCGGGCGATCGAGGAGCAGCCCCCGAAGGGCACGAACGTGCGGGAGCACGTGCTCCGCATCGTGTACCAGGAGCTGGTCAGGCTGGTCGGATCTGCTGGAGAGGTGAAGCTCGAGCCCCAGGTCATCCTGATGGCCGGGCTCCAGGGGAGCGGGAAGACCACCACGACAGCCAAGCTGGCCCGCTACTTCCAGAGGAAAGGGTTAAAGGCAGGGGTCATCTGTGCCGATACCTTCCGGCCGGGCGCCTACCACCAGCTCCAGACCCTCTGCTCCCGGATCAACATTTCCTGCTACGGGGACCCCGAGGAGAAAGATGCCCTGAAGATTGTAAAGGAAGGCCTGTCGGCCTCGTCCGGGACCGAGGTGGTGATCATCGACACCCAGGGCAGGCATGCCCTTGAGACGGAGCTGATCCAGGAGATCATCGATATCAATGCCATTGCCAGGGCCCGGCACCGCTGGCTGGTTATTGACGCGGCCCTCGGCCAGCAGGCCGCCGAACAGGCCCGCCGGTTCCACGAGGCTATCCATATCGACGGGGTCATCATAACCAAGATGGACGGGACTGCGAAGGGCGGCGGGGCCCTATCAGCTGTTGCCGAGACGGGGAGCGGGATCGTCTTCATCGGGGCCGGGGAAACCATCGAGGACCTGGAGCGGTTCGAGCCGGACGGGTTCATCTCCCGGCTTCTGGGCATGGGGGACCTGCGGGCACTGGTGGAGAGGGCCGGGGAGACCATCTCCACCGGAGAACTGGATGTGAATGCCATGCTGCGGGGTAAGTTCACCCTGCGGGACATGTACAAGCAGCTCGAAGCGCTCAACCGCATGGGCCCCCTCAAGCAGATCATGAGCATGCTCCCCCTGGGGAACATAGAACTCCCCCAGGACGCATACGACATCACCAGCACGAAGATGCAGCGCTACCGGGTGATCATGGACTCCATGACCGCCACGGAGCTGGATGACCCTGCAGTCATCGGGAGCTCCCGCATCCACCGGATTGCTATCGGGGCAGGGGCCACGATGGAAGAGGTCCGGGAACTGCTGAAGTACCACAAGATGATGAAGCGGGCGCTGAAAGGGGTCCGCGGCGGCCCGGGCAAGGCCACCATGCAGCGGCTTATGAAGAAGTTCGGCGGAGCCTGAAGTCGTCCGGCGGGAAAGAGAGCGAAGCTCACCATGATCCGGTTTGCGGTGGTGGGCCACCTGGCCCGCACGGCGGGAGATTTCAACCTGTCCGATATGCCCGGAAGCGCCGGGAGGATGGACGTGCTCTGCCGCTGTGTCAATGCATCGCTTTTTTTGTCCCACGACCTGCGCAGGGACGTGGAATGCTACCTTGTCCTGTGCGGCGGGCCCAACACCCCGCGGACCATCCGGTTCTCCGGGGACCGGCTGCGTTACCTGAGCCCTGACGAGCGGAGCGCCGGTTCGCTCATCAGGAAGGCCCTTGCCATCCCTGTCGGCACCGGGTTCCGGGAGTCCACGCCGGGGGTCGATATCCGCCAGGGGGGCCTTTCCAGGCTCCTCGCCGAGCATCCGTTTGCAGTCCTCCACGAGCAGGGAACCGATATCCGGGAGGCGGGATCCATTCCCGACGCGTTCCTCCTGTCAGACCACCTGGACTTTTCACCCCGCGAGGAGTCGGGTCTCCCCGGAGGTACACGATACTCCGTCGGGCCGGTCTCACTCCACGCGGACCATGCGATCACCCTGGTCCTTAATGAAATCGACCGGAGGAGGACTGGATGGTGATCCTGGAGGAGGTCGGAAAAGTTCTTTCCTACGGGGAGATCTGCGACCATTGTCTCGGGCGGTTCTTTGGTAGGCGCTCGCATGGGCTCACCAACTGTGAGCGGGGTGCAGCCCTCCGGGTTGCGTGGCACCTCGCACAGGACCTGCCGTTCAGGCCGCAAGGGGGTGACTGCTGGATTTGCGGGGAAACCTTCTCCCGGGTTGCTGAGTGGGCGGACCGGGTAGCAGCAGCCGTGGACGGGATCGAGTTCGGGCGGTTCGTAATCGGGACCCGCGTTCCTCCCCTGACGGCCGAAAGCGAGGAGGTTGTCTGGAGCGACCTCTCCCTGCAACATGCGGAGCCCTTCAAGTCAGAGATGAACAGGGAAGTGGGCAAGGCCGTGGCCAACCTCACCGGGAAGACGGCTGATCCCCATGACCCTGAGCTTGTCGCCATCCTGAACCTCCCGGAGGACCGTGTCGAGGTTCAGATTAACCCGGTCTTCTTCTCCGGCCGGTACCGGAAACTCGAGCGAGGCATTCCGCAGACCCACTGGGACTGCCGGGCCTGCCGGGGAAAGGGGTGCGAACGGTGCAACTTTACGGGGAAGCAGTACCAGGACTCGGTCGAGGAGCTGATCGGAAGGCCCGTGGTCCGTTTCCTGCATGCAGAGAAAGCAGTGCTCCACGGTTCGGGGCGTGAGGATATCGATGCCAGGATGATCGGGAGCGGGAGGCCTTTCGTGATGGAAGTGGTCGCTCCGCGCAGGAGGTCTATCGATCTCTCTCTCCTGCAGGAGGCCATAAACCGGGATGCTGCGGGGAGGGTGGAGGTCGTGCTCGAGCGGTGGAGCCGGAAGGACGATGTGGAAATTATTAAATCAAACAAGGGGTATAAAAAATACAGGATCCTGGTTGAGATTGACGGAACATTCACGGAAGGTGAACTGCAATCCGCAATCGAAGCCCTGAAAGGGGTGAAAGTGCACCAGCGCACCCCGCAGCGGGTCGCTCATCGGAGAGCGGACATCGTACGGGAGCGCCAGGTCCTGGATATCAGCTACCAGGGTATGGAGTGCGGCATGGTGGCCCTGGAGGTCACCGGTGAAGCCGGCCTCTATATCAAGGAGCTGGTTTCAGGAGACGGGGGGAGGACCAGGCCGAGCCTGGCCGGCCTCCTCGGCAGACCTGCAAGGGTATGCACCCTGGATGTGGTGCAGGTTCAGGGAGCAGGCAATACGGGAGTGACATGATATGGCGCATCACAACGGCCCACGGAAAAAAACACGGTACAAGTTCAAGAAAGAGCTGCGGAAGCGCGGGCTGGCCCCGGTGACCTCGCTCATTCAGACGTTTGATATCGGGCAGAAGGTGCATGTGGTCTGCGAGCCGAGCGTACAGAAAGGTATGCCTCATCGCCGGTTCCATGGCAAGACGGGGACGGTCGTCGCCCAGCGGGGCCGTGCATGGCTTCTTTCCGTAAGAGACGGCAATGCAGAAAAGATTGTTATCGCAAGACCGCAACATCTAAAAGCCCAAAAGTAAACATTCAGCACATTTAACAGGTGATCGGCATGAAGGTGAAGGGTATCTTGAGCGAAGAGAGGATTACGCTTCCCGAGCTCCGCGAAGTGTTGATGAAGGTCGAGGGTGAGCGGATCGAGGCCGGGAAGGAGATGTCGTACGAACTTCGCAAGAGTATCGAGCATGCCAACCTTCTGTCGAAGACTTCCGCTGAAAAGTCCCGGATGATGGTGAACGAACTCCTGAAAATGGAAAAGATGAAGCCGGACATCGCTTTCCGGATCGCCAATATCATGCCGCGCACCAGGGACGAGCTTCGCGCTGTCTATGCCAAGGAAAAATTCACCCTGAGCGGTGAAGAGCTCGATTCCATCATCGAGATCGTCAAATCACACTTTTAACGGGGAGTGGCTATGAAGACCGACAGGAAAGAGGTCAACGCCATAGTACTGGATGTCCTCCAGAAAGGGCATCCCGATGACCCCCGCCCCGTGTTCAAGCGCGAACCCCTTGTGCAGGCCCTCGGCGTGGCGCAGTTCAAGCTCCTCGAGCTGGTCCCGAAGACCCTTGACATCCAGATCCACGAAAATGTATACATCGGCGATGGAGAACGGGAGAAGATCGAGCGGGTCAAGCGGAGGATCGGGTACGAGGACCTGACCCAGACTGCCAGGCTTGAGCTCCCCTTTGCTGTAGACCAGGTCGTAAAGGATAAAGAGCCCGAGTTTGTGCAGTTCTTCAATACCTCCATATCCATATCCCCCAAGCTGCACATGCTCCACCTCCTGCCCGGGATCGGCAAAAAGTTGATGTGGGAGATCCTGGAGGAGCGTGAGAAGAAGCCATTCGAGTCCTTTGGCGAGATCAGCCAGCGCATCAAGTCCATTCCCAACCCGGCCAAGATGATTGCGAGCAGGGTCCTCGAAGAGCTCCAGGACCCTAACGTCAAGTATCATATATTCACCACACGATGAGTGCGCGACGCGATCAGCACTTCCTCGTTGACTCCCGTGCAATCGCCCGGATATGCGATGCGCTCCGGCAGAGCGACAGGCTGGTGCTGGAGATCGGGCCCGGAGAGGGAGCCCTCACACGGGGGCTCCTCGACCGCGGAGCCCGGGTAAACGCGGTGGAAATCGACCCTGGACTGGTGGAGTTCCTGAAACGCCGGTTCTACGATGATATTGCCCGAGGAAGGCTTACGGTCTTCCAGGGGGATGCGGTCCGGTGCCCGCTCCCGCCATTCCAGGCGGTCGTCTCCAACCTCCCCTATTCGGCCTCCTCGAAGATCACGTTCCGTCTCCTGGCAGCGGGTTTCGAGGAGGCCATCCTCGTATACCAGGAAGAGTTCGCAGACCGGATGGCCGCACCTCCGGGAACCCCGGCCTGCGGCAGGCTCTCGGTCATGGTCCAGACCTACTGCACCGTGGAACGGCTCTTTGACATTCCGCCGCACTCCTTCTCCCCGCCTCCCCCGGTGCGGTCGGCCGTGGTCCGGCTGACGCCGCGCGGTCCCCTATTTCCCATCAATTCCCCGGAGGCCTATGCGAACACCGTCCGGGCTCTCTTCTCCCACCGGCGCAAGACAGTCCGGAATGCTCTCAGGAGCGCCAAAGGGATACTCCCTCCCGCGAAGATCATGACTCTCCTAGCGGAGCTTCCCGGGGAGATACTTGTTTCCAGGCCAGAAGAGCTCTATCTTGAAGATTTTGCCACCATTGCCAACCTGATCGCCCCATGACGCATCCCCAGGTGTATCCCCCGCGGGAGGATACGTTCCTCCTCCTCGAAGCTGCGCTCTCAGAGGCCAGGGCGGGCGAGCGGGTGCTCGAGGTAGGAACCGGGAGTGGATTCCTGGCATCCCGGCTGCAGAATACCTGCGCCGTCCTGGCAACCGACATCAACCCCTATGCCGTGAGGGAAGCGCGGCAGGCCGGGGTGGAGACTGCCCGGGCCGATCTCCTCCAGGGTATCCGCGGCCCCTTTGACCTTGTTGTCTTCAATCCACCCTATCTCCCCACCCATCCGGATGACCGGATCAGCGACTGGCTCGAGTTCGCCCTGGACGGGGGAAAGGACGGATGCGAGGTGATCCGCCGGTTCTCCGGGCAGGTGGGCCGCGTGCTGGCCCCCGGGGGGAGGGTCCTCCTCGTCATCTCGACCCTTACCGGCCTCTCGCGGGTGCGGGCATTCCTCGAGGGGTGCGGGTTCCTCACCCGGGTTATCAGGCGCCAGGTGCTTCCTGGCGAGATCCTTTTTGTAATCCGGTGCGAGAGGATTGAGTAAAGAGCGGCCAATACTCCCGAGGCCGTTCGGGCCGGGGTTTCATAAGCCCCAATTTTTCTATATGGAATGTTCTCCGGCGATTGTCCGGGGCCATGCGATGCACGCAAGTCAGCCTCCGCTGCCGCATGCACCGCTCTATAAAAAAATGGTTGACCCGGTATCAACAGTTGCAATCGGTGCTGGCCACCGGCATGAAGAGCCCCTCATCCCAGGGCTGTTTGAAGGCCCATTCGCCTGGGTTTGGCATGGGAGTCGCTGGCGGCGGTGCGAACTTCATGTTCTTGATGATGGAGAGAGAAGCGAGCTTGTCCTGGACGTTCCCGGTCCCGAACCCAAAGGCCTTGAGCCGGTCCGCGACTGAACCGGTCGTATATTTGCTGGGAATTGACCCCGCTGGTTTGAACGTGATCGCCGCCGCCACCGGGGTAGCCAGGACCATCAGGGCAAGGGCCACCCCGATGATGACAGCAGCCATGGGAATATTCCTTTTCGTCTTCATACAATCACGTCGTTTTGTAATCCATTTGCCGCTCCCCCATCAAATAGTTCGTGGTCCGCCCGGGGGCCAGGCACGGGGATGACCCCTGTCAGGCACGAGGCCTGAAAGTGCGTGACGGGCACTGCTCGGCGGGCCGGTCGGCAGGGGCGGGGCCGTTGATGCTGCACTCCTTCTGACCTCCCTTTTTCCCCGCCTGGTAAAAGAAACAGTCGTTGCAGGTAGGCATACGGGAGGGATTGGCCCCCTGGAGGATGAACGTATCGGCTGCCAGGGGTCATCGCGATGCCGTTTGTGCACGCCGGGTAGAAAAAGGGGAGACCCGAAGCAAATCGCCTTTCCACGAGGATGAGGAATAGGACCGTTGCCGGGAACTCGCCGGATCTATCGTCCCCGGACACCTTTTTTATACATCCGGGACTCGCACCGGAACCGCTGCGGGACTCCGTCCATGGCCCCAAGGTATAAGAATATCCGGAATTGCAGGGTCCGGCAATCCCTGCAGGGGCCTGGACCTGGCAGCACCACGGGACAAACCATTATGAATATTTTCAGCGCACCTTCTGGCATGCCTCCCCGTCCGGCTGCCTTTCTCCTCTTCCTCGTGGTGCTCGCGTTATCTGCGGGGGTCGCGGGCGCTCACCCGCCTTCCGCGATGGAGCTCACCTATGACCAGGCTGCCGGGGTCCTGTCCGTGAACGCAACCCACGTTGTGGCAGACCCGCAGGTACACCATGTTTCCCTGGTTGCCATCTCCCGCGATGGCGGCACCCTGGACCTCTATCAATACACCGGCCAGGCTACGAATACGACCTTTGCCGCGCATTACCCCGTGAAGCTCAACCCCGGGGAGACGGTGAAGGTCACCGCCTCCTGCAACCAGGGAGGCTCCATCACGCGGGAGTTCATCATGCCCGGCCCCACCGCGGCGCCGGCGCATGCCGTGCCAGGGCTCCCCATCCCGGTGCTCTGGCCCGTCCACGCCGCCCTGATGGTGGCCGGGTTCCTCTGTTTCCTGGGAGCGGCCCTCCTCCCGGTATACGGGAAGAATATCCGGGGCTGGTACCACTACCACACCCTCCTGGGGGGAGGGGGGAGTGTCCTTACCGTGGCAGCCCTGGCAGCTGGATTCGCCATGGTGTCCCTTTCGGGCACCCCTCACCTGCGGCTGCCCCATGCCTGGCTTGGAGTACTCGTTGCGGTCGTCCTGGCGGCAACCCTGGTCCTGGCCTGGGCCCGGAACAGGACCGCAGCCCGGAAGCCCCTCCTCCGGGCAGCGCACCTCTGGACGGGCCGCGTCCTCTTTGTCCTGATGGCCGCGAACATCCTCTCGGGGCTGGTGGCGGCAGGGGTGCTGGGCTTAATATGATCTTGTACAATGAAATATAATCGTCAAATTCAGGAGATACAAAATGAACAGCCCCTTTTTATTTCTCGTTTTTTTTGCAATCCTCCTCATTTCATTCGTAATCCTAATCGTATCACTTCAAAAAACATCAAAGCTTTTCCACCAGGCAGGATACCCCATTTTCTACACCCTCATCGCGGTGTTGACAGGCCAGTTTGCAGGCGAGATGGCAGGTTTCCCGATGGTGTCTTTTCTCCTTATCATCATGATGCCGACGCTCTCCATCCTCACGCTTGCACCATTCATGGAAACCCGCCTCAAGATCCCACAACTCGGAAAAGAGACATTCATCGGCTCAATCATTATGACACTCGCAATTCTCTATTTCATGATATCAGCGGTCGAACTGTATGGGCCATTACCTGTCTTTCTTCCTTTCGATGAGATTATGCCATTTTTCATCGCAATGTGGTTATTTTTCCTTGAAATGCTTGTCATAACCGCCACAATCATGGGAGCAGTAGTACTGGGCTTCTGTCCTGCCAAAAAATCTCAGGTCCAACTACCCTGTCTTCTCATTGCATCATGCCTGCTGATAACATCCCTTTTTCTTATCCAGCCGCTTTTTATTGGATTTTTAGCGTTGTTCATCTGCATTGCCCTGGAAAAAGTCCCATGGCCGGGAGCCAGAATGGGTATGCCTCTCCTCCTTGCCTTTGCCTTCATAGGAGCCATGTCATATGGTGTATCCGTCGCGAAGTTCACATTCCTTCTCCAATTTTATAACATATCGCTTATAAACCTGGGAATAGCTGCCCCTGCGATGGTAACACTCTTCCCGATCGTTGATCATTATAGAAAAGGATTCAACACTGAGATCGCGGTTGTCCTCTCGTCTTCGATAACATTTGTTCTTTTATATTCTCTCTCGACGAGAGGGCACAATCTCATGGACGCTTTTAACGGAGGGCTCTCGATGCTCCCATTGAACACCCGTCTCCTTATCGAAGGTTCGTATGGCGAGGTTTTCGTGGCCCAGGCAGTATTTGTCATGCTCGGTGCGGTGGTATCCGGTGCCATCTATGGCCTGATCGTGTCCTCCATGAAAGGAAGGAAGAAATCCCTCACTGCTGGCAGGTAGTCATTGGCTGACGACAAAAACGAATTATAAATCATTTTTGTCAAATTAAATCTCTTTTCAAGGGGTTATCTCCACCACTTCAACCCACCGCTCCCACTTTCACCCCGCGTGCTCTGCACCCTTATGCAGCTGGCCCGGCCCATGCTCTACCCGGTATGGAGTTCGATCTGCACCCCACGGTCACCCTCAGGACCGGGACCTTCTCGGCCGTGGTGGCGCCGGAGGATGCGGTACTGGCGGGCATCAATGACAACCCCGTGCTCCAGCGTTTCCTCTTCCTCTTCGTGAGCGGGAACTATTCCCGGCTCCTTCCGGGGATAAACCGCAGGTCGGTGAACATCGAGGTGCGGCGGGCCTTCACCGCCTATCAGCTCCTGCACATCCTGCAGGAGTCCTACCACACCATCGTCTGGGTGGAGCACGATCCCTCCCTCTACGAGGACGCCGCCGAAATGGCCGTCCAGGTAGGAGCGGGCCTGCGGCAGCTGGGGCAGGGGTCCCTGGTGGTGCTCTCGACGCCCGCCCCGGACCCCCACTTCGAGGAGATGAGCCGCATGGCCGACCGGGCCTTCTACCTGGCGAGCCCCCTGGCACCCCTGCCCCGGCCGCGGGCGAAGGGCCGGGGGAAGGTGCGGTTCCCTGCCGGCCTCCCCCGGGGCCAGACCACCCTGGAGGGGACGTGAGATGGGGAGGAGTTTTCCCAGCGTGCGGATGGAAGTCAGGGCCCTGGCGGAGCGGTGGGAGCGGGCCGCCCGGGCCCTCCCCGGGGCAGACCGGGAGCTCGCCCTCCGGATGGCGGCCATGGCCCGGAAGCACTCGGGCGAGGCCTTCTACGCTTTCAGCGACCCCCTGGAGGCCGCCGTCTTCTCGGTCCTCCTGGAGGTGCTGAAGGGCCGGGAGGAGGCGGGGGCCACGGCAGGGGATGGCAAAGAAGGGCCGGGTGAAGGGAGGGATGCACCGGCCGGCAGGGCGGGGGAGGGCGGGGGAGGTCCCGGCGGGAAGATCGCCCTGGCAGGCGGGGCCGGAGAAGGCAGGAGGAGGACGGACGCGGAGGAGTGCACGTCAGCGGAAGGGGTAGCGGGGGGGGCCCGCCACGTGGATCCTTGACTCGTGCGCACGGGGCGGGAACGTGGAGATCTGGGAGCGGGGGCCGGGTGCCCGGCGGACCACCGTACCCTTCCCGCCCTCCTTTCTCCTGCACCTCCCCGACCCCCACGCCCACTGGGAGCTCCTGGAGGGGCTGGAGAGCCGGTTCCCGGTCGAGGAGTGCACCTTCCGCACCGTGTACGGCCCGCTCGCCGGCTTCCGGGTCCAGGCCGGGAGGGAGGTGGCAGAAGCCGTAGAGCAGCAGAGCCGGTTCGAGGCCCGGATCTTCAACGCCGACCTGCGGGCGGACCAGTGCTACATGGCAGGGAAGGGTGTCTTCCCCTGCGGGGAGGACGGGGAGTCCCGGTTCTCCACCGACCCCGCCTGCGACCTCCCGGCCATGGAGATCGAGGTGCTGGACAACCCCTACGCCCCCGGGCCGGTCACCGCCCTCGCCGCCACCTTCGAAGGGCGCCGGGAGCTGCTGGAAGGGAGCGAGAAGGCCATCCTCTCCGACCTCGGGGGCCTGGTGCAGTCCCTCGACCCGGACGTGGTCCTGGCCCCGCTGGGGGACATGTGGATCCCCCGGCTGGTGGCCCGGGCCCGGAACTACGGGGTCGAAACGGGGCTCTCCCGCTCGGGGAGGTTCAGGCGCCTCTCGGGGAAGTCCTACTGGAGCTACGGGAGGACGGAGTACCGGGTCGGGGCACTCATCCCCGACGGGCGGCTCCTGGTGGACACCCGCCAGAGCTTCCATTACCGCGAGAGCGGTCTTGCAGGGATCCTCCTCGGCGCCAGGCTGGCGGCCCTCCCCCCCAACCTCGCCGCCCGGTTCACCTCCGGGACCCTCATCTCCTCCTACGAGGTGTACGAGGCCCTCCGCCTGGGGATCGCCGTGCCCTTCCGCAAGAACGACCCCGAGGCCGTCCGACGGTTCGCAGAGCTCCGGGCTGCAGACCGGGGCGGGATGATGTTCCAGCCGGTACCCGGGGTCTACGCGGCGGTGCACGAGATCGACTTCTCATCCCTCTACCCCTCCCTCATCGTCCGGGACAACCTCTCCCCCGAGACCCTGGCCTGTCCCGGCCGGCAGGGTTTCCTCCCGGCGGTGCTGTCCCCCCTCCTGGCCATGCGCCTGGAGACCAAGCAAAAGAAAGTTGCTGATCCCCGGTATGCCGGCCTGGACTCCATCCTCAAGTGGATGCTGGTCACCTGCTTCGGGTACACCGGGTACCGGAACGCCAAGTTCGGGAGGATCGAGGTGCACGAGTCCATCACCGGCCATGCCCGGGACGTGCTGCTCCAGGCACGGGACATCGCGGAGGTACTGGGCTTCTCCGTCCTGCACGGGATCGTGGACTGCCTGTGGGTGCAGGGCGGGCCCATCGGGGCCCTGAAGGCGCGGGTGGAGGAGGAAACACGGCTCCACACCGCGGTGGACGCCTATGACTGGCTGGTCTTCCTGCCCATGGCCGACGGTTCCGGGGCCTACAACCGCTATTACGGACGGCTCACCGGCGGGAGCCTGAAGGTGCGGGGGATCGCCGCCCGGCGGGGGGACACCCCCGCCTACATCCGTGCCGTCCAGCAGGAGCTGCTGGAGGTCCTGCGGGGGGCCAGGACGCTCCCTGAACTGGCCGCCCTGCGGGATACGGTCTCAGACCGCTACCGAGAGGCCAGGGAGAATCTCCCCGAGGTCTCCCCGAAAGAGCTGGCTCTCTGCCGCCAGGTCAGCCGGCTGGACTACCGGCACGCCTGCCCCGAGGCGTCGGCGGTGCAGGCCTGCCGGGCGGAAGGGATCGAACTTTCCCCCGGGATGGAGGTCTCCTACGTGGTCACCGATGCCCGCACCTGGTCGGTGGCTCTTGACTGGAAGGCCTCCCGTTTCGATCTTGGCTTCTACCGCCAGCTGCTGGAGAAGGCGTGGGACGAGGTCCTTTTTGCGGTGGAGAAGGCCGGGGCTGCTGCCGGGAAGTGAGCCGCGTTGCTGGGGGCTGCAGGAGGGGAGGCCGTGGAGCAACAAGGGCCCGCGGGTGAACGGATACGAATAAAGGATGATAAGCGAAGGGAAGCAGTATGCGGGGAGAAAAGAGGCAAAAGCACCTCTTGAACGGAAATGTGCGAAAAAAGACATTGCGTCTGCCGTGCGCCTGCCCTCCTCCAACGGGGCATGCCCGACCGTGGCCGGGCCTGCTGCACGGTGAAGTGCCGGCGCATCGCAATTCCTGCCGAGAAGACCAGGCCATCGCGGGAGGGATACCAGCCTGTTCTTTCGGAATTGGAAAACCAATGCGCGGAGAATGAGTCCGGGCAGGGATGGGGAACGGAGGAGTCCTGTCTCCCGGCGCGCCTGGCCCTGGATGGACCAGGAAAAAAGGGAGTGCCGGATTTTACTGGACGATGAACTGCCCGTTCATGCTTGCCTGATGGATGTCACACCGGAAATAATAGGTTCCCTTTGGCGGGACCAGGAAGGTAAAAGTCTTTTTCCTTGGCCCCGTTTCCGGATAACTGGCGAAAATCACTGTCTTTGCTGTGCTGTCAGTGTACAGCGCGAAGTTGTGCCGGACCCCGCTATCCTGGTTATCGAAGGTAACATTCGCTACAGACCCCGCCGGGACCGTGATGGTGGTCTTGTCGAATTTGAGGTCTTTTGCCACGAGGGTGATATTCACCACCGGTTTGTTCTGATATTCATCCGGGGTTACGGTCGGTGGGGCAGTCGTGGGGGTTGGCGTTTGCATTGCAGTTGTTGTAGCAGGGCCTGGTGCCTGGGTTCCCGTACACCCGGCGCCGGCGCAGAACAGGACAAGGAGCACCAGGAGCGGTATTGCCGCTATTTTCCATGAAATTGCCATGATCCGTGGTGAATCTTTTAAGGTTAATATAGATTTTCATAAGCTCATCGGTAATACCGGGAGGGGTGTCAGGACTGATTCGTACGAGGGGGCTTCGCTGGCAGGGAGGTTTCATTCCAGGAGAACGTGTCCACCACGGTCCCCGAAGCGTCCCGGAGGGTGACGCGGTCCTTCTCGTTCCCCAGGACAGGGGTGGAGAGCCCCCAGAAGAGGTCCGTTGCATTGTCGGTTCCCTGGCCGGTATGGATGGTGACGGGGACACTCGGGATGAGGGTCCGGCCTCCGAACCGGTATTCCACACCGCCGCTCTCTGCAAGCGTCCATCCCGAAAGGGAGACCGGTTGATTTGCGTTTGCCATGAGCGTAACTGATTCGCCATTGAGGTTGCTGCGGTCGTCTCCCGGGGCATCGTATACGACGCGTACGATAGAAACAGATCGCGGCAGGGCCGGGGTTTCCAGGGTCTCGTCTGCCCAGAGCCCCTTCCGGGCTGTGCGGGCCGAGGACTCTATGGCCAGGTATTGGTCTTTCCGGGCAAAGGACTCCTGGACATACGTCCTCGCAAACCCTTCAGACAGGAGCAGAGCTCCGAAGTCGGCACCGTCCCCCGTGGTGACCATGGCAAGGAGCCTCCCGTACCGGTCCCGGGTACCGGCCAGGCAGTCTGTGGTAAGGGTGACCTGCTGCCCCTCCAGCCGGTCCGCCGCAAATGCTCTGGCCCTCTCCCCCCAGTCGGCCAGGATTACCGGGTTATTGACCCCCGGGAACTTTTCCCCCGTGTTCCCTTCCATGGTGATCTCCGGGGTATCGATGCCCAGGACCCTGACCCGGTCTCCCCGACCGTCAGGATACACGACAGCCAGGGTGTCGCCATCGACTGCATGGGACACCCGGGCCTTGAGTTCCTGCCCGCATGCCCCTTCCTGCTCTCCTGAACGGGTATCTACTCCGGTGGTGCAGCCGGCTGCCAGGGCATAGAGGACCATGGCTATCGCGAGGATAACCGGAACGGCCGGGTTGCTGCGGGTCATTGCCGTTCTTCATCGGTGCCGCGCCCCGATAAGGCTTGCCAAGCTGCCTGGCGACCAGGGGGTCACACGCGCTGATATGAAAAAACCGGTCCCGGGTCGCGGGCGGGAGATTCTCCGATCATCGGCGGTGTTATCATGTATGCCGCAGAGTGAAGTCCATGGACGAAAGAGCAGACCGGGGAGATATCTACCAGGAAGCGCTCGACCTCCATGCCAGGCACCGGGGCAAGCTGGAGATACGGCCCAAGGTTCCCCTGGAGACCCGCAGGGACCTCTCCCGGGCCTACACCCCCGGCGTGGCAGAGGTGTGCAGGGCTATCCAGAAAGACAGGAACCTGGCCTACCGCTACACCCTGAAGGCAAATACCATCGCAATCGTGACCGATGGTTCGGCCGTGCTCGGGCTCGGCAATATCGGCGGCTATGCCGCTATCCCGGTCATGGAGGGAAAGGCAATCCTCTTCAAGAAGTTTGCCGGGATCGATGCCTTTCCCATCTGCTTCGAGAGCTACCACACCGATTTCGTGGACGAGGTGAAGAACCTGGCCCCGGTCTTCGGGGGCATCAACCTGGAGGACATCGCTGCCCCCAAGTGCTTCGAGGTGGAGGAGGCGCTGCAGGACATCGGCATTCCGGTGATGCACGACGACCAGCACGGGACCGCCATCGTGGTGCTGGCTGCACTGCTCAACGCGTGCCGCGTGACCGGGAAGAACTTCGAAGACCTGCACATCGTGATCTGCGGGGCCGGGGCGGCCGGGTACGCGATTGCCAGGCTGCTCCGGTGTATCGGGTATAATCCCGATGTATGCCAGCGTGTCCACGATATCGTGGTCTGTGACACCCAGGGCATCATTCACCGTGGGCGAAAAGGGCTCTACGGCAACAAGTACAAGTTCATCCTGGCAGATGAGACCAACCGGACAGGGAGGACTGGCTCCTTAGCCGATGCCATGGAAGGCGCTGACGTCTTCATCGGCGTATCGGCCCCGGGGATTGTAACCGGGGAGATGGTCCGGCGGATGAATGATAACCCGATCGTATTTGCCATGGCCAACCCGGTCCCCGAGATCATGCCCGATGTGGCAAAGAGGGCTGGGGCAGCGGTGGCGGGGACGGGCCGAAGCGATTTCCCCAACCAGATCAACAATGCGCTGGCATTCCCCGGCGTATTCCGCGGCGCACTGGACGCCCTCGCCACCCGGATCAGCGACGATATGAAGATCGCCGCGGCCCATGCCCTTGCCAATTATATCCCCAACCCTTCCCGGGACCATATCCTCCCCACGATCCTGGACCGAGAAGTAACCCGTGCAATTGCCACCGCGGTCAGGGACACGGCAGTCGCATCGGGATATTCCCGCGATATCGGGTAACCATCGCGGGCGCTGTATTTTTTTAGCCAACAGGCCGTACTTCACGAAGTTTTTCCCAAATCGGGTAAGAGGTTTTCCTTCTCCCCCTTGACAGGGATCTTGTTCTCATCAATTGCCTGTGCCCCGTTGTTCATGGAGATTGCGGTTATCTTATCTCCCTTCTGCCAGTAGCGGGGTGACCGTGATTTCGATACCGTCCCTATATACATGAAAAAAAAATTCATTCTAAAAACTATTTCAGCGATTTTTAACATAACACTGGTAAATGGTATTTTCGTAAACCTTTTCCATTTCTTTTTTAAGAATCAATTATGCAGCCGATAGATGGGTATATCGATTACAGGCGCCGGGAGTATTGTCATGATGTGAAGTGCCCTATTCAATTGCTTTTGAATAAAGAAGTGGAAAATTCTCCTGAATATGAAGAGATCCGTGCGATTTGTGCATCCAGTTGTCTGCATAGTACCCATGAATTTCACCACTGGTTAACCGAGAAGGGATACCTTATCGTCAGACCGGAGCAACAATAATCCCAATTTTTTTACCATGGTGTCCCATTACTTCTCGTGAGGTGTTCCTGTGGTACATGCATATCATGATATTGGAATTCAAAGCCGGATGAACCGGATAATCAATCCGAAAGATAATCGGGTAGTTATGCTTGCGATTGACCATCCCTATTTTCAAGGGCCGACAACGGGTTTGCGTAACATGAGCAACACAATAAAAACACTCCTTCCCTTTTGCGATTGTCTGATGACGACACGCGGGGCAGTGCGGAGCAATATTGCGCCCGGAGATCTCGGATCAAAACCCATCATGTTACGTGTTACCGGGGGAAATAGCGTTTTAAATGAAGAGTTGAGTGATGAAAAGCTCACGGTTACCATCAAAGAAGCCATCCGGATGGATGCGGCAGGGGTGGCGGTCAGCGTGTATATTGGTTCTGCCAATCAGCAACAGACTATGATGAATCTGACCGACATGATCAATCAGGCCGAAGAATACGGAATTCCCGTATTGGCAGTTACAGCTGTCGGTAAAAATATGGCCCGGGATTTGCGCTATTTAGCGCTTGCATCCCGTATATGCCAGGATGCCGGGGCCCGGATTATCAAAACCTATTATTGTGAGGAATTTTCCAAATTAGTTGACGCTGTTGCTCCAACTGCAGTTGTCGTTGCTGGAGGTAAGTATTCAAGTCCTCCTGACTCTCTCCAGATGGTCTACGACTCTATCCAGGCAGGAGCCGTGGGAGTTGATTTCGGACGAAATATTTTCCAGGATGACAATCCTATCGGCATGATCAAAGCAATTGGTTCAATCGTCCATGAAAATCATGCCGTAAAGGAAGCCCTGGATATCTACCATGCATGCCTGCCCCATGCATCAAAGCTCGACTAAATTTTTCCTGCATTCCACTCGTCACAGGGGAACACCATGAAGAGCCTCTTAAATAGTGTATTCGTATCATCATCATAATACGGAAAAAATTGCACGGGTTATCGCTAAAGTCCTTGGTGCGCCAAGTAAAATGCCACATGATGTTAATCCCGAAGAGGTTTCGGAGTATGGACTTATTGGTTTTGGTTCAGGAATATATGGCGGAAAACACCACGAATATCTGCTTCCCTGGCAGACAGACTACCACCGGTTGTTACCGGTTATGTGTTCATATTCTCAACCGCGGCCATTACAGGAGATGCAAAAATCGCCAAAGATCAGTTATTGCTCCAGGAAAAACTGCAATCGAAAGGGTATACAATTGCTGGTGAATTTGGATGCAAAGGTTTTAACACGAATAGTTTCCTGAAATATATTGGTGGAATGAAGAAGGGCAGGCCGAATGCGGAAGATCTTCATCATGCCGAAGAGTTTGCCCAGAGCCTGAAGAAAAAATATTTTACTTAGAAATATTTTTTTGACTGAATTTTCTCTATCATTAAAATTCTCTATCCCAGGGGTGAAGACAATGAAAGCAGCGGTCTATTATTCGAACAGTGACATTCGCACCGAAGATGTTGATGATCTCTCTGTTGGACCAGGTGAAATCAAAGTCAAAATCATGGCGTGCGGAGTGTGCGGGTCGGATGTCATGGAATGGTATCGGATGAAGCGTGCTGGAAGGCCTGGCGGTATTGGAGCTTTTGGACATGAATGCACAGGAATCATTGCAGAAGCCGGTTCCAGTGTGGATCCGAAATGGAACGTGGGAGACCGGGTCGTGGTCACCCATCATGTCGCGTGCAACACGTGTAATGCTTGTATACGCGGGCATACGACCGCATGTGACACACTGCAAAAAACAAAATTTAAAAATGCGTTTGGGGCGTTTGCAGAATATGTTGTTCTGCCCGAAATCAACGTGGATCGGGGTATTTTACCTCTTCCCGAATCGGTTTCTTTTGATGCAGGAACCTTGGTTGAACCCCTTGGATGTGTTGTGCGCGGGCAGCAATGGGCTCCGACCTCAGATGGTCGATCAATCTTAATAATCGGTGCCGGTATAACCGGATTATTGCATATTCAGGTAGCCCGGTTGCATGGTGCGGGATTTATTGCTGTTTCCGACATGAATCCCGATCGATTGAAGGTCGCCCAAAGATTCGGCGCTGATGCAACCATTTTCGCTGCTGACGATGTTCCCAAAAAGTTTAAAGAATTCAACGGCGGGTTGGGCGCAGACACCGTTATTATGACTGCACCGATTCCCGTATGTGTGAAACAGTCACTTGAAGCAATCGGACAGGGGGGTACGATCCTATTTTTTGCCCCCACGAATCCTGAAATCCAATCCGAAATTAATCTCTGGAACCTGTGGCAAAAAGAAATTACTATTACCCATTCCTATGGTGCCGATTTCCATAATCTAACAACTGCCTTACAATGGCTTCACTATAAAAGAATCAATGTGGCAGATATGATAACCCATGTTTTGCCATTAAAAGAAACGGTTGAAGGTTTTCTCCTGACTGCCCGGCCGCGTGATGGTAGTTTAAAAGTTATCATCCATCCACAAGAATAACATTTTTTGGCTAATTTCATCAATGTGGGCCGAAAGGTGCTGCAGAATGCCCATTTAGAGCCAAATGACAGTTGAAGTCCCCTGGTGATCCGGTATTTTCTCTATTCTATCCATACAGCAATGAAATGTGGGGCGTGGAGGGGTTCCTTTCTGTCAAAGTAGGGGGGACGGGCGACCGGCACTTCCTCTGCACCCGGGACCCACGCCCTTTCTCCTGGCCGTGGGTACCCCCGTTCGCCGGGAGTGTTCAGTCCGGAAGATACCATCAGGCAGAGGGTGCTGACCAGAGTGTCCAGACGGTCCAGAGAATGGAAGCACTGGCAATGAGGAAGAGGACCGCGAGGCTTTCCTCCGGGAAGGTACTGCCAAGGACCCTGGCGAGGTCGTATACGACGTAGATGCCAAAAGTAAGTGCAATACCCCAGCCAAAACGTTTCTTTTTCGAGACTGCGAGTGCGACGCCAAGTACGCATACCGCTGCCTCGAACAGGATCGAGAACAGGGTGAGTATGGAGGAAATGGGCATGATATGCCATTTGGGCTGGCCTTACAGAAAAAGGTGCACCGGGGTATCCCGGTTCTCGCGGGGCATACTTTTCATCCCCCGTGATCAGGTCGGCATCCCTGGTATGTCCAGGCCTTTTCCGGGGGGAAACCTCTTATACCATTGCATGAGAGTAGGGGCTGGGGGTGATTAGCTTGTGCTCGGTGGGCGGGCCGATGGAGATTGACATCCTCGATGGCGAGGAAGACAACTGTCAATGCAACCAGTGCGGCAAGAGGTTCCGGGTCGTCGGGAAGAAACCGATGTGTCCCGATTGCAGGTCCGATGACATTTCTTCCTTATAAGGGCAATTATTTGGTCTATACTCTCTTTTATGGCCCTGGCTGGCGTAGTTGGCGGGGTTTCCGCAGATCTTCATGTCGAGGCCGGGGAATATGGTATACCCGGTGCCGGGATCGTCAGGGAGTTCCACGGCCTGACCCTTGATATGCATCCGCCTGTCCTGCCGGGCTTCCCTTTCTCCACGCCTTAAAGGCTGGTCCTGGAATATGGGGGGTGTAACCACGACGCACGAGCCCTGGAGGATGATGGCAAAGATTACCGCATATACCCAGATTCCGTACTGGTGCGAAGAAGCCGGGAGAAACTGCGGAAGGTCGGCAAGGAAGGTATGACGTCGGGGATAGGTGATGAGCGGTATCGCATCCTTTCATGGAAAAATACACCATGCCCTCCGATCCGGGGCAGCTTTCAAAAAATTCATATAAAACCAGAGCCGGATCACGGTTGGTCTTCCCCGATCGCCTGCTCTGTATTCAAAGCCGGACCGGCTGCCAACTATGGCCGGAGCAGCGGGTAGCGGCAATACCAGGACGGACTGCAGGAAAGAAAATTATTCTTTCGCGATCAGCTCCTTCCCCTTCTCGTATTCATCAGCAGTGATTTCTCCGCGGGCAAACCTCTCCCTGAGGGCATTGAGGGGTTCTTTCCCGGGCATGGCCGGTCTCCTGACCTCCCGGACAATCATATAGATGACTGCCACGAAGTACCCGAATATAGGGAGGATGACCAGGATGAACCAAAGCTGGGCGCTCATCTTCTGCTTTTCGGCGTCGCGGTATACCAGGTACCCGATGGCGAGCTGGATTATCCACAGGATGACAATTCCCGTCAATCTCGCGAATGGGTGGTAGGGATACAAGGGGATAGGCATACTAGAAGTGTAATCATCTCTATACAATAAGTATTGTATATTTGACATAACCCGGCCCGCGGTATAACGGTTCTTGCATACAGCCGGCAGGCGCCTCCCGGCCCCCAATCCTTTCCTCCCTCCAGCCAGGAGCTCCTGCAGGGCGGTATCCTGGGAAATCCTGGAAGACAAGGGCACCGGGGGAAGAAAATCCCAGCCAGGGATGCTAGGATTTCCGGCAGGCAGGCCTGCAGGGAATCAGTGAAACCCCCATGCATTTAAATCAGGGGTGCCAATCTGAAAACAGGTGAATTCTTATGGCAGGTTCCATCGAGTTCCGGGTAGTGCCTATCAGGAAACCCGATGACGTCAACGTGGTCCTGGGGCAGTCCCACTTCATCAAGACCGTGGAGGACGTCTACGAGGCGGTGGCCGGCGCGGTACCGGTCGCACGGTTCGGCCTGGCCTTCTGCGAGGCATCCGGGGGCTGCCTGGTCAGGCTGGAGGGAAATGACGAGGAGCTGAAAGAACTGGCAGGGAGCAATGCCCTCGCCATTGGGGCCGGGCACTCCTTCATCGTCTTCCTGCGCAACTGCTACCCCATCAACGTACTGAATGCCATTAAAGGCCTCCAGGAGGTCTGTACGATCTATTGCGCCACGTCAAACCCGGTCGAGGTGGTACTCGCGGAATCCGCGATGGGGCGGGGAGTCCTTGGAGTGATCGACGGGTATCCCCCGAAGGGAACCGAGGGACCCGGGGATGCAAGGGAACGGACGGAACTCCTGAGAAGGTTTGGCTACAAGCGGGGCTGATGGGATTTACCATGCCAGGAGCCTTTTCATGAGGAAATGACCGGATGATCCCGAATCATATCTAACCTCTTCCCAGGGCAGGGATTTCCCCAGACCGGCCAGATTGGTCCGTCACTTCACCTGGCATCCCCTGTGTGCGAGATTTGCCATCACGAACGGGTATCTCTCCAGGTACTCCACCTCGATCCGGCTCCGGATGCCCAGTCGGGCCAGCCGCCGGGAAAGGACCGCTATCCCTTCGGGGCCGAAGAGGTCCCCCATGACAGCCGGCCAGGCCCGGATCCCAGCCTGCTCGAGGTGCCGGACGGCAAGCAGCGGGTACTCGAAGTATTCCCTGCCGGCCCCGGTCACCCGTTCGAACGTGGCAGGATCCCATCCCTTGATACTCACCCGGACTATAACGTCCCGCCCTGCCAGGTGATCGATCAGTTCCGGGTAGTACCCCAGCACGAGGCCATTGGTTTCAAGCACGAAGTTCCCGGCGCTGAGCACCTCCAGGAGGTGGTGGAAGGATTGCTGTCCCAGGACGGGCTCAGCCCCGCTCACCCGGAAGAGCCGGATCCCTCTTTTCTCCCCGATAGCCAGGATCGCCTGCGCAACTTCGCGGGGCGAATAGAAACTGCCGTATTTCACCGGGTCCTTGTTCCGGGTATAGTTCCAGCAGTATGCGCAGAGAAAGTCGCAGCCAACCGCATCAGCCGTCACGACCCCACCATAGTGCCGCGATGCCCGGAACCGGTAGTACTTCCTCCGGCCATCCTGCATCACCACGCTTTCAACGGTGCGGGCACGTGCCACAGGATCGAAGGGGATGCTGCTGTCCATATGCAGGTGCCGGATATGAACCGGTGGGTCCTCCGGGCACGGATTCCCGGATAGCAGGATGCTGTTGCATGGTATGATAAACCCGGCGGTCGGGGACGGGCATATCCGACGCATGGCAATGTATCAAAGGTCATCTCACCCATAGAAAGCCCGGCATCCCGCCGATATTTTTGTTGTTTCCGGTCTATCGAGGAGAAAAACCAGCTGGTGCGAGGGTTTGCCTGGGGGTAAATTATTTATTGTTCCGGATACATTGTGATAGTGATGTACCAACCCCTCTTAAAACAGAGCATAACGGCAGGGCAGGTACATGCCGCCCATGGTAAGCGGCAGCTCGTTTTCGTAACTAGATAAATTCTGGCAATTCCCCAGGAATTCTGGCGGAAGAGACCGGTACTGATTTGTAGAACATGGTTTTACGGAGGTATCATGGAGATGTATGTTGAAGGTCTGGGCAACCAGTGGTACAATGCCATGCCCAGGACGGGCAGGGTCTACCGCCTCATCGACGAGGCGGTCAGCGGGAGGAGCCGGATAGCCAGGGTCAGGGCGATAGCGGCTCTTGGCGAGAGTGATGATCCCCGGGCGGTTCGCCCCCTGGTGGGCTGCTGCACCGACAAGGATGCGCTCATCCGGAAACATGCCATTGAGGCGCTCCGTAAACTCCGGAGCGGCCGGGCCGTCAACGTACTGATCGACCGCCTCGGGGACAGGAACGAGCTCCCTGCCATCCGCATGGGGGCGGCCAGGGCCCTCGCCGCCATCCGGAGCGATACTGCCCTCCATGGGCTGAAGCGCCACCTCTCTGACACCAGGGAAGACCCGGTCCTCCACTCATACATCGGGGACGTTCTGGAAAGGCTCCAGGCGCGATAGGTGGAAGAAACGTACCGGTCTGAAAATGGGCCGGAACATGGGACCCGCTTTACGCGCTACCTGCATGATATCCATGGCTGGGGGGGAATGCACGGGGGAGACCAGGGGTCCCCGGTCCGCCACCTCCCAGGCCTCCTTTGATCCGGTAATATTTTTCCCCGACCAGCGCCCCTGTTTCATTCCCAGCATTTCGGCGTGGCGCAGTATCCCTGGCCGCACTTCTCGTAATACTGCTGGTGGTATTCTTCAGCCATCCAGAAGACCGTAAACGGGACGATCTCGGTCACGATCAACCTGTTCCCGAACTTTCCGGATGACTGCAGCCGATCCCGCGACGCCACGGCAGTGGCCTTCTGTTCAGGAGTGTGGTAAAATATGGCAGAACGGTAGTTTGTACCAACATCCGGCCCCTGCTGGTTCAACTGGGTCGGATCATGGATGCTCCAGAAGACTTCGAGCAGCTGCCCATAACTGACCACCGCGGGGTCGAAGACCACCTGGACTGCTTCCGTGTGCCCGGTCATCCCCGAGCAGACCTGCTCGTACGTCGGCTCCGGCGTCGTCCCGCCAGTATACCCGACCGCGGTTGCAAGGACGCCCTTGACCGTGCGGAACTCGGCCTCGACGCCCCAGAAACAACCCGCCGCGAACGTTGCGGTCTCTGTTGCACGGTTGTTCTCCATGGATGAGAGCTATCGGGCGAAAAGGTGATGGAAGTTCCGGTCCGGTACACCAGCTCAAAGGTCCCGGGGCTCCCGGATGTCTGCACCCTGGTGCCATGACACCCCGATAGAACGCATGTTATCCTGAGAGGGATCAGCGCGGTCCCTGAAAACCGCTACGGGATCCATGCGGTCCATGGAAAACAGGGCAGCGGGACAGGGGCTGCCTGTTCATTCCCCGGGGCGGCAGGCCGCGGTTCTAAAAGCCCTCATGACACCGTCCGGCCCGCGCTACCTCTTGCTGGACAGCCCCCTGGTCCACCGGAGCACCTGGTCAGAGTTCCCTGAGATCGCCGGACCGGCACTCCGGGCAACGCGGCGTTTTACTGTATATTCTGAAGGTATGTCCGCAAGCCTGGCACTGGTACTTCCTCCACGGGATCTCCTCGAGCTCCAGGAACGTTGGACCTTCCGGTCCGCACATTTTTCATCTCCCCCGGATACTCTGGTGGGGGCTTCGAGCAGTTAAGGATATCCGAGGATGCCTTCCTGAAGGGTCAGGAAGAAAACAGGCGGTTCCTGAAGCGCTACCTCCCGAATATTGTAACAACCTGGGCCTCCCCGACAACATGCCCTTTCAGGGCTTCCCCGATGGCGTCCCGGTTGGCCGCCGGCGCATCGATCAGGGAGTCGACCGCGTACAGCTGGAATATGTACCGGTGCGGGCTCCCTGCAGGGGGGCAGGGCGGCGTATAGCCCGCAGTCCCCCGGCTGTTCAGCCCCTGGGTTCCTCCCCCGGGCAGCTCCCGCTCAGGCGTGACCGCGGGCGGGATCCCGGTTGCAGACGGAGGGATATTATATACGATCCAGTGGGTGAAGGTGCCCCGCGGGGCGTCAGGATCATCGAGGACCAGAACCAGGCTCTTTGCTGCTTCCGGGACGTTCGTCCATGAGATCGCGGGGGATCCGCCCGGCCCCGTGCAGGTATAGGATGCGGGAAGGGCTGCCCCGGGAGCGAGCCCGTCCACCTGCAGGGTGAATGCCGGTGCTTTGCCGCCGGGCGCTACCTGCTGGGTGGCGGCCCCTCCCGGTGCAGCAGACGACGAAGGCGTGGTGCTGGCGCACCCGCACAGGAAGGCGAAGGCGGCACAGAGTATTACTGCCGCGAGGAGAGAAGAACGGAAACTCATAGACATGGGCACGGTATTTTCGGCCCTGGATATAAAACCGACCCGGTATGCCCGGGGTGCGCGGAAAACCAGAAGGAATGGGAGTGTTAAAAGATCAGATGTACCGCGCCTTCTTCGAGAGCTTCACCGGGGTATAGAGCGGCCGGCATGGCATTCCCTGGCACTCGCTGGTCACCATCGCGATGAGTTCCAGGGGTTTTACCGTTTCCTTATACGGCTTCTTCGGGGATGATCTGGACCTGACGGTGACGGTCAGGTCCCCTGACCCGACCTCTGCATCACCGATCACTGCTACATACGGTACCCAGTCCATCCCGGCTTCGCGGACCTTCTTGCCCACGCTCTCCTCCCGGTCATCGAGATCAGTACGGATGCGGGCGGCATTCAGCTCCCGGACAACCTTCTCGGCATGGGCAGTATGGCGCTCGGCCACGGGGATGACCCGGACCTGGATGGGGGAGAGCCAGGTGGGAAGGCGGGGGACCTCCTGGGTCACCGTGCTCTCCAGGATCGCGCAAATGACCCGCTCGACCGACCCGGTCGGCGAGCAGTGGAGGATGGGAGGGTGTACCTCCTCGCCGTCCAGGTGGTACTTGATGTCAAACCGCGTCGAGCTCTCCACGTCGATCTGCACGGTCGGGTTCTCTATGGGCCGGCCCTGGCCATCGATTGCGGCAAGGTCCACCTTGGCTATCCAGTAGTGCACCCGTTCGGAGAGGATCTCGATGAGCATGGGGGCGCCTGATACCCTGACCATCTTTCTGACCCACTCTTTGTTCGTATCATAGAAATCTCGGGTGCAGCGGATGACCCCGACCAGCGGTGTACCGAAGTCCTTCGCCGTTTCCCAGCCCATCATTAGCTGCTCTTCGAAACAGGCGAGGGCCTCGGGCATGTCCGAGCAGAGGGTATGCATGTCCGGCATGGTGAAGGCCCGGAGGCGCTTGAGCCCGATCACCTCTCCCTTCTGCTCGTGCCGGAAGGAGTAGGTTGAGAGTTCGTACATCTTCATGGGGAGGGTGTTTGGCGAGATGTGCATGTCCCGCATGATGGAGAACATCCCGAAGCAGGCGGCAAACCGGAGCATCATGTTCCGGTTTCCGCTTTTGAACCGGTACTGCCGCTCCCCGAACTTGTCGGCATGCTCGAATATTGCCTGGTCGGCCAGGTCATACATGACCGGGGTCTCCACCGGGGCAGCACCATAAGGGAGTACTTTCCCGAGGACGTAGTCGGCCAGGAGGTCGCGGATCAACTTGCCCCGGGGCATCCACCGCAGGTGGCCGACGTCGCTGACCGGTTCATAATCGACGAGCTCCTTTGCACGCATGAGCTCGACGTGGGCTGGCTCCCCTCCCCCTCCTGCCGGCTCGCCGAGTTCCTTCCTGAGCAGGCACCCGAACGGTGATTCGTCCAGGTAGTCTGCTGCCGGGTGGGTCGCACCATCCGGTGTCATCACGAAGAACTCGT
The DNA here is from genome assembly GCA_033813295.1 of Methanolinea sp. Lineage (GTDB taxonomy): Archaea > Halobacteriota > Methanomicrobia > Methanomicrobiales > Methanospirillaceae > Methanolinea_A. The sequence goes on from JAPXRZ010000013.1 coordinate 48,439, forward strand.
GGGTGACCTCCTTCTTCGCCTTTTTCGGGCCTTCCTCCGAGGGAGTGATGGTCTTGGAGAGCTCGGAGAGGGGGTGGCCCTTGCAGGATATGCGGAACGACTTGTACCACCCGAAGGGCGCCCGTTTCACGGTAAACCCGATCTCGTGGAGGAGCGTCTCCAGCATCCGCAGGACCTGGACCGCCGCGTCGGGCCGGGCCAGGTCACTGGAGAGGTGGGCATAGGGGTAAATGACGATATTCTCGACCTTGAGCTGGTCTGCGGTCCGGCTGATCTCCTGGCCCGCCTGCTCCACGACCGAGGTTATGTCGTCCTCGTCCACGGCTTCGACGGCACAGAAAACGACCAGGGCCTCCTCCTGCGAGTCTTTGAGCGCCTGCCCCTCCTCGGCCATCGCCGTCTTTTTCAAGGCCTCGTATTCGATAAAATCAGAGTGTATGAGAAGAAGTCGCATGCGTCATCTCCGGGAAAGTGCGCTGGTTTTTGTCGTTCCTATAATCTTTGATTTCATCCGGTATATACCATTTCAATTCCGGGGATTCTCGTGGTACCGGGACAGGGTGGCCTGGCGCTGGTCCAGGTACTTGGCACCCGGTTTCCGGTTGTACGGCGCAAGGGCACGCTCGGTTGAATAAAAGACCAGTTGCCCGATGGGCATCCCTGCATACATCCGCACCGGTCGCTGGTTCACGTTGCACATCTCCAGGGTGATCGAGCCCCGGAACCCCGCATCGATCCATCCCCCGGTCTGGTGGAGTTCGATGCCCAGCCGTGCGATGCTGCTCTTTCCCTCGATGCTGGCAACGATATTGTCGGGGAGCTCGATCACCTCGAGGGTCTCGGCCAGCATGAACTGCCCCGGCCGCAGGATGATGGAGTCGGCGAAGGTGTCCATGGTCCCTTCAGCGATGGTCTCCCGGCGGTACGGGTCTATGACCATGTCTCCCTCCTCGTACCACAGGAAATGATTCCCCAGGCGGATGTCCAGGGAGTTGGGCTGCACCAGTGCTGGGTCAAATGGCTCGACCTTGATGAACCCTCTCTCCACGCGGTCCAAAATTTGCCAGTCAACGAGTATCATAGGTCATACGTCTGAAAACTTCGTTTATTACCACAGAATATTCGCTCTTTCCCCGGGCTCTCAAGCCTGGTTGCCCCAGTTGCCGGGATCGTCTGATAATGAACCTTGGGTGCTCCTCCCCCATGATTCCTTCTTACCGGGAAAGGGTGGGGATATTATTTTTTCCCCCTGATGTGCCACTCGGACCGTCGCATCAGCCCGTGAAGGGTGCTGGCCTCGCGGGCGGTCAGCCTGGCGCGGGAGAAGATACGGCGCATCATCAGCATCGTCCCATCGCGCTTGAAGCCAGGATGTTCGATCAGGTCCAGGTAGGCGTCGATGTGACGGTAAAGGTGCTCCATCTGGTCGCGGGGGGCGAGCAGGTACTCTCCCCGAGGGAGGTTTGCCAGCTCGTAGCAGACCACCGCCACCGCGTGGGAAAGGTTGAGGATGGGATAGGCGGGGTCTGCAGGGATAGTGCAGATCACGTCGCTCTGCCCTATCTCGGCGTTGTTTAACCCCCAGTTCTCCCGGCCGAAGAGGATGGAGACCCTGCCGTCGATCGGGGCGATCAGCTCGCGGATCTCCTTCGGGGAGTAATAGGGCATGCGCGTGGGATGGCAGATGGTCCTGGCGACCTCGCCCGTGGTGGCTATGGAAAGGTCGCTCCGTGCAAAGACCCCCGCAAGCGTGACCCGCTCGGCTGCGTCCAGGACGTCCCGGGCGTGCCCTGCACGGGCTATGGCATCGTCCCCCAGCGGGCAGGGGTCCACCAGGACCAGCCGGGAGAACCCGAAGTTCTTCATGGCCCTGGCGGCAAATCCCACGTTTCCCTCGTAGAGCGGGTTGACGAGGACGATGTCGATGCCTGGCATCCCTTTTTACTGGACGGCCTCCACGGTGGCCTTCAGCACGTCCACGCCGCGGTCGTATACGGCATTGCCCACCACGATGGTGTCGGCATACCGCGCCATCTCTGCCGCTTTTTCCGGGGAATCGATGCCGCCCCCATAATAGAGCGTTGCGGTATCCAGGGCATCGGAGGCCGCAGAAACCGCCTTCGGGTCCCCATAGGTTCCGCTGTACTCGATGTACACGATGGGGAAGCGGAAATAGCGGTCGGCGACCGTGGCATAAGCTGCAACCTCCCGGGGGGAGAGGTTGCAGACCGAGCGGGTGACCCTGCCCACCGATGACCCCGGGTTGAGCACGATGTAGGCCTCGGGCACCACCCGGTCCCAGGTGACCGCCTGCTGCATTACCCAGTCCCGGTGCTTTCCCACCACCCAGCGCACGTCTTCGGAGTTCAGGACCGAGGGGACAAAGAGGTAGTCCACGCCTTCGAAAATGACCGCTTCCGGCCCTGCAGGCTCGACCACCAGCGGGAGCCCGCAGGTTGCCGCTTCCTTTATGAGCTGGCCCATGTTATCCCGGGTCACGTTCAGGGTCCCTGAGAGCATCAGGGCATCGGTGCCACTCGCGGCGATGCCGGAGATGGCACCGGGAGCCAGTTTCTTGTCAGGGTCCAGCTTGGTGACATGCACCCAGTTCCGCCATTTTGCCTGCATCATCTCAGAACTCCTCTTCCTATAACTCTATGATATCATTGCTGCGCTTCTTTTTCCTCTTCTGGCGGGCAGATTCCACCCATCCTTTCACCTTCTCCACGGGGATGCCCAATCTTTCGGAGAGTACCGGCGGGTCTGCGGATGCCATGGTCTCCGCGTTGTGGACTCCTGCGAGGTGGAGCCGTTCAACGAGTGCCTCGTTCATCCCTCTGAGGGCCAGTAGCTCCGTCCGCCCACGTTCGACCTGCGCCCTGGTGACCTTTGCAGGAGCGGGGCGCCCCATGTACCGTGCCACCATATCAGCGTGGCGGGATACTGTGTCAGGGGTTATCCCGGTGCGGGCTGCAATGGCGAGGGGAGGAATGCCCAGGATTTCATCGGGGGTGATAATCCCGGCCTCGCGGTATTTCCTGATGCTCACCGCCGGGATGCCCATCTCCCTCAGGGAGCGCTCCCCGGCCATGGTGCGTGCTCCCGCAAGCAGGGCCCCGGTTTCTTTCTCGCTTGCTCCTGCCTTGCGGATGAGGGCAGGGTCAGCCCGCGAGAGTTCACTGATATCATTGATTCCTGCTTCATGCAGTTTTTTTACCACCGCAGCCGGGCTCCTCCCCTTCCTGGGGGTGAGGTGGGAGCGCACGAACTTCCTGCAGTCCGAACGGCGACGGAGGAGTTCCAGGACCTGGACGGCCTCCTCCTTCAGATTCGCGGAATCGTCCGCTGACATCCCAAGGACCTTCTCCAGGGTAGATGGATCGATACTGGCCACGTCATATACGGTATAGAGGTGTGAGGCGATGAGCCTCTGGTGCAGGTCCGCGGTCATGGACGGGAGGAGATGAAGGGTCTCCCGGTTAGAGGCTATATGGTGGCAGAGCGGGCATCCCAGGTCCCAGGGACGTGCACCCCGCTTCACCAGCCGGACATGGTGGAGCCGGTGGGCCGGGCAGACCTCGTCGGTCCTCACCGCCCATCCCCACATCGTCCGGGGGAGACCAATGTTGAACGTGCACCCGGGATAATGGGTGCACCCGATGAACTGGGTCTGGTTTCTCAGGTGGTGTATGCGGATGTCATGGCCGCATGCCGGGCAGGGCCCGAGGGTCAGTTCCTCGGCGGTCTGCTCCATGATCTCCTGGCCGATCGCCTGCTCGTGCGCCTCCAGTTCGTCGAAGACCTGGTGGAGCATGCCGCGGGACTCGGTCACCACGTCGTCGCGGGTCCGCTTCGCCTGCTTGATCTGCTGCATGTGGGATTCGAGGGTCCCGGTCATGTCCGGGCGGGTTATCGTATCGGCATGGTTCTCGAGGGACTCGGTCACGGCACGGCCCACGAGGGTCGGTCGGAGGGGGTTGCCTTCCACATACTTGCGGGAGATGAGCTTCTGGATCACCTCGTGGCGGGTGCTCTTGGTGCCGAGGCCCAGCTCCTCCATCTGCTGGATGAGCCGGGACTGGGTATACCGGGCGGGAGGCTGGGTCTCCTTCTCCTCGAGGACGACCTCCCGCAGGGGCAGCTTCTCACCGGCCGCCATGGCGGGGAGGACATACTCGGTGGCGGTACTAAACGGGTAGACCTTCCGCCAGCCCTGCTCTATGAGCTGGCCCCCCGTAGCGGTATAGGGTTCCGCATCTGCCAGGAAGTCTACCTTCATGGTGCGCCAGCGGGCATCCGGGGAGAGGGTGGCGAGGAAACGGCGCACCACCAGCTCGTAGACCTTCCACCGTTCCTGCCCGAGTTCCTCCCTCCGGGCCGGCGAAGCGGGATGAATGGGCGGGTGGTCCGTGCTGGTCTTCTTCCCCCTGGTCGGCACCGGGCGGCGGTGCGCCATGACCCATTCCACGTCGGCCCTGAACTCGGTCGGGCGGACCGCGGCGAGGACCGCGGCCAGGTCCAGGGTGGGGGGATAAACCGTGTTGTCGGTGCGGGGATAGGAGATGTACCCGTTCATGTACAGGTCCTCGGCCAGGCGCATGGCATTTGCGGCGGAAAAGCCCAGCCGGGCTGCTGCCACGATGAAGGCGGTGGTATCGAAAGGCGGGGGAGCCCGGTCGATCCTGGACCCTTCTTTCACCCCGGTGACCCTGAGGGGCTCCCTGGTCCGGTCCCTCGCAGACTCGGCCGCTGCTTTGCTGGTGAACCGCGGCGTTACGTGCCGGGCCTCGATAGTCTCCCCGTTCTTCTCCGTCACGAGGTGGAGCTGCCAGTATTGCTCGGGACAGAACGCCTCGATCTCCTTCTCACGGTCCACGATCATGGCCAGGGTCGGGCTCTGCACCCGGCCGACCGAGAGGATGTTCTGGCCCCCGCGGCGGGCTGCGAGCGAGAGGAAGCGGGTAAGAGAGGCCCCCCACATCAGGTCTATCGCCTGCCGGGCTTCGCCCGCAGCGGCCAGGTCAAAGTCAATTGCCGTGGTATGGTCAAAGGCGGCAGAGATCTCCTCGGGGGTGATGGCCGAGAACCGGGCCCTGTCCACCGCGACGACCGGGTTCACGGCGCGGACAAGTTCATAGGCCTCCTTGCCGATCAGCTCCCCTTCCGTATCGAAATCGGTCGCAATGGTGACCAGGTCGGCCTTCCTGGCCAGCTTCTGGAGCAGGCCGACGATCCGCTTCTCGGTCGGCACCTTGATGGTCCGTGCATCGATCAGGCTCCGGGGGGTTCGCTCCGCGCTCCTCCAGTTGGAGTACCCCTCCTCAAAGTCCACCTCCACAACATGGCCTTTCAGCCCGACCACGGTGGTACCGCCGAAGCGGTAGGTGGAGATGCCCCCCTCGCGGGACTCCTGGACATTTGCCTTCCCTGAAAGGATGCCGGCTATCCTGCGGGCAGAAATATTTTTCTCGGCAACAATGAGGTGCATGGCCGTCCCCTCACCCCTCCTGTTCCAGGAGACCGGTGAGGACCCGGTTCACATCGGCAGGCCTTGCGCGGCCGCGCGTCTTCTTCATGACCTGCCCGACGAGGAAGTTAAAAGCCTCCTTCTTTCCGCTGCGGAAGTCTGCCACTGCAGCGGGGTTCTCGGCGATGGCCTCCCCGGCTGCCTTCTGCACGGGATCCTCCTCTGCCGCGGTGCGGGGGGCTGATATAACGCGGAGGCCGAGGCGGTCGACGCAGGACCGGGGCGCTTCGCACGTGCCGCATTCGCGGATCTGGTCAAGGAGCGAGCGGAGGACCTCGACCCCGCCCTTGTCAGTGATGGCCCCTTCCTTCAGGAGCCCGAGGAGTTCCCGGAAGTGTCCGTCAGGCACGGCCATGACCCCCATATCCCGGTAATTCAACTCCCCGAGCAGGGTATCGGCCACCCAGGTGGCTGCCAGGGCAGCGTCTACAGGGGCCACCTTCTCGTAGAACTCGGCGAGCCGAAGGTCTCCGGTCAGGGTGCGGGCATGGATGGGCGAACACCGGTACTGCTCCATGAAACGAACCCTCCGGGCATCCGGGAGCTCGGGGAGGGCGATCTCTTTTGCCCAGGCTGCGACCCGCAGCGGCCGCAGGTCCGGTTCAGGGAAGTAGCGGTAGTCCTGCTCCATCTCCTTGCTCCGCGAGGAGGTGGTGACACCCCTGGCCTCGACGAAATGGCGGGTCTCCCGCGCCACTTTCTGCCCCCTCCTGATGGCATTCTTCTGCCGGGTAACCTCGAAGGTAAGGGCCTTTTCCACGCCCTTGTAGGACGTGATGTTCTTCACCTCGACCCGCTCGCCTCCCTCAAGGGAGATGTTGGCATCGACCCGCAGGGACCCCTCCTTTTCCGAGTCAAAGACTCCCAGGTATTCCAGGGTTGCCCGCATCTTGTTGAGGAACTTCCGGGCCTCACGGGGGGACCGGAGGTCTGGCATGGTCACGATCTCGATCAGGGGGATACCGGACCGGTTATAATCAACCAGGGTATACCTGGGCCGGTCTGTCCCTCCCTTGTGCACCAGGCGCCCCGGGTCCTCCTCCATGTGCACCCGGGTGATCCTCACCCGCTTCTCCCCGTCGTCGCCCTCGATGTCCAGGTGCCCGTTCACTGCCAGGGGCTGGTCGTACTGGGTGATCTGGAACCCCTTGGGGAGATCGGGGTAGAAATAGTTCTTCCGGGAGAACTCCGAGGACTCCAGGACCTCGCAGTTGAGGGCCTTTCCCACCCTGAGCGCATATTCCACGGCACGGGCGTTGATGCGCGGGAGGGACCCGGGAAGCCCCATGCAGATGGGGCAGACATGGGAGTTGGGTTCGTCCTCGCGGTAATCGGTGGAGCAGCCGCAGAAGAGCTTGGTCCTGGTATTGAGCTGGCAGTGAATCTCCAGCCCGATGATCACCTTCATCGCTGCCACCCCTGCTCAAAGGCGAAGGCCGTATCCACCACCCGCTCGTCCTCACCCCAGCGCCCCATGACTTGCAGGCCGACCGGGAGCCCCTGCGAGGTCCCGCACGGGACCGAGATGGCCGGGATCCCGGCAAGATTTGCCGGGACGGTCAGGATATCAGAGAGGTACATAGAGAGCGGATCGCTCTTCTCCCCCAACCGGAATGCCACGGTTGGCATGGTGGGGCCGGCCAGCACATCTGCGTCCCTGAAGAGCCGGTCAAAATCCGCCCGCACGTTTGCCCGGGCCGCCTGGGCCTTGGCATAGTACTTGCCATAGTACCCCGAGGAGAGGGCAAAGGTCCCGAGCATAATCCGCCTGCGGACCTCCTCGCCGAACCCCTCGCGGCGGCTCTCCTGGAAGGCCTCGTGCCAGGTCTTTTTGGTATCGGGAGCCGGCCCATACCGCACCCCGTCAAAGCGCGCCAGGTTGGAGCTGGCTTCGCTCGTGCAGGTTACATAGTACGCGGCCAGGGCATAGGCCATGCTGGGCATCCGGCACGTGATAATGTCCGCCCCCTTGCGCTCCAGGAGTGATATGGCCTCCCAGACCACCGAGGCCACCCTTGGGTCAACGCCCTCCCCGAAGAATTCCTCGGGCACCCCGATCTTCAGGCCCCGGACCTCGGGATCGGGGGTGTGGTGGTAGGGCATGGCGACCGACGTGGAGTCCCGGGGATCGTGGACCGAGATGACCTCGAGCAGGGTATTGACATCCCGGACAGTGGTAGCCATGGGGCCGATCAGCTCCAGAGAGTTTGCATAGGCTATCAGGCCATACCGGGAAACACGGCCATAACTCGGCTTCATGCCCACGATCCCGCAAAAAGCGGCCGGACAGCGGATTGAGCCGCCGGTATCGGTCCCGAGCGCCATGGGGACCAGCCCCGCAGCGACTGCTGCAGCGCTCCCGCCGGATGACCCGCCCGCCACGCGGGAAGGGTCCGCCGGGTTCAGCGTAGGGCCGAAGGCCGAGTTCTCGGTGGTGCTCCCCATCCCGAACTCATCCATATTGGTCTTGCCAACGATCGCTGCTCCCTCCCTCCTGAGGCACTCGACGGCAAAGGCATCATACGGCGGAATATATCCTTTCAGGATGCGTGAAGCGCACGTGGTCTCTATCCCCGCGGTGGAGATGTTGTCCTTGACCGCTACGGGCACCCCCGCGAGCTTCCCCTCACCGCAGGGGGCTTCCGGGATGGTGGTAAGGAAGGCGTGGAACCGGTCCTGGGGCCGGAATGGCACCGCCCGCACTACATCACCCGGGGGGCCTTGAAGAACCCGTCTTCCTGCTCAGCGGCGTTTTTGAGCACCAGTTCCTGGGGGAGAGAGGGCTCCGGTTCATCCTTTCGGAATATATTATACTGTTCCTCCATGGGGCAGGCCTGGCCCTGGACCTGGTCCAGGAGATCAAAGTATTCAAGTATCTCGTTGAGCTGGGAGGTGAACCCGGCCAGTTCCTCCCGTCCGATGGCGATATCGGCGAGTCCTGCAATGTGCTCGACGTCTTTTTCGTTTACCAAGCTGAGCCCCTCCGGATATCCTGAGGATAAGTACCCTATACCCCTTTTTTTATAACCATTGTGACGCGGGAGGGGTACTGCCATCTCCCGGAGCACCATCCCGGGTCCCCGCCCCTCTCCGGGGTTTAAGGGCGCCTTTCCCGGTATTGGGGCATTTCAGGGAGAGATCGTCGCGGGATGCGAGACCATCCCCGTAGAGAAGGCTCCCTCCTGTCGCGCAGTGTTTTGCGGGGCAGGCAGGAGGGTGAAATATTTCTAATGGGAAAAACAGGTGCCAGGCGTGCGCCGTATTGCTACGTCACAATACGGTTGATACCTGGCCCGTCCGGGACACGTTGTACCCGCAGTCCTGGAGTAGTTTCCGGAGGTGATCGCCCTTCAGGCAGGAGAGGACAGCCCGGACCCCAGCCTCCTCCATAAGGGGCGTTGGTATGACCAAATCATACGATTCGCGGGCCAGGGGTATGAAGCAGAGACCCGAAGCACTGGCCGACCTCTCGCTGCATATCGCGGCATCGGCGATGGATGCAGCGATCCGGGAGGCCACGGCCTCGGGATTCTTGACTTCGCTGGAATACCCCTGCATGTCCGATGGCTGTATGTCCCGCATGGCCAGCAGGTGGTCCAGCACTGCCCGGGCAGCTGTACCGGGTGGGGTGTTCAGGATCCTTGCCGTTTCCAGGTCATCCAGGGAGAGCGCCTCGCGGGAAGCAAGCCCCAGTGGCTGGACTGAGATTATGGCCCGTGAAAGGGAGGCTCCATTTATCAGCCGGAAAAGGTCCAGGGCGATATCATCCCCGATTATAGGCAGGTGCACGGGCGCCGCATGGCACGACCCGGTGCGAAGCGCCAGGAGGCCGCCAAGATCCCCTTCATGCGAGCACCGGATGCGGAAGCCCTGCCCGGCGAGGATATCCCCGAGGAGATCAAGGGGGATATCCTTTGCCCCCACCATAAAGACAGTATTTTCGAGGGAGAGAGGGTCCTCATACAGGGTCACCTCCACCTTGTCCCGGGCCTCGATTCCCTCGACATCTGCCGGGATGTGCAGGTAACCGTTTGACCTGACAAGCGCGCTCTGGACGCCAAAGCCCCGAGACTGGGGAACAGCCCAGTGGGTGCGGCCTACGCGCCCGACCGAGAGCGGGACAAATTCGTCGTATCCGAGCTCGGACGCAAGGTTTCGCGATAACCTGGCCGTCACACGGTGGGCAGGCAGGGGTGCGAGCCCCCAGTGTTCCAGGAGCCGCGCTGCGAACTCCCGCACCACGGTCTGGGCGGCAACGGGGTACCCGGGAATGCCAAGGACAGGGACGCCCTCGACAATCCCCATCATCACGGGTTTTCCCGGCTTGATGCCAGCACCGTGGAAGACCAGAGACCCGCAGGATGCGATGATCTCCTCGGTATAATCGGTGTTCCCGGCCGAGGAGCCGGCCGAGAGGAGCACCAGGTCGTTCTCCTGTACGGCCCAGCGCAGCGCCTGGAGGATGGCCTCCCGGTCATCTCCGATGAGTGGATACCGCTGGCACGTGGCCCCCATGCGGGTAAGGTGTGCCTCTGCAACATGGTTGTTGGATTCGATCGCCTGGTGGGGGAGAGGGGTGACGCCGAGCGGAACCAGTTCCCCTCCTGCCGAGATGATGCCAACCCTGGCTGAAAGGACCCGGATGAATGCGATACCATAGGAGGCCAGGGCCCCGATATCCAGGGCGCGGATACGGTGTCCCCGGGGGATTACGAGTTCCCCCTGCCGGATATCTTCGCCTGCCATGCGGACATGCTGCCAGGGTGTGGCCGCTTTCCGGATGGTCCATCGCTCCCCCTCTTTCCATACGTCCTCGATCATGATGACCGCATCAAAGGGAGGTGAGACAGGCTGGCCGGTGTTCACCGATGCAAAGATTGGGAGGGCCACCGGGGACTGGTCGCTCGCCTGGAGCGTGTCCCCGCTCCTGACCGCGAGGCCATCCATCGCCGCAACGTTCACCCCCGGGACCGAACAGCAGGAATACACCGGTTCCGCGCTCACCCGGTCCACCGCCCGGTCGAGGAGCACTATTTCGGTCCGTCCCGGAGGCGGAGCGGCCCTTTTCATGTGTTCGAGGGCCTCAGTAAGGGGTATCAGGGAGAGGTAGCGTTTTCCCATCCAGGTTTCTCCTGAACCGGTCATTCCCGGCAATGGTCTCCGGTTCGTGCAGGAACGTAAATTATTTTAGATTACAATCTTTTGGATATTCAATATTAACACTTGTCAATTATCCGATACACATAGTGCAGGGAAGTATTATCGCAAGGGGACCGGCCTGGGAGAGGGTGCAGGCTCTTAATTTGGCCATAACCAGGTGAACGAGGGTTGCAGCGTTGAAAGGTGCAAAACGCTCTTCCTGCCAACAGTGGGTCGCGGTGATCGTTCGAGTGAAGAAAGGCACGGCATTTCAGCGATATGGCACGGACTCCCTTGAATCCTGCAATGGAAAACACGATTTCTTGGCGCCGCAGGGGAATCGAAAGATGTGAGCGCGACCCAACACCCAAACAGCAGCCTGTCCTGGGAAAATGTGCTCCCGCGACCCCTGTCTGGCGGCCCCCTCCGGACCTGGAAGGGCATTAACTTTCAATAAAAGTTATTATGATAGAACAACCTTCATAGAACTTCGATAGTATGCCGCATATAGCTGCAACGGGGGTGCCTGCAGGGCCCCCTGGCCCGATGACCGCCGAATATGAGGTGCTTTCGATCGATGGAGATGCATTCGGGGCCCGCCTTGTGCGGGTCTGCAGGGAGGAACGCATACACCTCTGGGTGAACGGGGCCCTCGTGGCCACCCTGGCAATAAGCCCGCACGAACTGGCCGAGTTCGGGTGCGGGTACTGCATCACCGAGGGGATCGTCCAGGGTATCCATGCCGTCCAGGAAGTAAAGGTCAGCCTCCCCGACATCAGGGTGAAGGCAACGGCTGTCATCGAGGACGCTCTTTCCAGGGGGACAGAAATACTGACTTCCGGCTGCAAGGGGGTCATCCCGGGGCCCCTGTATCCGGAGGACCATGTGCCCCCGGGGATTGTGGTGCCGCAGCCCGTCATCTTTTCGGCCATGGAGCGGCTCAATGATCATGCCGTCCTGTGGCGCTCGACCGGGGGGACTCATTGCACGGTGATTTATGATGCCGCTGGAAATGCTGTGAGCCAGGCAGAGGACGTGGGGAGGCACAACTCTGTCGACAAGGCGATTGGAAAAGCGCTCCTTTCGGGGGTTGACCTTGGACAGACCTTCCTCGCCTGTTCGGGGCGGATGCCCGAGGGGATGGTCAGGAAAATATACCGGGCCGGTATCCGGCTCATCGTCACCAATAATGCCCCCTCCGCCGCAGGAATTGACCTTGCCAGGCAGGTGGGCCTCACCCTGGCAGGCTTTGTCCGGCCGCCGCGGATGAACATTTACAGCCGGCCGGAAAGGATTGCCCTCGAGGTGGATGGCAGCCGGATCATATGATTTCCTACCTGCCCGCGCTTATCGTTTCATAATAGCGGAGTGACCCGCAGCCCGCACACACCCCGTCCTCGATGAGGTAATCGGGCACCTGATCCCCGCACCGGGTACATACGACAGAATTCCACTTCTTCTTGGGAGAGACGGGTATCCTGATCCACTCGTAAGAGAAAATCGATCTCCCTGCGGCAAGAATATCATCAACAATTGAACTCCTGGGAGCAGGAGCGGCACCGGGTGGCTTATTGTCGTACCAGTGCCTGAGTGCAGGGTATGGCGCAAGCTTGGCAAGATCAAGGTAGACCCGGACCCCCTCGGCCGAAGCGGCAGTCGATACCGGTGTGAAGGAAAGGGCAAACTTCCCTATAGGGAGAATTTTCAGCCGGTGGTTTCCGCAGGTGGCATGAAGGATGACCTGGGGGGGGTCGGGAAGGCATTTCTCCGTTTCGGCGACCACGAATATCTTGTCCCGCGGGTCCTTGTGCAGGAGGTCCAGGGCATAATCCACCATGAAGACGCCGATCAGCATCCCGGGTGCCGGGTAGGTGTGGAATTCGGTGCATTTCAGGAAATATTCCCTCATGCTGGGGGTGATGCCATGGCCATCCAGCTGGCTGATGAACCCCCTGTCGGGCGATGCAGATCCTGTTTCCATATGCTTTCTATGGTTACTCGCCGCTTCTAAATATGTCATTTCCTTTTAACAAAAGTAAAATGGAATTAATCGACATGCAGTTTGCAATACTTTTTCGAACCGGGAGAGGAAAGGTGGCTAACTTTTAAAATCCAGACTCTGAAAATTCTTTCCTTACATATGTTTAATCTTATCATGTTCAATTGATTTATTTAATTGTAATAAATATAAATTTAATTTAGTTAATTTTTTCTTCTGGTACTGCCAGGTATTCAATTGTCAGGGAAAATGTAGACCAATCCGGGGACTTTCAGCGATTTACCTACAGAGCCTACGGACAGAAAGATTCGGACCCAGATACCAGGTGTCCAGGGTTCGGCATCCGCTACTGCGGCCCTGATAAAAACAAGTGTTTCAGCGATGTCGGATAGAAACTGGTGTTTTTTTCATAACACCATCCGCAGCGCCTGGATCTGGACTAAGGGAGAGACGCATAATGACCAAAACCTCTGGACCATCAATGAAGTATGTCCCGACCACCTGCCCTTACTGCGGGGTCGGGTGCGGACTGAACCTTGTGGTAAATGAAGGGAAACTGGTAGGGGTTGAACCATACCGCCGGAGTCCCATCAACGAAGGGAAGCTCTGCCCGAAGGGCATGACGTGCTGGGAGTTCGTGCAGAGCCCGGACCGGCTGACGAAGCCGCTGATCAAGAAGGACGGGAAGTTCGTGGAGGCGTCGTGGGATGAAGCCCTGGACCTCATCGTCAGGAAATTCACGGAGATCTCGGCCAAGCACGGGCCGAAGGCGCTTGGCTTCCAGACATCCTGCCGCACCGTCAACGAAGACTGCTATGCCCTGCAGAAGTGGGCGCGGGTCGCGTTCAGGACGAACAACGTGGACAACTGTGCGCGAATCTGCCACGGCCCCTCGGTTGCGGGGCTCTCGCTCTCCTTCGGGTCCGGTGCAGCGACCAACCCCTTTGAGGACGTCCTGAACTCGGACCTCATCGTCATGTGGGGTTCGAACGCGGTCGAGGCGCACCCGCTGGCAGGGAGGCGCGTTGCGCAGGCGAAGTTGAAGGGCATCCCGATCATCGTGGTCGACCCGCGGTACAGTGCAACAGCCCGGCTCGCGGACGAGTGGATCCAGTTCAACCCGTCGACCCACATCGCGCTGGCCAACTCGATGATGTACTGGATCATCAAGGAAGGCCTCGAGGACAAGGAGTTTATCCAGAAGAGGACCAAGGGCGTCGAAGACCTGAAAAAGATTGTCGAGAAGTACGCGGACGCCGAATCGATCCATGGCGTCCCGCTCGAGAAGGTCAAGGACTTCGCCCGCACGTATGCGAAAGCAAAGAACGCGGTCATCATCTACTGCCTCGGCATCACGGAGCTGACAACCGGCACCGACAACGTCCGGTCGATGGGCAACCTCTCGATGCTCACCGGCAACATCGGGCGCGAGGGAGTCGGCGTCAACCCGCTCCGTGGGCAGAACAACGTGCAGGGCGCCTGCGACATGGGTGCGTACCCGAACGTGTATTCGGGGTACCAGAAGTGCGAGCTACCGGATATGCGGAAGAAGATGGAGGAAGCCTGGGGCATGCCGGCGGGGTCCCTGCCGGACTGGTACGGGTCGACCCTGACCGAGCAGATCAACCAGTGCGGGGATCCGATCAGGGCGATGTACATCCTCGGCCTGAACCCGGTGGTTTCCTACCCCGACTCAAACCACGTCAAGCGGTCGCTGGAGAAGCTTGACTTCTGTGTCATCCAGGACATCTTCTGGACCGAGAGCTGCGAGTATGCGGACGTGGTCCTTCCCGGCACCTGTTTTGCCGAAAAGGACGGGACGTTCACGAGCGGCGAGCGGCGGGTCAACCGCGTCCGGGAGGCCGTCGCCGGTCCCGGCGAGTCGAAGTACGACTGGGAAATCATCGGCCTGCTGGCCAAGAAGATGGGCCTGAAGGGCTTTGACTGGAAGTCTGCCAAGGACGTCTGGGACGACATGCGGGCATGCACCCCGAGCATGTTCGGGGTGACCTACGAGAAGATGGAAAAGCCCGAGTCCGTCCACTGGCCCTGCCCGACCATCGAGCACCCGGGGACGCCCATCCTCCACCGGGAGAAGTTCTCTGCGGCCGACGGCCTGGGCACGTTCTTCGGGCTTGAGTACCGGCCTCCGGCAGAGGTTGCCGATGCGGAATATCCGTTCACCCTCATGACAGGCCGGTTGATCTTCCACTATCACACCCGGACCCAGACCGACCGGTGCGCGGTGCTCCACTACGAGGTGCCCGAGTCCTATATCCAGATCAATACGCAGGACGCAAAGCAGCTCGGCATCAAGCAGGGCGAGAAGATCAAGGTCCGAAGCCGCCGTGGCGAAACAATTACCACCGCACGGGTGACCGATGATGTCGCCCCCAGGGTACTCTACATGGCCATGCATTTCAACGAGGGAGCGAATAACCTCACCAATACGGCCCTCGACCCGCTCTCCAAGATGCCGGAGCTGAAACACTGTGCGGTTGCCGTGGAAAAGATCAAGGAGGGGAGCTGAGCCATGGTAAAGAAAGGCGACCTGCTCTATGCATGGACGACCGATGCCGCACTCGCCAAGAAGGCTGAATGCGGCGGGGCTGTGACCCAGCTCCTCAAGTTTGCCCTGGA
>JAPXRZ010000014.1:0-57383 GCA_033813295.1 Methanolinea sp.
GCCAACGTCCTCACCAACAACGCCCTCGACCCCGTCGCCAAGATCCCCGAGTTCAAGGCCTGTGCTGTCAGGGTCGAGAAGATCCAGGAGGCGAAGTAACATGGCACTCTTTGGTCCCAAACCCGGCGAGAAGGTCGGCGAGATGGTCTATGCATGGACAACGGACCCGTCCATCGCCAAGGTTGCAGAATGCGGCGGAGCAGTGACGTCGTTCCTCAAGTTTGCCCTCGAACACCGCATGGTTGACGCTGTCCTCGCTATCAAGCGCGGCCAGGACATCTACGATGCCGTGCCGACGCTTATCACCGATCCAAAAGAGCTGGTGAAGACCGCCGGGTCGCTGCACTGCGGGACGCTCCTGCTCTCCAAGGTCGTGAAAAACTATTTAAACGGTGCAAAAGACAAGAAAATCGCCATGACGGTGAAAGGCTGCGACCTGATGGGCCTGGTCGAGCTGGCCCGTCGCGGTGAGGTGAACCGCGATAACCTGCTCCTGATCGGGGTCAACTGCGGCGGCAGCGTGAGCCCCATGATGGCCCGGAAAATGATCCGGGAGAAGTACGGGGTCGATCCTGACACCGTGCACAAGGAGGAGATCGACCGCGGCCAGTTCATCATCGAGTACGAGGGCGGCCACAAGGGGATCTCCATCGACGAGCTCGAGGATGCAGGGTTCGGGCGGCGCTCAAACTGCCGCAGGTGCCTGTACAAGGTCCCCCGCCAGGCCGACCTGGCCTGCGGGAACTGGGGGGTCATCGGAGACAAGGCCGGGAAGGCCACGTTCGTCGAGGTCTGCAGCGAGAAGGGCGCGGACCTCCTGAGCAGGGCGGTCAAGGCCGGTGCCGTTTCCACCGAGGCGGCCCCTGAAAAGGGCATCGAGATGAGGAAGAAGGTTGAAGGGGCCATGCTCAAGCTGGGCGAGAAGTGGCGCAAGCGCGACTTTACCCGGCTTTCGAAGGACATGTGGGGCACCATCGCCGCCGAGACATCCCGGTGCATCAAGTGCTACAGCTGCATCGAGAACTGCCCGGTCTGCTTTACCCCGAAGGAAGCTCCCGGGAAAAAATCCTACATGATCGAGTCGGGCACGGTCCCGCCCGGACCCATGTTCCACCTGCGCCGGTTTGCGCATATCTCGGATACCTGCATCAACTGCGGCCAGTGCGAAGAGCTCTGCCCGATGCAGATACCGCTTGCCCTCTTCTCCCATGCCATCCGGGTGGAAGGGGACCTGCAGTTTGCACCCAAGCTGGGGAAGGCCCCGTACTCCAACTAATTTCCAACCTAATTTTTCCCTTTTTCAGATGGTTCAGCCACGGGCAGGGATCCTGCGCATTCACCCCGGCCGTGCGCCGGCTCCTGCTCCCCGGCACACCTGCCATCCCTGGAGGGAACAGCCGTGCCGGCGGACGTATGACCTGTCCAGAAAAGCGCCAGGCGACATCGCGTGAACCTGCCTGCGGGAAAATCCCGGAGTGGGGAGGCCCACGAGACCATGGGATCGGCCCCGGGGCTTTCCCGGAAGGCTTTGGTCAGAATCAGCAATGGAATGCAAGAAACGCGGCGGGTGCGTGACCCGGTCCATTTCAACCGGGGACCGGACAGGAACGGGGTCGTTCATTCCTCACTGGTAGACGCTCCGCTTCCCGGATGGTGAAGGCTCCTCCTGCAGACGCTGCACAACCACCAGCAGGGAGGGGGAATCCCCTTCGGGGGACGGCCGGAGGGGGGCGATGCAGGCCTCGACCGGCACCCTCCCGCGGCCCGTCATGAGGCTGTACGGCAGCCTCGCGCTGCCTGACCTGGTCGCCTGGTGCAGGCTGTCCATGACCGCCCTGCGGTCCTCGGGGGCGACAAGGTTCGCATAGTTCTCTGCCATCAGTTCGGCCTCTTCCATGCCGCAAATGCCCATGAAGGCCTCGTTGGCCACGATGATCCTCCCCCCGGTATCGATGACTGCCATGGAGTCCCTGGCACCCCTGAAGGCCTGGAGGCAGACCTGCTCACCAGGCTGCGGCGCTGCCCCCGCGGGCTTCCCCATCTCTTCCCTTGCCGCGCCCAGTTCCTGCTCCAGCAGCTTGCGCCGGGTAATGTCCTCCACGATGCCATTGACAAAGGTGAGTTCCCCCTTCTGGCCCGTGGTCGCCACGGCGGTCACGAGCACCCAGATGGTGGAGCCGTCGGGCTTCTTCAGGTGCAGCTCCCGGTTCTTCACGAACCCTTCCTCCTTGAGTTCCTGCAGGAACCCGGCCCGACCATTTGGCTCGACAAACAGCGAAGCGACTGATACACCCTTTAGTTCTTCCATGCTGGCGAACCCGAGGACGTGCAGGAGGCTGGTGTTGCCCCAGACAAATCTCCCACGGGGGTCGCCCGTGCTCCGGTACACCCCTACGTCGATATTCTCCACCTTGGACCGGAAGCGCGACTCGGATTCGATGGCTGCGCGGTCGGCCTTCTCGTGGGTTATGTCCCGGGCGATGGTGGACGCCCCGACGACGCGGCCCTGGTCATCGCAGATCGGGGATATGGACAGGGAGACATCGATGAGGGACCCGTCCTTCCGTAACCGGGAGGTCTCGTGCTCCGTGACGGGCGCCCCTCGCCTGATCCGGTCCATGATGACTCTGACCTCCCCCTCCAGGTCCGGCGGCGTGAGCAAGCTGATCGGTTTTCCGATGGCCTCTTCAGCGCTGAATCCGTACATCTTCTCTGCGGCGGGGTTCCAGCTGATGATGGTGCCCCGGGTGTCCTTCCCGATGATGGCATCGTTTGATGACTGCACGATGAAGGCCAGGAGGTTCCTCGACCGTTCCGCGTTGCTCCGCTCCGTGATGTCCTCGTAGACGATGAACTGGGTGCCGTCGCTCATGGTGACCGGCCGGAAAAGGATCTCCTTGTCGCTCCCGTCCCTGCACCGGACCCGGAACGTGCGCGGCCGCACTTCTCCCGGTTCTGATGCAGCGAGATCCGACTTCCAGGCATCCATGACCATCTTCCGGTACTCCTCGTCAGGGAACGCTGAACGGAACCAGTCCCTCCCGGTGGGGATGTCCGAAAGGTCGTATCCGAAGATCTCGGTGAAACGGGGGTTCATATAGAGGTAACGCCCCTCGGGGCTTATGAACGCAATAGGGAGCGGGGAGAATGCGCTGATCTTGCGGAACCGCTCCTCGTTCTGCCGCACGGCGTCCTCCATCAGGACCCTCTTCAGGGCAATTGAGACCTGGTCCGTGAATATCATGAGCAGGGGGATGTTCTGCAGGAGGGGGACCGATGAGAGGCAGAGGACCGCGATCCCGAGGAACTCCTGGCCCACCGCGAGCCCGACGGCCTGGGACGTGCTAATCCCCAAATCACGATCCACGCTCTCCTTCATCTGCCGCGTCCATCCCGGGTGATCCCTGAAGAAATCCCCTGCAAACCCACCGTTCATGAAGGCCTGGCGCCGTTCCTTCACCGTCTCCACGAGTTCCCCTGCTGGAACGAAGAAGGTCCCGACGGGGTCCTTCCCGGTCTTCCGTGCAAGGTAGTCCCTGACACTGTCGCCAAACACCCGGCGGAGGACCAGCCCGTTCCGGGAGGGGTCCCATGCGTACACCAGGATGGCAAGCGCTTCCGGGACCAGTTCCTTGAGCCTCCAGGCCAGGTGGAGCTCGATCTCCTCCTCGCTCGCGGCCTGCATCAGGTTCATCAGGGAGCCCGAGAGGAATTTCAGCCCGGTCACGTGGTCCGAGAGGCGCTTTTCCTCCTCGTGGCGCGCGGTGATGTCGCGGCCGACCGCCTGGAACTCCAGGGGCCCTCCCGATTCTGCCGTTATGGCCCTGACCGTCCACTGGAGCCACCGCGTATCGCCGCCCGGGGTCGTTACCCGGTTCTCGAAGGAGCAGAGGTTGGAGACGCTGGTCAATGCCTCGACCTGCAACCGGATGGCTGCCTGATCGTCGGGATGCACCCGTGAATAGAGTACGTCCCGCACGCTTTCACCCCCGGTAATGCCGAAAAACCGCATGAAAGATGGGTTGGCATACGTCGTGGTCCCATCGGGAAGGAAACGGGCGATTAATTCGTCCTGGTCTTCAACGATTGCCCGGTACCGGGCCTCCTTCATGGCCAGTTCACGCTCGAATACCCGCTCGGTTGTAATGTCCTCGATGAACAGGGCCAGGCCATGGCCGCCTTCCTCGAATACCAGGGGCACTGCCTTGATGCGCAGGAAATATTCCCGGCCTCCCCATTCCAGGCTCGTCTCGGCGATGTCACCCTCGCCCTGGTCGAGCATGCGGGAGAGGTGGAGCACGGGGAGGTTGCGGAGGAACTCCACGGGGCAGGACTGCGGGTCATGCCCCACGAGAGCCTCCCTCGTCTCCCCGAAGAACTCCAGGAGCCGATCGTTGACCTGCGCGATGCGGAACGCCTCGTCCAGGACCAGGATGCTTTCGCCGGAGAAACTGAGCATTGCTGCGAGGGGGACGCGCTCCGAGAGAAAATAGACCTTGGCCGACCCGTAGACCTGCATCTCCACCTGGCCGGCGGTCGAGAGGATCTCCAGGTACTTTGCCACCGAGTTGCGGTTCATCCCCAGGCTGGCTGATAAGTCGCGGATGCTCAACCCCTCGGGATGGGACTTGAGTACCTGCTTGATCTGGCCCAGCTTATCCTGGTCCGTTGCCATAGCCTTGCTCCACGTGTCACACCAGATATGTTTAAACTTTTCCCGCGCGCCCTGTTCTTGGCGGGCTGGCAGAAAGATCGGAAAATTTCAATTATTTTGCCGATATTATCAAATTAGCCCGCTAAAATTAATCTTTTGCCATATTCGGCCCAATGCGGTTACCGTATCCGGCGCGCTGCCTCCAGGGGCCAGATCCAGGCAAAATCGCCACAAGGTTTAATTCACCCTGCATACCAGCACCTTATATATATAAACCTGTGCAATACCGCGCCGGATCCTGGAACCGAAGCCTATGCGGGATGAGATGGACAATGGGACGAAGAATACGACTCAAAAAGGATCGATACGTACAAACCCGGAAAAAGGGGGATTCCGGAGGAAAAGCATGAATCCGAGGGCAATCCTGCTCGTCCTGGTATGCTTGATGCTGTGCATCCCCGGGGCACTCGCGGCCCCGTACGCACAGCTGGAGCTGGCGAACCCTCAGACCTTCCGGCAGATGACGGTCGAGGAGATCACGGTCATCGACCTGATGGACCTCGGCCAGTCGAAGGTGACGCTCCACCCCACCAATGGCTCTGACCTGAAATACCTTGACCTCCCCCGTATTCATACCGTTCTCCGCAATTTTTCAGCGCCCTCGGCAGATATCAATGGAAATATCCTGACCGTATTTACGCCCAACAGCACGGTCTCGCTCTCTGGGTTCACCCAGTACCCGGTCTATATCCAGAGCCACTTCCCCACCGTCCAGGTCCAGGCCCCTGGGTTGAACGGCGACATTTTCATCGCACGGGCAAAGGGGACGCTGGTGCCGTTCGAGATCTCGTCATTTTTCAAGAATACAGACCGGTTATACATTCTGCACCCGGAAGATGGAGCTGTAGGACTCGAGATATTCCCGAACGGAACAATTGGCAAAAAAATCCTCATAAATGTCAATCCGGACGATTTCAACCAGACGAACCTGCCCTACACCCTGAAACAGAACGAGAATCCCCTGTCGGATTACTTATTTGATTGGTATATCGCCAGGCAATTGACGGGCAGCTCCATCGTGCCGATGAAGTCCGGCCAGTACTCCCTCGAAGCGTTCCAGTACGACCCGGGCCTCAACAGGACTTCCATTTATGCCCTCTGGCCAATCGTGGTCATGGACGGGGATAATCCTGTTCTCATCGATGGACACACACGCACCTGTACGTATAGCCAGGCTTCTCCGCACAACGTCCCGGTGACCTTCACCGACCCGTCGGCGGTCGTCAATATCAGCTATGTCCTTATCAAGCAGGACGAAGACTACGACGCCGTCGTCGAGGTGAACATGACCGCCCTGGAGGAGGCTGGCCAGGAGTTCCTCCCCGATGCCCTGATGTCAGGCAACTTCCTCCTCTCCATCCTCCAGAACCCGGTCCATGCATCCTCAGAAGTCTCGAAGGTATTGAATTACTCGATCTTCCTCCAGGGTTACCCGAAGCCGCCCCGGCCGGCTCACCCCTGGCAGATAGCCATTACCCCGGGGTACGGAACATCCGGGCTGGCGAACCGGTCTTCCCAGGTGACCATCCCGGCCGGGGACCTCCAGGCACTGGTACCAGGGACCTTCTCCCTCTATGCCCTGGGGCTTGACGCTGACAACACCATCACCGCCCTGGACCAGGGGACCATCACCATTACCCGGCCGACTCTGGCGGCAGACTTTACTGCGAATGTTACCTCGGGATACGCACCGCTGCACGTCAGGTTCACCGACCTCTCGACCGGCGGGCCGGATACCTGGTTCTGGGAGTTTGGGGATGCTACGACTGCGGCAGTCCAGAATCCTGTTCACGTATATACCGCTCCCGGGTGCTACCCGGTGAACCTGACCGTCCGGAACACGACATTCGGAGGGATGGACAGCCTGGTGAAGAGCTGCTACATCAATGTAAGCGCCCTCCCCCCTGTGCCGGTAGCAGGCTTCACAGCGTACCCGACGACCGGGGACGCCCCGCTCAGCGTCCAGTTTACGGATGCCTCGAGTGGAAATCCGTCTGCCTGGACCTGGGACTTCGGGGACGGGAGCCCCAACGCGACCGTTCCCAGCCCCGGCCATACATACCTGGCACCCGGGGCCTATGACGTGACGCTCACCGTCTCCAACGCGGCAGGAAGCAATACCCTCCGGAAAGTCCGCTTTATCACCGTGACCCAGCCCGCCCTTGTCGCAGACTTCACCGGGAGCCCCACGTCAGGGTTTGCGCCCCAGTTCGTGCAGTTCACTGACACCTCGATCGGAGTGCACGACTCCTGGACCTGGTCATTCGGGGACGCCGGGACCGCGAATACCCCGAATCCAGGGCACATCTACCAGTCGCCGGGCACGTACACGGTCGGGCTCACGGTCAGGGATACCATGTCAGGCAACACGAGCACCCGGGTAAAGCAGGGATACATCACCATCTTCCCGGTGCCGCCGGCACCGGTTGCCCAGTTTATCGGGTCACCCACCTCCGGCGATGCCCCGCTTACGGTGCAGTTCACCGACCTTTCTTCCGGGTCTCCCCGCGAGTGGAACTGGTCGTTCGGGGACGGCGGGACCTCGACCGTGCAGAACCCGGTGCACATCTACCAGGGGCCCGGGTATTACACGGTCTCCCTGACCGTCCGCGGGCTCGGCGGGTTCGACACCGAGACCAAGGGTAACTACATCCACGCGATCGCCTACCCGCCCATTGCCGACTTTATCGCCAACATCACCACGGGGGACGCGCCGCTCCCGGTTCAGTTCTCCGATCTCTCGACCAGGGGGCCGACAAGCTGGTCCTGGTCGTTCGGTGACGGCGGGGCCTCGCCCCAGAAAAACCCGCTGTATATCTATTCCATGCCCGGCGTGTACACAGTTTCCCTGACCGTCTCGAACGCCCAGGGCAGCGACACCCGGGTCCGCACAGGATACATCAACGTGACCGGGGAGGTCCCGCCGGAGCGCCGGCTCAGGGCGGACTTCGCGGCAGCTCCGCTCCAGGGATACGCACCCCTGCCGGTCCAGTTCAGTGACGCCTCGACCGGAAACCCCATTTCCTGGCAATGGACCTTTGGAGACGGCGAGAACTCGACAGACCAGAACCCGCTCCACACCTACCGGACTTCCGGGGCCTTCACGGTCTCCCTGACGGTTTCAAACGGCACCGCGGATGACACGCTGACCAGGCAGTCCTACATCACCGTGAACCGCCGGGGTGGCGGTGGCGGCGGCGGTGGCGGCGGTAGTAGCGGCGGCTACTTCGTGACCGGCACAACGGCCACCCCAACGGCGACCGCGACCCCCACCCCCACGGCCCTGCCCGCGGGCCAGATCCCCCTGGGCCCGGACAACCGCACGACCCAGCCGGTCACGATCGGGTCTTCCGACGGGATCGCCACCCTCTTCCTCGGCACCGGCGTATTGGTAACCGGTGCAAACGGGACCCCGCTCCATGAACTGACGATCCTCCCCGTGGCGGGCAACATGCCCCCGCTCCCGACCGACGGGTCAGCCTTTACCGGGTTTGCCTACCGCATCGTGCCGGAGGATGCTTTATTCGACCCCGCCGGCACCCTCACCCTGACGTTTTCAGAGGACCAGTGGAAGGGCCTTTCCGGGAAGGACCTCGTATTGATGTGGTATGACCCGTCCACCGGCTCCTGGGCGGCCCTGGACACCCTCGTGAACGAGGCGGCCCGGAGCGTGACCGCCCAGGTCACCCATGGCGGCATCTATGGCCTCTTTGTAAAGCCCGCAACGCCCACCCCGGTGGAGACCGCCGCGAGTGCCACGACCACCCCCGCCCCCGCGCCGGGTCTCCAGGGCCTCTGGTTCGTCCCGGTGCTGGTCGTCGCCATCGCTGCCGCGGCGGCCGTGGCCTACTACCTGTTCAGGATCAGGCCCCGGCAGGGTAACCAGAACAGGAACGAGGACATCTTTGAAAAATGAAATTTAAATCAAATTTTTTGACGATTCATGCGTTTTAAACGCGATTTTAAAACGGGAGGCAAGCCTGCCCGGGCCTTCGCCAGGGCTGCAGGATAACGCAAAGTATATATACAAGTTCCGATTTTCAATCTCTTCGGGAGCCCTCTGGAATCGCCCTCCATGGGTGTACGGGGGGCTGATCCGAAATCGGGGCAAGGGAAAATTATATAAGGGTCAATTCCCCAATGCACAGTATATAAAAGAGTGGATCACCCCCGAACTGTGGACGTCGCGGGGCCCGTTCTTGTATATGCAATCAAGGTGGTGCAAAAATGAAGCTTCAACACTACGTGCTGTGTTTGTTATTCTTGAGTATCGCCCTCATGGCGATAGCGACGCCGGCAACGGCGGCTTTGAACACGGTTCTTCAAAACAAGACCGTTCTTCTCGGAGAAGAAGGGCTTGATGTTACGAATGCCGTGGGAAGCGCGACGTACCTGGGTTGGTGGGATGCGACCTCCAGCATGGCAAATCCCCCAGACAAGCAGATCGACCTGAGCGGGTATGTGCGCACGAATTTCAACATCGATGACAGTCCAACATCTATCTTCAGAGGGACGGAAGAGAAGGGGTTCTGGTGGAGGCTGTATTCTTCAGGGGAGACAAACCCCACGGAGCCTGCTTTCGCGGTTTCAACACCGCAGACCAACCTTCGGATTAAAAACCTGGACTACACCTCCGATGTGACTGATGGGACTGCCCTTATTGGGAACACGCTTGATTTCCAGTTCTCCCAGTCAACTCTCCACTATATCTTCCTTAGGGGAGGTGGGCCTTTCGACTGCAAACTGGTCGTGAGAAGCCCCGGGGGTGTAACTTATGCCAAGCTCTGGACGGTTAATGGCCAGAGGGATCTTCTTAACATTCCGGTGAATGCGAGCCCATGGTATTGGTCATCGAGCGATGGCAATGCTCCAAGCCTAAATGATGCATGGAAGACCGACCAGGTGGATCCCATCACCAGTCTCCCGGTCTATTCGCCAGGTGAATACCAGGTCAGCATTGAGTGCAACCAGAACAACCTGAATTATGTCAGTGCCATACGGACCGTCACCCTTGAGGAAGAACAACCAGTCCTGATTATCAACCCCACGTCCGTGGTACGGGGCAACAAGTTCTACACCACGATAAAGGGGATCCCAAACACCTACTACCTGCTCTGGGTGAAGGGCCCCTGCACGGGTAACATGTCCGGCGCCTGCTGTGACCGGCCGCCGATGATGGTGGACGGCCAGGAGGACGTATACTGGGACCCCCAGTGGGTGGGTCCTACCCAGCGAATCCCCTCGACCTGGACGTTCGGTGACACACTCATAGAGTGGTGCGGTTGCCAGTGCACGAGGATACTCTACGATACCGTTCCACATACCCCCTACTCCGGGAGATATTATTACGCCCTGGTCAAAACTGACAAGAACGGAGAGCGGACGGTTGAATGGCAGACTGAGACCTGCACTGCTCCTAAATCTTACACCATCAGGACACAGCGGTGGATACCTGCGGATATGACCACCCTTGACACCAGCAGGCCCTATGCCGAAGGTACTGTCACGGTGAACAAGGGAGTGGTAACCCTGTTTACCTCTGTTTGTGGAGTAGACGCCGACTGCACCTACCTTGGCGAGACCGTGAGGGTATACGGAACCAACACCGATTCCCGCGTCACCTACCTCTTCATCAAGGGGCCCTGCCAGAGCTGCGTCGGCGACGAGATGAACGTCACCCACAGCGTGGTGAACGGTGATCCCTCGTCCTTCACTGCAGTGCCGGTCAAGCCCGACGGCTCATGGGAGTATTACTGGTATACCCGGAACCTGAAGATCGACCTTGGAAACTACACTATCTATGCGTCCAGCATGCCGAACGATGCCCCGACCCTGGAAGGGACAGCGTGCACTGATTGCGGCAAGGTTGGTGTCTCCTGCGCAGCATGGACCAAGAAACCGTTCTGCTTCATGGAACCCACCATTACTGCGGACGTCAACCCGAAGATCCTGAAGATCGTCTGCTGTGCGCCCACTTCCATCATCGTGAGCGGTGAGGCCATGGGCCTGCGGGGAGAGGCGGTCGGCCAGCAGTACAACACCGTCCCGCTCGGGCTCTGGGTCTTTGGCGAGAACAAGGTCGCCGGCCTGAAGTACGTGTTCGACACGATATCAGTCGACTGCGCTACAGGCAAGTTCTCGGTCGACCTCTCCAAGTACATCGACACCCTGGCGCTCCAGCCCGGGACATATACCATCATCGTCCAGCACCCGATGTACAACCACCGCCTGGACATAATCCCGGAGAACCGGATCCAGGACCAGTCCGAGTGGTACTGGTGGCTGCGGCTGAACCCGGCGTACCTCAAGGACGAGGTCTGGTACCCTGACGCAAACCGCAAGTTCGTGGTCACCGCGACACCGGTCCGCTGGAGCAAGCTCTTCGTCATCGACGGGCCTGACCGCCTTGCCGGGACCGCTGCTCTGAACGCCCTCCTGAAAGGATTCGATGACCCGAACATCGATGACCAGATCGTGAAGCTGACCATCAAGGTCGAGAGCAACACGGCCCTGCAGGCCGATTTCTCGGGTACGCCGGTAGCTGGAGCTGCCCCGCTCACCGTGCAGTTCACCGATATCTCAATCGGGACCCCGAGCTCCTGGGCCTGGAACTTCGGTGACGGGTACACATCCACCGACCAGAACCCGAGCCACACCTATGCGAATCCCGGCACGTACTCGGTCTCCCTGACCGTCACCGGCCCAAGCGGCAGCTCCTCGACGACCAAGAACGGGTACATCTCAGTCAGCGCCGGGCCCACGACCGGCCCCACCACGGTCCCGACCACCCCCATACCCCCGGTGAGCAACAAGATGACCCTCAAGACCGGCTGGAACTTCGTATCCACCCCGAAGACCCTCGCTGACGGCTACAGCAACGCCAGCGTGGTCTTTGACGGTGTGAACACCGCCGGCCACTCCATCTACCTCTACGATGCGAACTCGGGGCTCTGGCAGACACTGACGGCAAACAGCCAGGTCAGGCCGCTGGACGGGATCTGGATCTATTCCGCAGCCACGAAGGAGATCACCCTCACCTACAAGAACGACCCGCTGGCAACCCCGCCGACCAAGGCCGTATACACGGGGTGGAACGCCATAGGGTTCTCGGACGTGACCCCCCTGGCGGCAAAAGATACCCTGAACTCGGTGCAGGCCCAGTGGACCACGGTGATCGGGTTTGACTCAGCGTCCCAGCTCTATGAGACCTCGATCATCAAGGGAAGCACGTCCGGTTCGCATGCCGAAACAACACCTATGTATCCCATGAAAGGATACTGGGTATATATGACCGCACCCGGGACCCTGGCCGCGATAAGCGCCTGATCCCGGGCCCGGCAACGCGAGGAGAGCATGACCATCAAACCAATCATTTTTTTACTCGTTATCGTCCTGGCGACCGGAATCGCCCTTGCGGACACTGGGATACCGCCCATTCCCTGTGAATTTTCGGGGTATGTCACGTACAACGGGATTGCCGCTCCACCTGGCCAGCAGGTCGTGGCAAAGGTTTACGGGACTGCCCGGGGTATGGAACTCACCAACGCCACGGGTGGATTCGAGCACCTCCAGGTCCAGGTATCTGCCTCGGAGGCTGAATGCGGCTGCTCGATTCCTATCGAGTTCTTCGTAAACGGTGTCCAGGCTCCCCAGACTGCCACATTTAAAGCCGGTGCAGCATCGACCATCGGCCTGACCATGTCCGGAGCTGTGCCAACCACGCAGCCTACGACCACCCAGCCGACCACCTCTCCTACCACTCAACCGACAACGACATCTCCCACGACCCAGCCTACCACAACCTCTCCCACCACTCAGCCGACAACGACATCTCCCACGACCCAGCCTACCACGACCTCTCCCACCACTCAGCCGACGACGGCCGCTCCAACAACCGGGACCCCCTCGTTCCCGGCCATGCCCCATGATTTCTACGGGTCGGTGACCGTACGGGACGGCGAACCCGCCCCGGCCGGGACCCGCGTTGAAGCAAGGGTGCCCGGCGTCATCCCCGGGGACCAGAATCCTCTCACCGTTACCGTTCCGGGGCAGTACGGGGAAGGTCTGTCGCAGTTCGCCCCCCGGAACCTTGTCGTTTCGGGGTACATCGAGAACGATGCTCCGATCGAGTTCTACGTGGACGGGATCAAGGCCGAGGTCTATGACGTGAATTCCAGCGGCCCCTGGACCGGTTCATACCCGTTCCATGCCGGCCGGAGCACCCAGCTCAATTTGCGGACCAACCTGACCGCTCCGAAGACCGACTTTGCCGCAACACCAGCCTATGGCAAGGAACCCCTGGTGGTGCAGTTCACAGACACGACCATCGGGTACCCAACGAAGTGGCTCTGGGACTTCGGCGACGGGACCAGTTCAGACCTCCAGAACCCGGTCCACCGGTACATGTATGGGACGTATACCGTCAGCCTGTCGACCTGGAACGCCGCGGGATCGAATAACATCACCAAGGCAAACTTCATCTCGGTCACCAGCAGCGCGGGCGGCGGCGGTGGCGGAGGCGGGGGAGGGGGCGGCGGTGGCGGAGGCTACTTTGCCCCATCCTCCACGACCAACGCGACCGCAACCGCGACCCCCACTCCCAGCACCGCGGTGATAAGCCCGGTGAGCGGCGGGAACCTCCCCCTCAACTCCAACCTGGCCCTCTCGCAGTCGGTGATCATGGTGGCCGAGGACGGGATCGCCTCGCTCTCCATGCCCGGCGGGATGAGGCCCACGGACTCTGCCGGGGCTCCGCTCCTCACCGTTACCATCCGGCGCATCCCCGATGCATCGGTCCCGCCGGTCCCTGCCGGGGCATCCTATGCGTATGCAGGGTACGGCTACGAGATCGAGCCCTCAGGGGCCACTTTTGACCCCTATATCACCTTCGCACTGACCTTCCCCGAGAACGAATGGACCCGCCTGCAGGACCGCGACCTCTCCATCAAGTGGTATAACCCCGCGACCAGCGCCTATGAAGACATACCCACCACCGTAAATGCCGGGACCCGCACCGTCAGCGCCAAGATCACCCACACGAGCATCTTCGCCCTGTTCATGAGCCAGGGGGCCCAGCAGACGACCCCGGCCACCGTCGTCACCACCGCGGCACCGGTCACCCCCGTGATGTCCGCATTCCCCCTGGCCCTGATCATCCAGATCGTGATCCTGCTGATCATCATCATCGCCGCACTCTTCCTGGTGATGTACTTCCTCCGGCGCCGCAAGGTCCCGGCTGAAGCAGAACCCGAACCGCCCCGCGACGAGGACTGGGAGATCAAGGGCCTCACCTGAACACCACCTCTTTTCTCTCCCATCGCGTCCACCGGGAGGTGTAACCTCCCGCAGCCTCTTTTACCGGGATTGATGGTGAGCTGAACTTCGATACTCTTATATCCTGACGGTCTGCGAGTAGTCACTTTGAGAGCCCTGCCGTTGCCGAATCCGCGGTGGTCGGCTCCCCGGACCTGATCCACCGGAACCATCGTGAAGGCGTTCTGTCCTCAAGCCGGGATACGAGCCCTCCGACCGGTTGATCAAGGATGTACAGTCCCATATCCGCAGGACGACCGCCCCCTACAAGTACCCGGGTGCCATCGAGTTCGTTGACGACCTGTCCAAGACCCGCTCCGGGAAAATAAAGCGGAACAAACTGCGGGAAACTGAACGGGAGAACTTTGCTAACCACCGGTATTTGTTCCCGGGTGCAGCGACCCTCTTTGGTCCCTTGCATCACTTGCGGCTCTGGCGATCCACCCCCTGTCGCACTGAAGTACATGCAAAGACCGCATTTAGCACAGCGGCGTGGTGCATGCGGGATATTTTTTGAATGAATGGACGTGAGGACTGTTGCACCCGAACCCGGACATGATAAACGCGCCAGCACGAGGGATACCCCGGCGAAGGTGCAATAATCCCAATCACGCGGATTATTAATCCTATCCCAGAGGGTGAATGGTCGTAAAAAAAAGATTTTTATCGTGGATATAAGGTACTGTCGTGAAGATACTAGCGTATCCCACGGGATGTGTCAATTATTCAATCATTATTTACTATCAGCAACGATACCCTGGCCTGCATCCGGATACAAAGACAAAGTCATCTGGAAGGCTTCGCCCAGTTTCATTAACCGGATTTAAATAAGCACGACCCTCCAAAATTTTATTGGCGATCTCAGGATCATCATATTCGGGCGGATTCGGGTATTTATTCAATAATTTTAAGAAAGGTACTTGATTTGAAATCATGTCATTCGCAAATGGTTTAGCCATGCTTGTTGATATTTGTGGAGCTGCTCTTGAAGGAGAATACTGTTGATAATTCCCGAATAACGTTGCAAATCCAATCAAAGCCACGATGAGGAATATCGACCCGAATGCATTTAATAAATGCTGTCTCATAAAGATTAGGTATATTAATCTTAAATATATATAATTATCTCCACTGGCTGATTTGAAGGATTTTCCCTGTTTGGGCATCAATTATTATAGTTCCACCAATATGGAAATTCATCAATTGTGTATCCTTTGATTGTACTATATCACTTTCAATAGTAACGATCCAGGATAAAACCTGGGTTCCAGGGGTAATATAGTCAATACTCAAATCGGCTGGAATGGATTCGCACGAAATGTGTTATCCTGGAAACTGGGCGATTGCGATATCAATTGCTTCTTCTCTCGTAATCTTGGGTAAAACTGATACCTCAATAATCCGTTGCTGTGCCCTGTATGAGATAATTTTTCCTGATTCGGGATTCACGGATATCCGTATGAAATTTGGAGTTCCTATAGAGTTAATGAATTCTCTCCACATGAATATGTATTCTTTTCCTCCAGAGTCGTGGTCAATTAATTTTCCAATGATCAAGTGAAAGTTTTTCCCAGTGAAATCGTTATAATGGTCGATAGCGAATTTTTTCGCGATTATCTCCGCATCATGCTGGGTTATTAGTATATTCATTGATAATTCAGGAGGTTCGAGAAAAATCGCTCCTTCAACAATTCCCAAATCACGATTTACATAATAAAAGGAATTCTCTGAATTGTAAATCTCTAAATTCCCAGAATTCGTAGACAATTGTCCGAAACAATGTAAATTAAGGTCTGAAAGGTTAGTGAATTTCTTGATGGCATCGATTGCGGATTGGTTTTCATTCGATGCTCCATACTGATAAGCCATTACTTGTGACGTTAATACGAAAATTATGGCAATCGACATAAGTATATACTTTTTCATAGTAATCACCTAACTCCCATATCTTGCGGGTTTTAATTTCGTTTGCCAGTTGCCGTTAAGTACCCAAGAATCGAGTCCCATACAATCCCCTGGGGGACACCACAGCAGCGGGGGACGCGAAAGCGTCCCCCAGGAGCGCCTGAGTGTTTGGCTTGTCAGTCCCTCCCTCCCTCGCAAATTTCATATCTTCCCGATCCCACCAACTGCCATGTTCGGATACTTTGGGCTTGAGACCTGGTCTCCCTACCTGGCAGGGGTGGGTATCGGAATACTGGTCTGCCTGGCATTCCTCATATCTGACCGCCCCATCGGCTGCTCCACCGCGTTTCTCAAAGCAAGCGGAATGATCGGGAAGATCTTCAGGAGGCGGCAGGTGGAGGCCATGGAATACTACCGGCTGTTCGCTCCACGCCTGGACTGGCAGTTCATGATCGTGCCGGGGATTGTCATCGGGGCCTTTCTTTCCGCGGTCCTCTCGGGGACGTTCCTGTTTGCCTGGGTCCCCGGCCTCTGGGAGGCCTCCTTTGGCGGGGACCCGGTTCCCAGGGTGGCCGCGGCCCTCGCGGGAGGCATACTCCTGGGGATCGGGGCCCGGTGGGCAGGGGGATGCACGAGCGGGCACGGAATCAGCGGAACAGCCCAGCTTTCGGTAGCAAGCGTACTGTCGGCCGCGTGCTTCTTTGCCGGGGGGATCGCGACCGCTATAGTGCTCGTGCACCTCGCCGGGTAGGAGGGACGGTGCTCATGGATCTTGATAAAATCCGCCGGAATGAACGCACCCAGGCAGTGCTCGGGCTCCTCTTCGGCATCGCTTTTGGATTTCTTTTACAGAAGGGTGCCGTCACCCGGTACGATGTCATCATGGGCCAGCTCCTGCTCACCGACTTCACGGTCGTGAAGGTGATGGCGACAGCAGTCCTGACCGCGATGATCGGGCTGTACCTCCTGCGGTCCCGGGGCCTCGCGGAGCGGCACATCCGGGCCCCCTCCATTGGTTCAAACGTGATCGGGGGCCTCATCTTCGGGGCCGGGTTCGGCCTGCTCGGGTATTGCCCCGGGACGGTGGCCGGCGCCGTGGGCCAGGGGAGCCTCGATGCCCTCTTCGGAGGGGTGCCCGGGCTCCTCATCGGTGCAGGGGTCTTCGCTGTGGCATACCCGGCCCTCTCCCGGCGCATCCTTTCACGCGGGGGAGTGAAGCCCCAGACGCTACCGGAATTCCTCCATGTCCGGGAGGAGACCGCCATAGTCCTGGCGGCTATTGCGATTGTTGTGGCGCTGTCCGGGCTGGAGTTGCTCGGGTTTTAAGGGTGAACAAAATAATCTATCATCCAAACCAAACGAAACCCAGAAAAATTCCCGGAAAGACAGACCTTCTCCTTCACCCTGATTCGAGGTTTTCCAGGACCTCCAGGGTGCCCATCGTGAGGTGGTAGCGCAGTTCTTTGCCTTCCCGGTTGACCTCCACGATTCCATCGTCCACCAGTCTTTTTGTATGCCAGCTGACGGCAGGAAGCGATATACCAATCATTGCAGCGAGGTCATGGCGACTGCAGTCTTCCTTTTCCTTGAGCAGGAGGATGAGGCGTCCACGGGTGCGATTTCTCATGTTGCTCATGACCCTTGCTTCAAGATCGCTGGAACACCGGCCGGAAGGGAAAAAGGCCATGTTCCCCGCCGGTCGCCGCCTAACGATAAGCCCTGTCTGCTCGAGCCGTTCGAGGTGGTACCTGAGGGTGCTGGATGAGATCCCCGTTTTCTGCCCCAGTTCACCAGGACCTATTCCGGGGTAGGCTGAAATGCAGTTCATAATGATGTTCCGCGTCCGGTTGCGAAGCAGCTGGAGAGTTGATTTCCTGCCGGTTTTCAAAACCAGGCCGCCGAACCCGGGGGCCAGGACCCCGGGAACAAGCATATCCGAAGAGAGCGCCCCTTCAAGAGGTACAAGAGGAAGGACACAACAGAACAGAATAGACGCCGTTATCGCTAAAAAGAGGTGCATATCGCAAATATACCATCGCAGCAGGGAATTTCCTGTCACCTGTCATCTCCTCGCATGCATCACGGAATAATATCCTGATTTTCCTTGTTGTGCTTCTCTGCATGGCTGTTTTCAATCACCTGGTATGCACGTGCTGAACGGTTCTGCCGATTTTAACAACTCTGTCACGGTGAGAATGATGGATTAAGGTCCATGTTGCCGTCCTCGCCCGGGGCCTTTTATCGCAGGGCAATGGTTTCCGGGCGGTAGCAGCAAATCATATTTCAAATAATAAATACTTTTGCAATGTATTTAACCAATGATATAAACTATATAACTCATGAGTTCAGCATATCATCATGATCCGGGTCGTAAATAATTTCATTCCAGAAAAACAGCCATCTGTAAACGATCCTGCCAGAAATTATATCGTAAACCCCGCAAAAGGACATCCCATGGCATCGTCCCGATGCCATCCGCGGGCCGGTTACGTTGCAGAACGGAACACCGGCCCGCGTGACGCCTGACGGCACATGCTGGTTACCCGTCTTTGGGGATAAAACAACCGGTCATGCCGTCACGCACCGGAACAAAGAGGTGCGAAGAACATGACCCGAATGAATAGATCCTTGATTTGTATTGCAGCCGCCCTCCTGGTCTGCCTGCTTGCCATCGGCACGGTGAGCGCGTACGACCCGGACACAGCCTGCACGAGCTTAAAAGAGGTCATCGCAGGAAGCGGCAATCTCACGGCTCTCGAACTGGTATTCGACTATTCCGATGGTTCGATCGGATGCATAAAGCTATGGACAGAGAACATTATTGATCCAAGTGGATCCCTTTGCAATAATTTGGAGGAAATTATCAATCCAAGAAATACCAAAAGAGATCTATCTCGAATAGTATTCACCGCTGTAGCGGGGGACGACCGGATTTCTTATGAACTTTCACCTGAAAAAAGCTTATTCATCAAGCTGCCGGAAGCCGAGGTGTTTCCGAATCTCTCCACCCTGACAAAGGAGTTCGGCAATACCCTTCCCCATCCAACAGATAGTTTGAGACTCAGTTATGGGCCATTCCATGATTTGGGCTACACTCGAACCGGCAGCTCTGTTACTTATTGGGCGAAATCCTGGACCGATCCTGCTACCACTCTTCCGGTCATGACGGCCGAGTCACGAATTCTAATGAAATCCGGATTGAAGTGGGTTGACAGCTGTTACACTGGAAATACTGAATTCTACGTAAAAAATATCCTTGCCCAATCTACATCACCTCCCCTTCCGACAGGTACCTACAAACAGACCGCACATTTCGAAGGATACAAGGCAGATTATTCTTGGTATGAGCAAAACCTGGAGAATTCAAATCAGTTCACAATATAATGCCTGGATTAGGGTTTCAATGAGCAAGTGCATCCCCGCTGCCGAGCCGGCGGGGCCTGCATCACCCTGCTATCAGTAAACGACCGTGCGAAACCCTTTTCCATTCCTGGTGCAGTTGAATCGCAGAGATTACAACGAATGGATGTGATTGTTACCCCCTTTATCCAGAAGCTATGAAGGAAGTGAAATCATATGACGGATACGGTAAAAAAACTCTCAATCTTTATCCTGTTTATAATATTTCTCATTGGTATTGTCGGAGCCAGTTCTATGGAGACAGATAATTACCCCAGCCGGGGAGCATGGGCATATAAAACACCCAATGGCACTTATGTATACTGGAACTGGTATTTGGATGAATGGGAAGACGCAATAAATTCCTACTACTTCATTCTCCACTGTCTCACGGGTTGGAATGTACCAGTTCTCGAATATCTGGAATCGGTCAGTCCCGAAGATCTTGCTACCATGCCCGTGGAGATGTATGATTCGTTTTCCAACGGTAATATACAAATGTTCTCCGTTGGTTCCATCATGCAAGGCGAGAAGGGGACCTGGCAATTCATCAACTTTTGTCATATATGGATCAGCCCCGAAGGCGACGTTTATTCCGGCGATCGACCACCTTATCAGTGGCTTGTATGGAAAGGATGGGAAGAATACGCAGGCCATCTGCCGGAAGCTCCGCCCGGTGCACCATTCCCTGCGCCATCCTATTCAGGTACCCCGAGGAACACCCTGCCGATTGTAAAGATTCCACCGCATACAGGGAATTTCTACGGACCAATCGATTGTCCCTTCCCTGGAGCCATAGCCGATTCCGATCCTCATTCCGAATGGGAATGGACTCCTGAAATGAAAGATGCCCTTTCCACTCTCGGCCTCGATAACGACATGGGCAAGACCCGGCTCGGGTACGAGAAGTCCGGGACAACAATAAGGATGGTCGGTATGACTCCGTCGGGGACCATGAAGGAATGGACCCTGGTGATGTCAAAGGGTGCGTGGACCTGCGATTCGGCGGATGCCAGGGAACTGGAGGCCATGCTCTTCATCCTGGAGAAGATTGGGGCAATTTTCAACATGCCCGCATCAGTTGCACCCCCCGCTGCCATGGAAGGGGCTCCATCCGCCATCCTGAAAACCCAGGTGATGGCGAGCCGTTCGCTCCCGGAGGTGCCCTCGATCAGTCCATTGAAAGGCCAGGTCCCGGATAAGACGAAAGCAGTTGTAAGCCCCGGTGTGAATGGAACCGTCCTCGCCCAGAGGCAGGCAAATGGAGTCCAGACTGCAGGCAAAGTGCCGTCCCAAGGCTATTCAAATAAGCCCGAAGTCCCCGGTATGCCAGCACTGGCGGTCCCTAACCCTTCTATCCCGGCAGGTATAGCCTCCTCCCGGGAATCCGAAACCTCCTCAATTTTCGGACGGGAGCGAAGTGCTGTCCCAATCCGGACCGGTAACGCAAACCAAGGGCACGTGCGCACGATAGTACCCGCTATTGTCGTTTAAAAGATACCACAGGTCAGCAGGGCGACATGAGTCCTGGACTCCAGGAATCTTTTTTTCTCGTTCTGGGTCCCGGGACAGCAGGTGAATCCTGGAAAAGTTTCCGCTTCATATGCCGGATTCCAGCAGGGAACAACTTCATAAAAGAACAGGCATATACAAATTCGGTACCAAGGAGGCCAATATGGCAAATTATCATCTCACCGTCACCATCTGGGAGGAGGAAGGAGTGTACGTCGCGAAATGCACCGAGCTCGAGGTTGCGAGCTGCGGCGACTCCCCGAAGGAGGCACTCGAGAACATCCGCGAGGCCATCGACATTTTCCTCAAGAATGCCGGGGAGTATGGGATGCTTGCTGATATTGTCCCCTCGATGACCGCAGAGGAAAAATTCACCTCGGTGATAGAGGTCGAAGGGTGAAACTCCCCAGGGTATCCTCGACCACCCTCATAACGCACTTGATGAAGGCCGGATTCGAAAAGGCCCGTTACCAGGGAAAAGGCAGCCATACCGCTCTCTATCGCCATGACGAGAGCGGGTAAAAATTTTTGGTTATCATCCCAAAACGGGACGTGATCCCTCCGAGCGTCCTCCTTTCCATTATCAGGCAGAGCGGAATGACCCGGGACGAGTTTCTTGCGTTGATGAAAAAAACCTGACTTGTCCGGTTTGGATTCGCTTTGGAAAGTAAGGTCCGGAAAGCCTCTCGCGGTTCATAGGGCAAATCTCCGATCTGTAAACGATCCTGCCAGAAAGTATATCGCAAACCCCGCAAAAGGACATCCCATGGCATCGTCCCGGTGTCATCCGCGGGCCGGTTACGTTGCAGAACGGAACACCGGCCCATGGGACGCCTGACGGCATATCCTGATTGCCCGTTCTCACGGATTAACCAATCGGTCATGCCGTCACGCACCGGGACAATGAGGTGCGAAGAACATGACCCGAATGAATAGATCCTTGATTTGTATTGCAGCTGCCCTCCTGGTCTGCCTGCTTGCCGTCGGCACGGTAAGTGCATATGACCCGGACACCGCCTGCACGAGCTTAAAAGAGGTCATCGCTGGAAGCGGCGACCTCATGTCAATTGAATTGATTTTTGAATATTCTGATGAATCGATCAGTTATTTGAAGATTCGGACAGACGGCCTACTAAATGTCGAAGGAGATATGTCCACGAATCTTCAAAAGAGATTACTGACCGATGACGATGGGACAAGAACACTATCTCGGGTAATCCTCACAACAGTGGAAGGCGACTATCGGATTTCTTATATACTTTCCCCTGAAAAAAGCGTATTCAAAGAACTTCCGGAAGCAATTGAGTTTCCTGCATTGACCGGCGATGATCCAGAAAGCATAACTACAGATGCCCTGAATGTCCTTAGATACGACTATTCATTAACGCACCAGGCAGATAAGACTCTTAAGGGTGCGGTGGTCACTCACTGGGCGCGATCCGACACATCCCCTTCAACCACTCTTCCGTTTATGGCGGCAGAGACCAGGATTATGAAAAAGGTCGGGTTACATTGGGACACCTACCGCCTTAAAGGAAGTACACTCAATAACGTGCCCAATATTTATGCGGAGGATGTGCCTGCGACACTCCCCTCAGGGACCTACAAACAGACCGCCCACTGTCAGGGCAATCACGTCGATGGAGTCCCGTATTCATGGGATTATAATGGACCTCAGTTTACTATCTAGCCTCATAAGGCCTGATTTGTTAAGCTCAATGTTGCTACAGCCGTAGCAACACTCGCTTATTTCTGGCCTGTCAATAATCGTCCCAAAATCTATATCTGGTCCAGGCTTTACATGAACAACAAAGTGCGGAATTCCGGTAAAGACCCCATTTCCCACACGTATATTAGATCATGGAAGTGGCATCATATGGCACAATTTACATCTGTAAAATTTCTCTTCCCGTTATTTGCAATAGCTCTTACCAGCTTGGTCGTGACAACGGTGTCGGGCGACGTAAACCAGCCCATGTGTGGCGGGTATCGTTGGTATGATGGGAGCGATCCTACTGGAGATACCTATTATGACTGGTATTATTGCATGGATAACCATGAAGTGCAATTAAAAGACTATTACCATACCCTGCACGTACTTACGGGCTGGGATATCCCGATTATTGAATATTTAGAAAAGGTCAGTCCTGAAGACCTCGCCACCATGCCCCCAGAAATGCGGGAACATTTTCGTAAATGGAATAGGCTGATGTTTGCGGGCGGCTCCGGAACGATCGATAATGGTGAAACACTCTGGTATTTTGATACGCACCAGCACGTATGGATAAGCCCGGAGGGCAATGTTTTCAACGGCAATTTCCCGCCGTACCAGTTCCTGGTATGGAAAGGCTGGGAGGCCTATGCCGATCAGCTCCCGCAGCCGCCGGATGGAGCCCCCTTCCCACCCTTACCCTATACCGGGACTCCGAAGAACACCCTGCCTTTTGCAAAAGTCACCCCGATTGAGTTTATACCGGGGAAAACGACGGAAGTGAACGCGATTCAACCTCCCTGCCCGGCGGCCATTTCTGTTAATCCCATGGACCTTGGTGATTGGGAATGGACATACGAGATGCAAGATCACCTGGGATATCTCGGCCTGGATACCGACATGGGCAAGACCCGGCTCGGGTACGAGAAGTCCGGGGCGACCATTCGAATGGTCGGCATGACTCCGTCCGGGACCATGAGGGAATGGACCCTGAAGTTGTCAAAGGGTGCGTGGACCTGCGACCCGGCGGATGCCAGGGAACTGGAGGCCATGCTCTTCATCCTGGAGAAGATTGGGGCAATCTTCAACCTGCCCGCATCAGTTGCACCCCCCGCTGCCATGGAAGGGGCTCCATCCGCCATCCTGAAAACCCAGGTGATGGCGAGCCGTTCGCTCCCGGAGGTGCCCTCGATTAGTTCATTGAAAGGCCAGTTCCCGGATAGGAAAAATGCAGTCATAGACCCTGTTGTGAATGCCACTGTCCTGGCCCAGAGACCGGCAACTGTCGTCCAGACTGCAGGCAGAGTGTCATACCAGGCCAATGTAAAAAGGCCCGAAATAATCACATCTATACCGGCACCATCGGTTCCTGACCTTCCCCTCCATGTAAAATATCCCGGCATACCTTCCCGGATCCCGTCCCGCACCGCTGGATCCCGATAAAACAGGCAAAGATTATCCTCTTTTTCAGGTGCTCAAAACAGCCATCTGTAAACGATCCTGCCAGAAACTATATCATAAACACCACGAAAAGACATCCCATGGCATCGTCCCGATGTCATCCGCGGGCCGGTTACGTTGCAGAACGGAACACCGGCCCGCGTGACGCCTGACGGCACATGCTGGTTTCCTGTCTTTGGGGATAAAACAACCGGTCATGCCGTCATGCACTGGAACAATGAGGTGCGAAGAACATGACCCAAACGAATAGATCCTTGATTTGTATTGCAGCTGCCCTCCTGGTCTGCCTGCTTGCCGTCGGCACGGTGAGTGCATACGACCCGGACACCGCCTGCACGAGCCTGATGAATACTCTCAATTCCACCAGCGACCTCTCGGCCATCGAGCTTGTCCACACCTATACAGACGGTTCCTACGGGTACTTCGGGCTGAGGACCGAGTACGCCATCAATCCGAAAGAAGATGTGAGCCGGGAACTGAGAGATCTTATCGAGTGCGACGGAGAAGACGGGTATGTCCTCGCATGGATCATCCTCACGACGGTCGCGGATAACCAGCGGGTCTCGTATGCGCTCATGCATGAGACCAGCGAGTTCAGGAAACTCCTTCTCCCGATCCCGTTGCCGGACAGCTCGTCGCCGTTCGGAGACCCCCTGAACCATCCTGCGGAAAAGATTGACAACGCAGTCCAGTTCACGGTACGGCAGGGCGCGAACATGGCCCAGAAAGGAGACCAGCCGGCAGGCAGTTCCATCGCGAGCCGTGTCACCATGGTCGATCGCTCCATTCCGGCAGGGCAGTCTTTTCTCGCCGGGGTAAGCCCCGGGGGCATGGGGAGGATCCAGAAACTGAAAGGAATCCCGGTACGCCAGATGATTGTCCGTTCTCCGCATTGAGAAATATTCCAAAGCAGTGAATCAGGAAGAGAGGGGAATAATCGCCGGGTGCTCCGCAACGGGCCCCTCTACTCCTCCATCTCTTTATCGGTGTAGTAATAGAATTCCCCGTTCGCCTTCTGCTCCCGGTCCAGGTACGAGCCGGGCTTGTTGATGCGGGGCCGGCCGGTCTTGTCCCGGCGGAAGGTGACACCGAGCCGTGAAAGGAACCGGTTCAT
Organism: Methanolinea sp.; assembly: GCA_033813295.1. GTDB lineage: Archaea > Halobacteriota > Methanomicrobia > Methanomicrobiales > Methanospirillaceae > Methanolinea_A. Next base: position 25,129 of record JAPXRZ010000014.1, read on the forward strand.
CCCCTCCCGCATCTCGAAGGGCCCGGTGGCCATGCCGTGCACCCCCGGATCGCCGTCGAAGACCAGGATCCGCTCGCTGATCATGTCGATTAGGTATATGTCATGGTCGATCACCAGGATGGCCGCGTCCCGGCCGTCCACGTGGTGGCGGAACATCCGGGTGATCTTGACCCGCTGCTCCACGTCGAGGTGGGCGCTCGGCTCGTCCAGGACGTAGAGGTCGGCGGGGCGGGAGAGGCAGGCGGCGATGGCTACCCGCTGCAGCTCGCCTCCGGAGAGGGTGTCCATGGGGGACTGCAGGATGGGGCGGAGGGCGAGTGGCTCGATGATGTCGTGCTGGTAGAGGGAGCTGTCAAAGCCCGTCGCGCAGGACCGGAGGTAGAACTCCACGGTGTCGTCCGAGGGGGCCTTGATGTACTGCGGCTTGTAGGAGACCCGGGCGCCGATCTCAGCCTTCCCGGCATCGGGGTCCTCCACCCCTGCCAGGAGCCGGGCGAATGTGCTCTTCCCGATGCCATTTGCGCCCACCACGCCGAGCACCTCGCCCGTGCGGATCGTCCCTCCCCCCACCTCCAGCCGGAACCGGTCGTAGGTCCGGGTCATGGCAGGGAACGCGAGGAGCGTTGACCGCTCCGCCCCCGCGGCGTGGGCCCGCTTGTCGAAGACAACCGGGTACTCCCTGAACCGAACGTTCTCTTCCGGGAGGTACCCTTCCAGGTACTCGTTGATCCCCACCCGCACCCCCTTCGGCTGGGTTATCACCCCGAAGGCGGCCGGTTTCCCGTACGCGATGTGCACCGTGTCGGCCAGCATGTCCAGCACGGCAAGGTCGTGCTCTACGATGACAATGGGGCGGCGGGCAGCGAGCTCCCTGATCAGGTTGGCCGCGGCAATCCGCTGGTAGATGTCCAGGAAGGGGGTGATCTCGTCCAGGAAGTAGAAGTCGGCTTCCCGCGCCAGGCAGCCGGCGATGGCCACCCGCTGCAGCTCTCCCCCGGACAGGGAGGATATCTCGCTGTCCATGATCGGCGCGAGGTTCATGGCCGCGACATAGGAGCCGAGCACTCCCCGTTCATCGGTGGTCTTCAGGAGCTCGCGTGGAGGGCCGGAGAAGACCCGGGGGATGTAATCGATGTACTGCGGCTTGACTGCCACTTTCAGCCTCTTCCGCGAGACCGTGAGGAGATAGTCGAAGAGCTCCGTCCCGGCGTACTTCCTGAGGATCTCCTCCCAGCCGGCCTCTTCGTCCGGGCGGCCGAGGTTCGGCCGGAGCTGGCCGGAAAGGATCTTTATGGCGGTGCTCTTCCCGATCCCGTTCGCCCCCAGGATGCCGGTTACCTTCCCCTCAACCGGGATTGGCAACCCGTAGAGGGCAAAGCCATTGGGCCCGTACCGGTGCGTGGCATGCTCCAGCTCCTCGGGGAGGCTGACGACATCGATGGCCTCGAACGGGCATTTCTTCACGCAGATGCCGCACCCCACGCAGAGCTCCTCTGAGATGGCGGCTTTCCCGTCCTCCCCCAGCACCACGGTCTCGTCACCGGTCCGCACCCTCGGGCAGTAGAGAATGCATTCGGTCCCGCACTTGACGGGGTGGCACCGTTCCTTGAAGATGACGGCTATTCGCATGGAACCTTTTTATTTGAAAATGCCTCCGGCATTTTCATCCTGTATGCATGTGTCCTGAAGGGAATCATATGATTTCTTTTAAAAAACCTTTACAGGGGCCGGGTGAGCAGGAGGGTCCAGGTGATGAACCACAGGGCAAAGGTCATGAAGCCCTGGTAGAGCCAGTCCTTGGCCCCCATCCGGAACGAGGTCATCCGCATGAGCACAAAGATATGGCGCTGGACCACCACGCCCGCCAGCATGATCATAAGGGCCAGCATGGTGTAACTCTGGAAGCCCTGCACGTGGCCTGGAGGAACGACCAGGTAGGAGATGGCGCCGGTGATGATCCCGAGGAAGCAGGCCACCAGGGTCCGCTGGATCCTCCCGATATGCTCCTTTTTCTTCTCCTCGGGGGTCCGTTTCCTCGGAGCTTCATCCTGCTCCTCGGCGGGTTTTGCACTCATCAAAGACACCAGTAGCTCCAATTTTTGGTGTTGGAGCCATATCTAACTTGGGTATCATATGGCCACAGCACAGGGAATGAGCGGTGTCGACCTCCGGTCCGCCCTCACCGAGTGGAAAACGCTGCTCCCCCTCTGGGTGAACAAAATATACCAGCTGGAGCGGGGGGTGGTTGTGATCCGGCTCCACGGGAAGGAGCGTGCACGCCACATGCTCATGATAGAGCCGGGGAGGCGGGCGCATCTGACCGGCCGGCCGTTCTCCCCTCCCAAAAATCCGCCATCGTTTGCCATGCTCCTCCGCAAGCACCTGACCGGCGGCCGCGTCCTGGACATTCGCCAGCACGGGATCCAGCGGTTATTCACCCTGGATATCGGAAAGGGGGAGCGTACCTGCCATTTGATCACCGAACTCTACGACGAGGGGAACGTCGTCCTCTGCGACGGCGATTATACCATCATCCAGCCCCTCTCCTCCTTCCGGTTCAAGGACCGCGACGTGGTGCCGGGGGCCCCGTACCATTTCCCGCCATTGGACCCGGCAACCTATTCCGAAGAGAAGTTTGCTGAGTTCCTGGGCGCCGATGAACGGGACGCCGTCAGGGCCCTGGCCGTCGGGGCCATGCTCGGGGGCCCGGTCGCCGAATACGTCTGCCGGCAGGCCGGGGTGGAGAAGAACACCCCTGCTGCCGCGGCTGATGCGGGTGCCCTCTACCGCGCAACCCGGGCGCTCCTGGCACGGGCGGTAGGAGGCATCGCCCCGGTGGTGACGCAGGTGAATTGCCTCCCGTTCCCCTTCAACGGAGAGGCGGCGGGAGAGACCGGTTTTCCCAGCTTCAACCAGGCGCTCGATTCTTTCTACCCGCCCCCCGAACCGCCCCCGGCTGCCGCGGCAGCCACCACTGAGCGCCATTCCCGTGAGGAGCGCATCCGGGCCCAGCAGGCTGCAGCGGTGGAGAAGTTCAACCAGCGGATAGCGCGGTGCGAGCGGGCAGTCGAGGCGATCTACACCCGGTATCCCTTCGTCCAGGAGGTCCTGGAAACGCTCCGGCAGGCCAGCAGGGACCGGTCCTGGCAGGAGATCGAGGAGGCCCTCAGGACGCGGGGGTCCGGTGCGGCCGCCAGGATCCTGGCCGTCCACCCTGCAGAGGCGTCCGTCGAGGTCGACCTTGGCGAGCGGGTGACCCTGTACGTGAACGAGACGGTCGAGATGAACGCCGGCCGGTACTATGACCAGATCAAGAAGCTGAAGAAGAAGCGGTCAGGGGCAACCGCGGCCATGGAGCGGACCGTCCCGGAGCGGGCGCGGAAGGCCGCCCCGCCTCCGCTCCGCAGGAAGAAATGGTACCACCGCTTCCGGTGGTTCATCACCAGCGACGGGGTGCTGGTGGTGGGGGGAAAGGATGCGTCGCAGAACGAGGAGCTGGTCAAGCGCTACATGGAGGGGGGCGACCTTTTTGTCCATGCCGACGTGCACGGGGCCTCGGTCGTGATCGTCAAGGGAACGTCCCGGAACCTTGACGAAGCGGCTGTTTTTGCCGCGTCGTACTCGGGGGCATGGCGAATCGGGCATTTCACGGCGGACGTGTACGCCGTTACCCCTCCGCAGGTGAGCAAGACTCCGGAGTCCGGGGAGTACGTGAGCCGCGGTTCCTTCATAATACGCGGGGAGAGAACCTATTTCCGGGACGTGCCCCTGGGGCTTGCAATCGGGCTGCAGCGGGAGCCTGAGGTGGGAGTCATCGGTGGCCCCGTGTCTGCCGTAAAGGCTGTAACCAGCATCGCCATCGAGCTGCGGCCGGGGACCTTCGGGCCAAACGACATAGCCAGAAAAGTCCTCCGGCTACTCCGCGGGAAGCTGCCCGCCCACGAGCAGCAGGTGCTGCGGTCAGTGCTCAACACGGAGTCCGTGGCCGCTTTTGTCCCGCCAGGGGGGTCCGATATCGTGGAAGGTTCCGATGAAGGCTGAGTTCGGCGAACTGCAGCGGTCTTTCGGGGAGTGCAGGCTCTTTCCGGAGAGCATTGATGACCTGTGGCACCTCTCCCACCTGGTGGGCCCCGGCGACCTCGTCTTTGCCACCACGCTGCGGACCGCGGAGTCTGCCCCGGACAAGCTGCGGCCTGAAAAACTGGAGAAGAAGCCGGTCCGGCTGGGCATCCGGGTGGAGCGGGTCGAGCTGCACCCGTTCGCCAACCGCCTGCGCATCACCGGAGTCATCGAGCAGGGGCTGGACAGCGGCGCCTACCATACGCTCAATATCGAGCCTGGATACGAGATCTCGGTCATCCGACACTGGAGTTCAACCGACCTGGAACGGGTGGAGCGGGCAGTGAAGGCATCGGTCCACGAACTGGTCCACATCCTGACCATTGAGGAGGGGGAGGCCGAGCTTTTCCGGATACGGCAGTACGGCCCGGAAGGGGTGGTGACGATCAGCATGGGCAGCGGCAAGGGCAGCGAGACCGATGCCCGCACCGCTTTCTTCGAGCGGATCGCCGGCCACCTTGCCGGGCTGAAGGGGCCGCTGGTCATCGCCGGGCCGGGATTCGTCAAGGACGACTTTGCCCGGTATCTCCGGTCCTCCCTGCCGGCAGTCCTGGAGAGGAGCCTGGTCGTAGAGACCCGGAGGATCGGGTCAGGGGCCGTGCAGGAGGTGATCGGGCTTGGCACCCTCGAGCGGCTCCACGAGGACGTCCAGCTCCGGAAGGAAGTGCAGCTGATGGATGAACTCGTCCTGCGCATGGCAAAAGACCTCCCGGTTGCCTACGGGAGGGGGGAGGTCCAGAAGGCCATCGATTACGGAGCTGCAGAGCAGGTGCTGGTCTGCGACACCCTCCTGCACGACGAGGGGATTGCCCACCTCCTCGACCGGGCCGAGCTCCAGAACGCCCGTATCGTGGTCTTTTCCACCAGGTTCGAACCAGGGGCCCGGCTCGAGGCCCTGGGAGGCATCGCTGCGCTGCTCCGGTATGCAATCCAGTGAAAAGAACCGCTGGAAGACGCCGCGACCCTCCAAACCTTTTTCATTCACCCTCTTCCATACCTTTTCTATGCTACGGCACGAGTGCGGGTACGAGCAGGAGATCTACTGCCGCCGGTGCGGTGCCCTGGTCATCTACAACCAGAGGCTCGGGCTCTATTGCCCCCAGTGCGGCCGTGAAGTCACCCTGCTCTGCCACGGGTGCGGGAAAAAGTGGTAGAAACTACACCTGGCCCCTGACCCACGCAGCATACTGCTCCCGGAGGGACCTGATCTCCTCGGGGGTGAGGTCTTTTTTCCGGGTCTGGTGCAGGTATTCCTCGAGCTTGTTGACGATCCGCTCTGCAACCTTATACTCTCCCACCTCCAGGTAGGCGGGCGCCTGCCGCACCTCGATCACCTCGCCGCAGACCGGGCATAACTTCCACTGCTGGAACCGATCCACGTAACAGAATGTTCGGCACCCGGCACAACGGATGATGAGGTACATCAACACTTGGGTGGTATTCTTCAGGGTGTATATATATATCGGGCCTTTGACCCGCGTGGACGGGTCTCCATGGCAAAGCCAAGCCCTTTTCCCCCTGCCCGACCAGTACCTGGTGACGACTCCATATGCGCACCGATACCATCGAGGTGATGGGCGTCCGGGGGCTTCCCCTCATCCAGAAGGGGGACGACCTGGCCTCCCTCATCAGCAGCCTGGTGGAGCTCCGGGACGGGGACATCGTCTGCATCGCGTCCTCGGTCTGCTCCAAGGCAAAGGGCCATACCCGCTCCCTCCAGGACATAACCCCCGGCGATAAGGCCCGGAAGATTGCCGCACAGACAAACGAGGACCCCCGGTTCATTCAGGCGGTCCTGGACGAATCGGCCGATGTTCTGCTGGAATACCCCTTCGTACTATCCGTCCTCCCCTTCGGGCACGTTGGAGTCCGGGCCGGGGTGGACCAGAGCAACATCGGGGACGAGATGGTCATCCTCCTGCCCCCCGACCCCATGGAGGCTGCCCGGGAACTGCGCAGCCGGTTTAAGGAGGTCGCCGGGAAAACGGTGAACGTCATCATCACCGATACCTGCGGCAGGTCCTTTCGCCGGGGGCAGACCGGGCACGCGATCGGATGGAGCGATATGCCTGCAATCAGGGACTTCCGCGGCGACACCGACCTCTTCGGCCACGTGCTCAAGATCACCGAGGAGGCGGTTGTGGACGAAATTGCCGGGTTCGCGAACTTCGTGATGGGGGAGAGCAACAACGCCGTGCCCGCAGTGGTCTTCCGCAACTGCCCCGCATGGAACGGCCACGACCAGATCTACTTCTCTGCCGGGGAGGACCTGTTCCGGAAGCTGCTGAAAAAAGAGGCCTGATTGGAGTTTTCAATAGATGATGTTTAAGACCAGGACAAAGACCCCGATCGCCGCACATCCCACGATCACGGCATAGGGACTGATATGAACGGCCCGCTTATCCTCGCTCTCGTAGTAATTGACCAGCCCCGCGGACGAGATCAGCCTTCCGCCCTGCTTTTTTGCCATACAAACATATTTCTCATTTTCCATATATAAAACGGTGTCAGGATACATGGGCGACGGGTCGCTTCTGGTCGAGGGGAGGGCGCTCATCGGGGAGGAACTCCTCCTCCGGCCGGTCGCAATCCTCGTAGAGGGGGGTGTCATCCGGCGCATCGAAGAGGTGGCACGGGACAACCCGGGGCTTCCCTGGATCTGCCCGGCCCTTTTCAATGCCCATACTCACCTGGGGGATACCGTGGCCATGGACATCCCCGTGCACGGGAGCCTGGATGACCTGGTCCGCCCCCCCGGCGGTCTCAAGCACCGCATCCTGGCCGGGACGCCTGCCGATGCCCTGGTCAGTGGAATGCGCGCAAGCATCCGCACCATGTCCGATGCGGGCACCTCCGGGTTTGCAGACTTCCGCGAGGGCGGGGCCGGGGGAGTGGAGGCGCTCGCCAGGGCTGCGGAGGGCCTGCCCTGCACCCCGGTCATCTTTGGCCGGGAGGGCGGTGAATTTTCCGGGCACGGCCTTGGCGTAAGCAGTGCCAGGGACGTAGCCGGCCTCGAGGCGATCGTGGCTGCTGCCCGGCGGGCCGGAAGGATGGTAGCGTTCCATGCCGGTGAGCGCGACCCCGCCGACGTGGACGAGGCACTCTCGTATGCTCCTGACCTCCTGGTCCATGCGACCCACGCCACCGATGTCCAGCTGCGGTGCTGCGCCGATCAGGATATCCCCATTGCCGTGTGCCCGCGGTCCAACTGGCGCCTGGGGGTCACTGGTTCAGCCGATCGCCCCCCCGTGAAGAAGATGCTGGCCATGGGGTGCCGGCTGCTCCTGGGCACGGACAATGTCATGCTGGTCCAGCCGGACCTCTGGCGCGAGCTCTCCTTCCTTTCCATCGTCTACCGGACCGATCCCCGCGACGCGCTCCTCTCGGCCGTGGCAGGCTCAACGGTATTTTCAAGCCCTTTCTTCATTCAGGAGGGTTATTCTGCCAATTTTCTCATCATTGACCCCGGCAGGTCCAACCTGCGCTTCACCTGCGATCCTGTTTCTACCCTTGTACACCGGGCCGGGCCGGAGAATATCGTCAAAAAGGTTTTTAATTGCCTATAGACAAAATATAAGAAAGACTCATTTTGGAAGGTACCCATGTTTGCTCAGATACTGGTCGCCATAGATGGATCGAAAATAAGCGAAAGGGCACTATCCATCGCTCTGGACGAAGCCAGGGTCTGGAAGGCCAGGGCCCATGCCGTATACGTGGTGGAGACCGGACTCTTCTCTTCCCTCCCCATGGACAGCACCTGGGAGATCATGTTCAGCATGCTGGAGAAAGAGGGCCAGGAAGCCCTGGCAGGAGCCCGGAAGGCTGCAGAAGAGAAGGGAGTGCCGCTGGAGGTCCATATCCGCCAGGGGCATGCCGGTAACGAGATTGTGAAAGTGTCCCAGGAAGTCAGCGCCGACCTCATCGTAGTCGGTTCTCACGGCAAGAGCGAGGTCGATCGTCTGCTGCTCGGGAGCGTGAGCTCCTTCGTAGTATCAAACAGCAGGGTGACCGTCCTGGTAGTGAGGCCGTCCCAGACATGAAGGTAAGAGATTTTATGACCACCGATGTGGTCTCGGTGGAGATCCCCGGCAACCGCGACGATGTCCTGAAGATACTCAAGAGGACCGGGATATCCGGTGTGCCGGTCCTGAAGAACAACCGCCTGGTGGGCATCATCACCCGGAAGGACCTCCTCCGGAAGGCGGAGGAGACCCAGCTCGGGCTGCTGATGACCCCGGACCCGGTCACCATTGCGCCGGATGCCCTGGTCCAGGAGGCGGCGACCCTCCTCATCAAGCATAACATCCGCAGGCTCCCTGTTGTGGAAGGCGAACGGCTGGTCGGGCTCATCTCGGTCACAGACCTCATCGCAGCCATTGCACAATTGCGCATCAAGGATGAGATCAAGGAGAAGTATGTCAGCCAGACCTTTGCCATCTGGGAAGAGACTCCCCTTCCCCTCGTGGCCAGGATCATGGAGATCTCGGGTTTTGACGCCATACCCATCCTCGATGCCGAGAGCAGGCTGCAGGGAATCATATCCGAGCGGGACCTCATCCGCCACTCGTCCATCGAGGATACCGTGGAAGTCTCCGATTTCTCCAATGGCACCGATGACGACGAGTGGACCTGGGAGAGCATCCGGGACATGCACACTATCAGCTACGGCATCTCGAAGATCAAGCTCCCTGACCGCCCGGTCAAGACCGCCATGATCAAGAACGTTATCTCGGTCCCCCTGAATGCCGAGGTGAGCGAATGCGCCCTGAAGATGAAGAGGGGCCGCATCGACCAGCTCCCGGTGGTGAACGGGGACAAGAAGCTCGTGGCCATGCTCTTTGATCGCGAGCTGATCCGGACGATATGCCGGGAGACGGCATGACAACAACTTTTAAATTTCTTTACGTACTACTATACACAAAGAAGCGCTTTTGAGATTTTTCACAGCGTTTATTGGAGAATATTTTGGGGTGTTTCACGTGAATGATCAATACCAGGAACCCCTCAGGGGGACCACCACCGTCGGCCTGGTCTTTGACGAGGGAGTGGTCCTTGCCTCCGAGATGAGGGCCACCATGGGCTATATGATTGCCAGCAGGAAAGCCAAGAAGATCTACCAGATCGCCGAACGCATTGGCATGACCACTGCCGGAGGCGTGGGGGACGCCCAGCAGCTCGCCCGGATCATGACGGTGGAGTGCAGCCTCTACCAGATCCGCCGGGGAAAAACCATGACGGTCGGTGCAGCCGCAACGCTCCTTTCGAACATCCTGAACGGCAGCCGCTATTATCCATACTATGTCCAGCTCCTCGTGGGCGGGTTCGACGAACGGGGGCCCAACCTCTATGCGGTGGATGCCCTGGGTGGCTCATCGAGGGAGGACGACGTGGTGGCGACCGGCTCCGGCTCGCCCATGGCCTACGGCGTGCTGGAGGACCGGTACCGCAAGGACATGAGCGAGGAGGACGCGGTGAAACTTGCCGTCCGTGCAGTGAGAGCAGCCATCAAGCGCGATGCGGGTTCCGGTGAAGGCATCCACGTCGTCGTCATTAAAAAGGACAGCTATCGTGAGATCCCGGATTCCGATATTGCCGAGAAGTACGAGGCAATCCCTGCATAAAAACTTTTTTAGGAACGGTTTGTAATGCTCATCGAAGAGAGGCTCAAAGAACTCAAGGACAAGATCAACGATAAGGTGCCGGCAGGCATCACGGTCTCGGTCGTCGAGTTCGAGGGGCCCGAACTGGTCATCTATACGGACGACCCCAAGAAGTTTGCCGACCAGGCTGACCTCATCAAGATCCTGGCCAGGGACCTTCGCAAGCGGATCGTGGTCCGCCCCAACGTCCTCGAGGACCCGGACCGGGCGCTCCAGGACATCAGGGCCGTGGTGGCAGAGAATGCCGGCATCAGCGACATCTATTTTGATGCCGATACCGGCGAGGTGCTGATCGAGGCAGAGAAACCGGGAGTGGTCATCGGCAAGAACGGCGCTACCCTCAGGGAGATCACCAAGCACATCGGATGGACTCCCAAGGTGGTGCGGACTCCCCCGATCGAGAGCGGCACGGTCAAGCAGATCCGGCAGTACCTCCGGTCGGTGAACGAGGACCGGAAAGCCTTCCTCAGGACCATCGGCCGGCGGATCCACCGTGACGTGATCGCCAGGGACCAGTGGGTGCGGGTGACCATGCTGGGCTGCTGCCGGGAGGTGGGGCGGGCCGCCTTCCTCCTCTCGACACCCGAGTCCCGGGTCCTGGTCGACTGCGGAGAAAAACCGGACAACAATTCGAATACACCCTATCTCTACGTCCCCGAGATCCACCCGCTGACCCAGCTGGACGCGGTCGTCCTCACCCATGCCCACCTGGACCACTGCGCCCTGGTCCCTCTCCTGTTCAAGTACGGGTACGACGGCCCGGTCTACAGCACGCCCCCCACGCGTGACCTCTCGGCCATGCTCCAGCTGGACTACCTGGACGTGGTGAGCAAGGAGGACCGCAAGATACCCTACAGCTCCAACGAGGTGAAGAGCTACATCAGGCACTCCATCACCCTCAACTACGGGAGCGTGACCGATATCGCCCCGGATATCAAGCTCACCTTCCATAACGCCGGCCATATCCTGGGCTCCGCCATCGCCCACTTCCACGTTGGCGACGGGCTCTACAACATCGCCTTCACCGGCGACTTCAATTTCAGCAAGTCCCGGCTCTTCAACCCGGCTACCAATGTCTTCCCCAGGCTGGAGGCCCTGGTCATGGAGAGCACCTATGGCGGCGGCGGGGACGTGCAGCCTCCCCGTGCCGAGGCCGAGGAGAAGCTCTACGAGACGGTGTCCAGCGTAATCCGGCGCGGTGGCAAGGTCATCATCCCCGCGTTCGCTGTCGGCAGGTCGCAGGAGGTTATGCTGGCGCTCGAGGAGGGGATACGGCGGGAAAAGATCCCCAGGGTCAAGATCTACCTGGACGGGATGATCCGGGAGGCCACCGCCATCCACACCACGTATCCCGAGTACCTGAACAGCGAGCTCCGCAACCAGATCTTCAAGGAAGGCATGAACCCGTTCCTTGCCGAGTGCTTTGTCCCGGTCGACTCCCCGGACCTGCGTGAAAGGGTGATTGCCGGGGACCCCTGCGTCATCATAACCACGAGCGGCATGATGAACGGCGGCCCGGTCATGGAGTACCTCTCCAACCTGGCGCAGGACGAACGAAACGCCCTGGTCTTCGTGGGCTACCAGGCCGAGGGGACCCTGGGACGGCGCATCCAGAAAGGGTGGCGGGAGGTGCCGTTCGGCCGGCGGGAGACCATCGTGATCAACCTGGAGATCGTCACCATCGACGGGTTCTCGGGCCATTCTGACCGCAGACAGCTGATGAACTATATTGCCCACATCCAGCCCCGTCCCGAGAAGATCTTCACCGTGCACGGGGACGAGAACAACACCATCGACCTTGCCAGCTCCATCTATAAACGCTACCACCTGGAGACACACTCCCCCATGAACCTGGAAACGTACCGGATGATATGAAGGTCCGGCTCCCGGTCTTCCTGGGCGTTTTTTGGGTGATGGCCCTCTCCAATGCTATCGTGCCCGTCCTGGACCGGTACGCTTCCGGGACCACCGCGCAGGGAGCCATTTACGCGGCATATTTCCTGGGCGCATTTCTCCTGGTCCTCCCATCCGGGCTCCTTGCTGACCGTTGGGGCGAAGCTCCGCTCATCCAGGCAGGGCTCCTGCTGACGGTCGGGAGCGGCCTGGTGCTTGCCGTCTCTGCATCTCCAGCTGTCCTGTTTGCGGCCCGGCTGGCAGAAGGGTTCGGTGCCGGGCTTTTCGTGCCGTCCGCGCTGGCCCTCCTCAACAAGCGGCCCGACCACGAGCAGGGGAGCGGGTATTTCCTGGCCCTGCTTAACCTCGGACTGGTTGTCGGGCTGGTCGGGGCAGGGTGGCTGGTCGTCCGCCTGGACAGCATCAGCGCCGGGGTGGTTATCTTCACCGCGATGTGCGCAATTCCCCTGGCGTTCTCGGCCATTATGGGAAATCCCCCTGGCGCGGCCGGCCTCCTGCCGGGGGATGCGAACCTCCCTGACCTGGCACGCACTCTCTCGCGGTATTTCTGGTTGTGGACCTCGGCGGTGGTGATCATCGGGGTAACCGGCGCGGTGACCGCTCTCTACCCGGCCCTGTCCGATCTCCCTCCCGACCTCGTCGCGCTGCCAATTGCTGCGATGCCGGTCGCAACGGCGGCGGCGGTGCTGGTTTCCTCGCGGGCCCACCTCCCCCCGGTCCCCACCATCCGGGCCGCAGCCCTTCTGATGGCCGCCGGGGTGGTCACGGTCTTCTATTCTGGCTGGGGGTTCATCCTGGTCGGGTGGCTGGCCGGGATGGTGCAGGTTGCCCAGCTCTCCTACCTGGCAGGCGCCGAGACCCGGCAGGGGCTGGTGATGGGGCTCTTCAACACGGCAAGCTACGGGGGGATGGCCGTCTTCCCGTTCATTGCCGGCCTTTTGGCCGACATGGCTGGGTTTGCGTTCTCTTTTGCCGTCATCGCCATCTCCTCCCTCTGCATCGCCGCCACCATCGGCCGGTGCCGGTGCCCAGGCTGACCAGTTAAAGCCAGGAAAAGGCCCGGGATTTTACCGGTACACCTCCGATGGAAACCCCGGCCCCACCTGGCCGGTTCCTGGGTTTCCGGGAATTGGCGGCCCAGCGTCCTTCCCCACGGGGGCGTCCTGCAGGACCGGGACCCAAAAAGCCCAAACCAGGTGCCACACGAAGCAGGGGAAGCCTGTTTTCCCTATTCAATCGCTCGTCCGGGCCCGGGTCCCCTGACCCCTGGCCTTTGCTGCTGCAAGCGCCAGGGCGTACATGGCGGTACCCAGCATGATGATGGTAGCCCCCGAGGGTATGTCCAGGAGGTAGGAGAGGGCGAGGCCGCCGAAAGTGATGGCCAGGCCGGCCGCGACCGAGAGAACCATCAGGCTGCGCAGGCTGGCCACGAACTCGCGGGCTGATGCGGCAGGGAGGGTGAGGAGGGCGATGACCAGGATGATGCCCACCACCCGGATGAGCATGACCACGGTGAGCGCGACCAGGCAGAGGAGGAGGAGCCAGAGCCGGGTGACCGGGAGGTTCATCACCCGGGCATACTCCTCGTCGAAGGTGACGGCCTGGAGCTCCCGGAAGAGGAGGGCAACCACGGCGATGACGACCCCGCAGAGCGCCCCCATGAGGACGAGGTCCCATGCGGGTACCAGGAGTATGTTACCGAAGAGGTAGCTGAAGAGGTCCGGGGCGAACCCCGGGGCCAGGCTGATGCAGATGATGCCGAGGGCCATTCCGGCGGCCCAGACCGCTCCGACCAGGGTGTCAAGCTCCTGGCCGGCACGTTCCCTGATGGCCCCGATACCCGCGGCAATGGCAGTCGTAAACGCGAACGCCCCGGCCAGCGGGTTGAACCCAAGGAGGTACCCGAGGCCCACCCCGCCGAATGCGGCATGGGAGAGCCCCCCGCTCACCGAGACCATCCTCTTTACCACCACGAAGGAGCCCATGATGCCGCAGGCGATGCTTGCGAAGATCCCGGCCATGATGGCGTTCCTGAAGAACTCAAATCCCAGGATACCTGGTTCGATCATGCGCCGCCTCCCCCTCCATGATGGTCCCCGAGGACCCGGTGGGGGAGACCATGGGCGATCAGGTCCACGGGGCACCGGTACGCGGCGGTGATCATCTCCTCGGTGATCTCGGGGGTATCATGGGTAAAGAGGGTCCGGTTCAGGCAGGCGACACGCGTCACGTGCCGGGAGATGACCCCGATATCGTGCGATACCAGGACGATGGTGAGGGACCGCCTTAACCTGTCCAGGAGGTCGAAAAACTGCACCTCCGTAGGGGCGTCCACGTAGACGGTGGGCTCGTCGAGGATGAGAAGGCGCGGCTCCCCAACCAGGGCGCGGGCCAGGATTGCACGCTGCTGCTCACCTCCGGATAGGCGGGAGATCGGCCTGCCGGCGAGATGGTCAAGCCCGAGCTCACCGAGTATCCTGGCCGCTGATTCGCGGTCTTCTGCCCGGTACCTCCGCAGGCTGCCTCCCCGGCAGGCCAGCCTCCCGGAGAGGACCATCTCCTCCACGGTGATGGGGTACCGGAAGTCGAACGTGCGGAACTGGGGCACGTACCCCACCAGCCCCCGGCTCTCCTCCGGCCGCCGCGAGAAGAGCAGAACAGTCCCTGCGGAGGGCTGCAGGAGCCCGAGGACGATCCGCAGCAGCGTCGTCTTGCCCCCGCCGTTCGGCCCGATGATGGCATAGAAGTCCCCCTCGCGGACGGTGAGGTCAACCCCCTCGAGCACCGGCTGGCCGTCATGCCGGTACCAGATCCCCCGCGCCTCCACAACTGCCTTATCCACCATTCCCTGCCCCTCCCGCCGCGATCGCCCGGGCCACCCGCACCTCGTTTGCCAGGTAGTCGGGGGCCAGGGGGTCAATGACCGTAACGGTCCCGTTGATCTCCCGGGCGATGACCATGCCCTCGCGGGCCGGGAACTGCGGCTCGGTGAATACCACCCGGATCCCCTCCTCGCGGGCCATCGCGATGATCCGGGCTATCTCCCGGGAACTGGGCTCCTTGCCCTCCGGCTCGATTGCCACCTGCTCGAGGCCATAGTCACGGGCAAAGTACCCCCAGGCAGGGTGGACCACCAGGAACTTCTCTCCTGCCTTCCCGGATAGGGCAGCCCGTATAGACTCGTCGGTCCTGTTGATCTCCCGTACGTATGCATCCCTCCTTGCAGTATATCCCGCTTCACCCCCGGGGTCCGCCCGGATGTAACCCTTCCCGATGTTTTCTACCATGATCCGGGCATTTACAGGCGAGAGCCAGACGTGCGGGTCATACCCCTGCCCACCCTCGCCCCCGGAGAGCCGCTCGATCCCAGCCGAAGTGTCCACCACCAGGATGCCAGGGTTCATGGCCTGGAGACGGTCCACAACCCCGTCCTCGAGGGGCAGGAGCCCTGGCCCCAGGCGGAAGTAGATCCGTGCCTGGCTCAATGCCACCAGCTGGGAAGCCGATGGTTCGTAGGTATGGGGGTCAGAACCGGGGGGGACCACCACGGTGACGCAGACCTGCTCTCCCCCCACCGACCTGGCCATTTCTGCCTGGGGCAGGAGCGTGACGGCAACCCGGATAGACCCGTTTTCCTGCTCCCCGGGGCCCTGGGTCAGGCAGCCGGCAGCAGCGATCGTGCCGAGGGCGAGGACAAGGGCAGGCAGGAGCCAGGGATGAAAAAGTTGGTACTGTTTCAAAATTTCATTCATCCCCCTGGCACGTGCGATCGTGGCTGATGGCACCGCAGATCCCCCGGGTCGGGTGACCCAGCGACCGGCACATCCTGTCTATCGCCTCCCGCGATACATAGCACTCGAACCGCTGGGCTTCCCTGCAGGCCTCGTCGCGATCGAGGCCGTAGTGGGTCAGGATTAGTCCCAGGATGCGGTGCCTGCGCAGGAGGTATTCCGCGAACTCCTGCCCGGCCGGGGTGAGCGAGACTCCCCCATAGGGCAGGTGGGCGACCAGGTCCGTGGCCGCGAGGTCCTGGACGGCCTTGGAGACCGTGGACGGGTCCACCGAGAAAGCCGCGGCGAGCTCGCCAATCCTGGCAGTGTCACCGTGTTCACGGAGGAATTTCAGGTATTCCACTTTTCTTCGCGAGATCTCGGGGATGCCTGAGTCTTCCATATTCCAGGAGCATACTGCATCCGGGGAGAAAAAGGTTTGGGGCCAGGCCAACTTATGCCGGGCGGTCGGCGTCCGGCCACTGAAGTGGGCGCGCTGATGTCAGGTTGGCCAGTGAGCCCACCCCCCCGGCGCCACCAGAACCCGGGGTGATGGTGAGGTACGGGGTGAGGTTTGCCACGATGTCGACCGTCCCATTTTCCACCGGATAGTGGGTGATCGGCGCAGAGAATGGGAGATATCCATCGGCTCTCACCGATACGGTCCGGTAAGGTGTTCCGGTCACGTAAACGGGTATGCTCAGGTTTCCTTTCTGGATAATACCCTTGTACTCGTTATCAAGATACACCCTGGAAAATTCGACGTTGCAATGGACGCGGATGTAACCGATGCCTCCACCGATCACTGGCGGGCCGACCTCGATGAACCCGGGCTTGCCTGCGCGATCGATTGCCCCACCGCCAATCACGGTCAGGCTGACATCATATACGCCTGGCCAGGAATAGACATGGACCGGGTCTGCATCGGCCGATATGGCTCCATCCCCGAAGTCCCATCTCCATGACCTTGGGTTGCCGCTGGAGGTGTCCGAAAAGTGTACTGCGAGCGGTGCGACCCCCGATGTGGCGTTTGCCGTGAAATTGGCTTTCAGGGGCTCCGGAGGCAGCACGGCGATCATCGCAGCCTTCGTGCACGTATCGCATCCCCCGGCACCGCAGGCCTTGAGCGATACCGTGAAGTTGCCGGGGACGGCGTAGATGTGGGTGGGCTGCGGAGCGGTTGCCGTCGTGTTGTCGCCAAAGTCCCAGAGCAGGGAATCGACCGATCCGGTCGACCTGTCAGTGAAGTTCACCGCGAGCGGGGCCCTTCCTTCGGTTTCATTGGCCGTGAAATTGGCCGCCGGCGGGGGGATGCTGGCAAAGACGCCCTCCACCCGGTGGGTTCCGTATACCTGGACGAAGTTGATGGTCGGCTGCGGGCCAATCCAGTCGCCGTCAAGCGAGACGTTGTCCAGCCGGTAGCCGGGATCAGCCCGGAACGTGAAGCTTGCCGTGCCTCCTTCCGCGACCTTGACCTCTCCGGAAGGCTGAACGCTCCCATGCGGTCCAGCACCCGCTGTGATAGTCGCGCAGGCTGGCGCACTCAGGACGATGACAGGGAGATACAGGGTCTGGCCTGCAAGTACCGTGATCTCCCCTTCATACCGGCACTCCCCCTCCCCGCGGACCTCCAGGGTATGGGTGCCCGGGCTCAGGGACACCTGGAGGGGTGTCGTTCCTGCAGGAGACCCATCGACCAGCACAAGGGCCCCTCTTGGGTCAGAATCGAGGGAGACCATCCCCAGGGGCTCGGGAGTTGGCGTCGCAGGAACCACCGTCACCTCCACCGGGACAGCTGGACTCCCTGTCCCCTCCCCTGTCTCTCCAGGAGTCGGGGTCGCAGGAACCCGCGTCACCTCCACCGGGACAGCTGGACTCCCTGTCCCCTCCCCTGTCTCTCCAGGAGTCGGGGTCGTAGGAACCCGCGTCACCTCCACCGGAACAGCAGGACTCCCTGTCCCCTCCCCTGTCTCTCCAGGAGTCGGGGTCGCAGGAACCCGCGTCACCTCCACCGGGACAGCTGGACTCCCTGCCCCCTCCCCTGTCTCTCCAGGAGTCGGGGTCGCAGGAACCCGCGTCACCTCCACCGGGACAGCTGGACTCCCTGCCCCCTCCCCTGTCTCTCCAGGAGTCGGGGTCGCAGGAACCCGCGTCACCTCCACCGGGACAGCTGGACTCCCTGCCCCCTCCCCTGTCTCTCCAGGAGTCGGGGTCGCAGGAACCCGCGTCACCTCCACCGGGACAGCTGGACTCCCTGTCCCCTCCCCTGTCTCTCCAGGAATCGGGGTCGCAGGAACCCGCGTCACCTCCACCGGGACAGCAGGACTCGCTGGCCCCTGGCCTGTCTCTCCAGGTCCGTAGTATCCGGGCTCGCCTGCCGGAGGGGGAGTGCCGGTGCCTGATGATTGCACGGGAGCAGGGGTGGGCGTAGCCATGGGGTTCCCGGGACCGGTGAATATGTCCTGGACCTGGATTCCTGTCACCGTGACCCTGCCGGACCTGCCCTCGACAGCATACGGTGCACCGCTTTCGTCCTCGATCCGGTTTATGGTAACGGTGATGCCGCTACTTCCGGGTGCATCACCCCGTATGGTCAGGACGGCCAGGACCACGTCGTGGTCTCCCGGCCGGACCTTGTTGCCAGGGTCCGATCCTTTGAGCGTCACCGCATCTGCAGGGACCTTGCTCCGGCTGTTCAGGGTTGCCCAGGAGGGGAATTTCACCCCGGTGACCTCCGCGATCTCCCGGTCTTCCAGCCCGACCGTAACCTCGAACCCGGAAAGCCCCGCAGGCGCCTGGTCCAGGACAATCGGGCATTCCACGAAGCCCCCCGTTACGCTGACCGTGCAATCTCCCGGCTGGATGGCGGCTGCACCTGCCGGTTCCACCGTCATGAGGAACACGAGCAGGAGGGCGGCGGCAATTCCTGTGATTATTTGTTTATGTATCGACCTGAAGTCAGAATTCATCCTTGCCCCTGCACCAATCCTTCCGTTTTGCCTGCCAGGCCACGGAAGGCTCCCGTTCAAAAAACGGGAGATAATGGTATATTTTTGGATAATCTCTTCAGGTATTTATATCATGCCCTCGATCGGGGACAGAAACGGGCCATTTTATTTACCACCACTGGCGGTGGAGGTGGCCGCGGGCTGCAGGTGTCGCCTCCCTCCCCTGGGGAGTCCGCTTCAGGAAGCCCGCCTGTATAAGGTAAGGCTCGTACACCTCCTCGATAGTGCGGGTATCCTCTCCAACGGCGATGGCGATGGTCTTGAGCCCCACCGGCCCGCCCCCGAACTCGTCCACGACCACCCGGATGATGCGCCGGTCCATCTCGTCCAGGCCCATTGGGTCGACACCCAGAACGGTGAGCGCCCGGTCGGCCACCTCCCGGTCCACCACCCCGCCTTCCCTTACGAGGGCATAGTCCCCCACGCGGCGCAGGAGCCGGTTGGCAATCCGCGGGGTACCCCTGCTCCGTCGGGCGATCTCCAGGGACCCGTCCGGAGTAACCGGGATACCCATGATGGCGGAGCTCCGTGCGACTATCCGGGCAAGCTCCTCCGGCGTATAGAGGTTGATCCTGGCAATCATGCCGAACCTGTCACGGAACGGCGAGCCGAGCAGCCCCACCCGGGTGGTGGCCCCCACAAGAGTAAATGGCTCCAGGGTGATCTTGATGGAGCGGGCGCTCGGCCCCTCGCCGATCATCACGTCGATCTCGAAGTCCTCCATGGCCGGGTAGAGGATCTCCTCGATAACGGTGTGCAGGCGGTGGATCTCGTCGATGAAGAGGACATCGCCCCGCCCGAGAAGGGTCAGTATGGCGGCAAGGTCCCCTGGCTTCTCAAGGACCGGTCCGCTCGTGCAGTAGATAGAGGAGCCCATTTCCCGGGCGATGATATGGGCCATGGTGGTCTTCCCAAGGCCGGGCGGGCCCGAGAAGAGGATGTGGTCGAGGGGCTCCCCCCGGCGCTGCGCCGCCTCGATGGCGATCGAGAGCATCTCCTTGAGAGGTTCCTGGCCGATGAATTCTGCCAGCCGGTCCGGCCGTATGGCAGCCTCCACCTGGTCCCCCGGCCCCGGTTCGGCCGAGACCACGCGGTCATCCGCGTCCACGCCTATCGCTCCCTCATCTTCTGGAGGGCTGCCTTAACGACCGCCTGCACCTCGGGGTCACGCATCCCGGCGATGGCCGCCTCCACCGCACCTCGGGCCTCCCGCGGGGAGAAACCCAGGGAGATGAGGGCGCTCTCGGCATCGTCCCGGAGAGCGTCCCTTCCCCTGGCTGCCCCGGGCAGGAGATCGGCCGCCTTCTTCTTCATGGTGTCTTTCAGCTCCAGGATGAGCCGCCGGGCGCTCTTCTCGCCAACGCCTGATATCCGCGTCAGGATTTCCTCGTCCTCTCCAATCACGGCCGCAGCAAGGTCCGCGACGGAGATCTGGGAGAGGATCCCCAGGGCCAGCGCCGGTCCCACCCGGGTGACGGTGATGAGCATGCGGAACATTTCCAGTTCTCCCGGGGAGAGAAACCCGTAGAGGAAGACACCGTCTTCACGGGCGGCCATGTGGGTAAACAGGACCACTTCGCCAGGGGTCCGGCCCGCCTCCTCGGCCGTGGTCCGGGGCATGAGGACCGAATACCCGACCCCGGCGACCTCGATAACCACCCAGCCGGGGCCCTGCCCGGTTATCTTTCCGCGGAGTGATGCAATCACGGTCCGGTATCACCTCACCGTGTGGATATGGCAGAGGGCAATGGAGAGCCCGTCTGCAACATCATCGGGGCGGGGGATCTCCTCCAGGTCAAGGAGCCGGCGGATCATCTCCTGCATCTGCCGCTTGTCTGCCTTTCCCGAACCCGTGATCGCCTGTTTCACCTGGTTGGGCGTGTATTCGGCGACCGGGACCCCCCGCTCCCCTGCGGCGAGCATGATCACCCCTCGCACCTCGGAGACCCCCATGGCCGAGGTGATATTGCGGGAAAAGAACAGCTTTTCCAGGGCCAGGCACTCTGGCCTGTACTCGTCCAGCAGCCTGCTTATTTCACGGTAAATCGCAGTAAGGCGCGCCGGGGTCCCGCCTTTCCCCTCGGATGTCCTGATGCAGGCATAGCAGAGGGGCACCGTCCTTCCCTGGCGCTGCTCCAGGATGCCGTACCCCACGATGGCCAGCCCCGGATCAACACCCATCACAATCATAGACCGCCAAAAACACGAGAATTTCTTTCTTTTTACAAATTCATGGGCCAATAACCCTGAAATACCTTTCTATTGTAGGAACGGGCGGGTGACATCTGGCCCGAACAGGATGTTCCCGGGGAGTTTGGCCTTTCTCGCCAGGACGATACCAGCCCCGAATACTAAAGATGCTCCCGGGGAACCCTCCCGCGTCCCCTGCCGCTGTTGCGTCCCGTGGCGCGATGACCCCGGGCTTTGAAGCTGGTTTGAGAGGCGAGAATCAAAAAAAATCCAGCCTGGAACACTCACGTTTCTTTGAGTCCCAGTCCTCTCCAGCTGAAAAGCCCTCAAACAACTCAGACGCTCCTGGGGGCTGCTTCCGCAGCCCCCGCCGCTGCGGCGTCCCAATGGCGCGATGACCCCGGGCTTGGAGCAGTGTGTAAGCGAGGCTTAGAGGAACCATTCACAGACTATCGTATCGCGGGGATGGGTGCGGGATAGGGCGCATCGCCCGGAGGTCCCATAGGGACCGGGGGCTGCAAGTTCCCTCCCAGCAGACCCTTGCAAGCCCCAAATACTCAGGCACTCCTGGGGACGCTTCCTTCGTCCCCCGTCGCTGCGTGGCATGATGGTCCCGAGCTTAGAGCAGTGTGTGAAAGGTTTCAGCAGGCCCTTCCTGTCAACAACTACTGCACCATTATCGTGGCGGTATCCAGAGACACGATGACTTTTAGGCTCGGGGACCGAAGGAGCAGAACTGCTTACGGATTTTCGCATCGCTGTGTCAATTCAGGGACCTCCCCGGCCCGGAACAATCCAGCCACCTGGAGTGAATTGGGTAAAACAAAACAGTTTTACCGTCCCAGTGTCAATCTCTAGTTTGCTGTGATTCGCAATGGGATCAAACGAAGACATCATGCACGATTTTGTCCGGAAAGAACTGAAACGGCTCTATCCCGGCGTGGACGGCTGGCAGATCAGGAAATCATCCCACGCAGGCAAGGACGCGGGGTTCATCGTCTCGCGGAGGCTGCTCGGGCGTTTTGAAGGCGCCCATGTCCTGGTCTCCTTTGACTACAAGGTGGCCCCCGGCACCGTGGACTCCCTCAAGGCCATGGCCCGCGCCGAACCAATCCCGGGGACTGCCAATTCCCGGCTCATCCTCATGGTCCCCCAGGGCGCGGACACATCGATGGTCCCCGGGGGTATCGACGTGCTCTTCCTGCAGAGCTTCGGGTTTGAAGGAAAAGAGCTGGTCTGGCTGAAGCGCCGGTCGCAGGTCAGCGAGAAGACAGCAAAAACCTCTTAACTTCGGGATATCTCTTCCATCCTCTCTTTTAATTTTTCACCGTGCGATCCCATCCAGTAGAGCCTGCGGCATCGGCGGCACCAGGAGAACGAGATCCCCGGCCTCCGCGGGGCATAGCACGACCTGCTCACCTCGCTCCTCCGGGCCGGCCGGAGGAGACCGTTGCAGACCGAGCAGCGGGTGAGCTTCAGCTCGGGGACAATCATGCCCAGGTCCACCAGCTCGCGGACCTGGTCCGCGATCGCCGCTCCCCGGACGAGCACCGCCCGGTCGCCTCCCCGCCTAGCCAGCTCGCGGTCCCTGGTCAGGAGGACCCGCCCTTCCGCCATAGCCCGCTCGAGCAGGAGGGTGTCCTCCTTCCGGTTGCCTTCCAGGTAGGACGTGGCACTGAGGGTATCGTATCCCATGAACCGGAGGTACCGGCAGAGCGTGCCCAGCATCCGGTCCGCCAGGAACCGGGGAGCGCCCGGTTCATCGGACCGAGTCGACATACTCGATGTGCTCCCCGCACCGCGTGCACCGGTGCCCGGCAAGGTTCCGGAATGTGCTTGAAAATCCATGGCGCTCGATGAGCAGGGCTCTGCATGCGGGGCAGTAGGTACTTTCCCCCGGGTGGGAGAAGACATTGCCAAGGTACGGAAAACGCAGGCCCAGCTCCCGGGCCCGCCGGTATATGCGCTCCAGGGTCTCGACCGGGGTCGCCCCCCGGTCCTGCATCCGGTAATCGGGGTGGAATCGGGTGAAGTGCACCGGTGTGGACGGCCCCAGGTGCTCGATAATCCACCGGATAAGTGCATCGGTCTCGGCGGGGCTGTCGTTTAAGCCCGGGATGACGAGGTTGACCACCTCCACGTGCATCCCCAGTTCGCGGGCCAGGGCGGCGGAGTCAAGGACCGGCTGCAGCTTTGCCCCGCAGACCTTCCGATAGAAGTCCTCGGTGAATGCCTTGATGTCTACCCGGTAGGCGTTCAGCATCGGGGCAAGCTCCCGCAGGGCTTCCTCGGTGATGTACCCGTTGGTCACGTAGACGGTGCCAAGGCCTTCCTTCCTGCCCTGGGTCCCCATGTCCAGGGGATACTCGTGCCAGATTGCCGGCTCGTTGTATGTCCAGGAGATGCTGGCGCAGCCGCGGGCCTTTGCCCGCCGCACCCCTTCTTCAGGAGCAAGGTCCGCCAGGCCGGCAAACTGCCGGTCCGCACGGGATATCAGGTAATTCTGGCAGTGTTCGCAGCGGAAGTTGCAGCCGACGCTCCCCAGCGAATAGGAGAGGGTCCCGGGGAGGAAGTGGTAGAGTGGTTTCTTCTCGATGGGGTCCACGGCTTCCGAGCTCACCTTCGCGTAGGTGGTCGCATAGAGCGTGCCGCCCTCGTTGTACCGCACCCCGCAGATCCCGGTCTTCCCCTCCCTGATGGTGCAGCGGTGGTTGCAGAGGGAACACTTCACGGCCCCTTCTTCTGCCGGAGCCCACTGGAGCGCCCGGTGCTGTGCCATCATATCCATGGACCAACAGTCCCGGGAGGAGACATAAACCTACTGGTCACTGCCCTGGCGATCGCCATCGCGTTTTCCTGTCTCCCTGTCATCCAGCGCGCACTCCACGACCAGCGAGCCCCGGTATCCGCACGACTTGCACCGGTAGACCTGGCCGATATACCCCCCGACCAGGACGTAGATATCGCGGCTGTTGCAGACCGGACACCGGATCATGACTAACCAAGATATATCTTACATTTCAAAGAAATGAATGAGTGTCATGACATGCGTGGTCCTCTCCCTTGGCGGATCAGTCCTCTTTCCTACCCTCGAGGGGAATACCCTGGGCGCGTATGCCCCGGTCCTGCAGCGGCTGGCGGAAAAGGTGCAGCTTTTCGTGGTGGTGGGCGGCGGAGGGGAGGCCCGCCGCTACATCGCCGCCGCCAGGCAGCTGGGGGTCGATGAGGCCACCTGCGACGAGATAGGCATCATGGTGACCCGCCTGAACGCACGCCTCCTGGTGAGTGCACTCAAGGGTGCCGCATGCCCTCTGGTCCCGGTCAACCATGCCGAGGCCTTAAAGTGCGCCGGGAGCAGCCGCATCGTGGTCATGGGCGGGGTTACCCCTGCCCAGACCACCGATGCCGTGGCTGCGGTCCTGGCCGAGCAGGCGGGTGCAGCCCTCCTGGTGAACCTCACCTCGGTGGACGCTATCTACTCTGCCGATCCCAGGCAGGACCCCTCTGCCCAGCGGTTCACCCGCCTGACCCCCGTACGACTGCTGCAGATCGTGGGCAGGGGGTCGCTCGCCGCCGGGTCCAATGCTGTAATCGACGTGGTGGCGGCCCGGGTGGTACAGCGGAGCGGCATCCCTCTCCTGGTGCTCGACGGCCGGGACCCCAGGAACCTCGAGCGGGCACTCTTTTCAGGGGAACAGCTGGGGACCCTGGTGATGGAGAGGGAGGGGAGCCCGCTCCCCCTGAAACCATAATCATTTTGCCATTCCGCGCCAACATTTTTTCCTCATCGGGGTAGTAGGGTAGCCTGGTCCATCCTAGAGCGTTTGGGACGCTTTGACGGCAGTTCGAATCTGCCCTACCCCATGGGGAAGACCGGGACGGTTATCAATCCGTCTCTCTGGTCCTCCTGGAGGCCAACCGCCTTGGACAGGGACACGGCACTCGCCATCTTCGACACCCTGGCAGAACACTACTCGGATGTCTGGGCAAGGGAGCGGTATTCCCGCCCGCCTTTCCAGGTGCTGATCACCACCATCCTATCAGCCCAGACTACCGACAGGGCGGTGGACGCCGTCCGCGACGTTCTCTTCTCGACGTTCCCCGGTCCCGAGGCCCTGGCTGCTGCAAACCCCTCCGAGGTCGAGGAGATCATCCGCACGACCGGGTTCTACCGGATGAAGGCCAGGAACATCATACGCGCGGCCCGTGTCCTCGTTGATCAGTTCGGCGGGGAGGTCCCCCGCACCATGGATGAGCTCCTCACCATCCCCGGTGTGGGGAGAAAGACTGCCAATATCGTCCTCTACCATGGTTTCGGAACCAATGAAGGCGTGGCCGTGGACACCCACGTCTTCCGGCTGGCCCGGAGGATCGGGCTCTCGTCAGGGAAAGACGCCGGGAAGGTCGAGCAGGACCTGATGGCGCTCTTCCCCCGGGAGCGCTGGGGCGTGCTCACCGACCTGCTCATAGCCCACGGGAGAGCGCTCTGCACCGCCAGGAAGCCAGCCTGCCCGGTCTGTCCCATCCGCAACCGGTGCAGGTATTACGAGCAGGTGTATCTCCCCGGGCTTGCAGGTGCCTGATCCGGGCTCTTACACGCGGCATCCCGGCCTTTATCCAAACCCCAGGAGGTGCAGTACCTGGTAGGCAGCAAAGGAAACAAGGACTGCAACGGGGATGGTGGTCACCCAGGTGAGCATGATATCACGGACGATATCCCAGCGCACAGCGGAAAAACCCCGCGTGACCCCTACCCCCACGATGGCCCCGTTCATCACGTGCGCGGAGGAGACAGGGATGCCGGAGAGGCTGCATGCCGCAAGGATCCCCCCGGCCGAGGCCGCCGCTGAAAAGCCCTGGTAGGGGCGGATGCGGGTGATCTTTCGTGCGACCCGCTCGATCACCTCCCATGCTCCAAAGAACGTTCCGAGCGCGATTGCCCCTGCCCCGGCCCCAAGGACCCAGGCGGGGACGGAAAATTCAGGGATGGCACCCCCCGCCAGGAGCAGGGCAGTCATGATGCCGATCGCGTTCTGGCCGCCGGTACCCCCGTTCCCCAGGGCCTGGAGGCCCCCGGCTGCCGCCTCAAGGGGGAGGAACACCTTCTTCATCCGGTTCTGCCGGGAATAGCGGAACAGGTGGGAGATAGCCACGTCCAGGAGGAACGCCCCGAAGAGGCCGAGCACGGGCGCGACCACGATGAAGACCACGATGGCCAGGATCCCGGAGGGGCGGATCATCCCGTTCAAAATGAGGGGGATGATCACTATCGAAGCCCCGACAAGGCCCCCCAGGATCACCCCCACCCGGAGGTCCTCGTGCAGCCTCCTGGCCAGGGCGCCGAAGACCAGGGCCCCGAGAATCCCCCCGGCTGCCGCCTGGATGATGATTGCGGCAACCAGCCCGGCCGGGGGAAGGGAGAGGATTGCCGGCCCACCGGCAGCCAGACCCGCCCCGAGGAGGCCGCCTACCAGGGCATGGGTGCTCGAGACGGGAAAGCCTGCCCGCGTGGCCAGCACCACGAAGGCGATCGCCGAAAGGAGCGCGATGATGATGATTGCCGGGGTAAGAGCACCGCTTTCGACTATCCCGGTCCCGATGGTCCGGGCGATGGCCGTGGTGAGAATGAATGGCCCCATGAAATTGCCGGCGACAGCAAGCGCGATAGCCCGCAGGGGGGACAGGGCCCGGTTGGCCACGATAATGGCGATGCTGTTGGCCGCGTCATTGGTCCCCATGATAAAGGCGTAGAGGAGCGCAAGCCCGATTCCGGCAGCGATCAGGGGGTCCATGGGAACGGTCAGCGGTGCCCGCGGGTGATATCATTGAGCACGTGCCCGAGGTCGTTGCACCGTTCCAGGACCCCCTGCATGCTCTCGAAGATATCCTTGTGCTTGATGATCAGCACCGGGTCATGGGACTGGAAGAGACGGAGCACGGCGCGGGAGAGGAGGTCGGAGCCCTTGTTATAGAGCCGGTTGATCTCCCGGCTCCTCTCTTCGATGGCGTCAAGATCCTCCATGTTCCGGAGTCCTGCCATCCCGGCGCCGATCTCCTCGGATGCGAGCGAGATAAGGGTGGCAAAGTCGCCCAGCTCCTCGTTCGGCTCCGCTATCCCGTAATTGCAGATCTGGGCAGCCACCCGGTCGATCCGGTCCAGGACATCATCCAGGGCCGGGGCCAGCCTGGCGATCTCCTCGGGCTCGAGGGGGGTGATAAGGGACTGGTTCAGCCGTTCGAAGATGCTCCGGGTCACTTCATCCCCGCTGTGCTCGAGCGCCCGTATCTGCCTGCAGAGTTCCGGCCTGCCCGTATGGCTCCCGGACAGCCTGACCAGGAGGCCGGATGCCTCCCCGATTGTCTCAACCATGCGGTCAAAGAAGTCAAAGAAGACCCGGTCCTCGGGGAGGATCACGTCCCTGATTCGCATCAACCCTCTATTGTTCGATGATCAGGTATATATGCCCCACCCGGACGGCCCCGACGGTGTTTTCCCATTCCACGCGGATGACGATGGAGTGGCCCTCCATCCTGTGTTCCGGAAGCCTATATGTAGTGTAAAGTAACATCGTGTCCTTAAATTTATGTGGGATGTGGTTGTTCTTGTTATTATTACATGATTATTCAATTTCAAGATTATAATTCAGCGAATGAAGTTATTGATAATTATTATAAAAAAGAATGGAGTGTTTTAAAGGGAACAATTGAAGAGATGCCATTATATTTGAAGGCATCAGATCAAAAGGGGAAGCAAGGGCAACCTGTTTTTGATAATAAAGGTGTAAACCGTCATCTGAAGGCCCTTCTAAAAAGAGAAGCGTGGCATGACACTATACAATTAGGAGAGGATCTTGATTTTTTAGGAACTGATCTAGATTTTGGAAAGCGTGGACTTATATTGGAGGTTCAATTTTCAAATTATCCTTTTTTATTAAATAATATCATCCGCTCGGAAGTCCTTTTTAAAAGCCATTTTCAGTTTGATGATATACCCGTTGATATTTTATTGATTATTACAAAGGCACATTTGTTTCCAGCGGCCAACAGCACTTTGTACTATGAACAAGCAATAGGGCAAATTAATTTTTTAGATGAATTGGAGATATTTGATATCCCTGTTAGGCTCATTGGATTGTTTGAAGGGTACGGTGACAGAATTCCAATTGTTTGGAGTGAATATACAGATCCAAGATATTCTAGGGCTCTTGTGAAAGAAACTCACATGACATGTAACATACAACAACAACCAGATCATGGATTAAAGAAAAGAAGAGCAAAGATACTGGTAGATGCAAAAAAGACGTAAATAAATAGTTAAACTCTTATTATATTATACAATGCCAAACGGGAAATCGTTCCAAACCAAACTTGATCTTATACACCATATGATTGGCGAGGAGACAGAGTTTCAAAAAGAGACGAACATCCCAAAGAATCTTTTAAATTCGATATATCCAGGAGATTGTCTAGGATTTTTAAATAAAATTCCTGACGAAAGTATTGATCTTGTTGTTTCATCCCCCCCGTATAATATTGGGAAAACAATCAATGACCGCCAGCCATTAGAACAATATCTTGATTGGCAAAAAGAAGTTCTTACTGAATGCAATCGGGTATTAAAACACACTGGCTCTATTTTTTGGGAAATCGGGGCATATATTGGGAATGATGGTGCACATATCCCCTTGGACATAAAGTTCTTTCCAATTTTTGAGGATTTGGGTATGATTCCCCGTAATAGGATAATTTGGATTCGCCCTCATGGGATGCATGCAAAAAATAAATTTTCAGGTCGCCATGAAACGATATTGTGGTTCACAAAAACAATGGACTATAAATTCTTTTTAGACCCTATCAAAGTCCCTCAAAAATACGATAATAAAAAACATTGGAAAGGTGAGAAGAAAGGTGAATATTCCTGCGATCCGAAGGGAAAGAACGTAGGAGATGTTTGGGCTTTTCGCAATGTACGGCACAATCACGAAGAAGATACTATACATCCCTCTCAATTCCCAGAAGACCTTATTGAAAGGATAATTTTAGCTACTACCGAACCGTACGATGTTGTTTTAGATCCGTTCATGGGAACAGGAACAACAGCAGTGGTAGCAAAAAGATTTAATCGATATTTCTGTGGTGCAGAAATTGACAAGAAATACGTCGCAATTGCCAATCAAAGGATTTCTGGATTACCTGATGAAAACAACAACTTCCCAAATTTAAAAACGCTTCGGGAATACGTAAAAACCAATAGAATAAGCGATGCTTCCCAATTTACCTTCACAAGGCAACGAGAGGGGAGTTTACCTTCACTTGACTCAAAAGCATATCCAGAACAACATCACTGTTATGAAATAATAGAAAGAATCAAGTTTGAGGCAGATAACGCAAATTACAAGAAGATCGAAGAGGATTCTGATATTTTCAAATAATTATTTCTTATTTTTCAATAGGTTCTAAAAGGATTATTTTCACTTTTTTTCCAATCCATGTAGGAGGCACAACTACGTGCCCGCTATTGCCACTCTTTGTAACTTTTTTCTCTCTAACCTCATAACCAGAAATTGAGATATCCATTTTTTCCATATTGTATTTTAATTAAAATTCAAAGTGTATAATATCAGATTATAGTCTATACAATAGGTATTTATTGCATATACATAATATCTATTATGAACAGGAATATGAATTTCATAGATCAAGCAATAGAGTTAGAGAAAATTGCCTCAACACTCTTGAAAGCCGCAAAAAGACTCCGAGAGAAAGATAGACTTCAAAAAAATGAACCAAAATCCGAATAAAGGTATGTCAATTTTTACGCTCTTCCTTCTTTCTCGTCAACAGGGTCTAATAAGAGAATTTTCACCCGCTTCCCCGTCCATGAAACAGGAAGATAAACGCCTCCTGACGTTCCACGGGCCTTTACCACACGTTCAAGCACTTCATATGCTTGAGATTGAACCGTGATTGCTTCTGTAGACATAAAAATGTATAACATCGCTATTGTATAAATATTTTATGTTGTTAAAGACGATATATGATATCCATTTCATCAATAAGGTATTTATACTAATAAATATAATATAGATATGTAATAAGAAGAACAGGAGGGGAAGCCCGCCAAGACTCACCCCTTCTGAGGAGGTTACAAATCATGGAGACCGCAACCTTCCCAACCAACAATTACACCTCGATGGGGATTAACACTCCCCCGGCCCAGGTCAATACTCTGTTCAGCTATGCGAACATCTACAAAAATTCAAACAATGGGTTCGCGCTGGAATTCAGAAAACAGATGATCACCCTTCACAATCAGGGTTTTAAATTGAATGAGATTGCCGAAAATTTGAACTGTTCTATCTCGGTCGTTAAGAAGTGGCTTCGCCGCTACCGGGAAGGAGATCTTATCAGTGACAAATCCCGCGCACCTCTCCACCGCGACATGAAGAATACCCAGTTTAACCAAACTGTGTAAAGGAGATTCTTACAAAATACCCGTTCTACGGCTCGCGCAGGATCGCTCATGAGATCAAGAAGGAGTATGGGATCACCGTTTCCCACGTAACCGTATCTCAGATGATGAAGGAGATCGAGGAGAAGAAGGAGAGAGTAATCCCTGAGAGAATCGAGATTGACGAACCCGATGCGATCTGGCACCTGGATATGACCCCTATGAGGATCGCCAAGGGCCGGAAGCAGTATATCTTTGGAATCATTGATGCTTGCACTCGCAGGGTTATGGCAATCAGGAGTTACGATAATGCAACCTCTGTTTCCGCAATTGATTGTGTAAATGCAGCAATTGAATTCAACGGTGGAAAGAAGCCCCGGATTCTCTACACCGACAATGGGCGGATGTTCGTCTCAAAGAGTTTCGAGGATCTTTGTAAGGAAAAGGTGATCTTCCACCACAAGGTAGACAAGGGGAGCCCGTGGCAGAATGGGAAGGTTGAGAGGCTCTTTGGAACCCTGTTCAGGGAGTGGATCGCATACAGGAGATATATGATCCCGGAATCACTCTACAAGAGCCTTGAAGAGTTTCAGCACTGGTTCAACAATGAGAGAGAGATACAGAAGTTGGGGTACAAGACCCCGATGCAGATAATGAAGGAAAAATCAATCTCTTTTTAATTTGTACAAATTTTTATATACCTAAAAAAGGCATATAATGGGTATAATGAAGGCATAAAGTAGGATTCTTACTTTCACAGAGCAGTTGGCCCATGGTTAAAATCACAAAATCAAAGAACCAGTATCGGATTAATATCCCTAGAGAGATCATTATCCAAACCGGTTGGGATGAGACAACAGAAGTAACCTTCACACCCTACATCAAAGACCCGAGTGATCCCATAACTGAAAACACACCAGTATTGATAAAAAAATTAAATGTGGCAAAAAATGACTGAAGAGGACGAATTATCAATCATTGAAAAATATATAATCCTTTTACTCGGTGTAGTTAATCGTCCAGTTCCATCTGCCACTCATTTAGAAAAGGAAATGTTTGTTCTCTCCAAAAGCTTCCCAGTTATTCAACAGTATTTTAATTTTGAAGAATTCCATTATGGCGCTTATTCTCAAGCGTTACAGGAAACTATTGAAGAACCATTTTATTTTGAGGATGCTTTTAAAATTGAAGGAAACAAAATTTCCCTTTCAGAATCAGGAAAACTGGAATATCAAAAAATCGTGAAAAGTGGTCAATTTCACAAACAAGCTAAAGAATTATTGAGCGCTATCAAATTGATACGAGATCTTTATGATAAATTATCTGTTGATGAACTTCTTTTTATTATATATAGTACTTACCCAGAATCAGCAAAATTTTCCTCCGTTTCGGATAAATATCTCAAGGATAAAAAAATGAGAGCGAGATTAGCAAAAAATCTTTTATCTAAAGGTATTATATCAGAAAAACGATATATTGAATTAACGATCTGATGAATGAAAAAGTTATACACGGAATTATTGCAGACAGTAGTTTTTATTTATGTTTTTTAGATGACATCGAAGAACCAGACTGTTTATTAAAAATAATTTCAGTTTTTGATTTTTATATCCCACCAATCGTTGCTGAAGAAATAAGAATTTCAGAACGTGAAAAATTAAGAGACAATCAAAAAATAGTGCGAATTGACAATTATATTGACTTTGGTGAAATTTTAAGACCATTTTTATCACAAGAGATTATTAATAAAGGAGAACATGAAGTAATCGGGCTTGGATATCATTTTTACCAAATTAATTTAAAGTTTTATTTAATTGTAGATGAGGATGAGGCTCGTGATTTTATTAGAGAGAATCTGCCCTATTTATTGCAGTCATTGCATGGGACAGTGGGATTAATTGGGATATGTCACTGTCATTATAATATTTTTAAAAAGGAAACGACAATTGATATTTTAGAGAGAATTGACCAATCTAAATTTAGAATATCAAAGGATATATTAAATAAAATAAAAAGAGAAGTCAAAACGTGTTAAAATGTCAAAAGACATTCCAATTAAAGAAGCAATTGAGGATAAAAAATCTTGGTTTAACGTTAAACGTTTCAAAATTGGGACTATTGATGTTAATAGACCTGAGAAAGC
>JAPXRZ010000015.1:0-55406 GCA_033813295.1 Methanolinea sp.
GGGAATGCTGCGCGAGATGATGATGAAGTTCAATTGCTATAATATGCTGGTTTCGATGGTTGTTTAAACAATAGATTTAGTCTATTATGGGAAAAGAAGACTATTTTGGAATTGTACAACACAGCAACACATCGAGAAACCTTATATAATACTATTAGATATTTACCATTCAATATGTCATTTCTCTCTGATATTGAAATTAAAGAGGCGATTCGTACAAAAGACATATTTATTGAGCCTTTTGATGAAAAAGAACTTGAACCATCCAGTTATGATTTCAGAGTGGGGAGAGCATTAATCGCGGGAAAAGGCGTTAGTGGTAAAGATGAATTTCCATTATATTTGAAGGCTGGCGACTGGATGGAGATGGAATCTCTTGAAAGTGTGAAAGTCTCGCAAAAAATAGGGATTATTATTGGAATGCCATCTGGTATGTCAAGAAAAGGTATCCTTGCCTTTTCTGGTTTGCATGTAGACCCTGGATATAGAGGTAAAATATTCATCACTCTTTTTAATCCATCGTCTGATACTTTCAAAATCGATTACGGGCAGAAATTATGTACGTTAATTTTTTTTAATTTTGAGAAAGACCCTCTAAAAACTTATGAAGGGAAATACCAAGACCAATTTGGATTCCCTGAAAAAGATATTGAATGGATGATTCGACTGAAATCTCCAACAATAGCGGATGCAATCAAATCTGTTGAAAAATTAGAGATTATGATCGATGAAGTAAAAGGTGATGTCAGCGAAATTCGAAGTGATTTTAAATTATATAAAAATGATGTGACGTGGATAAAGAATATTTTACTTGGAATATTGGCTGCACTTGTTGTTGGTATAGGTATTGCGGTTATTACAAAATTTATTTGAATTTTAATACCATTTTATTGGAATGGGGTTTGGTATTTACATTGACCCAGAATTAAAACATTTAATAAATAATTGGCAATTATAAGTCTCTTATCGATATTATGAAAGTGTCCGACGTATTTAATCCCGGGGGCTTCCCCATATACACATACAATCCTAGAAATCAGCTTGAGTTAGAAAAGCAATTCATAGATTATCTTGAAAGCGGGCACAAATTGTTATCATTAACAGGTCCAACAAAATCCGGTAAAACAGTTTTATGCAGACGGTTGATCCCTAAAGATTCTGGCATATGGATTTCCGGGGGTTCGATACGAGAGGAAGATGATTTCTGGGCATCAATTATTACTCAAATTGAAGCATATACGGATGTTGAAACAGAATATTCTACTGGAACAAGTGAAACGGTCGTTGGTGATGTTCAAGGTGGCTTGAATATCTTTGTAGCAAAAATCGAGAGTAGCGTAACTGGAAGTGAGACCAAAACTAAGGGAGGTTCACAATCATTTTCACGAAAAGGCAGTCCAAGAATGGTTGCAATACATGAACTTAGCAACCAGGAGAGACCTGTAATAATTGATGATTTTCATTATATTCCCCCATCAATTCAAATTAATATTATTAGATCGTTGAAAACTCCAATTTTTGAGGGATTAAGGTTAGTACTAATATCAGTCCCTCACAGAGCATATGATGCTGTAAAAATTGAATCAGAAATGGTTGGACGAGTTCAACAACTTAAAATCCCCTTATGGAGTGAGAATGAGTTAATAGAGATTGCCAACAAAGGATTCCCTCAGTTAAACATAGCTTCCAATGAACCTGCTAATAAGGTGATGGCTGCCGAGAGTTTCGGTAATCCCCAATTAATGCAAGAATTTTGTGCAAATATTTGTAAAAATAATACTATTAATGAAACGTTACCAGTACCCGCAAAAATTGAGGGGGTTCCTAAAGAAGAGTTTTTTGTAAGGATTGCCAAAACAATTACATCAAAAGCTGATTTTGAATTATTAGCACGCGGACCACGAGCAAGAGATCGCCAACAAAGATCATTTAATGATGGGAGATCTGGGGATATTTATTTATCAATTCTTATTGCATTGGCTAACACAGGCCCTAAAACGGAAATTCAATACGAAGAAATCCGTGCAAAATTGCGTAACATGTTAAAAGAGAGTGTTCCCCAACGACACGAAATATCAAGGGCTCTCGTTAAAATGGAGGAAATATCAGTAAAATCTCAGGGAAAACCTAAAATTATTGAATGGGATAAACGCGAGGCAATCTTATATATTTTAGATCCGTATTTTGCCTTTTATTTAAGATGGATGATCCGTGATAAATCCCAACAAGAACATCTTTAACTGTGAGTTCCGGTAGCGATCGGTTATTAGAGTAAAAAATAAAATTATTTTGTCGCTAATTCAATCATCTTTACCCATCTATTCCCAAGAAGGTTAATCGGTATCGCCGCCATCTGTGCGGGAGTCAATCCCCCAATCGCCTGGTGCGGCCTGATGTAGTTATAATAAACGCGCATGCCGTCGCAGAACTCCGACGCTCCGATATCGCTGTTAAAGCTCCTCACAACCTTCGTCCGTTCCCGAAATGTCCTATTCAACCGCTCCACGATGTTATTGTTCGGCTTTGTCTCGAAATCTTTGAGTCTGACATGTGGATTCTGGATCCGCTCATTTAGTCCATAGAATTCATCCTTGATTGCCATTGGGTACGCGGGTAATCCATCGGTCACAATCGCATCGGGACCTTGTTCGCCGCGTCCTTTGCTTTCTTTAATGGCTTCCGCGCGTCTTCCCTGAACCGCGATTCTGTTACTTCACAGGCGAGAAGGTAGCGGGTCTTCGCATCCATAATATTCCAGATCCATTCGTAATACTTCTTTTTGCCTTCCTTCTTGATGAAAATCGTAGTCTCGTCGGAGTGCCAGATGTTCCCGACATCGGCCTTGTATCTTTCCGAGTATTTTGCGAGGAGTTTCAGGTATTTCTTGATCCAGCTCAGGATAGTTGGCTGGGTGACACTCACGTTTTCAAACTGTTTCAGATGATCCGAGATCTTTCTCTGCGATACGCCCTTGAAATATAGATCCAAGGTAAGGGTGATTGTCTTGGGGCTGTTTTTCATCCGGCAGAATCCTTTATCCACAACGAACTTGTGATCACAGTTCCGGCATGCGTACCGCTGGACGGTTCCGAACTGTACCTTCCGGATCCCCCACTTTACAACGTTCTCCCACTTACAGATCGGGCAAGTAATTTTCGGTTCTACCTCTTCGATGTGGACCGCTGTACTGTGCTCCTCAATTTCTCCCTTGAGTTTCAGGGAGAACTCTACAGCGTGAATGTGTTTGCAGATAACATTCCTAGTTGTGTGGTCGGGACAGGTACAGGTCCAGGTTGGCGGGGAGCGCATGCGTTCCTTCCGATCATTCGGGAAGGATCGGGTAACCTGGTAATAATCGTCCTTCGACTGCGACTTGACGCGCCATTGCTCCTTGTCGGTCTGTATGACGGTGTCAGGCTGCGAGAGGATTGCCACCCCCCTTAATTCTCTCGGGTCGTTGAGTTGTCGAATCATAACATTTCACCATGTAATTACTTTGTAGCCACTATGTATTAAACATTTCTAATATGTAGTTACAGAAGAGTTGATATAGATACGAGATGACTACATAATAGTGATTTTATGGGGCTGGAGATGGAAATTAAAATTACGGCCTATCAGATCGTAGAGAAGACCGTGAAGCAATCTGGAAATTCGGGTCGGGTATATGTCCCAGTTGAATGGGTAGGGAAAAAAGTGAAGGTGGCCTTACTCGAACCTATTATTGAATAAAATCATCTCTTTTGCCTCTATTTATTACTATTTATCCTTTTTACCTTCAAACCTTGAGATAATTATAAATATTAATTTTGCAAAGAGCATGCTAATAACATGTCATTAGCATGCTTTAAGGTGGCGCATGAAATTTACTGGAACAATCACCGTCGACATTTCCGAAATGGGGGTTTATGAAGTGAGAGATCAAGGGAAGGACCGCTCCAATGGACTAATTTACGTTCCCAAAAATTGGGTAAAAAAGCAGGTAATGGTCCTTCTACTCTCCAATAATGAGAAGGGTGAGTAGAATGCAGAAAATTCAGATAATCAAAAAAAATATTGATGAAAACCGCCTAAATGGAAAAAACGGTGATGAACGAATTTATTATAATAATCTCCGTAGAACAATTTCTAATTCCTTAAATAGAGAAGCAGATATAGTTTTAATTAATTTAATCCCAAAAGAACCAATAAAAGAACGCTGGCTTGTTGAAATGCTGTTAGATTTACAAGGGGAATTTACAAAGACGGCTATTCTTCCTAAAACGAATATTAAATTTCATGATGGGGAACTTTTAGAATTACAAAAATATTTCAAAATAAATAGTATTTTAGAATCAATTTATTAGTCGATAATCCTCCGAACAAATGGTCTTGAATCCATATATCTTTCTGCTTCATTTTTATGGATCGCGTTACGGTATTTTCTAGCCTCATCTTTATATGAAATCACTTGATGCGCTCTTGAATTTGCATTTGCCTCTCTATAATTATCTAATATTGTTCCTATCGTATTGTGCTGGCATATGGGACAAGTACAGCTTTCTGAGAGTCTATGATCTTCACCATGTTGCTCTTGTAAATACCCATAAGTGTGTGTGCTGTAATCAACTGGAGCAAAATACCGGCTATTCATCGCTAAATTGTACAATTCGTCGTCGCTACTGATAGCTAACTGTGACATTAAAAAACGCGATCCTTTCCAATGTAAAACAGGATTGCTGACAATATCAACACCAAAATAGTTTATTAGCACGCCTAATGTGCCTTGTCTATCAACGGATGTGTAATGTCGAGGGGCAGAAATTGCGTAAACCATTTTTTCTTGATTTTTTAGACTTTCACGTGCTTTAAATAATAATGGCTTGCTAAATCGACTTAAGTTAAGGCCGACACCATCAATTTCACCTAGCATTGGGGATATTAAATCCACATCGGCCACTTTACACGCAACCCCCATCAGGGGTTTCTCTATCCCTCGTCCTGTTCTCCAATTTACAGCGACCGCAATCATTTTCCGATAATCTAATGATGAATATAAATTCGGAATTTCAATAATATCAGCGTTTACGTCATGCTGAAGTTCTAATAGAATCTCAAGTAAACGCCTTTCAATTGTTTGAACATCAGAGTAGAAATTGAAATGGAGTAATTTTATCGGGATTTGCATATCCCGTAATTCCGAAGAAATTCGATAACGAGTCTGTTGGTAATAATTATGGTCGTTGATTAATGCATCAGTTTGATCTCTATCGAGCCAACAAACATACTCTCCTACAGTAATATCCCTATAATCTTCTTCTCGTAGGAACTGTGATCTTTGTAAATAATCGAAATCTACTCTTGATGGGACGTGTGTTGGTGTGACAAATCTATGTCCGTTTTCAAAATCAAAAACACCCGTTCTACCATTATTCTCATTCTCATCAATTACAAAAGCAGCCATAGTTAAAAGAAATATTTTAAGGATTATATAAGAAGCTTCATCATGCAAGGTGAAAGTATCCATACTGCGCGATCAACCGCGAGTTATCACCAACCGACGACGCGGTTGATCAACCTACAACCTATCAGAACCCTATTTATTGATGAGCTGGATCAGCTCTTCTCCGTCATGGAGGGCCTGGAGACGCCTTTCCCCGATGACCAGGGTCTTTCCGATCTTCTTCTGCTTGCCATAATCGGTAAGCACGCACATAGCGTGCATCCCGGTAATCTGCGAAATATTGCCGATGAGGGCAGCGCGCTTGACCACCTTCTGGGTGGTGCCGTACCCGGTCAGGATGGAATGGTCCGAGACCTCGATCAGGGCCTGGAACGGGGCCCGGTGCATGGAATGCAGCTTGATACCGATCCGTTCCAGGAAACTCATGGGGCTCTCTTCCTCCCCCTGCTCGGGTTCGCCCTCGAAGACCGAGCGATAGGTAAGCAGGTCGATTGACCGGACCAGAGCGGAGTCAAATATCTCCTCTATCTTCTGGGCGATCTCCAGGGTGGTGCCCATCCCGGACTCGTACTTGCTGATGGTCCTGCGGGAGACCCCGAGCAGGGTTCCCAGGTCCCCGAGCGAGAGGTTCCGGTTCTCGCGCAGCGTCCGGAGCACCTCCCCGTTGATGTTCACGTAGAGGCCGCCGGGGGAGGCGTACACGAGCGGGGGGATACCCTCGACGAAGGCGTCATACAGGGTCGCCACCGAGAGGGCGAAGATGCCATACCGGACATAGACGGCCCCCCGCTCCAACTCCGAGTCCCGGGCCCTGTCGCCGACGATGAGGGGCGATCCCCTGAGGTAGCGGGCAACATGGTCCAGGTCGCGGGCGGTCTCCTCGCTCACGCTGTCGATATGAGTGACCACCTTGATGACCAGGACAACGTCGCCATCGCGGGAGATGAGGTCAAAGCTCCGCGGCCTCATGCTGAACCGCTCTGACACCCGGAAACCGGCCATCAGGAGCACACTCACCACCATCTGGAGGAGCCGTTCCTGGGTCATGCCTGATGACGAAGGATATACCTCGCCAAATATAAATACTGTTTTCAAACCATGCGCATCGGCATCGACGACACCGACTCCCCGCGAGGCATGTGCACCACCTACCTGGGGGCTGTGCTCGTCCGGAGGCTGCAGAGGGCCCGCATCGCGGTACGTGAGGCGAGGCTCGTCCGCCTGAACCCGAACGTGACATTCAAGACCCGCGGAAACGCCGCGGTGTGCCTCGAGGCGCAGGGGTCCCCCCGCGAGGCGTTCCGCCTGGCCTGCGAAGCGGTGGAAGAACTTGCCGAATTTTCCCACGAAAAGACCCATCCCGGAGTGGTTGTCTCGGAAGGACCGCTCCCGGCGGAGTTCTACCGGAAGGCTGTGCAGGACTTCTGCACGCTCGAAGAGGCCCTGGCAGTCCTGGAACCGGCCGGTGCGCTCTACCGTGGCTGGAAGGAGGAGCGG
Organism: Methanolinea sp.; assembly: GCA_033813295.1. Classification (GTDB taxonomy): domain Archaea; phylum Halobacteriota; class Methanomicrobia; order Methanomicrobiales; family Methanospirillaceae; genus Methanolinea_A. Next base: position 6,941 of record JAPXRZ010000015.1, read on the forward strand.
GGGCTGATCGGGGCCACAGCTGCGGTCTGCAGCCGGTTTCCCGACCACACCTTTGAATTCCTGGTCTACAGGGAGAAGGGGAGATGGGGCACGCCCCGCGCCGTGGACCGGGAGAGCCTCTTCTCCGCCGAGGAGCACACGTTCCCCCATACCTGGGACTCGGTGGACCGGGAGAACCGCGTCGTTGTCTGCGTCCCGCATACGCCGGACCCGGTGCTCTTCGGAATACGGGGGGAGCGGCCGGGCTGGGTATCGCTTGCCAGGGAGTGGGTGATCTCGGAGCGGCCGGGCCTGGAGCAGGTATGGGTTACCAACCAGGGGACCGATTCCCACCTCCTGCCCGGCCGGCCTGGAGCGCTGCTTGAGGGCCGGTCCTACCTGGTGCAGGGGACGGTCGCTTCCCGTGCGGTCACACGAAAGGGTGGTCATGTTTCCTTCCTCCTGGAGGAAGGGGGGTGCCAGGTCCGGTGCATGGCCTACGAGCCGACCAAGGGGTTCCGGGAGACTGTGCGGAAGCTCCGGCCCGGGGACGCGGTGATCGTTGCGGGAAGCTACAAGAAAGAGAGCATAAACCTGGAGAAGATCAGGATCTCGTCCCTTGCCGAAGAGGTGGTCAGGAAGCCACCCCGGTGTCTCCGCTGCGGGAAGCGGATGACCAGTGCCGGGTCGGGGAAGGGGTTCAAGTGCCGCCGCTGCGGGGGCAGGGCCAGCGAACCGGAAGTATTCCGCGTTGACCGCGACCTTGCCCGCGGGTGGTACGAGGTCCCTCCTTCTGCCAGGCGCCACCTGGCCCGGCCCCTGTGCCGCGGTCCCCCGGCGGGCAGCGGCACCGTGTAAGCCGAAGGACTATTGCCCCCCCGGGCGCATTTCTAACCATGCAATGCGGGGACCCGGTTGAACAGGTGGTCCTCCGGGCCGGGATGACCGTTGGCGAGCTGGTCTCTGCCCTCAGGGGGGCCGGGGCTTACAACGCAGGATCCCTGGCCCGGGCCTGCGACATCTACGAGGCCATGCTCCGGGACGAAAAGGCGGTGAAGTTCCTTGGGCTGGCAGGGGCCATGGTCCCGGGGGGGATGGGGCGGATCGTGAGCGACCTCATCGATGCCGGCAGGGTGGACGTCCTGGTCTCCACGGGGGCCAACCTCACCCATGACATCATCGAGGCCCTGGGGTGCCGCCATTACCACGGGACGGCGGCCTGCTCGGATACCGAACTGCGCGAGGACGAGATCAACCGCATCTACGACATCTTCCTCCCCAACGAGGCCTTTATCCGGTTCGAGGAGTTCATGCAGGAGACTTTCTCCTCGCTCCCCCCCGGTCCGCCCCTGTCCATCGCCGGCCTCCTCTCCCTGGTGGGGTCGGGCCTGGACCGGGGCATCCTGGCCTCGGCAGTGCGGAAAGACGTCCCTGTCTACTGCCCGGCACTGGCCGACTCGATGATTGGCCTCCAGTTCTGGCTCTTCTCCCAGACGGGAAAGGTGACCGTGGACGCCTTCCGCGACATGCAGGACCTCCTCTCCACCTGCTTTGAGGCGGAGCGGGCCGGCGCCCTCCTGGTAGGCGGCGGCGTGCCCAAGAACTTCATCCTGCAGAGCATGCTGATGACCCCGAAGGGCTTTGACTATGCCGTGCAGCTGACCGGGGACCGGCCGGACCTGGGCGGCCTCTCGGGGGCGACGCTCGACGAGGCCAGGTCCTGGGGCAAGATCACCGGCGAAGCCCGGGCGGTGACCGTCTACGGGGATGCCACCATCAGCCTCCCGCTCCTGGTGGCGGCGGTCCTGGAGAGGCTGGCGGCATGACGGACCTTGTCCTGGCCCTCGACGTGCAGGAGCGGGAAAGAGCCCTGGCCATTGCCGCGGCCTGCTCCCCCCACCTTGATGCCATCAAGGTCGGCTACCCCCTCGTCCTGGCCTGCGGCCTCTCCATCGCCCGGGACCTTGGGAGTCTCGGCCTCCCCCTGATCGCCGATTTCAAGGTGGCCGATATTCCGAATACCAACCGGCTCATCGCCGGGTCGGTCTTCGCTGCCGGGTTCCATGCCCTGATCTGCCACGGGTTCACGGGAAGGGACGCGGTGGAGGCCTGCGTGGAGACCGCCCACGATGCAGGAGGCGAATGCCTCGTGGTGGCCGAGATGAGCCACCCGGGGGCCCTGGAGTTCTTTTCCGGGGGGACTGCAGAGAAGATCGCAGGCCTGGCCGTGGAGTGCCATGCTGACGGGATTATTGCGCCGGCAACCCGCCCGGAGCGGGTGCGAATCCTCCGGGATATCGTAGGATCCAGGGCCATATACTCGCCCGGGGTGGGGGCCCAGGGAGGGGACCCCCGGGCCCTGGCCGGGCTCGTCGACGGCATCATCGTGGGCCGCCAGATATACGGGTCCCGCGACCCTGCAGCCGAGGCGGCACGGCTCTACTCCCTCATCCGCCGATGATGAGAACACGACTGGGCTGAGATTTCCGATGATGAGCCCTATGAGTCGGCTGAGGCGGACAGGGAACGAGCTAAAGGTTTAAAAGTGAAAAATATCCATGTAATGGTATGCAATGGAGTGAGGAGCAGCACCAACTGGCCAGGAAGTACCGGAGCCTCGAGGACATCCCCGAAGGAGAGCGGAAGTACAAGTGCTATACCTGCCACCTCGTAGTCGACGAGACGCCCTGCCCCGTCTGCGGTGACGAGCACCTCCAGCCCATGTGCCCGCTCGACCACTGCCACTGTTCCCATGAGATCGTCTCCGGCATTGACTATTGCCTACTCTGCGGGGCGGCCGTCTGCCCGGAATGCGGGAGCCACGACGTGGTGCAGATCAGCAGGGTGACCGGCTACCTGCAGGAAGTCTCGGGCTGGAACGCCGGCAAGCAGCAGGAGTTGAAAGACCGCAGGCGGTATACCGTGGCATGAGGTACTACCTCCGGAACGGCTCTCTCATCCTCCGCGGGTCCTTTCGCGCCGCGAGCACCGGGGTCTCCGGCGGCCTTTCGCACGTTTCTTCCATTATCAGCCATACCGTCCCGGCCGACTGGGACCACCGGGACCCGGAACGGGTTCTTGACGGGGTTATCGCCCGCGAGGGGCTCCCCCATGACTATTTCGGGCTCCTGACCGCGGTCGAGATGAAGAACCTCTGCGTATTGCAGTTCGATTTTGTCACCGTGTTCATCACCGCCGGGGTTTCCCCCGGGGAAAACCAGGGGGGCACCATCAACCTGATCATCTGCTCGCGGGAGGGGATGAGCGATGCCGCCCTCCTGGAGACCATCATCACTGCAACGGAGGCGAAGATCGCGGCCCTGTCAGCGACGGGCTGCGCCTGCTCCGGGACTCCCACGGATGCTGTCGTGGTGGCATGCGAAGGGGAGGTGCAGCACCGTTACGCTGGTGTCCTGACGGAAGCAGGTAAGCGGGTCCAGGCTGCAGTGCGGTTCGGGGTGCCCGAGGCCCTGAAGCGGCACGATGGCGTCGTCTCCCGGGACCGCCCCTCGTTCTTCATCTACAGCCGGTACCAGGGTGACCACTGGGTGGAGTGGCTCCCGGAAGAGTGCCGCTACTACCCCTGCCACTTCCCCGGGCAGCGCTGCGACTTCTGCTATTGCCCGTTCTACCCCTGCTGCGACGAATCCCTCGGCCAGTGGGTGGAGAGCGCGTCGCAGAACGGGATGATCTGGAACTGCAGCCAGTGCACCCTGCTCCACGAGCCGGAGGTGGCCGATTACCTGCGGTCCCACCCCGAGGCCCCGCTCGGCGAGCTGAAAGCGGTAAAAAAACGAAAATAGTGTTTTTACTCTGCTGCTACACCCAAAGCGGAGAGGAGCTCTTCAAGGGGGATGCCATGAGCCATGGCCGCCTCCCTGATGGTCTCCCCGCTGGCGATGGCACATCCCACGCAGCCCATGCCAAACCGGAAGAGGGTCTCCGCGGCCTCGGGTTTTGACTTCAGGAGTTCGTAGATTGTGCTGTCTGCGGTTAATCCCATGCCCGTACTGTTGACCCCTGCTTTAATATAAAACTCTCATACCTGACCATGGCAGTTTCACCTCCCGGTCGCATCCTTTATCTTAAGGACTCTGGATGACTACATTCTTTGGAGATGTAAGACATGGATTTTTCCGAATCTGCTGAAAGAATCTCCCAGATAATAACCTCCCGCGGACACGCGGTGGATCGTGCAGGCGTCGAGGCACGCGTCAGGCGCCTGGTGGAAGAGTTCGGGGTCCCCCCCGGTGAGGCCGAGCGGACGGTGCTCAACGACCTGGCCAGGGAGTTCTCCCTCACCGGTCTCCGGAGCGGCCCGGGAGAGCAGAAGACCCTCAACCAGGTCCTTGCCGGGGAGTGGGTCACCGTCGAGGGAAAGGTCGTCTCGCTCTCGGCTTCACCCTCTCCCGCCATCGCCCAGACCGGGATACTTGCCGATGAGTCCGGTGGCATGCGCTTTGTGGTGTGGTCCAAGGCCAGTATCCCCCCGCTCAAGGAGAACACGTGGTACAGGCTGGAGTCCGCGGTCGTCGACCAGTACAAGGGAGTCTTCAACTTAAAGATCCACTCCGGGACCTCGGTCAAGGAGATATCCCGTGATTCCCCGCTCGTGCCGACCGTGACCCCTATCGGCAAGCTCACTGCCGGGGTGAGCAGTATCCGGGGAAAAGTGATCCAGGAGTGGGAGGCCACCCACGACCGCATCCTGCAGTCCGGGCTGATCGGGGACGAGACCGGGGCGGTCAGGTTCGTCACCTGGAAAGAGGAGGGGATGGAGCGCCTGGTCACCGGGAAGGTGTACAGCATCTTTTACGCCCAGGTGGATGACTTCAACGGGCGCCTTTCCCTCAACCTCAACACGGCCACCATCATCCCCGAGGAAGGGGACATCCAGGTGAGCACTGGTTCGGCCACCTTCCAGGGCGCCCTGGTGCACCTGGCCCCCGGATCCGGCCTGGTGAAGCGGTGCCCGGTGCCGGGGTGCAACCGGGCCCTTTCCCGGCAGAACTACTGCCCGGTGCACGAGATACAGTCGAAGTTCACCTATGACCTGCGTATCAAGGGCTGGCTCGACGACGGAAGCGAGACACGGGAGATCCTCATCCAGCGCAAGGAGGTGGAGGCCCTGATCGGGATGAACCTGGACCAGGCAAGGGAGCTGGCCGAGAACAATCCCCTCGGAATGGAGGAGGTCTTCCTCCGGATGCGGGACTCGCTGCTCGGGCGATACTTCTCCTGCCAGGGCAGGGAGATCGACCGCCGCCTGCTGGTCTCCTCCTGCGAGCCCCTCCATTACCAGCCGGAGACGCTTGCCGGGCTCCTGAACCGTGCAGGGGGTGCCCTCTGATGACGGGGGGCCAGAAACCGGGTTTCGCCCGGAGAGAAGGGTCCTTCGAGCGTGAACCGGCCCGCAGGGTCTTTGCCGGGGAGCTGCGGGAGAGCCGGGTGCACTTCAAGGAGGGGCAGGACGAAAAAAGCCCTACCTACATCCTCCTCCCCACCGGGGAGCGGTGCAACCGGGTCTTCATCGTGGGGACGCTCACCGAGAAGAAGAGGCAGGGGGAGCAGAACATGTTCTACCGCGCCCGGGTGGTGGACCCCTCCGGCACCTTCTTCGTGATGGCGGGAAGCTACCAGCCCGAGGCCATGCAGCAGATCGCCCGACTGGAACCGCCTGCGTTCGTGGCGGTGGTGGGAAAGCCCAACGTCTACCAGCCTCCCGACGGGGCAGCGCTGGTCTCGGTCCGCTGCGAGTCTATCACCGCGGTGGACAAGGATATCAGGGACCAGTGGATCCTGGACGCGGCCCGGGCAACCCTCGACCGGATGGACCTGAAGGGAGACCTGCCGGACGTGGAGCGGGCGCGCAGGGAGTACGCCGTCGATCTCTCCATGTTCAGGAAAATGGTCTTTGAAGCGCTCACCCAGTTGAAGATCTAGGAACCTGGCCCCGTTCCGGGGCAAACCTTTATTTTCCTCCCCCGGGGAATTCCCCATTGATCATATATGGAGGAGAAGGAACTCGAGTCGCTGATCAAGACCATGGACCTCAAGTCCCTCAAGGACGCCGCCAAAAAAGCCGGGATCAAGCCGGGAAGATGCCCCACCAAGGCATCGATCGCCCGGATGCTCCCGGATAAGGTCCTGCGGGAACTGGCCGGGAAATAATTCCCGGCTTCCCCGTGAAGCTTTTCAAACCGTAATCAAATTTTTTGGCTGGGATGCTTTCAGGATAGGTGGATCACCAGCACTGGGCAGGCATCTGCTGCTTCTTTTACGCAATCTTCCAGTTCCTCGGGGACTTCCCCTTCTCCCGGCTCCCCGGAACGGTACTTCTCCCTTACCTGGCTGAGGGTATCCGCAGGGTTGAGCTCAAAGACTTCGGGGCAGATATCGGCACAGGAACCGCAGCTTACGCACTCATCGCGAACGATGGTGATCCGGGTCATAGCTGCCCTACTATGAAGCCTGAACAGAAAAAATCTTACGATGGGTCTTTAGCGGACCCGCCGCTCCCAGGCCTCGAGGACCTCGGACCCCTCGACGAACTCAAGGCCGTGCCGGCGGCCGTACGCCTGGGCGTCCCCCTTGGAGAGGGCGTTTCCGGACCGGTCATCCAGCATTTCGCAGATGGATATGGCAGGCGTGACGCCTGCCATCAGGGCCATGGCCACCGAAAGCTCGGTCTGGCCGTGCCGCTGGTCCAGGAGGGTGTCGGCGGCGCGGAGGAGGGCCACGTGCCCCGGGCAGCGGAACTGGTAATAGAAATCCGCCCCACCTCCGTTGAGGGACCTCCTGACCTGCTCGGCGATGGCATTTATGGTCAGGGCCCGGTCCCGGTCGGTGACCCCGGTATAGGTGTCGCGATGGTTGACCCAGAGCGAGAACGAAGAGTGGTTCTTCCGGTCATAGGGGACGACCCCGTCCAGCCCGGCAAGGCCCGGCACCTGCCTGACGAGGTCCGATGCGAATGGGAGGCCAAGCCGCCGGGCCGATTCGGGGTGGACCGCCGTGCAGATCAGGCCGCCGCCGTCCCGCCGCATTCGGGCCACGTGCTGCGGGGTCACTGAATCTGCCCGGATGGCAAAGTCTGTCTCCCGTTCCCTGTCGTCGAAATCATAGAGCAGGACAAACCTGCCCTTTCTTAGCGCTGAAAGCGCTGCATCTATCATGCGATAACCTCCACTTCAACCATGTCCGCATCCCTGTATCCATACCGCTCACGGAGGCCCGTCGGCGCGACGATCTCCAGGATGTCCTCGGGGTAATGGGATCTGACCGGGAGCACGATCCCGCATGGAACTTCCCTGATGCGGCAGGGAAGGCACCGTGCCTCCCCGAAGGTCCGGTGGTCGGCGGCAAACCCGTTGATGCGTATCCATTCAAGGTTCTCCAGCCGCTTCCTTACCTGGACGCTCTGGGAGTCCAGGCGGATATTGAGCGTCCCGGGGTAGGGTTCGAAGCCAAGGCTTGCCTGGAACTGTTTCCGGTAGGGTTCCAGGCTCATGTAGTACCTCCCTTCCCCGAGGCCCGTGATCACCTGGCCCCGAAGGGTATACTGGACCGGCTCCTCCTCGAATATCCGCCGCAGCTCCGCGTATTCACGGCGGAGCTCCTCCTCCCCCTTCCGCGTTATGGTGATGTCCTGGCCTTCGGCGGTCACCGCCCGGGAGACCAGCATCTGGCGCTCGAGCGACTGAAGCCTCCGGGAGGCTGTCTGCGGGCTGGTGCCCAGGCTGGACGAGAGTGTCAGGGTGGAGAGGCGCACTGACCCCCGGCACCCGCCCATGACGGCAAGCGCTTTCAGGCACTGCAGGTCCCCCGGCTGGATCATGCATATCAAAATTGAGAAGCTTACTATTTATGGATATCCATCCGGTTGAAGGGCCCCTCAGAATTCGTGAAATGTCGAGTACCTGTTCGTTAGTTATATCAACGTGCTGCACCCCATGATGTGACATGAAATCTGATTTGCGGAATCGCCTTGCTGAAAAGATGGCAGGGGAGATTACGCTTTCAGACTCCCCGGGCAAAGCCCTGAAGAAATGGCGGATGAGTTTTTCCATCCCCCAGGCGGTACTGTCCGAGCACCTGGAAGTCTCCCCCTCGGTGATCAGTGACTATGAGAGCGGGAGACGGAAGAGCCCGGGAACGGCGGTTGTAGGAAAGATCGTGGACACCATCCTCTCCATCGACGAGGCCAGCGGTGGAAAATACATCAAGAAATTTGCCAAGATCCTCTATTCCGACGTGGACGCCGATGTCATCTACGACATCCACGACTACGCCTCGCCGGTGCCCCTGAGCCGGTTCGCCGAGCTCATCGGGTGCCAGACGGTCTGCGGCTCGCTTTCGCAGTCCATCTACGGGTACACGGTGATCAACAGCATCAACGCCATCACCCAGCTCTCATCCAACGAGTTCAACCGGATCTACGGGTGGAGCACCGAGCGGGCCCTCATCTTCACTGACGTGACTTCGGGCAAGTCGCCCATGGTGGCCATCCGGGTCACCCCCTTCAAGCCGCGCTGCGTGGTTCTGCAGGGGATCGAGCCGGCGCTGGTGCACCCGCTGGTGCCCAAGATGGCGGAGAAGGACCATATCACCGTGCTGTGCACCGGGATGGAAGTGGACCAGCTGATACGGGTACTACGGGAGACGGCATGGTAGGAATCATCACCTACGGGGTGTACATCCCCCGGTTCCGCATAAAAGTGGAAGAGATTGCCAGGGTCTGGGGGGCCAGTGCCGCGGATATTACCGGCGGGCTGGGAGTGGTCTCCAAGTCGGTCCCCGACCTTGACGAGGACACGGCCACCATCGCCGTGGAAGCGGCCCGGAACGCCCTGCACCGCCGTTCCATCGACCCGCGGCAGATCGGGGCGGTCTACGTGGGGAGCGAGTCGCACCCCTACGCGGTCAAGCCGACGGCCTGCACGGTGGGGGAGGCAATCGGCGCCACCCCGGTCATGACTGCTGCCGACTACGAGTTCGCCTGCAAAGCCGGGACTGCAGGCATCCAGACCTGCATGGGCCTGGTGGCAAGCGGCATGGTCCGGTACGGGCTGGCTATCGGGTCGGACGTTGCCCAGGGGGCCCCGAGCGATGCCCTGGAGTATACCGCCGCCGCCGGAGGGGCAGCCTTCCTCATCGGGAACGACGACCCTATCGCCGTCATCCACCACACCTGCTCGTTTACCACCGACACCCCCGATTTCTGGCGGAGGGAGGGGCAGGACTACCCCCGGCACGGGGGGCGGTTCACCGGAGAGCCGGGCTATTTCCGCCATATCGAGGGATCGGTGCGCCTGATGTTCGAACAGACGGGCAGGAGGCCGGAAGACTACGCCTATGCCGTCTTCCACCAGCCGAACGCCAAGTTCCCCCAGCGGGTGGCGAAGATCCTGGGCTTCACACCCGGGCAGATCGGGCCGGGCCTGGTCGTGCCGTGCCTGGGCAACACCTACAGCGGATCCTCGATGATAGGGCTCGCGGCGACCCTCGACGTCGCGAAAGCAGGGGACCGCATCTTCGTGGCATCCTTCGGCTCGGGAGCAGGGAGCGATGCCTTTGACATCGAGGTGACCGATGCCATCGAGGGCGGGGAGTTCCGCCGCGAGGGGGCCCCGGGAGTGGAAAAGCTCCTTGAGAACCCCATCTACCTCGATTATGCACAGTACGCAAGGCACAAGGGGAAGATCGTGATGCAAAAATGAGAGAGGTAGCCGTGATCGGGGTGGGGTGCACCCGCTTCGGGGAGAAGTGGTCCGAGTCGTTCCGCAGCCTCTTCGTGGAGGCCGGCACCCTGGCGCTCGAGGACGCGAAGGTGGCCGGCGAGCAGATAGACGCCATGTACGTGGGCAACATGAGCGCCGGCCGGTTCGTCGAGCAGGAGCACGTCGGTGCCCTGATCGCCGACTACGCGGGGCTCGCGTCCACGCATATCCCATCGACCCGCGTGGAGGCGGCGTGCGCCTCCGGTGGCCTCTCCTTCCGCCAGGCCGTGATTGCCGTGGCATCGGGGATGGAGGACATCGTGGTGGCCGCCGGCGTGGAGAAGATGACCGACGTGGCATCAGGGGCCAGCGTGGACGCCCTGGCCGGGGCTGCCGACCGGGAATGGGAGGGTTTCGTGGGGGCCACCTTCCCGGGGCTCTATGCCATGATCGCCAACGACTACATGCACCGCTACCCCCTCACACGGGAGCAGCTGGCCCAGGTGGCGGTGAAGAACCATTACAACGGGGCCAGGAACCCGATCGCCCAGTTCCAGCAGGAGATAACCGTGGACACCGTGCTGCACTCCTCCCTGGTGGCGGACCCCCTCCGCCTCTTTGACTGCTCGCCCATCACCGATGGCGCGGCGGCGGTAGTGCTTGCACCCATGGAGCGGGCGCGGGAGTTCACGGACACCCCCGTCCGGGTGCTTGCCAGCGCCCAGGCGAGTGATACCATCACCCTCCATGACCGGAGGGATATCAGCACCCTGGACGCAACGGTCGCCGCCGGGCAGCGGGCCTTTGCCATGGCCGGCCTCTCCCACCGGGACATCGACCTGGTGGAGGTGCATGACTGCTTCACCATCGCGGAGATCTGCGCCATCGAGGACCTGGGGTTCTGCCGGAAGGGGGAGGCCGGCAGGCTCACCGCCGAGGGATTTACCACGCTCAACGGAGGCCTGCCGGTCAACACCAGCGGCGGCCTGAAGGCCTGCGGCCACCCGGTGGGGGCCACCGGGATCAAGCAGGTCTGCGAGGTTGTCCTCCAGCTCCGCGGCGAGGCCGGGAAGCGGCAGGTTAACGGGGCCAAGATCGGCATGACCCACAACGTGGGCGGCACCGGGGCAACGGTGGCCGTGCACATCCTGGGGGTGTGACATGTCCTCTGTCGCGCGGTTCTGGAGAAAGATCCCCCAGCGCTACAACCTGGTCGGGACCCGCTGCGGGACCTGCGGGCGGTACTTCTTCCCGCCGCGGTCCCTCTGCCCTGAATGCCGGAGGGCCGGCCGGATCGTGGAGCACCAGTTCAGGGGTGACGGGACCGTGGTGACCTACACGGTGGTCCGGTCCGCAAGCGAGCAGTTCGAGCATTCGACCCCCTACGTGCTGGCCATCATCAGGCTCGACGAAGGGCCGCGGTTCACCGCCCAGCTGGTGTGCAGCCCTGAGGAGGCCCGCATCGGCATGCGGGTGCGGCCGGTCTTCCGCCGCATCTCCACCGACGGGGAGTCAGGGGCCATCCATTACGGGACCAAGTACGTTCCTGTAGAATAAACCCTCTTCTCCTTTTCTTCCGGGTTCCAGGGAAGCTCACCCGGCCAGGGTTATATCATAGACCGCGTGCCAGCTGCCCGGCGAATACGAGCGGACGACCCGCTCCTGCACCCGCGCCACGGGAAACGCTTCGATCTCCGGGAGGAGCTGCGCTTCCCGCTCCTGGAGGGCATAGAGGTGGATGACCCCGCCTGCCCGGCAGAGCGAAACTGCCCCGGGAAGGAACCGGACCGCTTCCATGGGCAGGTTCATCACGACCCGGTCGAACTTCCCGGGGAGGATGCCGGGGAGGCTGCGGGCATCGCCGAGGATGGGGAGGACGTTTCCCGTGCGGTTGAGGGCGAGGTTTTCCAGGAGGAGGAGGATGGCCGCGGGATTGATGTCCGCTGCAGCCACGAAACCGGCTTTTTGAGCCAGGGTTATGGCAGCGGGCCCCACCCCGGTGAACATGTCCAGCACCCGCTCCCCCTCGCGGGTGAGGGCCAGGAGGCGCCGGCGCTCGGCGGAGAGCCGGGGAGAGAAATAGGCGGCCGACAGGTCGATGGAGAAACGCAGGCCGTGCTCCACGTACCGGGTCCGGGTGGTCTTTTCCCCGGCCAGGACCTCGAACCGGCGGGTGCGGTGCTCCCCCTCGACGTCGCTTTCCGGGAGGAGGACGGTGTGGAGCGAGGGGCGGGAAGCCAGGAGCAGCTCAGCCCCGTCGCGATCGTGGTCCTGCATCACGGCAATGCCCCCGATCTGCTCGTGCCGGGGGAGCGCGGGTATTTCGGGGAGCACAGGGAACTCCGCCTGTTCCTCCCCCTCCAGCGGCCCGGTCACCGGGAGGAGGAGGAACGCCCCCTCGGCCCGGGGGCGCAGGGACGGGTCGAGGAGTCCCGCCTCGCGCAGTGCCAGCCGCTTTGCCTCGCCGTTCCTGATGGGCACACGAATGCACCACTGGGTCCGCTCCATGCCTGGTCAATGGTTGGCGGCTTGAGGATATGAGTGCATCCCGGGCGGTTTCGTAATACAGGAGGCGGGCCATGTTTTGAGCGGTCCGGGAACAGGAACGAAAGGAATGGCGTCCCTCCTCCCCAGGGGACCATGCCGGCGAGGGTGCCCATCTCCCTAAAAACCTGATCGCCCTGGTACGGCTTCGGGCAACCTGCGAGAACATCCCCCGGATCCCTCCAGGTCAGTGCCCAAAATACCTGCCTGCAGGTCAGCCAAGGGTCTCCCGGAGGCTGGGTTGGGCATCTCTCGTCCCGGATCACGAGGAGCACCCGGGGACCTATGGACGAGAGGGCTAATCTCTCCCGCCTCCCAACCTTGTCCCATGGACGAGTACCTGGAGCGCCTCCGGAAGGGGACCATCAAGCTCTATGCCCTGGAGCAGGAGCTGCCGCCCGGTGAGGCGGTGGCGGTCCGAAGGCGGTTCATCGAGGAGGAGACAGGAGTTGCACTCCCCCGGGTGGGGTCCTTCACCATCGATATCGGGCGGGCGGCCAGGAAGAACTGCGAGAACATGATCGGCGCCGTGCAGGTGCCCGTGGGAGTGGCAGGGCCCCTGGCGGTCCGGGGGGAATATGCTGCAGGCACCTATTACCTGCCGCTGGCCACCACCGAGGGTGCGCTGGTGGCCTCGGTCAACCGGGGGTGCGGGGCGATCACCCGGGCCGGGGGTGCGGAGGTGCGCATCCTGCGCGACGGCATGACCCGGGCACCGGTCTTTGCCGCCCGGAGCGTGCCCCACGCCCGGGAGATCGCCGGCTGGGTCACCGCCCACCGGGGGGAGATCGCCGCTGTGGCCGAGGCGACCACCTCCCACGGGAAGTTCCTGGACGCGGCGACCACCGTGGTGGGGACCTCGGTCTACGTGCGGCTGGAATTCGACACGAAAGACGCCATGGGCATGAACATGGTGACCATCGCGAGCGAGAAGGCCGCTGAACTGATCGCCCGGGAGACCGGGGCCCGCCTGGTGGCACTCTCGGGCAACCTCTGCACCGACAAGAAACCCGCCGCCGTGAACCTGGTGCGGGGACGGGGGAGGAGTGTCTCTGCCGGGGTGTGGCTCCCTGACGAGGCCATCGCTTCGGTATTCAAGACCGATGCCCGCAGTTTTGCCGAGGTGAACACCCGGAAGAACCTGGTCGGGTCGGCGGCGGCCGGGTCCCTGGGGTTCAATGCCCAGGCCGCCAACATCGTCGCAGCGATGTTCATTGCATGCGGCCAGGACCCGGCCCACGTGGCCGAGGGGAGCCTTGCCATCACCACCGTGGACGCAGGCGAGGGCGGGGCCTACGTGGCAGTTACCCTCCCCGACCTGCCGGTTGGGACCGTGGGTGGGGGGACGGGGCTCGAGACCCAGGGTGAGTGCCTGAGGCTGCTCGGCGTGGCCGGGAGCGGGGACCCGCCCGGAACAAATGCGAGGAAGTTCGCAGAAATCGTGGCTGCCGGGGTCCTGGCCGGGGAGCTCTCGCTGCTTGGCGCCCTTGCCGCACAGCACCTGGCCCGCGCCCACCGGAGCCTGGGGCGGTGAAAGGTCAGAACCGGAACCACTTCATCATGACGAGGGCGTCCTCGCCATTGGCATAGTAGTGCTCGATCTGGAGCGCCTGCCGATACCCGAGGTGACGGTAGAACTGCCGGGCGGCGGTGTTTGATACCCGCACCTCCAGCTGTACTCCTGAAGCCAGCTCCACGGCGAACTGGTGCTCGAGGCGCTGGACCAGGCTCCGCCCGACCCCCCGGAGCCGGAAGGCAGGGTCCACGGCAAGGTTGCAGATGTGCCCGTAGACCTCCTCCCCGGTGTCTTCCAGGCCCCCGGCGATGAACCCGATCACCGTGTCGTTGCTGGCGGCTACAAAGAAGGTCAGCGGGAAATAGGACAGGGTCTCTGCAAAGATGGCAGGGGTCCAGGGATCGGGGAAAGACTCCTGCTCGATGCAGGCGATCCGGTCAATGTCCCCGGGGCGGGCCCTGCGGATGATGACCTCCTTGAGCATGGATCTATACCATAGTGCGTTTTTTGCTATTAAGACCTGGTACCCGGCCACTTCATTGCCCTAATATACCCAATGGGTCGAATACTAGTGGGAGAACCGGTTCGACGATGGTGCAGATCTATTCCTTCCGGGCAATCCGGCCAGGCGCCGCCATGGCCCCCTGCATTGCCGCGGTCCCGTATGACGTCGTCACCGCCGGGGAGGCTGCAGCCCGTATCCGGGCCAATCCCTGCAGTTTCCTGAGGGTGAGCAGGGCGGATGCCGAGCTTCCCGGCATCCCCTCATCGGACGACCGGGTGTACCGGCATGCCAGGGAAAATTTCCAGGAGTTCTGCGCCAGGGGCTACCTCTCGCGGGACCGGCGGCCCGGGATGTACCTCTACCGGGTGCAGGGGAAGGATGATACCTTCCTCGGCCTGGCCGTCTGCGTACCGGTGCAGGACTACGAGCAGGGTACAATCCGCCGGCACGAGCTGACGCGGTACGACAAGGAGGAGGACCGAACCCGGCATATCGACGCGGTAAACGCCCACAGCGGGCCGGTCGTACTCCTCTACCGGGACACGGACGGCATCCACTGCTACCTGGAGGAGCTGGCAGGACGGCTCGGTGCCCCGGCTGAGGAGGTGCGCTGGGAGGACGGGACCGTGCACCAGGTCTTCTGCATTACGGACGAGGGGGAGCTTACCCAGCTGGAGACTCTTTTTTCCCCGGTCAACCGGCTCTATATCGCCGACGGGCACCACCGGGCCAGGTCGGCGGTGAACGTCGCCCTGCGCAGGAAAATGGAGGGGAGGCTCACTCCCGGGTCCACCCGGTTCCTCTCGGTGCTCTTCGCCCATGACCGGGTGCGGATCCACGGGTACAGCCGGCTGGTGACCGACCTGGCCGGGCTGTCGCCTGGAGAGTTCATGGAAAAGCTCGGCAGGGTCTTCTCTGTCCGGCCCTACGGAGAAGTGGACCCTGCTGCGTTCCATATCCCTCCCAGGGACGCTTCTGCCGGGCACGTGCTGCACATGTACCTGGGCAGGGAGTGGTACGAGTGCTCGTGCCCGGACAATTCCGATAAGGGGCTGGTCGAGTCCCTGGACGTCTCGGTGCTGCAGCGTGAGGTCCTGACCGGGATCCTGGGCATCACCGACCCCCGCGGGGACACCCGCCTGCAATACCTGGGCGGGGCCCGGCCGCTTGCCGACCTCCAGGCGATGGTTGACGGTTCCGGATACGCCGTGGCCTTTGCCATGCAGCCGGTGAAGGTGGAGTCGGTGCTGGCCATCGCCGATGCGGGGGAGATCATGCCCCCCAAGTCCACCTGGTTCGAGCCAAAACTCCTCTCAGGGCTGGTGGTCCACACCCTGGACGAGGAGTGACCGGCCCGGCAAGCTCCTGTGAAGTGTTAGGATCCCTCCAGGCTGAACGGCACCGTTATTTTCAACCGGGCGCAGGCCTCAACCTCGACCTGGAGCCGTCCTGGTATACCCGGTGCTCTCCCGTGGGTGCTACCTTTTTTCCCTCCACCGTCGCATTGATATCCCATGATTACTATCGCATTGCCGAAGGGGAGCCTGGAGGAGCAGACCCTCCTCCTCTTCCGGGAGGCCGACCTGGAGGTGAGGCGCTCGGACCGGGACTACAACCCGGTGATCAGGGACGGGCGCATCGGGAAGGTGAAGATCCTCCGGCCCCAGGAGATCCCCAAGTATGTCGAGATGGGGTATTTCGACCTGGGGATCTCCGGCCTGGACTGGGTAAAGGAGAGCGGGTCCCGGGTGCGGGAGGTCGCCCGGCTCAACTACAGCAAGACCGGGGAGGGCACGGTCAAGATCGTGGTGGCAGTGCACCGCGACGAGCCCATCGACGATGTGTCCCAGATCCGGCCGAACAGCAGGGTCACGACCGAGTACCCGGCGCTCACCCGGGAGTACTTCGGCCGCCTGGGGATCCCGGTGCAGCTCTTCCCCTCCTATGGTGCATCGGAGGCGAAGGTCCCGGACCTGATGGACGTGGTGGTAGACCTGACCGAGACAGGGGACACGCTCCGCAGGAACGGGCTGAAGATCATCGGCCAGATCATGGAGTCCTACACGGTGATCATCGCCAACCGGGAGAGCTTCGATGACCCGGACAAGCGGCGGTCCATCGAGGAGATCGTAACGCTGCTCCAGGGGGTTATGGAGGCCCGCCGCCAGGTGCTCCTCTCCATGAACGTGCCGTCCCGGGCTATGGACCGGGTCATCGCCGTGCTCCCGGCTCTCAAGAAGCCGACGGTCAGCCAGCTGCACGGCATCGACTACTACAGCGTCCAGACCGTGGTGCACAAGCACCAGGTCAACACCCTGATTCCCAGCCTCAAGGCCGCGGGTGCCGAGGACATCCTGGAGATCCCCATCACCAAGATCGTCCGGTAATGCAATGGTTTGACCAGGATACCCTTTTTGCAAAATATTTCGCAGAATATCACTCTCTCGTTTATCCGCGCTTCCCGGGAAGATCCAGGGTTTTTACCTGACCAGAACCGGGAGAGGCCAAAGGAAAATGGTTAAATATTGGCAGGACCCATCCCCTCATCAAGGAAACGGCCAGGAGCGAAAAGCCGCTTGCATACCAAGCCCTGGAACGACGCCCCCCACCCGACGGGTGAACCCAGCGCCCCCCTGTGCGCTCTTTTCCCTGAAACCTCCCCTGAAGCCTTCCCTGAAACCTCTAATCAACACCCTCCCCTATCCCCGTGCCTGCCGGCTGAACGTGCCCTTTTTCCGGCCCTTCCAGCGGGGCAACCCATGGCAGGGCAGCCCCTGGCGGGGGAGCCCATCTCTTCTCATGGTCCCCTGCTTCCCCGGGCCATGAAACCCGAACGCATCGAGGTGCTGGTGGACGGGAGCGGCGATGGCCACAGCATCGCCCTCTTCCCCGGTGACGAAGTCTATTTCTCCTACGAGCGGGGGGCCTCCAACAACGAAGCCGAGTTCAACGCAGTGATCCTGGCCCTGGAGAACCTCCCCGAGCACGCCCATGCCTGCGTCCTGACCGACAGCCAGGTAGTGGTCCTGCACCTGACCCTCCAGCACCGCAACCGCCAGCCTGCGTTCCTCCGGAAGAGCGCCGAGGTCCAGGACCTCATCGCCCGGAGACACTTAAAAATTGAGATCCAGTGGATCCCCCGCCGGCAGAACCGGGCCGACCGCTTCCTCAAGCACTATATCGCGAGCCTCTGCGGCGCCCGCGGCGGCGAGCCCCTTTACCGGCGCGTAAGGCGCCTGGAATCAGAGAACCTGCGGCTCAAGGCCAAGCTCCGGAAGGCCATGAAGCTCCTGGAGTCCCGGCCCGTGGTGATCCAGAAGGCGGGCATTTCCTGGGAATCGGCAGGAATCGGGGAGTTGCTGGAGTAAGGTAGGAAAAGGCGTGATCTTACGCAAATTCCGAAAAGGGTGAAAGCTATATTTTTCTATCAGGCAACGAACTGGAATTCCAGCAACGCATAAAAAAATCAAAACCTTTTATAGACATTCTCCCGATGATCGATGAGAATAAGATAAACCGTATGAGATTTTTCGTCTATTGAAAATATCAACCTATATTTCTTCGCAATTCTGGTTGACTTATTCCCGTGCAACGGTCCCTGGAGCCAACCTCCCACATGATTGGGATCTTCCTCGAGTCGTTTTATTTTCTTTCCGATTTCTCTCACTACAGAAGGATGGAGATAAATCCGAGATAGGGAGTCCTGGAATGTCTCGGTATTCTTGATGGTCCACTTCATGCCTTGGACCGCGACAGGAGATCTTCTATCGAAGTAAATTCTTTGACGCGTCCTTTCCTTATATCTTCATGGCTCTTTTTTATAAGCTCCATTTTTTCGGGATTGTTCATGAGTTCAATTGTATCCATGAGCGCATCGAGATCCTCGCGCCGGACCATCTCTTTGCGTATCTGTTGAAGTTCCTTATAGACGTCCTGAATTGTAATATCTGTAGTCATTTCTTATCTCCTCCTCTCCTGCGATGAATATCTCTCATAGGGGGATGGCGTCCTGTTCAATCCTTTCCCGAATTTCTTTCCGTAATATCCGGATCGTTGCTACATCAACCCGTTTCCCGAGAAGCTCCTCAAGTTCATAGGAAAGTCCTCCCAGGTCAAAAAGTGTCCTGCCAGGTTCGAGGGTTACGAGGAAGTCGATATCACTCTCTTCGGTGGCGCTTTTCCTGGCGACCGATCCAAAGATACGGATATCAGAAGCCCCGTATTTCGAGGCAATCGCCAGGATTTCCCGCCTTTTGCCCTTTATTGTATCGTATATGCTGATATCCTCCACCTCCTGCTCGTCGATGCTCTCTTCCTGTCATCTCCCATATCTTTCCCTGCGATTCACAATTTCTCTCGCCTTTCCTAATATCATCTATCTTATTTCTTTCATTGAATAATTCTTTCTTGGCTTTTTTCTTGTAGTGCTAATACTCGCGGCTTGGGGGGACCGATACTCATCTCGTGTCTTGGAGAGATTGATTTCTGTCTCGTGTCTTGGAGAGATTGATTTCTGTCTCGTGTCTTGGAGAGATTGATTTCGGTCTTGTGTCTCGAGGTGAATAATACTCTCTTCTGTATTTCAAAATATACTCATATCTCCCATTCTTCACCCCGATACCTCACGCGCCAGCCCGCACCATGGGCATCGCGTTGCACCCCTCCATCTCGCCGAAGCAGAAGATGAACCGCTCGCGGATGGTCCGGGGCATCTCCTTCTCCCCGATGGGCCGCCACCCCAGCCCCCGGTAGAACGGGATCAGGACCAGGGTCGAGTGAATGTAAATGGGCCCCTTCCCGCAGGCCGCCAGGAGCGCATCGACGGCCAACCGGGCATACCCCTTCCCCCGGTACTCGTCCAGGGTAAAGACGCAGTCCATCTCCAGCCCATCGGCGTGCCGGGTGCAGCGGGCGGTGGCCGCCAGCTTCCCGTCTTCGAACACCCCGAATATGCGCTCGGTCTTCGGGTCGGCCTTCTGGCCGCGGTACTGCTTCCATACCTCCTCGGCGAGGGGGAACTCGGCGGGGGTGAGCTCGCGGGTGATGGTGGTCGGAGTCATGGGATCGGTTCTCCTTGGGAGGTTTTGGGGGGGATGGGGAAAAAGACAGCGGTGATGGAAATGCAATACAGGGGAGCGTTTTTCAGGATTGAATGGACGTGGGCAGGTTCTCTAACAACCACTTCCATGCAGGGATAAGGCGTACTATTCTGCTGCCAGAAGACTCCAGTTCCTCGTCCTGGTTATACGTGATGATCATCCCGGAGTCGATCTTCCAGCGGTCCATGGCTGCCAAAAGCCCAGAAATCTCCCTCTCCCGGTTCTTCTCGTCAATCATGCACGAACACTGGATTGCCTCCACGATCCTTCCCTTCTTCTCGACAAGAAAGTCACACTCATCGTCTTCCCTCCAGAAATACACCGAGAGCCCGCGCCTTTTCAGCTCGAGGAAGACGAGGTTCTTAAGCATCCGCCCCCAGTCACCCGAAAATTGAAACGAGACGGCATTTCTCATCCCGTTGTCCACCACGAAGAACTTTCTCGTTCCTGCATACCGCTTCTTCAGCGAGTGCTGGTAATTGTACATCTCAAATATGAGATATGCCTCTTCCAGGTACTGGGCATAACTCCTCACCGACATCGCCGATTTTATCCCCAGTCCATTCTTCAGTGAATGGTAACTTGCCTCCTTCATGAAGTTTGAAAAGACGTAGCGGGCCATCTGTCGGAACATCTTCACATCCCTTATTCCATACCGCGCGACGATATCCCGGAACAATACATCCTCGTACGTCCTTCTCAGGACCTCATCGTCCCCGCTCTTATGGAATTCAGGAAATCCCCCGTTCCGCATGTAATAATCAAAATGATTCAGGATCTCTGCCTTCTTCTGCGTTGTCAGCTTTCCAATTCCCGCCCCCTTGAACTGCAGGTATTCACGGAACGAGAACGGGAAGAGTTCGACCTGCAGGTATCTCCCTGTCAGGCGGGTGCCCAACTCAGCGCTTAAAAGGTGGGCGTTCGACCCGGTAAGGATCACCTTGTAGCCTTCGTCATGGACCCTTCGCACGAAGCGCTCCCAGTGTTCGACATTCTGGATCTCATCAACAAGCATCACCCTGACGCCCGGGTGCAGTTTCTCGAACACCAGCACGAGGGTCTCGAAATCTTCCAGGGCAAATCCAAAGAGGCGCTCGTCGTCCAGGTTGACATACAGGAAATCGCCTATCTTCTCCCCGAACTGCCGGAGGAGCGTGGATTTCCCGCATCGCCTGACCCCGGAGACCACGATGATATGTGATGTCCCAAGATACCGGTCCATGTCAATTTCCCTCGGCACCCCCGGGTCCCTCCGAAGGAAAGCCTCTTCTTGATCAACCAGTACTTCTTCCAGCCGGTTCACTTTGAACATCAGAATTACCTAATTGTATTTTTATAATATACAATTCTTAGTATTTACGTATATTAACAATGTATAAGTTTTCCTGGGAAAGAGGAAATCCCCTATTCATCTCCAGCCCACCGGGGGTGCCGGGTGCAGCGGGCGGTGGCCGCCAGCTTCCCGTCTTCGAACACCCCGAATATGCGCCCGGGCTTCGGGTCGTCCGCCTTCTGGCTGCGGTACTGCTTTTCATACCTCCCCGGCGAGGGGGAACTCGGCGGGGGTGAGCTCGCGGGTAGTGGGGGTCATCCTACAATCCTTCTCCTTACCCTAACAAAATTCTTTATGCCCAGAAATGAGAAAAGAGTCCAGATAACCTGTGAATTTCCAATACATCGAAGAGAGAGAATTAAAATATGTAATAAATTTAAAATTAAAGTCATTTTTGGAATTAATTTATTTATAAGGCGATATTATATTTATTCCATGAATTCTCTGTCTAAAGAGTAGAATGACTAGAATATGACTCTTTTTGGCTAAAAGAAAGACATTGATCAAATATTTTCCAGGTGGGATTTTTCCCATATGTTTAAATATTTCTTAAGAAGACGTTGAGATATTAAGGGGGTGGCACTATGAGATATCATATCGCATGCATTATAATACTGGCCGCTATCCTGTGCGTGAGCACCGCGGCCGGAGACTTACCGCCGATAGACCTCCTCATCACAAAATCAAAGACTAATCTGGAGGTAAATGGGCAGGACCAGGCAGGTGTCTCAGTATTCGTATTCGATCGAAATACGAGCAACCCGGTTCCGAATTTGCCAGTGACCTTCTCTCTGGAGAATCCGGCACTGGGTAGCTTGAATCCCACCAACACCATTACTGATGGATCAGGGACGGCAGCGACGACCGTCACTTCAGGTTTGACGACAGGTACAACTAATATTTCGATTGTAGTGGAATATACCGATGGGACTAAATGGTCCTGGAGAGGAGATCTGACTTTCCAGGGCTATCCTGATACAATCAATTTTGCAGGGGACACCCCCTGGCTCGTGGCCGGGGATACCGGGAATACTTCTCTTATAACACTCCAGGCTTTCAACCGCACAATCCCTGATCCCCTGCTCGATGTCGAATTTTCCCTCCTCGATCCCACAATGGGCTCATTGAGTGTTCTCAAGACGACAACCGACCTGCAAGGAAAAGCGATAACGCGATTCACACCGTCGACGAAGAGTGGAAATGCAACCATCCAGGCTAAAGTTACATTCAGGGCAGGTAATGTAACCCAATATATCCCGGTTCAATATAACCAACGGGTTGATCACGCCGCACCCTATGAATTCAGCCCTTATGAAGCTGCTTCTGAAGCACTCGTTGGAGATAACGTTACTATCGTAATGCACTATGTCGACCGGTATGGCAACCCGATTGATAGCCGCCGGTTCGCAGAAACAATCTCGTTCTCCGTAACCTCTCCGTCATACCCCAATCCAGCGCTTGCAGCAGGGTTCTGGAACGGGACTGGATTCAGCAGCCTCGTGATTGCCAGCGTTGATGAATTGGGGGCTGCATCAGTAACCATGAGGATGGATGTGTTACCTGGGGATAACATAGTCATAGTTCATCCGTTGTTCAGTGGTGTTGAAGACACCCCCATCACTATCAAGGGAATTGCAGAGACCCCGCCGGTAGTCATTGAACAAAAATTCTCATCTTATGCGATTCCAGATCCTTACCCCAATATTCCTGCCGATGGAACGAGCGTCTTTACTATCCTCTATACTTTGAAGGACCAGTTCGGCAATGGTGTTCAGAACCAGTCTTTCTGGATGAATACGTCGGTGGGAGAAAGTGAGTCTCGGCTATTGAAAACCAATGCCAGCGGGCAGGTAAAAATTACCTATGGGCCGAAGACGAGGACCGATATTATCAACATTACCGCAACCGCCGCGAATCAAAAACCCGATGGCAGCCGTGCAACCAACTCTCAACTTGTGGATATAATAAGCACCGAACCGGTCCAGATGGTGATTATGGCGAATCCTCAGCTTCTCCCGAGCTGGGATGTCCCTGGGAATAAGACAGCGGAAATCAAAGCAGTTGTCATGGACCGATATGGAAATCCAGTAAAGAACCAGCTTGTTAACTTTTCAATCGGAACCTGGGGATATTCGTATTCCCAGAGCACCCAACAACCTGGATGGCTAAATAGCTCATTATCGACTATCCAGAAAAACACCTCATCCCAGGCATACGCCATTGCACAGTTCAAACCCGGATATTTCCCGGGATTTGGTGATCCACAGGAGAGTGATTCCTGTGTCGTTACTGCACAATGGAGTAGTTATCCTGCTCAACTGGTGACACTGAACTGGACAAATGTTCCTTATTTGAGTGTCAGTACGAATGTGACACCGATGGTCGCTGCCTGGAACGACACGATAACAGTTCAGATCAAGATGGAAGGAAATGGTTATGCACTCAGGCCAAAACCAATCGATGTTATAGTAGTCCTTGATACTTCAGGTAGTATGGCCTGGGATATTTCGAGAGATCGCGGCAGCAGCAATGAGAGGATCAATGCAGCAAAACAGGCTGCGAAGACCTTCATCGGAAACATGAATCCTTCACGGGACAGGATAGGCCTGGTCACATTTGCATCCGATGCATATTTACGGAATGGCCTGACTGATAACTTTGACTCTGTAAATCAGACCATTGAAAGCCTTTCTGCGTATGGCGCCACACAAATGAGAAGAGGGTTTTTTTTAGGCATCAATGAACTGGCAGCGAATGGCAGGGCGGATGCAATAAAAGCCGTTATTCTCATGTCAGATGGTGAATGGAACTACGACGGTTCGCCAGTTGCGCATGGGACGGGATGGACTGCCAATTCATCACCAGGGTACTCATTTTCGGGCAGTTCACTTGAACCTAATAATTACCGATATTATGATGGACTTGGAGGAACATTGATTCAACAAAATTGTCATTGTGTTCGTTGGGCTTGGTGGGGATGTCAACAAACCGCATGTGACTACGTTTGCACTGATGGAGAAATTACCAATCAGAACATGTCGAGATATGCAAATGCAAGCCATGTCCGTCTCTATGACATATTCTTCGCATCGAATCCGTCTTCGACCGTCAATACCACCTTAAAAACGATGGCTGAAGCCAATAATGGGTTCTACGAGTATGCGCCAAGCGCTTCGAAATTAACCGAAATTTTCCAGAGGATTGCCGGTATTCTTAAGGAGGAGGCAGGTGTCGGCATCGTCATGGACCTCCCGTTTAATGATATCACTATCACGACGAATGTCAGTTCGTGGAGTGTTGCGGGGAAAGACGCTTTTGATTACATTTTCCCCACCGACGAGTGGAAGTACTGGTTCAATACAAATCCGGTGACCACCATTTACCGTTTCCCCTCCAGAGACGATTCGGCAAACTGGAGTGCAGGGAACATATCTTTCAACATCGGCACGATTCGGTTGAACCAGGCCTGGGAGACCACGTATAAATTGAAAGTGAAGGCTACACCATATAATGTTGGCAGGATTACTCTCTTTGATCAGGACTCGGTAATCAGGTTCAACGATGGAACAACATGGCGCACCATTTCAATTCCAACTACCTATCTCACCTGTATCGGGGGCCAGTCCCAAACTCAGATAGGCACGGAGGAAGCCGGGTATGATATTACCGATAAAAAAGAACAGGGCACCCTGGTTACCATGGAATTCGATCGCAAGTTCATGGTCAATGGTACCCCGTATACTCAGCCCTGGTACCGGACCTGGTATGAGACTTATTATATATATATTGAAGGACACTTACCAAAGACAAAGATATGGGCAAAGACCATACCTGCACCGGTTCCTCTGCATGATTCATTCACCTTCGACATCAAACAATACCTTCCGCCGGGAAAGGACAACGTTCCCTATGACTTCTATATCGAAGGAACGGACCATGTGATAGATGCGGTATATCGAAAAGGTTATTATGCCGAAAGTCCCCCTAGTAAAATCCTTATCTGGCTTGAATAAAAGGAAATTCATATTTTTAATTGCCGATTGAACGTGAGCCCCTCGCCGGCGAATTCGATACAAGTGTTTATATTATCCATTTTCAATAAACTCATTGTAATGCTAGGTCGGCGGGTAGAAAACCACGAGGATGGTCAGCTTTCTATAGACTTTGTAATCGGGTTCACCATCTTCATGATTGCCTTCATCTTTGTTGCGACTATGATTTCTGGTCTGCTCATCAGCCTGCAGTCGAAATCTATCGATTATGACGCCGTAGCATACCGCACTGGTGTAGTCCTTACCGAAGACCCTGGTGAACCCTTCAACTGGCACCTGCTCGACCTCTCTACGTTCAAAGCACGCAATGAAACACTGAAACGCCTTGGGTTAGGAATCTCAAGGAACGTCCCGGGGATCTTGCAAGAGTCGAAAGTGGAGAAATTTTTCTCTCCTGATTGTGGAGATTCCACGAAGTTATGTTATCCAACAGATTACTCGCAACGATTAATCTTTGGAGACTACCCATATCGATTCAACATCACATTAAGGGAGCTCGATGAGACACGGTATTGGGCCATTGGTGACGAGCCTCCGGACAAATACGGATATATCAGGAGGGTCGTGATGATCAAGAGACCGGGAATTGCTCTAATCAACACCACCAATGCGACAAGTAACGAACTCATCATCCACATGCTCCTCCAGAACCTCTATCAACCACCAGAAGGACTGCCAAAGGAAAATCCAGCTTATATTGTTGACCCGATTCGGGAAAATCTAAACATCAGCTTGCGAAATTTCACCATTCCCTTAACGAGCATGACTAACCTGGAATTATATAAATATATAAACCCTCCAAGCAGCCCAACCCCAATAAATATTCCAGTAGATTCACCAACGATCCGGATTTATGTCGATGGTAATCTTAAAACCCTCCCTGCTCTGGTAACGAACGATACTTCCATTATTATCGAGGAAGGGTATTTTCCACGTGAAACCATCAATGAATTCAGCGATGTGGAAGTGCATATTACATTTGATAAACCTGTCAGTGACGAGACATACTTGGGAATTGAAAATGTTGCCGAAAATCCACCCCTTTCAAGGGCTGTGATGGAGATAAAGGTATGGTAGACGATACTGCACAGCTCTATACCATCGAGGGTGTCGCAGCAGGTTTTCTCATGATATTAACCGCTTATTTTATCATATCTTCATCTACCGTCATTACCCCGCAGGAGACCCATATAGCGGATCTGCAACTCGAGCAGTTGGGCAGCGATGCTCTCCGGGTCATGGATACACCAACAGAAAACGGAACCCCAGGTTACCTTGCCCTATGCCTTTCGAATTACGATCCCATCTCATTCAGCGATAATATTACCCGTTTGATTAATACCAAGACAGATTCTGGAACAGACCGGTTGCATTATAATACAACAATATTCTACCGTGATGGAGCTGCAATAGGAAATGCGACTTTTGGAGGGGATATTTACTATCGGGAGAATGCAGTCAAGGTAAGCCGACTAGTAACAGTCGACCATTTCCCACCCGGAGCTGGGATACCAAACCGGAAACAGGTCGTGCTTGTGGAGGTGCTCGTATGGCGAAGCTGAACGATGAAGGACAATGGATCATCATGATGGGATTTATCGTGAGTATTGCCATTTTTATCATGGCCCTTATTGTTGCTGAATCAGCCCTCGTGGGAAAGACTACCTCTGAAAGTGTGCTGGAGTTCCCCAAAAACGATATCCAGGACCTGCGATCCGAGCTTTTTGACCGGCGATGGAGCGACTTCCAGGATCCGGCTGCATATGGCAACCTTCAGAACGATATAATCAACCTCTCTCTGAACCGGAAAGGTGCTGTCATTTCATTTTCATATTACCAGCCAGGCGATGATTCGGTTCTTCTCATTCACTATAACAACGGGCTCACCGAGTATAACGATATGTATACCGAGAGGCCATCCGAGTTATCCCGGGGGGTTTTTTAAACGTATGTTCCTGAATGACGAAGCGGTCTCCGAAATGATTGAATATATCATAATTTCCGGGGTTCTCATGTTATTGATGGTAATTACCATTCTTTCCCTTAATTCCGGGGTCATTGAAGGACCGATAAATCAACTCTCAGAATCGGCGTTTATCGATATTGGAAATGGAGTCAGCACCCGCATGGTTGACCTCTATGTGCTTGCCCCTGTCGCTCCCAGCCAGGGGAATATTACTACTCATTTTGATATCCCCGATGAGGTTGCAGGAAGAGAATACTTCGTAACCGTTCTTCCTGATGATTCTGGTGATCCGCAGATTGTTGTGCACCGGGGATCTATTGAGCGGAAAGTTTCCCTCTCCGGCATCAATAGTACGCTGGGTGTCGGAGGAGAAACGACTGGCCATGGATTGAACAACATTATCTACAATTCATCATGAGGTTGCATGCAATGATACAAAAATCCCTGGTAGCCAAGGACCAAGGTGTTTCCGAGACCGTCGGGTTCATCATCATATTCGGGATCGTTTTGACCGGGATTGGCCTCGTATCTCTTTATGGCTACCCTCTTCTCCTCCAGCAACAGTCTGAGGCAAATATCCAGAACATGGAAAAGAGTCTCATCGTACTTCAGACTGACATCAATAGCCTCGTTTATAAAAACGTGCCTTACCAGGAGACAGCAATCCAGGTCTCTGAAGGCACGTTATCTGTCATCAGGCCAGATGCAGGTTATGATAAATATTTCAATATTAGTCAAGGGTCAACAATTTTCATTGATAATTTTAAGACCGGTGAGTTGCGCTATACCTCAAGCAGGGAAAATGTTGTCATTGGGCTTCAAAACGGGGGCGTGGTGAAATGGCAGGTAGGAGGATCCGCCATGCTCGCGGCTCCACGATGGTTCTATGACAAATCAACCGGGACTCTTGTCATAACACTTGTTCAAATATATTCTGATTCTCCCATGGTCCAGACCGGTATCGGGATGGTGAGGATGAAAGTATCTGAAATCACTCCAAGTATTCCGCCTCAAAATTTTGCACCACCTGCAACTATAGAAATAAAATATACGGACCAGACGGGAGATTACCTGACTGCCTGGAGAAATTATCTGCGCGAATTCGATCCATCAATGACGGCAGGACCTGTTAGTGCGAAGGTCAATGATGTCAATACATTGATAATTCGACAATATAATGTGACGATACTTGGACTCTAGGAAAAATAGTTTGAGTTTTCCTTCACAAATACCCGTTCCGCCTCAGCCACTCCACCTGCGGACCGGTATACCGGTAAATGATATCGCATTTGTCATCCTGGAAGCTCCAGGGGACGACGATGAGGATGTCCCCTTCACGGATCCAGACCTTCTTCTTGATCTTGCCCTTGATTCGCCCCAGCCGGGTGACCCCGTCAAAGCACTTCACCCGGATGTGGTTGGCCCCCATCATCAGTTCGGCCTGGGCAAA
Source organism: Methanolinea sp. (assembly GCA_033813295.1). Classification (GTDB taxonomy): domain Archaea; phylum Halobacteriota; class Methanomicrobia; order Methanomicrobiales; family Methanospirillaceae; genus Methanolinea_A. The sequence goes on from JAPXRZ010000015.1 coordinate 35,104, forward strand.
CATCTCCCGGTTCCGCTTCTGGGGAAGACGGACCCTGATGATTTCGCCGGCCTCATTCCTGTCCTCGAATGCCTTCGTCCTGTCGGTCAGCCAATCATCTCCTCTTCCAGGGCCTCTCCCGCGCTCCTGCCCTCCTATCCCCTGCAGGAATGAAATTCATCTGATCTCATACTTTATAGATATTATCAGGGTATTATCAGGGAATTGGCATCGATTCCACTACTCCGCGCGGACGATACCGGTATAAAATCTTGCCGGGAGCGGGGTTGAAAAAAAATGAATGGAATGAACTGTGGGAGAGGTATGGTATAGTTTTGGAAAGGGTAGGAGTGTAATTAGTTGTTCAAGGTATACGGGGCCATGAACACCATATACCTAAACGAAAGAAGTTTCCATCCAATAATATTAATACTTTCTCGTAAGAGTGATGATGGGGATGTTGTCTCGTGGTGGGATCGTCCGGAAAAGACCAGAACGGTACGAGAAAGAGGAAGGGACCAGGATGGGGCTGGAGACCGGGGAGCGGATGGTGGAGGACCAGGTTTCACACAACTCCCCGGTGCTTCCCCGGTGCCAGGGAACGAAGGCTGCCACAACCGGAGGAGCAAGCGGAATAGAGGGCATCCGAGAGTCACGTGAAACGATGCCAGGCCCGTGACTGGACCAGAAAAAAGCCAGGACGGCATGCAATCAAGTTGGTATGGGGAGGTGAAAGACCATGGGAATCGAGAGCGATAACCGGAGAGAGGTCCCCATGGACTGGGGGAACAGGGGCGGGAGTGGCAGCATAGGGCCGCGCCAGGCCGCAGGGACCGATGAGGTCTCCCGCCTGCTGAGGGACCTGAAAGCAGACAACTGGCATGTCCGCCAGGCGGCGGTCAGGCAGATCGGGAGCATAACGGACCCGGCACTGCTCGAGGACCTCCTGGCCAGGTTGGCCGGGGAACGGTGGTACGTGCGGGAGGCTGCTGCTGCCGGAATCCGGGGGCTCACCTGCTCCTCTCTCGGCCCTATCCTGGTAAAAGCGATGACCCAGGGCGATGATATCCTGAGAAACGCCGTTACCTGCGCCCTCGGGTGCCTCCGCTACCGGGAGGCCGAGCCCCTCCTCGAGCAGGCAGCATCCGATCCCGACTGCCGGGTGCGCAGGAGCGCACGGACAGCCCTGGAACGCATCCGGGACTCTGCCTGACCTGACAAGCCTGTGCAGCCTCGTTTCCGGTCTATGCAGGCAGGGTTGTCGCTTATTTGCATCAATGATATCCAACCCCTTTTTTAAAGCCTTCAAGAATGAAAAGCCGACACTAGGAACCTCTCGTATAAGACAAGATTGCCTGCCCATCCACCGATTTTTCCTAATCTCACGGAATGGGTCATTTTCATCTCGCAAGCCTGGTTTGGAATTCCCTGTCCAGGGTATGGATCGCTGCCACCTGTCAACCCTCATTTTGATCCTGTCCAGGGGAGGAGTTGCGGCACCTGAACCCTCTATTTTGGATTTTCTGCCTGTAATGGGAATGGATTGCCATTATCTGGCAGCCCCCATTCGGGATATTATGGCTACAACTGACCCTGGGTGTCCGTCAGCTACGCATCTCCCATCGGACTGCCGCCACCCGCCAACCATCATCCTGGATTCTCTCTTCACCCAGGGAACAGGTTTGCTTTCACCGGGCAACTCTCATATATGATTACCTGCCCATCCAGCTGTACTCCGCCGGAGGTACCGGATGCCAGCCGAAGAAAGACCGCTCCTCGTTATCGCCCTGGGGGGAAATGCACTCCTGAAGCGGGGGGAACCCATGACCGCCGAGGTGCAGCGGGAGAACGTGAGGGCCGCCGCCCGCTCCCTTGCCCCGGCGGCGTTGCGGAACCGGGTCGTCCTCTCCCATGGAAACGGCCCCCAGGTGGGCCTGCTGGCCCTCCAGGCCGCCTGCTACAGGGAAGTAGAGCCCTACCCCCTTGACGTGCTGGGAGCCCAGACCGAGGGGATGATCGGGTACCTGATTGAGCAGGAGCTTCGCAACCTCCTTCCCCGGGAGATCCCGCTTGCCACGGTCCTGACCATGGTGGAGGTGGACCCTGGCGACCCAGCCTTCAAGGACCCCACCAAGTTTGTCGGGCCGGTCTATACCGCTGAAGAGGCTTCGGGGGTTGCCGCCGGGGAAGGGTGGGTGGTCCGGAAGGACGGGGAGCGGTGGCGGCGGGTCGTCCCTTCCCCCCGGCCCCGGCGCATCCTCGAGATCCGGCCGATCCAATGGCTCCTGGACCGGGGAGCGGTGGTCATCTGCACGGGGGGCGGGGGGATCCCTACCATGTACCGCCCCGGGGAGCCCGGCACCCTGGTGGGAGTGGAGGCGGTCATCGACAAGGACCTGGCAAGCTCCCTCCTGGCCAGGCAGCTCGCCGCCGACCTCTTCGTGATGGCCACCGATGTCCAGGGGGTATACCTCGGCTGGGGCACGGATAAACCCGAGCTCCTCACCAGGACCACCCCTGGCGAGCTCCGCCGCCATTCCTTTGCCCCCGGGTCCATGGGGCCCAAGGTGGAGGCCGCCTGCCAGTTCGTCGAAGAGACGGGTAAACCTGCAGCCATCGGGTCGCTTGCCGACCTCGAATCCATCATCGCCGGCGGTGCCGGGACGCTGGTCCAGCCGTGAAAAAGCATCCTGGAGTTGTCTTTCGCAAAAAAACACTGCTTAATAAACTTTTGCAGGACCCATCCTCTTTTTCTCCGCACGCGGCAACCCTTCCTGCAGAATGGACTATCGCTTCGCCGCACGGATGCAGTCCGCCCCGCCCTCCTTCCTCGGCCGCCTCTTCGCCGTTTCAAACCGGCCGGGAGTCATCTCCTTTGCCGGAGGCCTGCCCAGCGCCGACTGCATCGATGTCCGGGGACTTGCCGCTGCTGCCGCATCGGTGTTTGCGGAGGAGGGCAGGGTTGCCCTGCAGTACTCGACCACCGACGGGTACCTGCCCCTCCGGGAATATATCGCTGAACGTTACCGGAAACGCCTCGGCCTGGACGCAGACCCCTCCGAGATCCAGATCGTCAACGGCTCCCAGCAGTGCCTGGACCTCGTTGCCAAGATCTTCCTGGACCGGGGGGACCCTGTCGTCATGGAACGGCCGGGGTACCTCGGGGCCATCGAAGCATTCAGCCTCTACGAACCGGTCTTCCACGAAGTCCCCCTTGATGAACACGGCCCGGACCCTGATGCGCTTGCACGGGTCGTCCGGGAATTCGAGCCGAAGTTCTTCTATGGCATCCCCAATTCACAGAACCCATCGGGCCGGACCTATAGCCCGGAATCCCGGGCAGCCGTGGCCGAGGTCCTCGGTGAGACCCTCATGTACGAGGACGATGCCTTCGGGGAACTCTTCTTCGACGGGAGACCGCGGGTCCCCATAAAGCGCCTCCTCCCTGATCAGACCCTTCTCTCTGGCTCCTTTTCCAAGATCGTGGCCCCGGGGATGCGCATCGGCTGGCTGTATGCCCCCTCTGGAGTGCTGGCCCGGTTCAACACGGCCAAGCAGGCCGCGGACCTCCACTCCAACTTCCTCTGCCAGAAGGTCCTGCACCGGTACCTTGCAACAAGTGACCTGGACGAACACCTGCGGCGCGTCACGGCACGCTACCACCGCAACTGCCGGATCATGTGCGACCTGCTGGACGACCGCTTCCCCCCGGGCATGACCCATACCGTCCCGGAAGGGGGGATGTTCCTGATGGCCACCCTCCCCCCGGGGATGGACTCCATGGAGGTCTTCGAGGCAGGGGTCCGGGAGGGGGTTGCTGTCCTTCCCGGGCACCCGTTCTACGTCTCCGGAGGGGGCGAGAGGGCCATCCGGCTCAACTTTTCCGCCAGCAGCGAAGAGGAGATCAAGGAGGGATTGGGCCGGCTCAGCCGGGTTATCCGGTAACTGGCCCGGATCCGGCCTTCGAGAGGGCAAATAGCCCCAAACCGCGTTAAATGCCTGGATTTCCTCTGGTTAAAGCAAAAGCTTATCAGGGTTTTCGATAACCACACTGCTATGACCGATGTACCACTAACCGTGCATCAGCGGGCATTCCCGAGCCGGGGGCGTGCCAGGATCCATGAATCGGTCCTCTCGGCGCTGCAGCTGAAGGAAGGCGACGAGATCGAGCTGTTCACCGGAGACCACCCCTCCCCCGTCCTGGTCGCCGCGTATGCCGACTCCCTGGTTGGAGAGGATGAGATCCGGCTGAGCCCCGAGGACATGGCTTCCCTCAATGTCAGCGAAGGGGCCACGGTCACCGCGCGGAAGAGGCCCCCTGCCATGGAGCGGATGAAACAGACCGCTGCCGGGCTCGAAACTGGACTGAAGAAGACAGAGGAAACAGCCAAAGCGGAGCTTGCCAGGGCAGGGAAGCAGGTGAAGGAAGGGGCCGCCAGGGTGGGCGCAAAGCTACGAAAGGACGAGGAGTAAAAGGTATGGATTTCGCCCAGGCAGTTGCCGACAGCTGGACGGTGATCCTCTTCCTAGCCGGCCTGGTCATCGTGTTTTTTATCATCCGTGAATTCAGGCTGTTCTACACCAGGACAAAAATGGCACAGCTGGACCTTGAAAAAGAGAAGATCAATCTCATGAAAGCCGATATGGAAGGGAAAGTGCGGCCGTTCTTCCGTATCGCACCGGAGAAGCTCGAGGAGATCAGGTCGCTTGATGACGAGAATGCCGTCCTGGATACCGATATCTTTGCCCGGCACAGTACCGTGGAGAAGAGGATCCAGAGACTTGAAAATAAAGTAAAACTGACCAAGCTCGACCGGATGATGGAGAAGCTCAAGCGGGAGGAAGAGAGGCTGGGGTGATCATTTTCATGGATGCATACGAAACACCTGGAATAGTCGGGGAGAAGCAATCTTTCCTCGATACGCTTGCAGGGATCCCGCGCTCTATTGATGAAAGGCTCCCGACCATGGACAAGGGGCTGGACCAGTACTTTGACCAGAACCTGCCGGCTATCATCGAGGAATGGGGACTGGTCACCAGCGTTCACTTCGCTGCCCTCGAACGGCGGCTCTCCCGTGTGAGCGGGCAGATCGATTCCCTGGAAAGGGGGAGGAAGAACCTTGAAAAAAGAGCCGGCGCCCTTGAAGATGAGATTAAAAAACTGGAGGGAGCATGAGGGCCTTTGACTACATGGGCGCGTATATCGACCGCCGCATGAAGCACCTCATCGAAGAGTGGAACCTGGCGACCTGGAATGACCTCGGAGACCTGCCGCGGCGGCTCCAGGCCCTCGAAAAGGATGCGGAGACCTGTACAGGTTTTGAAGCGGCCGCCTCGGCGAAGCTGGCAGAACTCGAAAAGAGGCTCCAGCAGGTCAGGGAGTTGAGGAAATGACGATTGTCGAGGCCCTGCTCGTCCTGCTGCTCTTCATTGTCGTCATCTTCCTGGTATACTATTACCTGAGGGGATCATCGGGCAGGGTGGATATAACCCGCCCGCTTGAAAGCAGGATCGATGAATACCTGGACCGCCGTTTCGACCGGATCGTGGAAGAGTGGGCCCTCGTGGACCGGCGGCAGGCAGAAAAGTTCCGGGAAGAGAGGTCGGCAGTCCTGGCCCGGGACGAGGCGAGGATGGCATCCCTCAGGGAATTCGAGGAGCAGTTCGGGGAAAATATCGCGGACCTGGAGGAGCGGCTTGAAGCTCTGGAAAAGCAGTTCGCCGGGAAGTGAAGGGCACCAAAACACCAGGGAGGATTTCATCCTCCGGATAAAGCGGGATATTTCCCTCATCAGGAAGCAGGGGGACCCTCCTGACAGGGACGCGGGGAGTTTCTCCCGCTATGTCTGCGACCTCTGCAACAACCGGTTTCCCTACTCCGGGCTCAGGCAGTGCACGCTGTGCGGGAGGTGGGCCTGCACCTCCTGCTGGACGGGGGAATTCTATGTCTGCAATTCCTGCAACGGCATGATCCAGCTTCACCTCCTCCATCGCCCGGGGGAAGGGAAGGAATAGCGGATCGTCCCAGAGTTTGTCGGGAGTTCATCCCCTCCACTGCTTCCTGCCGGGTTGACCTTCATTCCCCAAAACCGTAGAACACGAGTCGAATAAAACACCGGGGGGCCAGCTGACCGGAAGATAGGGCGAAAGCGCCCGCAGTGATCCCTAACCAGCACGGGAAACCAATGAACTTTGCGGACCGTTTCACGCACCGGACCGTTATCTCCAGGAGGCATTCAAAAAAAGCCCCTGCCCGGCCAAAGGGGATGTTTCATGGTTTATAGAACTCCGCCGCACCATCCTCTTTCGGGATGCAGTCCAGGTCATGGAAATAGGGCTTGATGTCCAGGACCGGCGACCCGTCCAGGGCGTCAAGTCCGCTCACGGTGATCTCTCTGCCTTCCACGGCATGGATCCTGCCGATGGAGAGAGCAATGGGGTTCGGCCGGGCCGGGGAGCGGATGGTAAAGACCGGGCGGGCCTCTTTCCAGTCTTCCCGGCGCGCGAGGAGGAGGTCCCGTTCGGCCCTGTCCATCCAGTAGAGCACCCAGATATGGGTGATCCCCTCCATGGACCCCATCGCGGGGGCATACCGGGGAAAGATCTCGATGACGGAGCGGACGGGGCTGTCGCGGCCCTGGTGCGGGGCATCGCCCCGCTCTCGGTAGGGGGAGTGGATTACCCCGACGGGAACCACGTCGATCATGCCTGGATCTCAGATCTGTCTGTCATGGCAGATACCCGTATCCCCGGGTTTTTCAGGCTGAATATATCTCGTTGCTCCGGGCAATCTTCTTCTGCACCTTCTTCCAGGTCCCGGTGATGAGGAAGCTCTCCTCCATGAAACCGGCCATCCTGGCAAATTTCTTCATGGGGATGGCCATGGTCAGGATGTCGAGCGCGACGCAGGGCCTTGCAGAGGGATCGAACATGCCGAGGACGGCTCGTGGGTCATCCTTCTGCTGCTCGAGCCAGGGGTAATGGATGATCGAACCGCAGCCTGCGCCGAACGGGCAGATAACGCCGTTCGGGTCGGCCCGGTCAAAGTTGGCCAGGGTGAAGAGGCCGGAGAGCACTTCCGGGCGTGCAAAGAAGATGACCACTTCCGGGTTGTCTGCCTCCCCCAGCCGGTCCCAGCGCCTGAAGGTCACGGTCTTTCCCCTGGTGGGGAGGTGCTCCCGGTATTTTCCGATCTCGTCAACAAGCTCCGGGGTCTGCTTGTACCGTTCACCCTCCACGACGCCGGGTTTCCCGTAGGAGAGGAAGTATCGGAAGTTCTCGTCCCGCTCCGTCACGTAGCCAAGGTAGTTCCTGGCCCCGCTGCAGGCGAGGGAGTCCTGGTCGTAGACAAGCGATGTCCCCTTCCTCACCTTCAGGAGGTCGCAGACCAGGCACTTCCAGTCCTTTGCGACCGGGGCAATCTTTGCATTTTCAGTATTTCCCCCGATCTCGAAGGTTATGGGCAGTTCAGCCCCGGGGAAATAGGCCTGCCACAACCGGGAGAACCGGTCACGGAACTCGGTATCCATATGACCCCATACCCGGCAGGATACATGAAAGGTTGGGATGGTCCTGTCGCGGATAGATTCACATGCCCTGGGCCGACCTGGCATCCGGGGACTCGGGCCCGTTCATCAACGGATGCAGGTGCCGCGGTGGCGCGGGAGCCCTGCCAGGGGGTTGTTTGCCTGGCACGGGACATTTCGCCATGGCTGGAAAGGCTGGTGTCGCGGGATCCGCGGATCCTGCCGGGGTGCGTAACCAGAAACTTTAACTGGAACGGGGCATATCGAAAGAGACTATGAAGATCATTGACCCGGCCACTGTGCCAGGCGGGCCGAACCCCCACCACGTGGACGCCCGCAAGATCTACGAAAACCCTCACGTCCAGGTGGTGATGATCACCCTGCAGCCCGGCGAATCGCTCAAGAAGCACATCACACCGGTGGACGTGTTCTTCTATGTCCTGGAGGGGACCGGTACCGTCGAGATAGGCGAAGAACAGGCCACGGTCGGAAAGGACACCCTGGTCGAGAGCCCGGCCCGCATACCCCACCGCTGGATCAACGGGAGCGGAGCGGTCTTCCGGGTTCTCGTGGTCAAGACCCCAAAGCCGACGTCGGATACCAGGATCCTCTGACCTATGGCAACACACCTCACAGGGGCAATCCCCCAGCGGGACGGCAAGACCTACGCCATCGTGACCCGCGTCACCGGCGGCGTGGTAACCCCCGAATCCCTTGAAAAAGTGGCCGCCGTGGCCCGGAAGTTCCAGGCTCCCCTGCTGAAGCTCACCTCAGGCCAGCGGTTCATCCTGGCCGGGATTCCAGGAAACTCCCTCGACGCGGTATTCCGGGAACTCGGTCCCCTGGCCGAACGCGAGTCCGGCCCCTGCGTCCGGTACGTCCAGGCATGCCTCGGCACCGAGCTCTGCGCCTACGGGGTCCAGGACTCCCTGGGTCTTGCCCGGGAACTGGAGAACAAGTATCAACGCGCCCCATTTCCGGCAAAGCTCAAGTTCGGCGTCTCGGGGTGCCTGCGCTGCTGCTCGGAGAGCTACCTCCGCGATATCGGGCTCGTGGGTACCAACCGGGGATGGACGGTGACATTCGGGGGAAACAGCGGGAGGGCCCCCGCCATCGGGACGGTCATTGCCCGGGGCCTCTCCCGGGAGCAGGCGCTTGACCTCGTGCAGCGGCTCCTCGAGTATTACCTCCAGCACGCAGAGCCGAAGGAGCGGACATCCAGGTTCCTGGAGCGGATCGGCATGGAACGGCTGCAGTCCGAGCTTCTTTCCCTCCTGCCCTACATCCCGCTCGAGGACGCTCGTTGAGCGGACCAGGAGTAAGAGGTACTCCTGGATCGCCTCTGCCCTCCGACAGGTGATGCAGATCTTCGTGGCCTGCCCAACGCGATCCGGCAGCAGTTCTCCCATTGCCAGGGTTCTCCTCCTCTCCCCGGGTGCCGGCAATCATCGTCCCGGTCATGCGGGGTTTGAAGATGTGTGGAGGGGGATTGAAATCATCCTGCTCCCGGACTCTGGGGATCAATCCCGAAACAAGACGTCTCCGCGACTATACCTGCAGGAACCGGTAAATCAGGATGTAGCTGGCTTTATCCCGATGAACGCGCACAGAGCTGACCCGTGCAGGGGCCGGTTCCGGTTCTCATGGCACCCAGGGAGAGACACTTTCCTTATAAATCGATCCGCTCTCCTTCCCGGGGGATCTGCACACCTTCGAAGTTCTCCAGGAACCACTCCTGCCCGGTGGTGTGGACCGGGATGATGATATCAGGGTCGACCTGCTCAATGACCCGGGTGAGGTCCTCCCGCGACGCATGCCCAGATGCATGGTACCGGGAATCGAAGACCGGCTTTTGGTCCGCGCCCAGGTAGAACCCCCGCGGCTCCAGCCTGAACCGGTGGAGCCACTGCCGGAGCCTACGGAAGTCGATCTCCATCTCCTCGCTGAAAGCCTCGCATGAGGAGTAGATGTAGACGCCCCCGGCTGGCTTGATGTCAAGGAGGTGCTTTAAGTCAATGAACGAGAAGCAGAGGATGTACCCGTCAGGATTGTCATGAAGCTCCCTGTGGGAGACGTACTGTTCCCTTGCGCCGGGTATCACCACCTCGGTCTCCCACTTGCGCCGTGACAGGTCCGTGAGCTCCCCGTAGATCCCTAGCGGTCCGGAGCGGCAGGCCCTGTCCGCACATCCCATGGCATGGAGCAGGTACGCGTCCTTTGCCGTTGCGACGAGTGTCCGGCCGGTCTCCTCCGCGATCGTGGAGAAGGTTTCCAGCCGCTCGAAGTTGCGGGGGGAAAAGTCTGCGATAATCAGGCCTTTTACGTCATCGGATGCCGCCCGGCAGGTCTCGTATACCATCTTCTCGCTCGTGGGGGTCCCTTCCCCCTCCGGCCCCGCGTGACGCCCGGCCCGGGTGCCCTCGGTGATGAGGACCGAGGCGTCCCGCGCCTGGCGCATGAAGTCCAGGGTCTTCTCTCCGAGCTTCCCGTGGAGCCGGAAGTCCCCTGTATAGGCGATCGTCCGGTCTCCTTCCAGGATGAACGCGGTCGCCCCGTAGATGGAGTGGTCCACCTCGCAGGGGGTGACCCTGAAGGGCAGGTCTGCGTTGTCTATCGGCAAACAAGTCCCGGGCTCGTATTTCTTTGCTCCCTTTCCATCCTGGCCCGGACGCCGGGAGAGGAAGGAGACAAGCTCTTCGTCCGGGGAGGTCGTGCAGAAGGCGTTCCTGCAGGTATGGGGTACCCGTGCATCGGACCGAAGCAGGATCCCGGTGTCATCCGGCACTTTTGGGGAGGCATAATACGCGTCGGTATCCACCGCCGGGACGCCGGTGTCCTGCATCCCCTTCACGATGGCCAGGGTGAGGGGCGATGCCACGATGGGGATGGACAGGTCCAGGAGCCCGATGTTGCCGGAATGGTCAACATGCGCGTGGCTGAGCAGGACAGCACAGATATCGTGCCGTGGACAGGAGGTCATGTCAAGGTCCGATGGGACGAGGTCGGGCCGGTAGATGTTCAGCTTCGGGATGAGGCCCAGGTGGACGAGGTCATGTATCCCGCGGGTGTCCCGGTTCTTCAGGAACTCCTCGTAATAGATGCCGTACTTGCCGAAGTTCTTGCCAAAGTCCAGGAAAACACCCCTGCCATTCTCCTCGAGATAGACCTTGTTCCCGCCGATGCCCTCTGCACCGTCGTACATGGTGATCGATGTCATCTGCTGTCCTCCCGTGGCCATTTCGCAAAGCGGGCGCTCATCGGCTCCTCCTCATGGGTATCATACCCCCCATCTTCACGATAAGTATTCCGGATTCTCCTGGTTATGCACGAGTCCGTTCGTCGGGCCAGGTCCTCGTGGATGTCATCGCCGGGGAGGGCCCTTTGATACCGTCCGTACCCCCCATCCAGGAAATCCTGGCCATCCAGGGGGCTCCCGTCGGTGGTGGCAAGTTTGTCACCCAGGGCGCGGATATGATCAGCGACCCGGGTCATCTCCTGCCCGACGGAATCTGCAGCAGGGATATTGTCCTCCATGGCACGGGGCGCCGTACCCTTCCGGGAAAACCTGGTACATGCTGCAATGATCCTGGCGAGGATGCCCCGTTTTTCTTCCCGATAACCCGGGTCTGAAAGCTTTTTCATACACAGCCTCCGCTCCTGCCCCGGAGATCGGGCCAGACCCTCACCCGGGGAGAGAGATCTTTTATCACGACTCGGAGCGCCTGTCCTGGCGGCATCTTTTTCTATTCCGTTCAGGAAAATCGAACGGGAAGAAAAGTTCCCCAAGGGACAGATGGGCCCCGAAAATCAGCCTGTTCCATGAGGCCAATCTCTTCCGCCGGGATAATTTCCCCTTCCTGGCAAAGAACGACATCATGGTCTTCTCCTGTTATGAGGCGTGCGAAAACGTGCGGCGTGGCGCTGTCCCCCGGGGACTTCTCCAGGATCCTGCACCGGATCGGCGGCGGAGAATAAGGCCAGGTGGATGACCTCCCCATCATGGACCAGTGCCGAGCCAACGAGCCCGGCTCCTTCCAACCGGTACTCGGTGCCGAGTCCGGCCCCGGGATAAGCCTCTTTCCTGCAGGCCGAGACCATGGCCAGGAACCGGTCCGCCTCTTCCAGGTCCTCATGGCACAGACCTGCCCTTTCCTCCCCGAGCGCTGCCTCCAGGGCATAGCTGGAGATAAGCTTTTCGTGGACCTGGGCATAGGCATCCGGCCGCGAGATGAACTCGCAGCCGGCCACCTGGTTGTCCAGGAAGACCAGGATGCCGCTCTGGCCGGGCTGCAGGGGGAATGCCTTCTGGTATTCATCCACCCGGCCCCGTGAGGATTCGTAGATGTCCCTCATGGCCCTGGTCCGGGAATGGACCCTGGCCCTGGCAGACATATGGGAGATCCCGTCCCAGATCTCCACCTGGTCAGCGGCCCGGGAGGCATGGGACCGGAGAGAATGACTGACCGAGGCCATCTTCTTTTGGCGGATGACGTGTTCCATCATCACCCGGGAATCGGTGAAAACAGGGCTCTGGTAGGTCCAGCGGCCCTGCTCGGTGCAGCTTACCGGGACCACAAGTTCGGCCCCTGCCGGCACGAGGATGCTCGTGTTCAGGACCCGGTTCTGCTTGGCCCCGGCAAGCTCCTCGCCATCCAGGAGGAGGACCGGGAACCGGCCCCCGTTAATCACCTTCAGCCGGGGGACCGACCCGCTCTCGCTCACCTCGGTAATGACCAGGGTATTCTCCGAGAGTGCCTTGCCAAGCATTGAATATTCCAGGCCTTCCTGGAGGGAGGAGAAAAGGGGGATGACCTCCATGCTCCCGTGGATAAAACCTGTATGGTAGGACACAGAGTCCAAGAATGACTTGAGTATTGCGTCCATTGGAAATGCCACCTTCGTATAATTTCGATTGTTCTGGGCCGAAGGGATCTCCTTTCTTTCGAGATGCTTCGGGCATTTTCATCCTCTTATAATTGATGTCTGAAGGAAACCATGCCATTTAACTGATGTACCGCACCTCTTCCTCGCGGATTCCGGCCCGGTCCTTTCCTGCTGCTTCCTCCCCCAACCGGAGGAGGCTGATGAGATTCATAGCATCGTACTGGTTATCCTGGACCAGCTGCCGTACCCTGTCCATGTCCGTCGAGATCTGCGCCATGGTGCGTTTCAGCGTGCGCGTGCTCCGCGTAGACCGCATCTCCTCGGTGACCCGGCAGATCTCCTGCTCCAGGCAGCCTATCACGGTTGTCCGGTACTCTATCATGGCGGCCACCAGTTCCAGGGCTTCTCTCTGGGTCTCCGGTGCCTGCAGCCGGCCAAAGAGATCGAGAGCCCGGTATTTCACGGGCACTCCTCCGCTGCTGCTCCGGGATCGCCAGGCCCCAGGTGAGCAGACTCCGGGAAAAAGGTTCCCTTCTCGTGTACCCGGGAGAAGAGCCTCAGGGAAGGGGCATCGATAAACTCACTCTCCAGGCAGGCATGGAGATACCGGGCAAAGGAGTTTGCGAGCACGTCCAGCTCCACCTCGCACCGGGCCGAGCACTGGAGAACCCGCTGCAGCTCCCCAATCAGGAGTTCCCTGTCGCACCGGGGGTCCTGGACCTGCTCCCGGAGGGTCCCGGTTATCCCCTGCATGATCCGGGTATACCGGTCCAGGCCGGCGCACCCGATCGACGCGATAATGAACGTGAACTGCCCGCTCTGTTCCAGGTATTCCCGCTTCTTCCGGCAGAGCCGCGCCGACCTTCTTGTTTTCCTGCGCATCGATACCACCTGCGTGGATGATCCCTTTCCCCACGCTAAAACTAATATATTCTTTATGGTTAAAATATTTTTTTATGCGTAAATAATTTAATAACTATCAGGTGGCAATGGCTTTCCTGCAGTGGCATAGAGATTTTCCCGGGTTTTACGCGTGAATACTGGAGAAAAATGGCAGAATTTGTGAAAAGAATATGTTGATGCATAAAAAAATTTATAAATCGTTGAGAAAAAGTAATCCTGATGAACTATACCCAGGTCCTCTTTGTCGGCCACCACAAGGACCGCCTGATGGAATCGGTCTCCCGGTACCGGGCCTACCCCGTCCAGCGCTTCATCCTGGTCACCGGCGACGATGACTCGAGCGGAGAGCGAACGTCCCGCAGGGTGGCGGAGAGCATCCGCAAAGACCTTGCCCCGTTATTTTCGGTCTCCACCGCGAGGGTGAACAAGCGCGATATCATGGCCGCGGCATCCCAGGTCATCGACCTCGTCCTCGCTGAAGAGGCCCGGGGCAGCCGGTGCATCATCAACATGAGCGGCTCCCTCCGCACCTATGCTATTGCCGGCTACATCGCTGGCAGCCTTACCGGGTCCCTCATGATCACATCCATCCCGCGGTACGACGACCAGGATAATGACATTGGTGTGGAAGAGGTCATCGAGCTCCCGGCCATCCCCGTCCAGTATCCCCGCAAGGACCAGGCCCGGCTCCTGGAGGCCATCGGGAACGGCAGCGACCTCTTCGAGGACCTCATCGCCACGCTGAACCCCCGCCTCCCCCGGGACTCGGAGACGTACGCCCGGGAGCGGAGCCGCCTTTCCCACCACCTGAAGAAGATCGAGGACATGGGCTTCATCACCCGGGAGAAGAGCGGGAAGACAGTCAGGTTCCAGCTCTCGCATCTCGGGAAGATCTTTGGGAAGGTGTGCAGGGCGGGGGACCGGTGCGGGTGATGGCAGCTAAGCAGCTGCCCGGACCTGTGAGCGGCTGACATATCCACCTGCTGACAAACGGTAAAAATGGTCCTGGAACGGGCTATCGCCACTGATTTGATCCGCGAGAGGTGGAAATTGCTTTCAAAAAAGATGATATCCTCAGACTCGCTGGGCTTCCACCAATGTCAGGACGATTCTGCCAGGACCAGTGTTTTTCCGTTTTCGCCTCCAACAGCGTTCGATGATCCAGCCTATTCCGGTGTTTGACAATCCATCCTTACCTGTTTTGACGATCCTGCCTCCAGCAGTGTAACGACGTTTTGCTTACAGCAGTGTCTCGACGATCTCGACCGCATCCCGCACGATTGCCGGGCACCGGGTTATTATGGCCTTCTTCTCTTTTGCTTCAGCCCGCTGGGCCGGGTCGGACATGTTGTACCCAACCAGGGCCGTGCAGCTGACCGAGCCATTGCGCCGCTTGAACTCCTGGAGAAATTCCTTGACCAGCGCGTAGGTCTTGTCCCGTGCGGCGATGTCTTCGGCCCTGGTCCTCCCGTACCGGAGGCCTATGACCATGATTGCGCCTGAAACCGCCCCGCAGATGTCGTCCGAATACGCGATCCCTGCACCGAACCCCTGCGAGATGCGGAGGGCAACCTCCCTGTCAAGCCCGAAATCTTCGCAAAAAGTTGCAAGGACAGCCTGGGAGCACGAGAATCCCTGCCGAAAGAATGCGAGGGCAACGTCAGCCCGGGTCATAACTGGTAATGGAACAGGCGAGATAATAATCCTGCATGGGGCAGGGAACACTCACCTGATAGATTAAGCAGGCGGGGCGATGCGAGGGGAGGGATGTACAATCGCTTGTTATATGCCCTCCGTTTATTCACCGCGCACAATTATCGCCCCTGCGACCGACCTCACCCCCGACCCCGCCCTTACCAATCCTAAGAGGCAGGGCCTCTACCCCGGTGCCCCTCCTCCGCTGGCATGGGGGCCCCATCCCCGTGCAGTTCCTTCGGAACCACCCAGCGGAGGGAGGGGACCATAATTTCAGGGGAAGATATTTCGCGTTCCTTGAGCCAGAATGCAATATGATTCGCCATGCTGTCGGGGTTCTCGTGGGCGGTTTCTCAATCGGCCTGCTGATTATTTTTATAGTTCGTACTTAGATAAATTACTATTAAATAACCTTTATTTGTAATATTAAGTGGCCTCAAGCACTAGACAATCACCAAGAAAATTAATAGAACCGGCCTTTCATCTTCCCACGATCAGTCAGATCGGGCAATCTTTTATTCGGAATTCATGTGGCCGTACAAGATGTCTTCGATTTTCATGTTCTAAGGCATTTCGCATTCTTTGGATTTGTTGGGGAGAGAAATGGAACGAGCCTATACAATCAAAATAGTTCATCACGTTCAACCGGTCTGTATCAAAAATATACATATGTGTCTGGCCGGTCGAGAATTTCACTTCAACATTTATTGAGCCATTGCATTTATAATTACGGGGCATATCGGGTTTATAAAAACCAGGTTCCAAAGACAGTTGCATCGTAAAAGTTGTTCCATCGGGATTGAATTTATTAATTACTCCCGTACCGGTAATCTCATGGTAAAATAATACCAAATCATTAATCTCTACAATTGAATACCAATCATTCCGAAAATCCGTATACGATTTTAATGATGTAAATGTCCCATCCTTATTTAATTTCAGGACTTCCCCTTCTCCTTTATGTGCTTTATAAAACAGCAAAATGTTATCCCTTATCCTGACGATATGGGTCCAGTTTCTGCTGAAATCTGTGGCATTTCTTGTTATTAAATCAAATGTATTATTATTATAGTTCAATTTCCGAACCTCAACTTCTCTATTATGGGCCTTATAAAACAACAGAATATCATCTATTATTCTGACGATATGGGTCCAGTTTATACTGAAATTCGTAAATGACTTTAATAATATTGGTGTCCCATCATCAGTCAACTTTAGAATTTCAGCTTCTCCTTTATGTGCTTTATAAAACAGCAATATGTTATCCTTTATCCTGACAATATGGGTCCAGTTTCTACTGAAATTCGTAAATTGTTTTACCATTATTAACATTCCATTGGGGAGAACAGTATGAATTTCAGCTTCTCCTTTATGCGCTTTATAAAACAGCAATATGTTATCCTTTATCCTGAGGATATGCGTCCAGTTTCTGCTGAAATCATTAATTCGTGCTAATAATGCAAAATTACCCTTATCGTTTACAGTCATTGTTGCACCCCGGCCTGAGTGCCCATGATAAAACAATATCATGTTAGGGTTAATTTGAACAATGCGGGTCGAGCCCCAGTAAATATCAGGTCCCAAATCCGGAGGGGTATCTTGAACAGTATCATGATCTCCATCAGTTATTTCAAAAACAATGGCTTCGAACAAGTGTTCTGGTATAGGTTGCCCATTCGCAATGGCCGCCTTGGCTTCATCCTGGGATTCTACCCATTCGATAATTCTGTCATATAATCCTTTTACATAGGAAATTTCACCTTTATCTCTGTCAATTTTTTGCTGTTGCTCAATCGATGTAGGTACATCTCCGGGAAATGTATGTCCCAAATTTAAATAATGGCCAATTTCGTGAGCCAATCCCTTGCTAATATCATCCCCCTTATATTGTTCGACAGTTTGTTGGCAAAAGGTGCCGTAATTTGGGCCGCCGAATTCACGAAAATTTAATACAAGTCTACCTCTGCAACGCCACCCTATCTGTTCCTGTACCGTAGCGGGTTCTCCCACGTTCAGCTGACTTTTAGGGTCGAGAAAGGGCTCTGGTATATCAGGAAGAAAATCATTATTTTGAAGTTTGCTAGGAAGTATCTCGAAATCACTTCTAGCATCATATTGAAATTGTATGCCGGCCTCCTTATAAATTGTATTTACCTCTGAAATAAGATTAGGAAGGGTAGTTTGACCGAATTTCAAATAATCTGCAAGATTTGGTAAAGGTTCCAATTCTTCGTGAGGTAAGAAGGCATGAATCTGAATTTGATAAATGGGTGGCGGCATAAAATAAGGTAACACAAGTATATGTGTCCAATCTTGCCCAATATAGGTCAACTCATCTGAAAATTCAACCTTCCCTAATCCATTTACTCTATATAAAACAGCTTTAGAGCCATCATAAAATATAATAAAAGGACCTTTAAAATCTACCATGAAGGGAATAATATGACTCCAATTTATCGAAAAATCTGAGTATTTTGCTAACCTTTTACAATTTCCTTGATTATCTATGTGATATATTTTGGCCATACCAAGTGATGCATTATAAAATAACAGATCCGTACGAAAACCGAATGGAAGTGGAATAATATGGCTCCAATCTGAAAGATTAGTATATTCATTCAAAAATTTTAGAGTCCCATCACCTTCCATTCGATAGAATTTGCCTATCTTTGTTTTTCGACTATAAAAAAAGATCCCTCCATATTCGCCGCCAAAATTTCCTGAAATAATGTGTGTCCAATCGTGTGAATAATTTGTTTCTCGTTTAAGACGAGGCAAATTTCCCTGACCACGATTTGCCTTGGAATCATCAAAACCTTGATAAATTTGCCTACTGCTTACATATCGTCGTGTATCACCGAGGCCCCTTGAACTGTCATAAAACAATAGATTTGTATGGAATTGGAATCGAACGGGGATGATATCCGTCCAATTTTCCTGAAAGATGTCCTGATCTCTTAACGGACTAATCGTTCCAAGATCAAAACGATTGAGGGAACCAAATCTTGGCCCACCATAAAATAAAATATCATTCCGCATTTTCCGTTCTAAGGCATCAAAAACTACATCGAGAGGGATTATAGTTTTCCAATTTGTAGCAAAATTTGAATAATCGATAGTAAATCCCTCAGGCGTAATACATTTGCCTTTACCATTTTTCCCATTATAACATAAAATATTGTACATAATAATACTTCCTGAGTATATTTGAATGGATATTTCTTTTCGTTTATAAATTTTATCTTTAAAAAAGAATCAGCATTTCATGGCAAATGGATAAAAAATTATGTGACTACAAAGAAACAACCCATACGGTGCACCATGTTCCACTCCGCTTCACAGCGTGCACCTGCTCTCTCTCCCTCTCCTGATCCCGGTGACGCCCCCGGCTTCGTCATGACCTCCTAGCCGGCAGGCTGCTACCTCCCGCTCCTCGCAGACTGTTACAACGGCCTGCTCGTCGCTGTGTTCCTGGACCTCGACGCTCGGTGACTCGCATCGCTCAGGCCGCTGCGGCCGATTCGGCTCCGCTAATGCGTCGACAGGATCCGCGATACCCTCCCCTGCCGGTCGGGAGGCGCCGGTGCTCGTTCCTCCGCCCGTCGTCCGATCAGGGAGTAAACCGGGACTGCAGGCCGACCGGTTGACCTGCCGGGCGGGAAAGCGGAGCGAGAGCGAAGCGGCCGACCGGGAGAGTCAACCTGTCGGCCGTCTCCAGGACCGGGACAACCAGGACAAGCGGAGCGCAGGCCGCCACCGAGGCCCGCAGGACTCGAGACCACCACCCCTTAAAATACGAACAGTGCAGAGTGATTCTTTTATGCTCGCCATGGTTGAGGTCGTTGCCCTCGGGTTCATGGTCGGGCTGTCCGGTGTCACCTTCCCGGGCCCGGTCTTCATATTCGTGGTGCAGCAATCGCTGACCAGCGGATTCAGGAGCGGATTGCTGGCAACGACCGCCCATGCTCTTGTCGGCCTGGCCATCCTGGTCCTCATCATACTGACCAGTACTACCGCCCTTTTCAGCCTGCCCGGCTTCCAGTTCTACGCCGGGGTTATCGGAGGTTTCTCCCTCATCATACTCGGGATCATGATACTGCGGAATTTTATGGCCCGAAACCTTAATATGAAATTGACCGGTGGAGACACGGGCTATGGCCGCCCGTTCCTTGGGGGGATAGTCGTGAGCGTTTCGAACCCGCAGTTCTTTCTCTGGTGGGCGGTCATCGGGCTCCCGAGCGTCAGTATAGCCGAAGATCTATTGGGCATGGCCGGAATTTACGGCTGGACAGCCGGGATCTTACTGTCGCTCTTCCTCTGGTATGGAAGCGTTTCCTTCGTCACCTCGCGGGGCAAACGTTATGTTTCGTCCCGGGTCATCCTCGCCATCTCGCTCATCTGCGGTACAACCCTCATTATTTCAGGCCTCTATCTCCTTGCAAAATATCTGTTGAAGTTGATCTAGGGTGGATGCAAGCTTCAATCCATTTTAACGTGCGGCTGCCAGGATATCCATCCCCCAGGGCACCCATCGCAAATACTGCCTCTCCCGGAGGGAGAGGAGGAGCCCAGCCCAGAGGGCGAGGAGAGAGGGGGATACTCGCCTATCCCCCGGCGCGACGCAAGGGTAGGGGAGTGGGGAAGTGGCGACGCATCAGCGGAGCCGGACTCTGCGAGGTCCAGAACACAGCGACGGCAGTCCGTGAAACGGTCTGCGAGGAGCGGGATACAACAGCCGCCGGCGAGGAGACAACGACGAAGCCGGGGGCGTCATCATCCGGAACCAGGAAAGGAAAAACAGGGGCATGGTGTGAGCGAACGATGAATGGTCCCACCGCTGCTAGTCCGAAGAGAACTGCAATCCAGGTAATGCCATTTGTATTGATGATTCGCAATATCTCCTCAAGGAATAGGGCGAATACGATTCCACCTGGAACAACTCCGCAGGCCGCTCGTAACATCATTTTTAACTATGTTCGTGATTGGAAGATTGTTTTGATGAATGTTTAAAATTTAAAATTATTTATTAATGTAAGTATCATTGTTAATAGTGTGATAAATGTCAAGTTTAGACGAAGATAAAATTCAACTTGCTTCTTCTATTTATTCTGCCCCAGGCCTTTATGCACTTTTAATTGGATCTGGGGTATCAAAATCTGCATACATACCAACGGCATGGGAAATAACTAGGCAGTGTATCTAATCTGCTGTAAATTCCGCCCGAGTATCCTGACACACTATCACATCTGATCCAGATAAATACCTACGACTGGTGATCCACTCCTCATTAATGTCCATGAGGATGGTTCCTGCAAG
>JAPXRZ010000016.1:0-45914 GCA_033813295.1 Methanolinea sp.
GCGCGAACTTCTGCATCAGGTAGTTCTCCTCGTTCGAGACCCGCGCCGACGACAGGCACGCCATCTCGCCCGGCTTGTACTCCCTGAACTTCTTTGCCACCAGGTCCAGCGCCTCGTCCCAGCTCGCCTCGACAAACTTGCCGTCCTTCTTGATCAGCGGCTTCGTCAGGCGGTCGGGGTGGTGGATGAACTCGTGGGCATACGTCCCCTTGGGGCATACCTTCCCCTCGTTGACCGGCGAGCGGTGGTAGGGCGCTACCCCTACCGCCTTCCCGTCCCGGACAACCAGGTTGAATGTACATCCTGTCCCGCAGTACGGGCAGGTGGTCTGTACATATTTCATGTCCATAGTCATTCCTCGAACAGAGGAAGGGTCGACCCGGTCGCTATTTAACAGTAATGATTAACTCGCAGAAAATTGATGGATACTGGTGGGTAGCCACGGGCGGCAATGGTGCTGCCAGCATGAGGATCTCCATGAATAAGGGATTTCACACGATAAAAACACTGCTAATAGCTCCGAACGGAGTGATGCGCCGGTGAGGAGGCCGCGGGTGCCCCCCATGCTGGCGGCCCTGGTCCAGACCGGGGTCCTCTCGCTCGACGGGAAGACGTTCTCGGGGCTGGACGCCTGCCGGTCCTGCGGTAGCGGGCTGGCGGGGTACGACACGAAGGCCCGGCGGTTTGCGATGGTCCGCGACGAGGATGGCAGGACGCGCGAGGTCACCGTCTGGGTGAAGCGGTTTGCCTGCCGGGAATGCGGCCGGATATCCCCGGCCCGGGCCCCCTTTTATCCCGGCACACGGTACGGCTCCCCGGTAGTGGACCTCTGCGTGGTGCTCTCCCGCAGGGAGACCCCCGGCAAAGCCGCGGCACTCATGGAGGAGCTCGGCCTGGTCATCGACCGGGCCACGGTGCGCACCTATGCAGCCAGGGACTTTGGTACCATCCCGGTCACCGAGATCTACGGCCTTGCCCTTCCCAGCTCCATCATCTCACTCACGGTCCTCGGCACCCGCTTCGTGTAGTGCCGACCCGTCATAGGGGCAGAAGGCGATCCGGCGGTCCCCGGTCTCGAAACCGCAGGACGGGCAGCGCTTTACCTGCCTGTCCCGGTGCAGGAACGGGATGATCGGGATAAAGAGGAACAGGAAGAAGAAGGGCATGCCCAGGAAGTACATGGCTGCCGTGACCGCCAGGGACCCTGCCAGGAGGACGAGGCTCAGCACCCACGGCCGCGTATGAGCACCTCCCTTACGGCAAGGGCGGGGAGTGCGGCGCTCCCCGGTTTCCCAAGCTCGGCAGAGAGGTCGCGCCCCCCGTAATCGGCGGCCAGGAGGGCTGCGCCTATCCCGGCCGCGAGCACCTCCCCGGCCCCCGTGCGGGCCCGGGCCCGGTCGATCGCTGCCTGGACCAGCTCCCGCTGCCGTTCCCGGAATGCCGATGCCACGGCCATGGCCCCGCTCTCCCCGATCTCCTCCAGGTCGGAGCAGACCACCCTTGCCAGCCGCCGCAGGCAGGAGGCGCGGTCTTTTCCGCCACGGTCGGGAGCATCCCCGGCATAGTCGCCCTCTTCGATATGGCCGAGCACCAGGTGGGCGTCGGCGCTGCAGGCAAAGTACTCGGCGCTCACGGGGGTGGCGACCCCGTCGAGCGCGACCTCCCGGAGCACGGCAGGGACCGTGGTGCGGAGGAGGCCCGTGTATACGAGGTATCCCCTTTGGAGCCGGTCCAGGTCGGTAAGGCCGAGCAGTGAGCTGAAATCAGCAAGGGGGACCACGTCGGTGGTGGTGCTGCCCATGTCCACCAGCAGGGCCCCGGGGTGGCGTTCGCGAAGGAAGTCTGCCGAGGCCAGCCAGTTTGCCGCTGCAAGGGCCGGCACCGCACGGTCGTGGAACCGGGCGTCGGTGCCATAGAACAGGGCGGAGGGAAAGACTTCCCGCACCGTGTCAACGATCCAGGAGATGCCCTCCGCCCGCGTGGCAAAGCAGTCGGCCAGCTCCCCGCTCATCACCACCGCGGCGGCATCCTCCCCATGCCGGGCGTACGAACCAAGGAGCTCCCTCAGGGGAGACCCCTCCCAGAGCGGACAGTACCGGGTGTGGACACCGTTTTCAACGGCTACCTTGAGGTTGGCGCCGCCGACATCGATCCCGATCACAGCCGCACCACCGTCCCGCGGGCGTCAAACCTCGCCCTGCCCGAGAGGTGCACACGGTCCGGCCCCTCTCCGCGGGAGGCCTCCACCAGGACATCGGCGATCTCCTCCTCCATGCAGGCGGCGATGCCAACGATGCTCGTGGTGATGCGGGGGTTGACGTCCACCACGTAGGGGCGGTCGGCCAGCACCACATCGACTCCCGTGTACCCCTGGCAGCCCAGCACGGAAACCGCACGGGCGGCCGTCTCCACGATCTCCGCCATGCGGGGGTGATCGACGGGGGTCTCGCCGCCAAGGTAGTGGAACCCGCCTTCGTCGTCCACAGTGATCTCCTGGCGGTTGAGGGCCAGGAGAAGGGGCGGCCTCCCCGAGAAGTACGAGCAGGTGTTTCCCACCACCCGGCTCCCCACCAGGGAGACGGAGAGGTGCTCTCCCTCGATGTAATCCTGGGAAAACTCTCCCTGGGACGGCTCTCCTGGAGAGATCCGGACACCCTGGGAGCCGCACCCGGTAACAGGCTTGATTACCCTGCTCCCTGCCCCGCCCTCCGCGGGGACCGGAACTCCATGGCGGGCCAGCACGCGGCCGCACTGCCGCTTGTCAGCACAGATGGCCGCGTTCATGCTCCCGCACCCGATGTTGTGCGTCAGGCGCTCCATCGCCGAGGTGAAGGGGAAGAGGAGGTGGTCGGGGGCGATGACCAGGCCGACCTCGCATTCCGGGGCCAGGCGGCGGATTTCCCCGGAAAAATCGGGCCCCGAGGGAGTGAGCACCCCGTACCCGCAGCGGGTGAAGCTCTCCGTGAGCACCCGCAGCATGGCCCCGCCCTCGGGGGCCAGCTCCGGGTCACGGGTGCTGGTGGCATATTCGGCCAGGAGCGCCTTCATCCCGGTACTATGCGCCCCGGCGCGTGATGAGACTGACGATCGGACAACTATTTCTCCCCTCTCCCCAAAAAAAAACTACATGATTTACTTCGTGACACAAGTATGCAGAATGAAAATGCCGGAGGCATTTTCATATTAAGAAAAGGTGCTGACATGCTGCCCCGGATCCTTCTCACCAACGATGACGGCATCAACTCCGCCGGGCTCTGGGCCGCGTACGAGGCCCTGGCCCCCATCGCTGCAGTGACCGTGGTAGCCCCCGCCACGCAGCAGAGCGCGGTGGGCAGGTCCATCTCCATATTCGAGCCCATCCGCGCCCACGAGGTGGAGCAGAACGGGGTGAAGGCGTTCGCGGTCGGGGGGAAGCCCACCGATGCCGTGATCATCGGGCTGTACGCCCTGGGGCTCCGGCCGGCCATGGTGGTGAGCGGGATCAACATCGGGGAGAACCTCTCCTTCGAGTCTATCATGACCTCGGGGACCGTGGGGGCAGCCCTGGAGGCCGCCAACCAGGGCACGCCCGCTATCGCCTTCTCCCTGCAGGTGGAGGACCAGGGCGACAAGTTCGATGACCCCCGCAACCACGGCCAGAGCTTCGATGCAGCGAGGCGGGTGGTCAGGGAGGTGTGCGCCGCCTTCCTGGATCGGCCGTTCCCCGCCGGCGCCCACGTGATCAATGTCAATATCCCCTCCCGGCTGACGGGAGGGTACGAGGTCACCAGGCTTGCCGAGAAGCTCTTTGAAACCGGGGTGGAGAGGCGGCTGGACCCCCGCGGCCGCCCGTATTTCTGGATCAACGGCCCGTTGATCGCCGATGCAGGGGAAGGGACGGACGTGCACGCAGTTCGCAAGGGCAACGTCTCGCTGACCCCTCTCACCCTGGACTGCACGGCTCCCCGGGCGAAGGACGAGCTGGCCCGCATATTCCAGGGGAATCTGGGAGGAGCGAACACGTGACGGTCGACCGGGGCAGGCGGGAGGCCGGCCGCTATGCCGCAGACATGGTGCAGGACGGCATGGTCGTCGGCCTTGGCACCGGCTCCACCGTCCTGTACGCCCTGGAGCGCCTTTCAGAGCGGATCGGGGGCGGCCTCGCGGTGACCGGCGTCCCCACCTCCTACCAGGCGGCCATCAGGGCCAGGGAGCTCTCCATCCCCCTGGCAGGCCTCGACGAGTACCCCGTCCTGGACATGGCCATCGACGGGGCAGACCAGGCGGACGGTTCGCGCCGGCTCATCAAGGGCCGGGGGGCGGCCCTCGTCCGGGAGAAATGCGTGGCAGCGGCCGCCCGCTCCCTGGTGATCGTCGTGGACACCTCCAAGCTGGTGGACCGGCTCTCCGGCGTTGTCCCGGTCGAAGTGGTCCCGTTTGCCGTGACCCCGGCTGCCCGGGCTATCCGGGATGCCGGCGGCGACCCGGTCCTGCGCGAGGGAGTTGCAAAGGACGGCCCGGTCATCACCGACAACGGGAACTTCATCCTCGACTGCCGGTTCGGGGAGATCCATGATCCGGAGGGGCTGGAAGCCCTCCTGACCGCGGTCCCCGGGGTCCTGGAGTGTGGGCTCTTCACCAGGTTCACGGAGAAGACCACTGTGGTGGCAGGAGAACTGAAGGGGTGCCGGGTGCTGGTGCAGGAAAAACGTTAGTTGATATAATCCCGCAGCTGCTGGATGAGGTTTAACTGGTTGTTGGCCTCTTCCCGTTTCTCTTTCTCAATAGCGTCCATGATCTCCCCGATGGGGCGGGAGAGACGGTAGATCTTCACGGGGCGCCCCTTGTTCTCGGCCTTGCTCTCGCGGTTGTCCACCCATCTCTGATCCGTCATGGAGGCCATGGCGATGCTCACCTCGGGCTGGCGGAGGTCTGTGCCGCGCTCGATGTCCCGCGAGGTCGCTTCGGGTGTGTGGGCAAGGTACACGAGCACCTTTGCCACGTTCCGCTTTAACCCTATCCTGACCAGGAGGTTGGCAAACTCCTCCTCCCGGGGTGTAAAGTACATGACATTCTTGGTCTTCATCCTATGCACCGCATAACCATACAAAATTGTAATTTTCTATATAAAAAGATTATTATTATTTATAAGGTATCGTAAAACATTCCATTGAGGAAAAGGGGTCTCAGAGGAGGCCCAGGTTCTTTAAATCGGTGAGTATCTTCTGCACAGCCTTCCGGGCGTCGTCCGGCTCTTTCCCGCCGGTGATGATGAGCTTGCCGGACCCGAAGAGGAGCACCACCACCTTGGGGTTCTCCAGCCGGTAGACCAGGCCGGGGAACTGTTCGGGCTCGTACTCGATCCGGTCAAGGTTGAAGCCGACCGCGATCTTGTTGAGGTTTATTCCGGACCCCAGGTCAGCAGAGGTGACGATATTCTGGATCTTGTAGGTCAGCTTCTGAGGAATATCGATATGCAGGCTGCGGAGGAGGTTGCCCAGGATTTCAAGGCCTTCCGAGAGGCTCTCGATGCTCTTTGCCCCGGTCAGCACCACCTTCCCGGACCCGAAGACCAGGGCGGCGATCTTGGGGTCCTGCATCCGGATCACCACGCCGGGGAAGCGCTTCTTATTGTATTCGGCATCCTTTATCTGTGCGGCCAGGGCAGGGAGGTCCAGGTAATCGGTCACTTTTGCAGAAGCGACGATATTCTCGATCTTGAGCGATTCCTCTGGCTTGACCTTCATATTTATAAATGCCCCGGGGCAGTATATAAAAAGTTGGGTATTATTCCTCCAGCGTCGAGAGATCTCCCGGGTCTATTCCCAGTTCCTGGGCCCGCAGGACCCGCCGCATGATCTTGCCGCTCCGGGTCTTCGGGAGCGAGTCGACAAAGACGATCTCTCCGGGCATCGCGATAGGCCCGAGGGTAATACGCACGTGGTGGAGGAGCTCGTTCTTCAGCTTCTCCCCCGGGGAGAAACCGTTCCTGAGGATGACGAATGCCTTGATGACGTTCCCCTTGACGGGATCGGGCTTCCCGATGACCGCCGCCTCGGCGACCGCCCGGTGGGAGACCAGGGCGCTCTCCAGCTCTGCGGTCCCGATGTTGTGCCCGGCCACGATGATGAGGTCATCGGCCCGCCCGATGACCATGATGTACCCGTCCCTGTCCCTGACAGCCATGTCGCCGGCCGAGTAGGCGTGGCCGATGGTGCTCCAGTACTTCCGGTACCGGTCCTCGTCCTGGTAGACCATGCGCATCATGGACGGCCAGGGCTCCCTGATGACCAGGAACCCGCCTTTCCCGGGCGGGACGGGATTTCCGTCCCTGTCCACCACGTCGGCCACGACTCCCGGGATGGGCTTTCCGGCAAAGCCCGGCTTCATGGGCTCTCCGGGGAGGGTGGTGACCATGTGCATCCCGGTCTCGGTCTGCCACCAGGTATCCACCAGCGGGAGCCGCCCCTTTCCGACGATCCGGTGGAACCAGAGGAAAGCCTCCGGGTTCAGGGGCTCCCCCACCGAGGCCAGGAGGCGCAAAGACGAGAGGTCGTACTTACCCGGCCACTCCTCCCCCAGGCGCATGAACATGCGGATGGCGGTCGGGGCCGTGTAAAAGATGCTGACCCCGAACTCCTGGATGATCCGCCACCACGACCCCGGGTCGGGGTAGTCCAGGGTGGCCTCGGTGATGAGGACGGTGGCGCCGGACAGCAGGGGCCCGTAGGCCACGTAGGTGTGCCCGGTGATCCAGCCCGGGTCCGCCGTGCACCAGTAGACATCGTTCTCGTGGATGTCCAGGACATCCCGCGAAGTGTAGTAGGCCCCGACCATGTACCCGCCGCAGGAATGGACGACCCCCTTGGGAGCTCCTGTCGTCCCGCTGGTGTAGAGGATGAAGTGCACGTCCTCGGCATCCATGGGTTCGGGGGCGCATTCTGCGGGCATGTCCCTGACCAGGTCATGGTAGTCGACCTCCATCTCGCCGTGGATCTCAACCGGCTGCCCGGTCTCCCGCCGGAGGACGATGATCCGCTCGACGGACGGGGCATGGATCACGGCCTCTTCCACGACGGGCTTCAGCGGGATGCACTTGCCCCGCCGGAGGGTCATGTCCGCGGTGATCACCACCTTCGCCCCCGCATTGACGATCCGCTGGTTCAGCGCCCCGGCCCCGAACCCGCCGAAGACCACGAAATGGACCGCCCCGATGCGGGCGCAGGCTAGCATGGCGATGATCTGCTCGGGCACCACGGGCATGTATATGCAGACCCGGTCCCCCTTCTGCACGCCCAGGCTCTTTAACCCGCTGGCCAGCCGGCATACCTCCCGTGAGAGCTGCCGGTACGTGTAGATCCGCTCCTCGTCCCCCTCCCCCTTCCAGATGATGGCCACCTTGTTCCTCCGGCCATTGTGGAGGTTGCGGTCCAGGCAGTTGGCGGTGATGTTGGTCTTCCCGCCCACAAACCAGCGTGCAAAGGGGTACTGCCACTCCCTCACCCGGGTATAAGGCGAGAACCAGTCGAGTTCCTGCGCTATCCTGTCCCAGAAGCCTTCCGGATCGGCCATGAAGCCATCGTATGCCTTCTGGTAGTCTTTCACCCTCGATCCGGCCGGAACCGGGTGGTCCGGGTACAAAACGTCTTCTGTATGGTTACCTGCAACGCGATCAGCCACGGTTACGCCCTCGCGAAAACCCCTCCCGGGAACCCCGGAAAGGAAGGATTAACTGACCTCAAATGTTTCCGCTGGAATACGTTAAGGCTTATGATCGGATGCGGCCCGGAAATATCCCGCGTGCAGGATGGGACCCGGGTCTTCCATGCACCGTTCCCGGGCAGCCGGTTCCCGGACAGAGCGGGATTCGGGTCACTTGTTCGCGTTCAACGGAGAACATCTGCCACCACCTTCGCAACTGCTATGTAACCCGGGCTTTGTACCGGGATCGTATGTGCGACCGCAGTGATGCCATGAGCGAAGCCATCAGCACCATCCTCATCATCTCTCTCGTGGTGGTCCTCGGGATCATCATAGGCGGGCTGCTGACAGGCCTCTTTACCCTCCAGCCAAAGTCTGCGTATATCGTCCCCCGGCTGGAGGTCACCAACGTGAGCGGGAAGGAAGTGATCAGCCTTTTTTCGCAGGGTGGTGACCCGGCGATCCTCGGTGAAGGCGGGTCAGGGCAGTATGCCCTCGCGTTCTATCTCGACACCCCCGGCGGGACCATTGAAGCGGAGCCGGACCCCGGGGTGGTGACCTGGCACCCCGGCGAGACCCTGTACCTCTACAACAGCCCTGCCGGCCTGCGCATGACCAGCAACCTGACCACGGCGACGCTGTCCCCCATGCCGGCTGGGAGCGTGACGGTGCGCATCGTGGACGAGCATGCAAAGATCCTGGTGACCAGGGAGGGAATTGTACTGCAGGGCACCGGGACGGTCGCACCCACCCCGACTCCGGCCTGCATCCCCGGGACGGGATGGCGTATCTGGAATAAGGACACCGTCGCCCACTCGTACCGCCTGCAGGTCGAACCCGGCGGCCCGGTCATTTCCCAGGGCACGATCCCGAAGCAGACCCAGCGATTTGTTTGGTTTAATCTGGTGACCGCATACAAGGCGAACCTGACCACGCTGGAGAACCACGTTTCAGAGGTGAGGGGTTCGGGATCCCTGGTATGCCAGTTCAGCCAGTATGAAAATTCATTTACCGGTGCAAATCCCGATCCAACGCTCCAGTTGAACCCTATGTGAAGGTGCGGCCGGGGAGTTACGAACCCCACAAGAGCAATGGCCCAGGACAACAGTTTCAATGAAAAGAATCAGGGAATGGGCGGATCAATCATATTCGCGCCAGGTATGGCCGCACGCGGTGCAGCGGAAGAAGCGCACCTCGCTCTCGTCCGCGGCACGGAGCTGGCGCAGCCACCAGAAAGCCAGGTTGTGCTCGCACTTGGGGCATTTCGTCGCGATGGTGGGGAGAGTCGGCACGCTGGCATCGTCCTCCACGATCACGATCTCCTTCTCCTGTCTCGCCCTCCGGATCTGCATCTGGTCGTCCTGGCGTATCTTCCGTATATAACCGCATTTCCGGCATTTTAACTGACCTGCAGAAGAAATCATCAGGCTCCGGCATTCAGGACAGAACATCGTTTCTTAGTATATTCCATCATTCGAGATTAAGCCTTGGATGGCTGGCCGGTCCCTGGAAAGGTCATTCATGCCACGAATTGCGGTGCGGTGGCTGAACGCACCCTTTTTCTCCCTGCGGGCCCAAAAGGTACAGGACATGTCCGAGCTCCTGGTCCTGGCCTCCTGCATCTTTTTTATCGCTTTCCTGTTCCCCTGGCGTTTCAGGAACCATGCTGCAGTCCTCGGGTGGACCGGGCTCGTCCTCTTCCTGTTTTCTGAGATCCCCTATTACCTGGAGATCAATAACCTCCTGTACCCGGCGATCGCCGCCCTCTCGGTCCCTTTCCTGTTCATAACGGCAAAGAACCTCCTTAAGGGGGAAGTATTGGTCGAACAGCTCTCCAGGGCGGCGGCCGTGGCTTTCCTGATCTATGCACCGTTTGCCTTCACGCCGCTCGGGGACTGGCTCATCTCCGTGGTGGTCGGCCAGACCCTCTGGGTCCTCCAGGCTATCGGCCACCCTGCCGGGCAGGCTGCCTGGAACATGGTGGAGAAGAACGGGTTCCGGGTGGAGATCATCCTCGCCTGCACGGGCATCCAGGCTATTGCCATCATGCTCGGGGTCGTGGCTGCGGTGCCGACGACCACCCGCCAGAAGATCCTCTCGTTCATCCTCGTTGCCCCCACCATTTACCTCCTGAACCTGGCGAGGAATGCCGCGGTGATAACCGCCTACACCGAGCAGTGGTTCCCGTTCCTCCCCGGTATAGCCGGGAACGGGGAGCTTGGGTACGAGAGCTTCTTCTGGGCCCACAATATCATCGCCGAGGGCCTCGCCCTCCTGCTCCTGATCGTGATAGCCTATGGCCTCTTCCGCGTCATTCCTGGCCTGGCTGTATTTGCCACACGGCTGGTCGAGCTCTATGCCCGCGATGTCCGGTTCGCCTTCGCCGGAGTCAGGAGAGCCTTCGGTAGAGGTAAATGACCCGCTCCAGGGCAGAGAGGTTGGTGCAGACCGCTATCAGGATAACGGCCACCCAGATGAACCCTGTCAGCCCGCCGATGATCAATACCAGGAACGTCTCCGGGCGCCCGAAGAAGCCCACTCCTTCGAGGGGGTCGTCGATCTTGCCCTGTACCCGCTCCTGGAAACCGATCTCGGCATAGACAACCGGCTTGATGAAGGTGTTCATGAGGGAGCCGATGATGGCCACCGCGACCACGGCAAAATCGGCGAGCGGGGGCAGCGGGAACACGCGGGTAAGGATCGCAACTCCCGAGAGGCCGATCCCGAGGATGGCCAGGGCGTCAACGTACTTGTCCACGATCCAGTCGAAGACCGCCCCGAACCGCGTCTGGCGGTCGGTCTGGCGGGCCACGCTCCCGTCGACCAGGTCCAGCACGGCAGAGA
This sequence comes from Methanolinea sp., assembly GCA_033813295.1. Classification (GTDB taxonomy): domain Archaea; phylum Halobacteriota; class Methanomicrobia; order Methanomicrobiales; family Methanospirillaceae; genus Methanolinea_A. The sequence goes on from JAPXRZ010000016.1 coordinate 10,525, forward strand.
CCAGGAGCATCACGCTCCCGGCCGCGAACATCCCCCGGGCGAACAGGCAGGCACACAGGACCCCGAAGAAGAGGGACAGGAGGGATACCTGGTTGGGGGTGATGCCTGCCCGGGAGAACCACGTCGCCACCGGTTCCAGGTACGCCATGAACCTGGGCCGGAGGGCAGTGATGTTCATGGCTAAGTACCACGCCGGGCGGGCCAATAAGGATTATCCCAATGCGAACGGGCAGGCGGCGGCCCCTGAAGCGGCCGGGCTTCAGCGGGATATTTCCCGGGAACCCGTTTTCCAGCCGGGTACGAACCTCTATATCGGAGCAAAACGAACGTCTTTCTCAACGGAAGGGAGCCCAAGTGCCGGAGGACAGGAACAGGCCGCACGTGCTGATGATGTCAGAGATCACCGTGGACGGCAAGCTGACCCTGAAACGGGGAGCATCAAGCAAGATCCTGATGAAATACATGGACCATGCCACCGAAATCCTCCTGCACCGCACCCGTGCGGAATACGATGCCATCATGGTTGGCTCGAACACCATCCGGATCGACAACTCGTTCCTGACCGTGCGGCTGGTGGAGGGGAAGAGCCCCCTCCGGGTTATCCCGAGCAGCATGGCAGATATTCCGCTGGAATCCAATGTGCTCGGGCCGGATGCCCCCACGGTGGTCGCCGTTGCCGGGCGGGCCCCGCGTGAGCGGGTGAAGGCCATCAGCGAAAGGGGGGTGAGCGTGGTTGAAGCAGGTTCCGACCACGTGGACCTTCCCCTGCTCATGCATATCCTGAACAGGGACTTCGGGGTGAGGAAGCTGATGATCGAGGGGGGTCCCACGCTGAACTGGCACATGCTCCACCACCGGCTGGTGGACGAGATACGGCTGATACACCTGCCATTTATCGTGGGCGGTGCGGACACGCCGTCCCTCGTAGGTGGGATGCACATCGAGCACGAGGACGAGATGATACGGCTCGTGCTGAAGAAGCACTACCTCTGCGGGACCAACCTGGTTACCGAATATGCCGTGTGCTATACCGGCGGAGAGGGGCATGACAGGGGACCACGTCCATGAAGACCGCCGCGTCAGGCGGAACCAGATCCTTTTTATACTTCTTATAGTGGGCCTTGCTGCCGCTGCAGGGCTGCTGGCCTTCTTTCTTCCAGGCCATACCCGCGACCTTGGTATCTCGGTGATCCGGATGGAGGGGACCATCGTCACCGGGGACGGGATCGGGGACGGGTACATCGGCAGCGAGTACGTCGGCCGCCAGCTCCGGAACGCCGCAGACGACCCCATGGTCGATGCCATCGTCCTGCGGGTGAACAGCCCGGGGGGGACTCCTGCCGGTGCGCAGGAGATAGCCCGGGACATGCGCTATGCACGGGATAAGAAGCCGATCGTGGTCTCCATGGGCGATATCGCCACCTCCTCGGCCTATTACGTGAGCGCCTACGCGAGCCGCATCTATGCCGACCCTGACACCCTGACCGGGGGGATCGGTACTTCCTGGACGTTCCTGGACATCAGCGGGTGGATGGCGGCAGAGAACCTCTCGGTGGAGGTGGTGAAGTCGGGGAGCAGGAAGGACATGGGGTCGCAGTTCCGGGCCCTGACACCGGAAGAACGCGATTATGCCCAGGAGATCGTGAACGAGAGCTTCGAGCGGTTCATCACCGATGTGCTTGCCGAACGGCCTGTAGACCGGGCCGCGATCGAGGACGCCCGGGTTTTCCGGGGGGAGCAGGCACATGAGATCGGCCTGGTGGACGAGATCGGCAACCTCCAGGACGCTATCGCGGGCGCGAAGAGCCTGGCAAAATAAGGCCGTATTTTTGCCTGGCCTGGCCCGCAGACCGGGCATATCATGGAGACTGGATCTGCCTCCTTGAACATCTGGCATACTGTACTGGCCAGGTTGTCATATCATGGAGACCGGGTCTGCTTCCATGTCTTCCGATAAACCGTCCTGGGCCAGGTTGTCATATCATGGAGGCCGGGTCTGCCTTCATGAACTCCCGGCAGAGCGTGGTGGCATACTGGCCGGGCTCAAGGGAAAAAGAGAGCGTCAGGTCCCGGTCATCGATGCGGCAATCGACATGGGTGACAAGGCTGGCAGGCCGGAGCGCACCCTCGTACCGGACACCGACGAACGACGAGGCTGCGGCAAAGTGCTCCGGGGTGATGCCGTGTGCGTCCCGGAGCCCTGCCAGGACCCGGTCGTCCTCGCCCCGGGCGTCGGCCGGCCGGCTCCCCGGCATCATCAGGGCGACCCGGCACCGGCCCCTGGCGACCTGGATGGACGCTGCATGCAGGTTTGCGGGAGTGACCTGGTCAGTCCTTCCGTCGGGGAAGAGGAGCCGGTCGCCGGGGTGCGGGTTGCCGAGGCCTGCACCCCGCTCCATCCGGGCGGAAAGGGCCAGGTTGAAGAGCCAGGACTGGAAGGCGCTCACGAACATGCTGAGGAGGCGCGGGGGCAGCGAGAGGAGGGCCCCCTTGTAGTCCCCCGGGCGGGCGGCAAGGTAGTTGAGCATTGCCCGCTCGTAGGTAAGGGGGACCGGCAGGTTGTGAAGCCCCTCCACCGGGTCGCGGTTCTCCAGGAACCGGGTCCGGGCCTCGCGGACCGCGGGCGGTTCTCCAGGGTATGCATACCCGACATAGCATGCCACGGCCCCCTCGTAATCGCCTTTGAGGAGGAACTCCCCTACCCTGTGGGTGACAGGCCGGACCACGCCGAACCGCTGCAGGCCGAAGTAGTTTGGAAGCCCTTCTCCGCAGGCCCGGCTTACCGCGGCGGCCTCCCCATCCAGGTCGCCGGAACAGGTGTCCCGGATGACGATCCGGAACCGGTTGGACTGGTGGGACCCGAGGGCCAGCGGCTGCGGAGACTGCCCGACAGGCTCCAGGGCGAGGTCCTTTAAGTGGACGTGGGCGACCATCTCGGGGGACACCTGGTAGATCGAAATGAGCTGGCTGGTGACGGCATGCTTGTCCTTGGTCCCGGCCCACCCGATCCGGCGGTGGGAGATGCCCAGCTGCCGGGCAATCTCCCGGACGGCCCGCTGGAGTTCCCAGTCCTTCTTGGTGAGCCGGCAGATGAGGTAGGGCCCCTCCGCTCCCACCCCGGCAGGGACCTCCTCCACCACAAAGTCCTCGGGCACGGTGCGGAGCCTGCCGCCGGTGCCGGGGGTATCGCTGGCATACCAGCGCATCCCCAGGTCCCGCTCGAGAGGGTAGGGGCTCTCTCTCACCCGTGCACCCCGCCGTTCACCTCACCGGCCGGCGCAGGGATTATCTCGTGCATCTGCCGCGCCCTCACAGGAGGGAAAGGGTGCTGGTAAGCCGGTCCATGTCCTCGCTCTTTGCGGGCCCAAGCCCCAGGGCAGTCACGGTCCCGGGGGGGAGCTCGGTCAGCCCGGCGTCCTGGACCAGCCCTGCAGCGATCCCCGCCGCTTCGGCAAGAGCCCGGAGCTCGAACAGGGCACGCTCCGAGGGCACCTTCAGGACCACCTTCTTCTGCCCTTCCGCCAGCCACTTTTTCCGCACCCCCGGGTCGGCCCGGTCGCTGGCGATCACCGCCGCATGGGCCACCTGGGCGCAGGTCTTCCCGCAGCTCATCCTGATGTCGGACCTGACCACCAGGCACTGTTTCCACTCGAACCGTGGTTCCTTCTCCATTCGTGCGATATACTGGAGCGGGAGAGGTGAAAAATAGTCCCTTGTCCGGTCCCCCGGTCCTGGACCCGGCGCGACATAGAAACACTGCTGTTAGCGTGGCACGCGGAGCGGTCCCCAGGAACGCTTGAGTGTTGAGGGTTATCATCGCTTGAGGGAGGAGGCTGCTGCCCCCCCGGTCCCTGCGGGATGCGATAGTCTGTGAACGGTTGTCTCCAGTTCTCGCTCACGCACCCTGCCCTAAGCCCGGGGTCATCGCGTCACGGGGACGCCGCAGCGGCGGGGGACGTAGTTCGTCCCCCAGGAGCGTCTAAGTGTTTCGGGGCTTGTCATCCCACTGAAGGAAAGGGAGCCTTGCCCCTCCGGGAACATCAGAAACGTGGGGCATCTATGCAGCCATCACGCAGTTCCCGCCGAACCTTCATAGTGGCAGGTGCTCCACCCTGATCAGGAATCTCCATGGCCCGGAGGTATGATGTGGTGGTAGTGGGGGCTGGCCCCTCGGGGAGCACCTGCGCCAGGCTCTGCGCCGAGCAGGGGCTCTCGGTCCTGCTCCTGGAGGAGCATGCCGCGGTGGGGACCCCGGTCCAGTGCGCCGGCCTCCTCTCCCTGGCAGCCTTCGAAGAGTGCGAGGTGTCGCGGGCCTCCGTCCTCAGCACCGTCTCCGGGGCCCGGGTGGTCTCGTCCCTGGGGGCGGAACTGGCATTCGATGCCGGCAGGCCCATGGCCCGCGTGGTGGACCGGGCGGTCCTCGACCGGGAGATGGCCTGGCGGGCTGCACGGGCCGGGGCTGAGATTCGGCTGAAGACCGCGTTTGTCGACCGGAAAGAGCGGACTATCATCACCCGGGGCCCCGGGGGAAAAGAAGAAATCCCGTTCACCCTCCTTGTCGCCGCAGATGGCGCCCGGTCGGGGGTGGCCCGGCAGACAGGCATGGCCAGGGCGCCGGTATATCTTGCCGGGCTCCAGGCTGACGTGGTCCTCCGCGTGGACTCCGGCCGCGTGGAGCTGCACCCCGACGCCTCCCCGGACTTTTTCGGGTGGGTGATCCCCACCGGCCCCAACCGGGCCCGGGTCGGCCTTGCCGGCGAACAGTCGGTGAAGGAGCGGTTCTCCGCTTTCATGGCATTGGTCCGGGAAGGGGAGGGCGGGCCGGATGCACGGATCCACCTGGTGACCGGCACTATCCCCCTCGGGGTCATGCCCAGGACCTATGGGCACCGGACCCTCTTCGTCGGGGACGCGGCAGGGATGGCCAAGCCCACCTCCGGGGGCGGGGTCTACACCGGGGTGCGGGCCGCCCGCCACGCAGCTGATGTCGCGGCCAGGGCCTGCCTGGCCGGCGATGCCGGTGACGAGGTGCTCCGGCTCTACGAGAAGGCCTGGAAGGAGGACTTTGGCGGTGAACTGGACCTTGGAATGCGCCTGTTCCGGATGCGCCGGCAGATGGGACCGCAGGACATCGCCCGCCTCCTCGCCGTCCTCGGTGAACCTGACATTTTGGAGGCCATCGTTGAATCGGGAGACATGGACCGGCCCGGGAAGCTTGCCCGCCGCCTTCTTACGAACCCACGCATCTATATCCTTCTTGGCATACTGTTAAAAATGAGAGTACACCAAATTATCAAATAATAAACTTTTTTAAGTATTAAGTAATACGAAAATTGTATTCAGTATTACATAACGAAACTTCATATCAATACCACATTCAGGTGAGCGACTCCATGCACATCCCCGATGCGTTCATTCCCATCCCGCAGGCAGCTGCATACTGGGCAATCGCCCTGGTATTCATTGCTCTCTCCCTGCGATGGGCCCGAAACGAGATGAAGGAAGAGAAGGTCCCGCTGGTGGCAATCCTGGCTGCCGGGATCTTTGCCATCCAGGCCATCAACATCCCCATCCCGTGGGGCACCAGCGGGCACATGATGGGGGCGGCACTGGCAGCGATCGTCCTCGGGTCACCGTTTGCGGCGGTCTTTGTCCTGACGCTGGTTCTGCTCGTGCAGGGGGTGCTCTTCGGGGACGGGGGGATCACGGTTATGGGGGCAAACATCCTCAACATGGGTGTCATCGGCGGTTTTGTCGGCTATTACAGTTACCGGGGCCTGAACGCAGTCGTAAAAAACCCCTACCCGTCCGCGTTTGCAGCCGGGTGGCTCTCCATGTTCGTGGCTGCCCTGGTCACCGCAGTTGAAATGGCCATTGCCGGGACGTTTCCCCTTGAACTCGGTCTCCTTTCCATGGGGCTCTACCATGCGGTCATTGGTCTCATCGAGGGGGGTCTCACCGCGGTAGCGCTCTACCTGATCTTCACTGCTCGTCCTGACCTGGTGCACGAGGCATCGGGGGTTGTTGTCCATGGATAGGAAGAACCTGATCATCGCCGGGGTCGTCATCGCCCTGGCGATCGCCGTGGCTGCCCCGTTCATCGCCTCGGGCAACCCTGACGGCCTGGAGAGTGCCTTCTTCGGCATCTTCGGGGCCAAGGAGATCCACGGTGAGTCCCTGGATGAGCATGCTGCCGCATCCGCCGAGGAGAAGGTCACCGGAATAACCGGCAATACGTTCGAGTTCGCATCGCCGTTTCCTGATTACACCCTTGAAGGCCTGGCCAAACCGGGGGAGTCCCTGGTTATCGCGCTGGGGGTCCTCGTGGTACTCGTTGCGGGATTTGGCCTTGGAAAGGTGCTGACCCGCGACAGATGAACAACGAGCTATTTACTTTTTCCTGCCAAACCAGTTCCGGGATAATTCTTCCATGCACCTGATAGAAACGAGGGATCTCACCTACATCTACCCGGGGAGCGTCAAGGGCCTGGACCGGGTGAACTTCATCGCCCCGCGAAAAGCCCGAATCGCAGTAATAGGCGCCAATGGAGCAGGCAAGAGCACGCTTTTCAAGCACTTCAACGGGATCTTCAGGCCGACCAGCGGCGCGGTCCTGGTACGGGGGGAGCCCATCACCCGGGAAAACTTAAAAGAGGTCCGGAAATTCGTCGGCGTCGTCTTCCAGAACCCCGACGACCAGATTTTCTCCCCTACCGTGGAGCAGGACGTCGCGTTCGGCCCCACGAACCTTGGCCTGGACGAGGAGACCGTACGGCACCGGGTCAGGGAGGCGCTCCGGGTCGTAGGGATCGAACACCTCGCATCACGGGTCCCCCATCACCTCTCAGGGGGAGAGAAGAAACGGGTTGCCATCGCAGGGGTCATCGCCATGGAGCCCCAGGTCCTGGTCCTGGACGAGCCCACTGCCGGCCTGGATCCCCAGGGCGTGCGGGACCTTGTCGGGTTCATCAACTCGCTCTCCCAGACCTATGGGATGACGGTCATCTTCTCCACCCACGATGTCTCCCTTGTGCCCGAGGTGGCCGATTACATCTATGTCATGCACCGGGGCCAGGTCGCAGCCCAGGGGACTGCCGCAGAGATCTTCATGAACCCGGACCTCCTCACCTCTGTCCGCCTCGATGTCCCGGTCCTCCCCAAGCTCCTCCGGTCCCTGCGGGACAGGGGCATCGAGGTTTCCATGGCCTACACGTATGCCGGGGCGGAAGAGGCCCTCATGGAGGCCTTCAAGAGGAGCCCATGATCGAGGACCTCTTCTTCCTGGAAAAGCAGACTTATAAAAAGAGTATCATCCATGACTTAGACGCCAGGGTCAAGATAGTCGTCTCCTTCGCCGCCATCGTGGCCATGGTGGCGGTCCCGTATTCTCCCCTGGTCATGCCGGTGGCCGTTGCATTCGCCATCTTTTTTGCCGGAATCTGGGCTCTCTCCCGCCTCCCGCCCATGGTCTACGCCAGGCGGCTCGCCATGGTCCTCCCTTTCGGCCTCTTCATCATCCTGATGCAGGTTTTTTTGCAGAATCCCTATTACACTGTTTTCACCCCGGTGGCCACCCTGCCGTTCGGTCTCCATATCTACCGGGAATCGGTCGAATTTGCCGCGATCCTCCTCTCCAAGTTCCTGGTCTGCATCTCCTTCATCATCCTGCTCTCCTCCACGACCAGGGTCCAGGACCTGCTGGAGGGCGCCGGCCGGCTGGGCCTCCCGGCCGAGTTCACCCTGACCCTCGGGATGATGATCCGCTACCTCTTTGTCTTCGGGTACATGTACCGGAAGACCACCGAATCACTGGCTACCCGCTGCTTCCAGCCCTTCGATTCCCGCCTCCCCTACCGATACCGCCTCCGCACCCTTGCCTATACTATCGGCACCCTGTTCGTGCGCTCCTATGAGCAGGGGGAGCGCACCTACCTGGCCATGGTCTGCAGGGGGTACGGGAGGGAGAGCCACCTCTATATACGGAAAAAACCGCTCCTGCGCCGGGATGCCGCGTTTCTTGCCACCGGCCTCTGTGTGGTGGTCGCTGTGCCAGTCCTTTTCTGGCTCTCCTCAACAGGCCTGCTCTGAACCGTTCCTTTTTTCTTATCTCCCTCCCTCTCATCTCTCATGGCCAGTCAGTTCGGGCGAGGTTTTATCACCAACCTTGTGCTCATCTGCAAGCATTTCTCCCAGAAGCCGGAGGAGGCGTTTTTCGGTGCTGCCGATCATTTGACCGACCTTGTCCTGCCGGACCAGTTCAGGGGCACCGAGGTCGAGGAGCTGGTAACCGCCCTGCGGAAGCGGATCATCTGGCACCAGCCCGGGACCATGGACCGGGAGGATGCAGAAGAAGTGGTCAAGGTCCTGAACAAGCTGATCATCGCCATCGACAGGCGCCTCGGGATAAAAGACCCTGAGATCGGGGAGTTCCAGTAGGAAAGCCGGGGCCCTGGCCCGCATCCTTAAGTGATCAGGCGTCCAATACTATACGTGACGTCTGTTTTGCCGAATCGGGCGCAAATTTTTTCGGAGGAACGCTAATGGCCGAGACCTATGACGCATCACACATCACGGTACTTGAAGGCCTGGAACCGGTCCGGGAACGACCGGCGATGTACATCGGGAGTACCGACAGCCGCGGATTGCATCACCTGGTCTACGAAGTGATCGACAACTCGATCGATGAAGCACTGGCCGGGTTCTGCACGTGCATCTGGGTGACGATCAATAAGGACGGCTCTGTCACCGTGCTGGACGATGGAAGGGGCATCCCTGTCGATGCGATGAACAGCACCAGGAAGAGCGCCCTCGAGGTGGTCCTCACCGTGCTCCATGCCGGCGGGAAATTTGACAAGAACACCTACCAGGTCTCCGGTGGGCTGCACGGGGTCGGCGTCTCGGTCGTGAACGCCCTCTCCCGGCGCCTGCTGGCCCGGGTCTACCGGGACGGCAACATCTACGAGATGCAGTTCGAACGGGGGAAGCCGACCGGGCAGCTCCAGGTCCGTGAGGAGACCCTTTCCCAGCTCCAGAAACGGTACCTGGCCTGGTACGGGGAGAGGCCTGCCACGAAAGGGAACGACCGCTCCGGCTTCCTCGCTGTTCACGGGGAAAAGCTCTCTGGCACCTGGATCAACTTCATCCCCGACGATACCATATTCGAGACGGTCGAATTCGACTACGACGTCCTGGCCCACCGGATCCGCGAGCTGGCCTTTCTCAACTCCGGGATCCGCATATCCATTTTCGACGAGCGCGATGGAGGCGCTGACACGTTCTGCTACCAGGGGGGGATTGCCGAATACGTGCAGTTCCTGAACACCGGCGCAGAACCGGTACACCCGGATGTCATCATGCTGGGAAAGAAGGACCCTGATAACCGGATCGAGATCGAGGTGGCCCTCCAGTACACCAGCAGTTACTCCGAGCAGATATTCTCCTACGTCAACAGCGTGAACACCCGGGAGGGAGGGACGCACCTGGAGGGGTTCCGGTCGGCAATCACCAAGGCAATCAACAACTCATCCCGGAAGAACAACCTGGTCAAGGACTCGTCGCTTGCCATCAGGGGAGAGGACACCCGCGAAGGGCTCACCGCCATCGTGAGCGTAAAGCTGGCCGAGCCCCAGTTCGAGGGCCAGACCAAGATGCGCCTGGGGAACAGCAACGTGAAGGGGCTGGTGGACTCCCTGGTCTACCAGTCGCTCTCCGATTACTTCGAAGAGAACCCGAGGGTCCTCTCGGCCATCGTGGAAAAAGTCCTGGCTGCAGCCCGCGCCCGCGAGGCAGCACGGAACGCCCGGGAACTGGCCCGCCGGAAGAGCACCCTGGAGACTTCAGGCCTCCCCGGCAAGCTTGCGGACTGCTCCGAGCGGGACCCGTCGAAGAGCGAGATCTACATCGTGGAGGGGGACTCGGCCGGGGGCTCGGCCAAGCAGGGGAGGGACCGCAGGTTCCAGGCCATCCTCCCGCTCCGGGGGAAGATCCTCAACGTCGAGAAGGCCACGCAGCACCGGATCCTGAAGAATGCTGAGATCCAGGCGCTCATCTCGGCCATCGGCACCGGGGTCGGCGAGAGCTTTGACACCGGGAAGTCCCGGTACCACCACGTCATCCTGATGACCGATGCCGACGTGGACGGCGCCCACATCCGGACCCTGCTCCTGACCTTCTTCTTCCGGTACATGAAGAAGCTCATCGAGGAGGGGTACGTCTACATCGCCCAGCCGCCCCTATTCCGGATTGCCAGGAACAGGGAAGAGCACTGGGCGTACCGGGAAGAGGAGATGAAGCAGATAGCAGCGGATCTCGGGGAGAAGGGAGTCACCGTGCAGCGGTACAAGGGGCTTGGGGAGATGAACGCCGAGCAGCTGTGGAAGACCACCATGAACCCCGAGACACGGGTCCTCAAGCAGGTGACCATCGAAGACGCAAGCTTCGCGAGCGAGATCTTCGAGAAGCTGATGGGGGAGGACGTGGACGCCCGGAGGGACTTCATCAAGCGGCACGCCCGCGAGGTGACCAACCTTGACGTCTGACCAGGCTGGGGCCGCGCCCACGGAGAAGTCCAGGGGGACGGTCATCCCGGTGAACATCGAGGAGGAGATGAAGACCTCCTACATCAACTACGCGATGAGCGTCATCATCGGGAGGGCCATCCCGGACGTGCGGGACGGCCTGAAGCCGGTGCACCGCCGGTCGCTCTTTGCCATGTGGGAGATGGGCAACACCCATGACAAGCCCACCAAGAAGAGCGCCAGGGTGGTGGGGGATGTCATGGGGAAGTACCACCCCCATGGCGACACAGCCATCTATGACACCATCGTCAAGATGGCCCAGCCCTTCAGCTACCGGTACCCGCTCGTGGAGGGGCAGGGGAACTTCGGGTCCATCGACGGCGACGCCGCGGCGGCCATGCGGTACACCGAGGTCCGGTTAAATCCCGTTGCCGAGGAGCTCCTCCAGGACCTCGAGAAGGAGACGGTGGCATTCATCCCCAACTTCGACGAGTCCCTCCAGGAGCCGGTCGTGCTGCCGGCGAGGGTCCCGAACCTCCTCGTCAATGGTTCAAGCGGGATCGCCGTGGGGATGGCCACCAACATGCCGCCCCACAACCTCCGCGAGGTGTGCGCCGCCGTAACCCGGTTCCTTGACAATTCGCAGGCAACGGTGGACGAGCTGATGCAGGACCTTCCCGGCCCGGACTTTCCCACCGGCGGGGTGATCATGGGGAACGAGGGCATCCGGTCCGCCTACGAGACGGGCCAGGGGAAGGTGGTCGTCCGGGGAGTTGCAGAGATCGAGGAGCGTGGGCACCGGAGCGAGATAATCATCACCGAGATCCCATTCCAGGTAAACAAGGCCAAGCTGATCGAGAACATCGCAACCCTCGTGAAAGAGAAGAAGATCGACGGGATCTCCGATGTCCGGGACGAGTCCGACAAAGATGGCCTCCGGGTGGTCGTGGAGCTGCGCAAGGGTACCGTTCCGGGGATCGTCCTGAACCAGCTCTACAAGCACACCGCGCTCCAGAGCACCTTCGGGATCATCAACCTGGCAATCGTGGACAACCAGCCCCGGTACCTGCCCCTCGCCGGGCTGATCGGGCAGTTCATCCAGCACCGGATCGAGGTCATCCGCCGGCGGAGCGAGTTCGACCGGCGGAAAGCCGAGGAGCGGGTCCACATCCTGCGGGGCCTCCTGCTGGCCCTATCCCATATCGACGAGGTGATCGCAGCCATCCGGGCGTCAGATACCGCCGAGATTGCAAAGGGCACCCTCGTGGCCCGCTTCGGGCTTGATGAAGCCCAGGCGGCTGCAATCCTCCAGATGCAGCTCCGCCGGCTGGCGGCGCTCGAGCAGCAGAAGATCCTCGAGGAGAAGGTGGGCCTCGAGCGGGAGATCGCCAGGCTCACCGAGATCCTCTCCTCCGAACAGAACATCCGCCAGGAGATCCGCAAGGAGCTTGTGGCCGTCGCCGCAAAGTACGGTGATGACCGCCGGACCCGGATCAGCGAGGACCTGACCCTGATCGACAAGGAGGACATGATCGAGGACAAGAAGGTGCTCGTCTCCCTTACCGCCCTCAACTACATCAAGCGGATGGACCTGGACGCCTACCGGCAGCAGCGCAGGGGCGGCCGCGGCATCATAGGGATGACCACCAAGGAGGAGGACTACGTGGAGAACGTGTTCGTGGCCAACACCCATGACTACCTCCTCTGCTTCACCTGCACCGGGCGGGTCTACTGGCTCAAGGTCTACGACATCCCTGAGAGCACCCGGACGGGCCGGGGGAAGGCCATCGTCAACCTGCTCAACCTGGACAACGAGCGGGTCACCACCGTCATCGCGGTCCGGGAGTTCCGGCCCGATCACTTTCTCCTCTTCGCTACCAAGAAGGGAATGGTCCTCAAGGTGCCCCTCGACGAGTTCTCCCGCCCCCGCTCGACCGGGATCAACGTCATCAACCTCCGCGAGGGCGACGAACTGGTGGACGTGAAGATAACCGACGGGACCCGGGACCTGATCCTCACCACCTCCAAGGGGCAGAGCCTCCGGTTCCACGAGCTCACGGTGAGTTCCCGGCACCGGGGCGCCATGGGGGTCATCGGCATCCGCATGCGCGGGAAGGACGAGCTGCGGGCGCTCACGCTGGTGGACAAGGACCACCTGCTGACCGTGACCGAAGCGGGGTATGGCAAGCGGACCGACTTTGAAGAGTTCCGCGGGCACGGCCGGGGTACCATGGGGGTGCGGAACATCCTGACCGATTACCACGGCGGGGTGGTCGCTGCGAAGGCAGTCGCGGACGATGATGAGATCATCCTGATGAGTGCAACGGGCATCGTCATCCGCACCAAGGTCTCAGAGGTCTCGATCCAGAAGCGGAGCACCCGGGGCGTGCGAATCATGAAGATGGAGGATGGAGACCGGGTGGTCGGCGTAGCGATCCTGGTGCCCGAACTTGAAGAGCCGGAAGGGACCGAATCCGGAGAGGGAGTGTAACGCTTTTTTTAAAGCAAAGAAGGCCCGAACACTCTGCATGGGGGCATTGCTTGAAGCCCCGGACTCCCCGGGCGCTCCAGGGGGCTGCTGCCGCAGCTCCCGCCGCTGCGGCGTCCCTGAGATGCGATGGCCCCGGGCTTGAGGTTTTTCTTGAGAATTGTGGTTATTGAGGCTATCCTGGATCTTGCTGTGTCTTTGGATCAATGATGAGAAGCTCCCAACACGTAGACGCTCATGGGGGACGCTCCGCGTTTCACGGCGTAATGCCCCGGCCTGGAACCGGTCCGAAACCTTCATCCATTGCAATCCCCCTCATCTCCACGATGTATGCGAGGAAGCTACAGGTCTCGACCAGGAAAGAGGGGGATATCCTGGATCTGACCGGAAAGGTCCGGGAAGCGGTGCGGGAGAGCGGGGTGGCGGAGGGCCTGGTCAACGTGTTCGTGACCGGGTCCACGGCAGCGGTGACCACCATCGAGTACGAACCGGGGGTGCTTGCCGACCTCCGGCGGGCCCTCTCCGTGGTGGCCCCGGACGATATCCCCTATGCCCATGACGGCCGGTGGGGGGACGGGAACGGGCGGTCGCATGTAAAAGCCTCGATCGTGGGGCCATCGCTCACCATCCCGGTGCTCGGGGGGGAACCGGCGCTCGGCACGTGGCAGCAGGTCGTCCTCCTTGAACTGGACGTCCGCACCGGGCGCACCCGGGACCTGGTGATCACCGTCATGGGATAAGGCACCTGCGCCCTACCGGGCTTTGGCCCGCAGGGAAGGAAGTTATCACGGGGGGTTTCAGACAAAAAAGAAAAATTTCAGAATTTCAGGCACGGTTCCAGGTCCGTGTCGCCCTTTTATTTTTAGTCCAGGGGGATGGTCTCCAGCTGGGACACAAGTTCCCATATCCGAGTCCGGGCGTGGACAGGCATATTGGGGTCGTTGCTTATCTCGTCGATCTTGGAGATGGCCTCGGCAGCCCGGAGCCCGATATTTTTGTTATTGTTCATGAGCAGCTGCCGGGTCTCATCAGCGACCCTCCGGATATTCCGTGGTATGGTGCTGTCGTCCATGATGTGTTGCAGCATCAGGATGCAGTTTTCGATGGTCTTTTCAGGGCTGGTCATAACGATCCCTTCTGAGCGATTTCGAAAAATTCCTCAATTTCGAGTCATTTTTTCAAACCACTAATTATAAGGAACCCATATATTATAAATGATCCGAAATGGAGGGGAACCAGCCCGGTACCCGCACCATGGGTAAGCGCCAGCCAATCGCTGTTTTTTTGCTAAAAAGGGAGCGTTCCTGCCGCCGTCATGCCGCCCGGGAAAAACTCGATATGCGGGGAAGACCAAACCGGTTATGCACACGGACGGTTTTTCCTGTTCGCTCGAGGTGAACGATCCAGCATGAGACGCGACGACGAAATCATGGCCGAATACCTGCTCAAGGGGGGAAAGATGCTCTCGAAGACCTGCACGGCCTGCGGCTCCCCGCTCTTTGAATACAAGGGGGAGACGCTCTGCGTGGTCTGTGCCGAACAGGCCCGCGAGGGTGAGGGAGCAGCATACGAGTCCCAGGAAGTCCCGGTTTCTCCACTGGCACCGGCAGAGCCGGTAACGGGCCAGGAACCCGCTCCGCATCCGGCTCCCCGCCCCTGGCCTTCGGCGCTGGTTATCCAGGCGATCGAGGAGACCCTCATCGACCTCTGCCTCCGGGCCCGGCAGGAGCAGGACCCCGGGCAGACGCTCGTACTCATGAAGGCAATAAAAGAGGGTGCTGAAGTCCTGGCGGTCCTGGCCCCGCAGGGAGTTCACCGGTAAGCCCGGCGGGCAAGTTCGAAGATTTGCCTTGCCCGCTTTTCGCCGATCCCCTTCACCTGGCAGAGGTCCTCCTGCCCTGCATCGATGACCGCCCGGACCGACCCGAAATGGTCCAGCAGGAGGCGCGCGTTTTTCAGGCCGATATCCGGGAACGAGGCGATGAGCAATTCCTGCTGCTCCTGCAGGGAGCGTACGGCCTTCTTCTGGGGGAGCCGCGGCTCGCGGGCGCCCCCTTCCTCGCGCCGGGCCAGCACGGCGAGGATCTGGGCAGTATCCTCCTCGTCCCGGGAGAAGAGGATGCTTATCCCCATGTCAACGGCAATGGCTGCCAGGGTCCCCCGGATGGCATTGGGATGGATGTCCCGCTGCGTATAGAGGTCACCGCCCTCGATGATCAGCACCGGCCTTGCGGCGCTCGCGGAGAGGGCCTTCATCTGCCCCAGGAGGTCCCGGTCCACCAGGGTATCGACAAAGTCCCGGGCAGTCTTCCGCTCGACGAGCACCCGCTCCCCCATGGCATAGTCCCCGGCAGGGAGACGCTGGAGGCGAAGCGTTACTCCGAGGGTGTGCAGGATCTCCACCACCTTTGAGGAGGCCTCCCGGTCGTCCGCCACGATCACCGGCCTGGGGAGGAACTGTTCTATCTTCGCCTGGGCATGATTTTCCTGTCCGCCGGCGGGGCTGAACTCCTGGCCATGGGAAGAGAGCCTGCGGATACCCGACCGCATGGCCCGCTCCCTGGTCTGGGCAACGTGCCGGTAGACTTCATCGGAGGTCCCCTTTGTCACCAGGACAACGATCCTCCCCTTTCCGCTCCGGCCTGTCCGCCCCTTGCGCTGGATGCTCCTGATCTCTGACGGGACCGCCTCGTAGAAGACCACGAGGTCGGTCGAGGGGATGTCAAGCCCTTCCTCCCCGACCGATGTGGCCACCAGGACACGGAACTCCCCGGCGCGGAACCGCTGCAGCGCCTCGATCTGCCGCTTCTGGGAGAGGCCCTTCTCGCGGTCCCGGGCGGCCTGCCCCACGAACCGCTGCGCTGCGATGCCATGCGATCCAAGGTACTCGACCAGCTGCTGGACCATGTCCCGGTAGGTGGCGAACACGATGATCCGGCTCGCGGGAGAGGACTCCATCTCCTCCCTCACCACCTCGGCAAGGAGCTCCATCTTGGGGTGCAGCTCCTCCTTCCAGCCCATGCACCGCTCCAGAAGGCGGACGAAGACCGGGTCCCTGGAGAGGCGCACGCTCGCCTTCGTCCCGGCTCCGCCCGATCCCTCGGCAAAGAGCTTCATAACATAACCGGAAAGGACCCGGCTCCCCTGGGACTCGGCAAGGGTGATGGCATGGCGCAGTTTCATCAGCTCGGCGTACACCGAGGCGGCGGCATAGCCCACGGAGTCCCGGTCCTGGATCCGGGCCTGGATCTGGGCATTCAGGGCCTGGAGAACCTTCATGGAGAGCCGCCCGGGCTCGGGGACGGGGAACCCCATCTCCTCCAGGGTCGCCAGCCGGGACTCGACCAGGTCTTTTAGGTCATCCACAGCGTGCCTGAGCTCCCCGGGAAGCTCCACCTCCATGACCTCGACTTCGCGCTCGTACATGTAGGGGGCCACGTCGGGGTCCTGCTCGGTCCGGCTCTCCACGGCCTGGATGCCGAGGTTTGCGCATACCTCCTGCACCTTCTCCTGCTGGCCCCCCGGGGAGGCGGTCATGGCCAGGATAAGCGGCGACTCCGCGGTAGCCAGGTACTGCTGGGCAAGGAAGACGTACGGGTAGTTTCCCACCGCCCGGTGGCACTCGTCGATCACGAGGAGGGTCACATCCCGGAGATTGTAGCTTCCGGCGATCAGGTCGTTCTTGATGACCTGCGGCGTGGCGAAGATGAACCGGGCCTGGGCCCAGGCGGCAGCCCGCTCTCCGGGAGGGCTCTCACCGGTAAACATGGCCAGGGACTGGTCGTCCTGGCCGGGAAGCGCGAGGAGGCGCTGGAAGAACCGCAGGTGCTGTTCCACCAGGGGCTTGGTGGGAGCGAGCACCAGCACCCTCCCCCCTGCGTGGTGGACCCGGGACGCCGCGGCCAGCAGGGCAATCGCAGTTTTCCCCAGGCCGGTTGGCAGCACAACCATGGTATGGCCGCCAAGCGCCTTCAGGGCGATGTTCAGCTGGTAATCCCGTGACTCCAGGGCGCCGGGCCTGATGAGGGGGTGGGTGATGGTGGTCATGCGGGAGGGAGGTCAGCAAACGTGCGGGACCCTTCGACCAGTGAGCAGAGCAGCCCGGGGATGCCCTCGATGGGGACCCGGACCTGGCGCATGCTGTCCCTGTCCCGCAGGGTGACAGTACGGTCCTCCCTGCTCTGGTAGTCCACGGTGATGGCAAAGGGAGTCCCTGCTTCGTCCTGCCGGCGGTAACGCCGCCCGATGGCGCCCGAATCGTCATACTCGGCCACGAGGCCCCGTGCCCTGAGGGTGGAAGCGATCTCCATGGCCATCTCGGGGAGCCCGTCACGGTTCATCAGGGGGAACACTGCCGCCTGGACGGGGGCGATCCGGGGGATAAGGCGGAGGACGCGGCGCTCTTCGCCCTCCACCATCTCCTCGTCATAGCCGTGCTCCAGGACCGCATAGATCATGCGGTCTATCCCGTAGGACGGTTCGATGACATGGGGGACCACGTCCTCCCCGGGGACTTCCACGACCTCCTCGCGCACCTCGTAGAGGTCAGGCGTGATGTTCACCTCTTCCCCCTCGAGCGTGATCGTGACGCCGGCAGGCCCGGGATTGGAGCTTGCAAGGGCTTCCGCCACGGCCCTGGCCTTCCCTCTGAACCGGGGGCCGAGTGCCCCCATGTTGGGGACGACCCGGACCCGCTTCTCCTGCCTCGGGGTCTCGTAAGCGATAAAGACCGAGAAACGCTCCCCGCTCTGGCGCTCGTGGGCCCGGAGGTCATAATCCGTCCGGTCGGCAATCCCCACCGTCTCCACCCACCCGAACCGCTGGGAAAAGACCTCCGCGTCCCAGCAGTCGCAGGCATAGTGAGCCCGCTCGTTCGGGAGATGCTGCCGGAACCGAAGCATTTCGGGTTTTACCCCTATCGTCACCAGCAGGTGGTGGGTGAGGGCGAGGTAGTAGGCTACGTACTCGTTGGCCACCAGACCCCGGCCGACCGCCTCCTCCATGCTCACCTCGGTTGCAGGCGTGTTCTCCTGCTGCTGCCTGACCCCGAGGAGGGGCATGCGGTACTTCGCGTACCGGGAGAAAGAGGGATGGGCCTTCCGGAGGGGGTGGACAAAGATCTCGGCCTCTGCCTGGGTGAACTCACGAAGCCGGATCATCCCCTGCCGGGGAGAGATCTCGTTCCGGTAGGACTTGCCGATCTGCACCGCCCCGAAGGGAAGACGGTCCCGGTAGAATCGGAGCAGGCGCTGGAAGTCCGTGAACATCCCCTGCGCCGTTTCGGGCCGCAGGTACCCCCTCCGCTGCGAGCCGGGGCCGATGGTGGTCTGGAACATCAGGTTGAAGTCGAAAACCCCGACTTCACCGAGGATCTCCCCGCAGGCCGGGCACGGGAGGCTGCAGAGCACCCTGGAGAGCTCCCCTGCACTCATGGTCGACGCCCCGGCGACGGCATGGGCCTCGGCGATATGGTCTGCGCGGAGGTACTCGCTACAGCGGGGGCACTGGCACATCTTGTCAGAGAAG
The DNA here is from genome assembly GCA_033813295.1 of Methanolinea sp. Lineage (GTDB taxonomy): Archaea > Halobacteriota > Methanomicrobia > Methanomicrobiales > Methanospirillaceae > Methanolinea_A. The sequence goes on from JAPXRZ010000016.1 coordinate 29,056, forward strand.
CCCTTGACGTGCCCGGAGGCGATGAAGATCTCCTCCTGCCCGATGGTCGGGCATTCGATCTCGTAATACCCTTCCTGCACCACGTAGAAGCTGCGCCACACGTCCTCGATCCGGCGCTTCATCATGGAGCCGAGCGGCCCGTAATCGATGAACCCCGCCACCGAGCCGTACGCCTCGGAGGTCGGCCATATAAACCCCCTCCTCCTGGCAAGCTCCATTATTTTATCGTAAATATCGCTCATGGGGCAAACCTGCGCTCTTATATATATTCCCTCCCGGCCACAAAAATTGTGCGGGAGAAGTGCCGCGCAAGCAGGGGAAATTATTTAAAAAGGTTCGATATAAGAGGTTCGATGAAAGGGCTGGAAAGATAAGGTTATATATTATGGGTGGTATCTATTTCGGTAATTCAACTGTGAGGTTTCATGCAGGACGATAACAGAAAAAGAGAATTGCTCCAGTTGTTCACCAATATTTCCGGGAAAACGAGGATAGTCGAACCAATGAAAAAGATCCACGGAACTCTCCGTGACCGGGATGCCGTGGAGCGCGAAATCGCCCTTGTAATGCGGGAAATCCTGGAACAGGGCTTTTTTAAGACGAAGCTTAAACCCATTCAACTGGCCAAGCTGGTCACTGCGTACTACGCAGAGAAGAACGATACCGAGATCGCCCGCGACCTCGGGGACGAAAAGCTCTCCAAGACCGTCGCCAGGGCCAGGGTGAGGCTCAAGCTCTTCAGGGACCTTGACTTCAAGATGCCCTTCGACCAGGAACGCATGGAGGACCTCCTTGCCTCCGGGAAGACCATGAAGGAGATCAGCGAGGAGCTCGGGGTGAGCCCCTCGACGCTCCGCGAGTACCGGCACGTGATCGAACAGCGGGACGACACCACCATCGACCTGTTCCTCGAGCGGATCAAGGACGTGATGGAAGACCGGGATCTCACCGAGCAGATGACCCGGAGCGCGACCAAGGACGGGCTTGCGGAGACCATCGATATCACCGAAGCCGAGATGATCGACGTTACCTGAAAATACCATATCCCCTCTCCAGGTTATCCGCCTGTCCCCTGCGGGAGGATTACTTTTTTATACCGCCATCCCCGGTAATGGGTATGGAACTGACCTGGTACGGGCATTCGTGCATCCTCTTTTCCGGGAGCCGGTCGGTGCTGGTGGACCCCTTCGTGCCTGAAGGGAGTATCCCGGCAAGACCGGACCTGATCGCGGTGACCCATGGGCATGCCGATCACCTGGGGCAGGCGGCATCGTTCGGTGTCCCCGTCGTGGCCGTCAACGAGGTGGCCAAGTACCTGAAGAGCAAGGGAATAACCGCCGAAGCTTTGAACATCGGGGGAAGCATCGAGCTCCAGGGAGTCCGCCTCACCATGACGCCTGCCGTGCACTCTTCCTGGATCGAGGAAGGTGGCATCTGCTGCAACGGGGGTGCAGCGGCGGGGTTTGTCATCCGCATGGATGGAAAGTCCATCTACCATGCCGGCGACACGGCACTCTTCTCCGATATGATATTGATCGGGCAAATCTACCACCCGGAGGTGGCCCTCCTCCCCATCGGGGGGCGCTATACCATGGGGCCGGAAGAAGCCATGATGGCCGCCCAGTTCGTGGGTGCGCCCCTGGTGGTTCCCATCCACTACAACACATGGCCGGTCATCAGCCAGGACCCGGTTGCATTCGGGAGATCGGTCGAGAGGACCACCGACCTGAAAGTCAGGGTCCTTTCTCCGGGAGAAAGCTTCACCATCTGAAAGGGACGCGGAGGGGAGCTGGAGAAGGCCGTCGCAACAGCCTCCATCTGGCCGGAGGAATTCCGGCAGCGTGGCCAAATCCCAACCACAAGGTTTATATTTCCGTCTAATGGGGAAACCGGCACCAAACAAAGGTATTATGCCAGCCCGTCTGAAAGCTTTAGTCGTGCTGTGAGTATCAGCACACAGATGCAGGAGGAAATTGATTGAACTATGGAAGAACGCTTGCCATAACCGTCCTGGTGCTCGTATGCGCCTGCGGAATGGCGCTGGCCGACAACCCGGTGAACCAGACCCCCGAGACACAGGGGATCACCGTGACAACCAACGTGGTCTGCCAGGGCCTCGTGACGCAGAGCACCAGCGTAGTATGGCAGCAGTCAAGCGCAGCCCTGGACAGTCCTCCATTGTCAGCGACCGAGTCCCAGTACACCATGTCGTACCAGCAGAACATGATTGCTGACCAGGGATACACCGAGTATACCGGTCGGAACTCGCTGGACACCTCGGCTAAGGTAGCGAACCAGAACAACTTCGAGTCCACGAAGCAGATCGACTTCGTCGGAAGCGATACCGGGCGCATCACCTACAGCGAGGATCTCCTCCTCGACGGCGCCGGCACAGCCTCCGGGACTGCTTCGCGCATGCTCTGCCCGTTCGCATCGTCAGCCTCGGACACCATCCCCGCGTTCTGCAACGTGGTGGAGATGGGGAGCACCTTCGACGGCAAGATGGTCTCGATGATGACCGATGTCTCTGAGCGCCACGTCACTGCCACCGCCGACCCGGGGGTCGCGGCCAAGTACAACGTGCAGCTCTCCGGTGTCGGGACCGCTTCGGCGTACATCAAGGCCCACCTCATGGAGGGCCGTATCGGGACTGTCGGCGAGACCAGCCCGTCCAAGGCCCTGGACACGACCTACGAGGAGACGACAACTGCAAGCGGCCAGATCGCTGACTTCCTGAAGCAGATGAGCTACGAGTCAGGAATGCGCCGCATCTGAAATGGAGTGGAGGGCTGAGGGCTGTGCCCCCGGACCTATCCTTTCTCCATTTTTCCTGGGTGATGTATCCCAGTTTTTCCCCTGGCCCCTTTTCCGACCGGTTTTCATGCCACGTGTGAAACAGCTTTATATAGTTGGACAATTTTCTCTCTTGTAATGGAAATTGATGGCAAAACCGTGGTCGGTGCGGGAATTGTCCTCTTCCTGATCGTGGTAGGGCTCTGGTACCTTTTCCTGCGGTAAATAAGCCAGTTTCCTCCGGGATGAAGGTCTTTTCAGCGGTTTGATACGGTTGCGTGGCGTCTCCCGGGTGCCGGACGGATCAAAAAAGAGGCCTGCATAACCCGCTTTCTTTCCTGCTGCGTCTGGCTGTCAGGCCAGAGGAACGGGCCAGGTGATCAGGACGGGCGGAAACCCCGGTTCCTACCCGGATCACCAAAAACAAAAGTTAAACGTTCTATCCTCTCAACGAAGTGATGGTTACGATGAAGTACGAGATACGGTTCCGGCCTGCCTATGCCCTGCTTGCTGTCACGCTCGAACAGGGTGAGTCTATCGTTGCCGAGGCAGGGGCAATGACATCCATGCAGCCCACGATCACCGCGAAGACCCGCAAGCGGGAGAAGAGCTTCTGGGGTTCGCTCGGGCTTGCCCTGGCAGGCGGACAGAGCTTCTTCGTGAACGAATACACTGCTACCGGGGGGCGGGGCGAGATCACCCTCAGCGCCGCCCCCCTCGGGGACATCGATACCCTCACGCTCTCCGCAGGAAAGGGATACATCCTGCAGAAGGCGGCATATGTTGCATCCGAAGGGGGCATCGACCTCGACGTGCAATGGGAGGGTTTCACCAAGGGGCTTTTTGGCCAGGGGCTCTTCATGGTGCGGGCATCGGGCGAGGGCAGGCTTTTCATCAACACGTTCGGCGCTATCGACCATCGGGTCCTGGCCCCCGGGGAGCGCCTGACCGTGGATAACTTCCACCTGGTGGCATTCTCCGAGAGCTGCCAGTACCGCGTCACCAAGTTCGGAGGCCTGAAGGAGACCCTGCTCGGAGGGGAAGGCCTGGTCACCGAGATTACAGGCCCCGGAGAGGTTTATATACAGACAAAGAACATCCGCGAGATGGCTGACTGGATATGGACCCTCATCGAACCGCGGGTCCAGGCAAAGGCCCGGTGAGCGGGAGTTCACCGGGGCAGTAACGGCAGGCCCGTGGGAAGGCCTCCGGAACGAGGACAGCCCTCCCCGGGCAGGCAGGCATTTTACCGGCAACAGTGAGAGCCCGGGCCGGGCGGATGCTATCGATCGCCGGTGATAAAACCCTTCGCTTCCGAAATGCAACCGCATACGAAGCGATAAGGTCACCAGATCGAATCATCGGAAGGAACAGGGCTGGCTGAAGAATGATAAGCGACAGGTGGTCTAGCCCGGAAAACCGCATTCTGCGCCCCTGGCCGGAGTGTATGTATGCCACCAGGTCCTTGCAGGAATGCACTCCATGGCCGGTGCAGGGACCGCGGGAATCCCGGCCCTGTTTTGTGTATGCCCGCCCGGGCCACACAGGGTGCCGGAGCAGGCCCGCACGGTCCTGCCCTGTGATCCGGGCGGTATGCCGAGTTAAAAAGGGGGGGTTGTGGTATCAGCCGGGGGCCACGCCCGGTTCGGTGATCCTTGACCGGTACTGCATGGTTTTCTGGAACAGGGATATCGAACCGCTGGCACTGGTCCGCTCCGACCACGTCAGGTCGAGCGACTTTTCCTCACAAAAAGTCCGTCCTTCCTGGATGTGGGCATTGAGGAAGGCGGTTGCCGATCCGAGCGCGGGTGTGGATGCATCGACGCCAGTGACCCGCACGTCAGAATCGATCGCAACACCGGGATCAGAGACCGGTACCGGCCACTCTTCTCCCGTGGGCTCGCTGTTTGCAGCCATCACGTGACGCTCTCCTATGCGTGTTGCCAGAGACCCCGAGACGAGGTCGATACTGCTCCCGGTCTCCAGAACGTTGCAGAACGTAGGGGAGTATAATTCCAGACCTGCTGAGCCGAACGGGCAGGTGATGGTGAACTCGGCGGGGAAGAAGGTCCCGGCGCCATCCAGGAGCAGGTCCTCCGAGGAAGTCATCCGGCCGGTCCCGGAACCGACAAAGGAGGCGACCCTGGTCGTCTCAAGGTTGTACTGGTTAGCCACCTTGGCAGAGGTGTCCAGCGCGGTGGTCTTGGTATACGTGGCCAGGCCCTGGTCTGCCAGGGTGTCCTCCCGGTAGGAACTCACGTAGTACGCGTGAGCAAAAGAAAACAATGGGGTGATATCCTGGAGACCACAGATCCCGCAGTTTACCTCCTGCCATACCAGGGAGTCGGATTCAGAGGTCAGCCCCAGGATTTTCACCGATGTCAGGGTGGAGAACCCCTGGGTCTCTTGAGCCTGTGGCATGCCCGAATCCGCGGCGGCGAGCGCTGCGAGGGCGATGCATACCAAAAATGAAAATACAAGGTTTTTTCTCATGTATCACCTCGAAGGATTTACACGGGAATACATGTCCATGATCTTATTAAAGGAACATGTTTTGATTCCATGATAAAACCCGCCGTTTCCGAAATGCAACCGTATAAAAAGCGATAAGGTCACCAGATCGAATCACCGGAGGGGACAGGGCTGGCTGAAGAATGATAAGCGATAAATGGTTTGGCCCGGAAAACCGCATTCTGCGCCCAAATATGGAGTCAGACCAATGAAGAAAACCGGATCATAGCATTTTTCCACATTACTATTATTGGGGAGCCGGATTACCGGGCAGGAGACCTGACAGATTAAAATCATCGATATGTATGGGACTGCTATCCGTCCCACTCACCGAAATACCGGAACCGGTTTTCCCAGGATTCTGCTGAGGTATTTGGTGCGTATACATAGTTCGAATCCATGACTGCAAGGTCGCCCTTTGCAACATGCTCCTGGATAAAACGGTAATTTGCGGGTAACTTGAGGTACGTTGTAGGGGGATTCTGGGGAATATAATAAAACATGGCGCCATGGGGATCGTAGCCCTCTATTGCGGAGCGCCATTGGTAGTCCTGAAACGGTGGTATCGGGTAGCTTATGAGAATATTTACAAAAATCAAGAGGAGCAGTACATATACGATTATCCGCATTTTTGAAAATCTGAACGTGCTGATATGCCGGAACAACAGGATCAGCACCAGGGCCATCGGGTAAAAGAGGAACCTGGTCAAGGGCACAACGACATCCAGGGAAGTGAAATTGGCAAAATATTGGGGCCGGAAAAGCATTATTATGGCGGTATACAGCACGAAAAGTGCTATAATCCAAAAGTCTATCCTGTAATCCTTTCTTACGGCAGACGCTATGAACAGGAATGCAATAATACCCAGTGTAAAAATATACGCTCCGAAATTGTTCAGGTTGTAAATATTATATAAAAACAATTTGATAAATACCTGGGAGACGATCATATTCAGAGCAGTAATCGGTGGAGGAAAACCCAGGTTAAGCGAGCTGGTACGAACGGAGCACGCGATAAAATAGCCAGCCGATGCAATGAGCGGCAAAAGATAAAGCATTGAGTTCGACCGTAATTTGTAACCGTTCGCCTTTAATTTTAAAAAAACGCCTGCCATCAGCCCGGGCAGCAAGATGATACTGAGCGGGGCGGAGAGAAATGCCATAACGGCAAAAAGCATTTCAGCTATGCCATGAAAGCCGGGGACCGGATACCCAGGATGAAAAATCACCATGGTTGTCCAGAGGGTCAGGAAAAGGAGTAAAAACCACTGGATATTGGTGATCGTGAGAAAAATCTCGCTGCATGGGAGGCAAACGAAAAAAACGGCCAGCAGAAAACGGTGAAGATCATTTGGTACAAGCATGCGGAACTGGGGCCGGAAGATGTAATACATGCAATATGCGCTGATGAGCAACGCGAGAAAATTCATGACGAGGGGGGTATTGGAAAGGCCGGATTGAAGGGCGATGAATGTGCTTATCCGGGGAATGGTATGGAAATAGTTCCTGTAGGGCATTGCAAGGCTGCCCAGCGGATGAGACAGCGCTTGCTGGATGAAAATCGGCCCATCTTCCGACCATGGCTGGGCATTGAGCAGCGCATCGGGCCTTCGCAGGAATTCCAGGACCAGCAAGGTGAAAAAGAGCAGGAAATGCGATACCGTATTTTCTGATGCCTTCGAACCTTTTGAGATCAGGTCGCGAAAAAAATCTGGACGAAATTGATCGAGAACAACCATAAAGACCTAAAATACTGCTGGTAACTAGATGTTACCAGCCCATGCAAATAAACTATTCCAAGAACGGCGTCCTTAATGACCGGGAATTCTTTGAAAAATCGGGAATAATGTCCTATTCTATCAAAAATGTATAAATGTTAATCAAAAGTCAGTCATCACCCGGAACTGGTCGATCTCTTCCCGGTTCAGCTGCTCGAGGAAGAGGTTGGCCGTGCTGTTGACGTCCTTGCTGGCGGTGATGGCCCGGCCCACCACGATGATGTCGGAGCCGGCGGCAATGGCCTTCTTGACGATGTCAACCCGGATACCCCCGGCGGTGGCGACCAGGAGCTTCCGGCCGGCAGCCTTGCGGATCGCGGCGATATCGCCCCAGGTGTGGGCGGAGCCCTCGGCATCGATGGCCCGGTGCAGCTCCACGACATCGGGCTTTGCCTTGAGGGCCTTGACGACTTTGGCCGGTTCGGGGACGTTGAGCATGTCCACGACCGAGTAAATCCCGGTCTTCCGGGCCTCTGAAATGGCTTTCTCGAGCGTTGCCTGCGGGGCGAGCCCCGATATGACCACGGCATCGGCGGAGGAGTCCGCAGCCATGCGGGCCTCCAGGTTCCCGGTGTCCAGGACCTTCATGTCGGCGATAATGAAGGCATCGGGGCGGATGGCGCGGATCTCGGAGATGATGGAGAGGCCGAACTTCTTGATGAGCGGGGTCCCGGCCTCGATGATCAGGTGGTCATTGGTGGGCAGGGCGGTGAGCACCTTCCTGACCTTCTCCATCTCCACCAGGTCAAGGGCGACCTGCAGGTAGGGCGGGTCCCAGAGGCGCTGGACCTTGAAGCCCATGACGGCGTGGGCCGCACGGTCCTTCTCAAAGAGGATGGTCTTTTTGTCGGGGAATGCCTCGAGGGCCCTGGCGATTGCCAGGCGGGTGGCCCCGTAGTTGTACCGGTAGATCCTGTTGAAATCCCGCGCACCGGGGTTCACGTAAGCGCTTGCCAGGATGACCAGGGACTCGAGGTCTTTGTCTGCGAAGAGCCCCTCCTCAAGCGAATCGGCGACCGCCTTCGCTACCGCAGCCTGGACCGGACCGAACATCTCCAGGACCTGCACCTCTTTTTTCAGGGTCACCTTGGGTATGACCAGGGTGGCAGGCTTTGTCAGCAGGTTGGGGCGGATCACCGCCAGGAGCGGTGTGTGCCCCGCCGAGAGCTGGGAGAGTGCGCCGGCAAACGCGGTCCCGACCGGGCCGTTCTTGTCACCGATGATCAGGTCGATGTGGGCCAGTTCCGGGCCGTCCCCCACGAGTGCTTCACCTATGCAGTACATGAAAAATCCCCATTCTGTCTAGGTAGGTATGAAGCTGCACTATATTAAAATGCCAGCAGGATCGGACAGGATGCTTTCAAAAACGCTGCAGGAGGGCCGACACCTCCAAGAAACGTGGGGTCGGTGAGATTTGAACTCACGATCGACGGGTCTCTCCGACATGCGTCAGTGCTCCAACGGATCATCACTCTCTTCAGGAGACCCGGTTGTTCATCATTCACACGACGCGAAAGACCGCTGGAGCCCGTCGCCATTCCGGACTAGGCCACGACCCCGCCGCTTATAGAACTCGCATTGGGCCGATTTAATGGTTATGCTCTGCTCCTCCATCGATTGAGGAACGGTGGGGCTATAACCTTCCGGGTCTCACCAGATAAGGATGGATTCGGGGAGCTATGACTGCGGGACGTCCCTGTTCCCGCTCCTGGGGACTACCATCGGCGGGATGCTGAACACCATAGCCGGGAAGTACCCTGACACCGAATCGGTGGTGTCGGTGCACCAGGGTATCCGCTGGACCTACCGGGAGTTCCTGGAGCGGGTAGATGACCTTGCCCGCGGGCTGATGGCGCTCGGGGTGGAGCGAGGGGACCGGGTGGGGATCTGGGCCATGAACCATGCCGAGTGGATCCTCACCCAGTTCGCGACCGCAAAGATCGGGGCTATCATGGTCAACATCAACCCGGCCTACCGGACCTACGAGCTCGAGTATGTGCTCAGGCAGGCCGAGGTGCAGACCCTGATCCTCCAGGGGAGGTTCAAGACCTCCGATTATGTTGGGATGTTCTACGAGGCCTGCCCCGGGGCCTACGACTCCCGGGCGGGGCGCCTCAATTCCGAGAAGTTCCCTTTTTTGCGGAACGTGATCTTCATGGGGGATATCCCGTACAACGGGATGTTTTCCTGGGAGGACGTCACCAGGAAAGGCCACGAGATAAGCAGGGACGAGCTCCAGTCGCGGGAGGAGGTTCTGGACTTTGATGATGCTGTCAACATCCAGTACACCAGCGGGACCACCGGGTTTCCCAAGGGGGTGGTGCTCACCCACCACGGGGTCCTGAACAACGGGTACATCATCGGGGAAGGGATGAACTTCACCGAGAAGGACCGGCTCTGCATCCCCGTACCATTCTACCATTGCTTTGGCATGGTCCTTTCGAACATGGCCTGCGTGACCCACGGGTCCACTATGGTCCTGCCCGGGCCGGCCTTCGATGCCGGGGACGTCCTGAAGACCGTCCAGGACGAGCGGTGCACTGCCCTGAACGGGGTGCCCACCATGTTCATCGCCGAGCTTGCATATCCCGATTTCCCCCGCTATTCCATGCAAACCCTTCGCACCGGGATCATGGCCGGCTCCCCCTGCCCGATCGAGGTGATGAAAGAGGTCAACCGGGAGATGAACATGTCCGAGATCGTCATCGTCTACGGGCAGACCGAGACCTCGCCCGGCATCACCATGACCACCACGAAGGATCCCCTGGAACGGCGGGTCTCCACCGTGGGCAGGGTCTTCCCCCACACAGAGATTAAGATCGTTGACCCGAAGACCGGGAGGATCGTCCCCCGGGGAGGGATCGGGGAGATCTGCGCCCGGGGCTACAACGTGATGAAGTGCTACTACAACAACCCGAGCGCCACCCATGCCACCCTGGACTCCAATCGCTGGAACCATACCGGGGACCTCGGGACCATCGATAAGGACGGGTACGTCAGGATCGTCGGCAGGCTCAAGGACATGGTCATCCGCGGCGGCGAGAACATCTATCCCCGGGAGATCGAGGAGTTCCTCCACCACCACCCGAAGATCGCCGATGTCTATGTGGTCGGGGTCCCGGACCCGAAATACGGCGAGGAGCTCTGCGCCTGGATCATGGCGGAGAACGGGGAGTCCCTCACGGCGGAGGAGGTCAGGGAGTTCTGCCGGGGGAAAATTGCCCACTACAAGATCCCGCGACACGTCATGTTCGTCTCCGCGTTTCCCATGAGCGTGACCGGCAAGATCCAGAAGTTCAGGATGCGCGAGGTTTCCATACAGGAGCTGGGCCTTGAGGACGCTTCCCGGATCGAGACGGCATAACCAACTTTTTCATGCCATCTCTCACCGGTAGCCCATCCGTATCCTGCGCCTTTCACCTGCTCTGTGGGGCCGGTAGCCGCACGTACAGCATCCCGGATCGAGACGGCATACCTGTCTTTATAAAGCCCGGTCTCACGCATTCCCCGGAACTTTAACCGTCCCCTGCGTCCATCGCCCGTTTCACGAGGCCTGCAGCTGCACGGGACGCTTCCCTGATGACCTCCGCCTCCCCCGGGACGACCCGGTCCTTCATGAGGACCCTGCCGCCGCAGATGACGGTGGAGACCGCGTTGCCGCTGCAGGCATAGACCAGGTTGGAGGCCAGGTGGTGCCGCGGGGTATTGCAGGCCGCGGCAGGGTCCAGGAGGACGATGTCTGCCGCCCTGCCGGGGGCCAGTTCGCCGGAGTTAAACCCGAGGGCCCGGGCGCCGGCGGAAGTCGCCATCTCCAGGGCTTCCCCGGCCGGGAGGACCGTCTGGGAGTTCCAGGCAAATTTCTGGAGCAGCGCTGCTACCTTCATCTCCTCGAAGAGGTCCAGGCTGTTGTTGGATGCGCAGCCGTCGGTGCCCAGGGTGACGCTTGTCCCGGCAGCCCGCATCCAGGGGTAGGGCATGGCCCGCCCCGTGGCAAGCTTCATGTTGCTGGCCGGGTTGTGGGAGACGTGCACCCCGCGCCGTGCCAGGAGGGCGCACTCGTCGCGGTCCAGCCAGCAGCAGTGTGCGGCCACGGTCCGGGGTGTGAGAATGCCGCACTCGTCCAGGATGGCCGGCGGGCGTTTCCGCCACTGCGATTCCGCGTCCGTTACCTCCTTCTCTGTCTCTGAGAGGTGGACGTGGATGCCGATATCCTCTTCGCGGGCAAAGCCTGCCAGCCAGCGGAGCCCCTCGGGGGATACCGTGTAAACGGCATGCGGGCCGACAGCGGCCTTTATCCGCGGGTTCTTCAAGTCTTTCACAGCCGCAACGAGCTGCCGGGTCGCCCTGATCTCGGCCTCGCGCTTCTCCTCCGAGAAGAGGTCGATGAACCCGTAGGAGAGAACTGCCCGGAGGCCGGCATCGTCCACCGCCCGGGCGGCCTCCTCCATGAAGAAGTACATGTCATTGAAGGCCACCGTGCCGGTCCTGACCATCTCGAGGCAGGCCAGGCGGGTGCCCCAGTACACGTCCTGGCCCGTGAGGTGGGCTTCCAGGGGCCAGATCTTCCGGGAGAGCCACTCCTGGAGGGGCAGGTCATCTGCATACCCGCGCAGCAGGGTCATTGCGGCGTGGGTATGGGTATTCACCAGGCCCGGAATGGCCGCGGCCCCCTGCCCATCCAGTACGAACCCGGCCTCCCTGCAGAAATCCCGGCCTATACCGGGACCAATCGCGGTAATAACCCCCTGTTCATCGATGGCGATATCCGATACCCTGCCGTCCACCAGCACTCCCTCGACGAGGAGCGCACCCCTGTGTTCAAAGATATCCTCCATTACCCTACCTCCCTGTGAAATGGGCGATGATGCGGGATACGATCTCCCCGGTCCTCTCGCGGTGCCGGGCCGCGGACTCCACGATATGCTCATAGGTGAGCAGTTCGGGGGAGAGGCCGTTGGCATAGTTGTCGATGGTGCAGACCGCCGCGATCTCCATCCCCAGCTCTGCCGCCAGGGTGGCCTCGCTCGCCAGGGTCATGCCCACGACATCCCCCAGCGCGGCAAGGGCCCTGACCTCAGCCACCGTCTCGATGCGGGGCCCGGGGGTCTGGATATACACCCCGCCGAACCGGGCCTCCGGCACCAGGCCGGCCAGCTCCCGGGAGAAGCCCTCGGAGAACCCGGGGTGCACGTGCCCGATGGCATGGTCATGGATGGACGGGACCGGAGCAGCCGAGAAGTAGTCGGTCGGTACCATCAGTGAGCCCGGGCGGATATCAATCTGCAGCGACCCCGCCGACCCGATGGATACCACCTGCCCGGCCCCGAGCAGGGCAAGGGCCGCGAGGTGGGCGCGGTGGTTGATCCTGTGCGGCGGGGTATTGTGCTGGTGCCGGAGGAGGATGGCGATAGACCCGCCGGCCATGACCTCGCAGTTCCCGTACGGCGTATGGACCACCTGCCGCCCGAGGTCCGGCAGCCTTGAGAAGAGGAGGCTGGTGCCACCGATTATTCCCAGCATTACCGTTCATCCCTCCGGGGAGGGCTATGGATACGCATGGACGGTTCCACGATCAGTATCCGCCCGGGACCATGTTTTTGCTTTCGGTTTCTGCGCGGATTCCTAAAAATCAGCCTGGCACAAACCAGGAATAACTGTATGTATCATCTCTGCCAAAATAATCCTCCATGGGCAGGTTTGCGACCGTTGATGACGAGTGCATCAAGCGCGGGGAATGTACGGACGTGTATTTCGAGCGGAGCGGGGAGGTCCTGGCCAGGTCCGGCCTGAACCCGGCCGTTGCCATGGAGGTCACCGCTGCCAGCCTCCCGGGAGGCGCAGGCATCCTCTGCGGCCTTGACGACGTGATCTCGCTCCTCGAGGGCCTGCCGGTGTCGCTGGACGCCATGCCGGAAGGAACGCTCTTCTACCCGTTTGAACCGGTGCTGCGCATCACCGGCCGTTACCGGGACTTTGGGAGGTACGAGACGGCTGTACTGGGCTTCCTCTGCCACGCGTCAGGGATCGCCACCGCCGCGGCGGCAATCAGGGCGGCGGCCAGGGAGAAGGCTGTATATTCCTTCGGGTCGCGGCGCCAGCACCCGGCCATCGCCGCGATGGTGGAGAGGGCGGCCTGGATCGGGGGAGTGGACGGTGTCAGCAACACGTGCGCCCCGGAGGGTATACCACGCTCCGGGACCATGCCCCATGCCTTCGTAATGTGCTACCAGGACCCCTCGGAGGCGTTCCTGGCATTTGACCGGTTTGCACCGCCGGAGGTGCCGCGCATCATGCTTTGCGACACCTTCTGCGACGAAAAGGAGGAGTCGCTGGCCGCGGCCCGGTGCGGGGCCGCAGCAGTCCGGCTTGACACGCCCCGTTCCCGGAGGGGGAACATGCGGGCAATTCTCGAGGAGGTTCGCTGGGAGCTGGATGCAGCGGGTTATGGAAATGTCCGGATCTTTCTCTCAGGCGGGGTCACCATCGAGGACGTGGCCTGCTACCGGGATATCGTGGATGCATTCGGCGTGGGCGGCGCCATTGCCAATGCGCCGGTCATCGACTTTGCCATGGACATCGTGGAGATCGAGGGGCGCCGGTGCGCCAAGCGGGGAAAGCGGAGCGGGATCAAGCAGGTGTACGAATTTCCGGGAGGGGAGCGGCACATGCTCCCTGCCGGGTTACCGGCCCCTGACGGGGCGGAACCGCTGCTTCGGCCGTATATCCGCGAGGGGGTGGTCCTCGCGAGGCCGGACATGGCGGAAGCCCGGGAGCGGGTGCAATCATCCATCCCCTGCCTGGTCCCGTAAAAGGCGCAAGCCTGCCGCCCCGGGCGATCCGCGCGGCAGGCAGGGGGTGCCCCGGCAGCCGCGGCCTGGCAGCAGGCCACGCCCGCTCCGTGCCCGTGACAGGGAATCAATTCTTTAAACCCCTGCAGCATACATTGTAGGAGCGGGCCGATAGATCAGAGGAAGATCGCTTCCTTGGCATGGAAGAGGCCGCGGGTTCAATTCCCGCTCGGTCCATGCTCCTGTTTTCGCGACGACCGTATGATCGGATCAGAATTATTTTACCCCTCGTAACCGATAACACAACGATCAGCCTTGGGTCTTCGTGAATGGATCATACCGCAGGATGAGATCTTCTTCAACCTCTTCGACAGGCTCGCCGCCGTCGTGGTGCTTGCCTCGTACCGGTTGATGGACCTGGTGGACAATAAGGGCAATATCAAGGATTATGCCGTCCAGATCAAGCAGCTGGAGCATGAAGGGGACAAGATCACCCATGAAATTTATGAGCAGCTGAACCGGAGCTTCATTACCCCCCTCCAGCCGGACGAGATCTCCCACCTGGCAGCTTCCCTCGATGATATCCTTGATTATATAGATTCTTGTGTGAAGAAGATGCACTATTACGAGATCCCGGTGATCGATTCCTACATGGTGGAACTCGCCCGCCTCATCCAGATCTCGGCCGTCGAGCTCGAAGAGGCGGTCAAGTGCATCCGCAGCATCAAGGACCCCATGGTCATCGAGAAGCGGTGCATCGAGGTGAACCGGCTCGAGAACGAGGCCGATGACATCCTGGCCCAGGCAATACAGGAGCTCTTCAAGACCAAGGGCGCCGTGGACATCATCAAGTACAAGGATATTTACGAATATCTGGAGATTGCCACGGATAAGTGCGAGGACGTGGCAAATATCCTCTCTGACATCTCGATCCGTTACTCCTAGGAAGATGCGGTGAACCGCCTGATGCCTGCAAGGACCGGACCCTGGAAACACCTCCAGACGAGGGTTGGAATGGATGCCAGTCCCCGGGAGCCGGCGGTGGCGGCATGCTGAGTCCCACGCCGGAACTGATCGGGTTTATCATTTTCGTTGCCCTGGTCTTTGACTTCACCAACGGGTTCCATGATTCGGCGAATTCCATCTCCACCGTCGTGTCCACCAAGGTGCTCTCCCCCCAGAGGGCAGTTGCTTTCGCAGCGTTCTTCAATTTCGTCGCCGCCTTCGGTTTTGGCGTCGCCGTGGCAAGCACGATCAGCAAGATAATCCAGCTTGACAAGGTGGATGCGGCGATTATCCCCTATATCGTCCTCGGGGCCCTGACCGGCGCCATTACCTGGAACCTCATCACCTGGCTTTCCGGGCTACCCACATCTTCCTCGCATGCGCTTATCGGGGGCCTGACCGGGGCGGGAATAGCAGCAGGCGGTATCGGTGTGCTGAAGGTCTCTGCTATCGAGATCGTCGTGCTGTTCATGGTCCTCTCCCCTATCCTCGGCTTTATCATTGGATTTCTCTTCATGGCAGTGGTGATCCGGGTAAGCTCGGGTGTCCCCCGGATGACGGCCGAAAATTATTTCAAAAAACTCCAGCTTTGTTCAGCCGCGGCCTACAGCTTCAGCCACGGAACGAACGACGCACAAAAGACCATGGGGATCATCACGCCTCTCCTCTTTTCCATCGGGTATTTCGGGGCAGGCGTCGACCCGAACCACCTCCCTGTCCCGTACTGGGTCATTCTCATTGCCCACGGCGCCATCGCCATGGGCACCCTGTCAGGGGGCTGGCGCATCGTGAAGACCCTTGGTTTCCGTATAACGCGGCTCCGGCCGGTCGACGGGTTTGCAGCGGAGACCGCCGGAGCTGCGACCATCATCGGGGCATCCGTTGCAGGCATACCGGTCAGCACCACGCACGTCATCAGCTCCTCTATCATGGGGGTCGGGGCGACCATGTCGGCTTCGAGCGTCCGGTGGGGGGTGGCACGGAGGATCATCTGGGCCTGGATCCTCACGATCCCGATCAGCGCCGTGGTTGGGTACCTGGCGTTCTCCCTGCTCTTCCCGCTGGTCAGTATGCTATAGGTGTGATTTAAAGTGACATCGTAACCTTTTGTTCAATCAGATTAAATACATAAGCCATGTATTATTTTTTATGAGTGATGAAGAGAGTGGAGAAACACAATTACAGTTTTTCATAAAAGACGAACAAAAGTGGCTCGAGGTTGAAAAGTACAAAGCAAATGTTGAGAAATACAAAACGGAGAAATATGTCGAATTATTAAATAAAGGACTTGAAGCCTTTAAAGAATATGCGACAAGAACCAAGCGGAATATTACAATCGGTGTTTTTGTTTTAATCACATTAATTTTCTTTTCAATGGCTACTTTAACATATTTCGGAAAAGTTGGTGGCGAGACCTTTGCGTTTGTGACTGGGACAATTATAGGTTATATTATCAGTGTTCTAAAACAATAAAATTCTCTCATTTCTTAATCAATGACTTTAAAATTGCACCTTCCAAATATTGTTTTAGCATTTCTTTTTGATCCAAATATTTTTCAATCTCAAGATTTTTCAAGAAATAAATTGTCTGTGATTCAAACTCATTGTCAAGGTTTATCGCATTGAGTCCTCGATTCACTTCATCGATATGCTGTTTTTTATCTGCAGATTTGAGATAATAATAAGAAGTATTGTCGAAAACTCTGAAAATATGGTCTGGAGGATAGATCTTTGGTTTTGGAATTGGTCGCCCGGGAATTGGTTTTATCCCTCGTTGTGGTTTCCTATTTACACCAATAATATTAGCACCAGTGATCGAAGCTAATACATCTGATGCTGGATTTTTTTCTTGACCAGGAATCGAAGCGATTACTCTGTTAATATTTGTATAATACAAAACAGCCTTATCAAAATACCCTAATTCCTTCAATTTACTATTAAATTGACGTAATCTCCCAATATGGACTTTATCAATGTGTTTCCC
>JAPXRZ010000017.1:0-42636 GCA_033813295.1 Methanolinea sp.
GGGAATGCTGCGCGAGATGATGATGAAGTTCAATTGCTATAATATGCTGGTTTCGATGGTTGTTTAAACAATAGATTTAGTCTATTATGGGAAAAGAAGACTATTTTGGAATTGTACAACACAGCAAAGGAAAGCAAATACTTTTATGCCCCTATGGCCCGCTGCGGGGTTCGTCTTCATTCGAGGTGAGAGAACCCCAGGCGACATCCCTACATTTTCATTCAATTACGAAATACTTTCTGGTGCCATGAATTTTAAAATGGATGTGTATAACCAATTAGTTCAATGAATATGCATCTGGCGATGGATATAAGATCCTACCACCTCCCCCTCTTTCCTTTCCCCTTCTCCCTCTCTTTCTCAGGCTCCTTCCCCCGTCCCTCCTCGGCGCACTCCAGTTCCGCCACGATCTCCACCGGGTCGGCCGTAGTCTCAATGAGCCGCAGGACCTCGTTCAACCGCTCCACCCCGATGAAGTGCTCGGCCATTACTCGTGAAAGGTCCGAGAGGACGATGCGGTCGCCTTTCCGGGTCACCAGCCCCTGGCTGGCAAGGATATCGAGAGCCGGCTCCATCGTGCCCACCATGCTCTCGTTGATTCGGTCCAGGTCGGCGAGCCGGCCCCGGCAGACGACGGCGTTTGCCACGTACTCCTCCGAGCTCTGCTCGAGGTCGTGCTCGGGGGCGACCTCCTCCGAGATGCCAGAATGTCCCTATTGCCTAGTAATGGTAACTGTAACAAGATAATCCAAAAAAAGGGTTGATTTCTTCATATTCCTGCAATATCATGTAATCTCGGCTGCCAGTTCCGGAGTTGCCGGGATCCACTGATAAAAGGTTGCTGAAGTTCCGTCCGTTCCCTGGACAACCCCTTCGAAGACATATACCGGGATCAGGTAGGGAAGGTTCCCCGATTGTGTTTCTCCAATGTAACCGATAGCCACATCCGTCACAGTGGCCTGCTTCGGATCCTTCACATTGCCTTGAATAAGGACACCATTTGTCTTGAGATATTCAAGCGCTTTATCAGGCGTGATGATGTTATACTCCTTGTAAGGTTTATAACCTGTCCATTCTACAAACATGTGCTGGACAAGGCCGTGTACGCCGACCTGAACATACATCTTGTCCGTGTAAACCCGATAACCGTTTATATTGTGAATATACCAGACATTGATAGATTCCGATGTTTTTTGTGGAGGATCTCCGGAGAATCCCACGTTATGAGTTATATTATAAAATTTTGACTCTTCGGGTCGGATACTGTGCGAGTCCAGAAAGGTATCTGCGATTTTGCGAGCTTCCCCATCGCTCGGCAGGTTTTTTTCAAGGTATGCCCCGTCGTATCCCGGCTGTGGTGTTTCGTTATGTAAGGTCATTACTCCCCGGGAAAGGTCAGCAGCAAACATATATGAATCACTTCGAACTGCAATATGCTCTCCCACTCTTTCATTTTCTCCCGATATCCCTAATTTAATAGCCATATTATTGAATTCATTTTCGGTAATCTCCCGGTTGGCTTCATAGACCATCATCTTACCAGGGGCTGCCGGAAGAGATGTCGCCACTACAAATTCCGGGACATTCCTAGTTCCTTTAAGGAGACCACGGATTTCCACATCTGAGATGTTCGATACTCCTGTAGTAACTTTGTGAATGGTCTCTCCAAGGGTCCACAAAGTAATTCCTGCAACACCAATGCAAACGATTACAATGACGAGGATTAACGCCTTATTATACGGAAATGCCATTTTGTTCCTCCCGTAATTATGGTACACAGTTATAAGATTCGTAATAAAATTCATCAGAATTTGGCTTTCCCTGTGGACTGAACCATTGTTTTCCCTGTCCGTAAATATGGTCATCAACACATTCTCTTGTCGTTGGATTACCGTCAATATCAACAGCAAGAACTGCAACTCTATAGCCAGACGCATGAACACAATCATCAGCGGCTTGTTTCCATGCCTCCCAAATTGACATTCTATATGGAGATTTCAAATAGGTCGCGAATAGCTGACCCATATCTTCATGACCATATCCAAGGGTATCCCATCCAACAATCGAATGCAAGCCTTTGAAAGAAGGCTTCCAGCTATTATACGTCGATTGATCAAGACTATGACATGATCCTAGGGCGATCCAGTCAACACGAGTATTTCCCCAGATTGTTTCATAATACCAGAGTTCTTGCTCTTGTCGGGTACTTCCATATCCAAATAGAATTCCCCCCTCCCATCCATGACCTGAAAAATACGCGAAATTAGTATTATCAATAAAATATTGATCCTGACCTCCGTAAGACGGATCCATCCATTGTATAGCCTTTGCTTGGCCATTGTCATCACCGATATGGAAGCTGGGAGAATTTGCTGACCAATATGTTGAATATTTAAGGGTGTCAAAGAAACCTTCTGCATCAGCTTCGGTATTAGGAAGGTCAGCTTCCGGAGGAGGATAATCCCTCACCCATTCCGCCGAACAATAATACGTATGCGTCACCGAGTATGCAAGAGTCCGATTTGCGTTCATCCAGAGCCAGTATCCCTTGTTCGGGAACGTCAACCGATACTCTGAATGAATGCTATTATCGCTACCTTTGATGATGCTTGTCTCATATTGCTGGGTTGCAGCATCCCATCCGATCAGTTCAGACCAGTCTGAACCCAGGGGAGCCATCGCATCGCGTGCCATGGCAGCATGGAGATAATCGTCGTTTGCATTTCCCATGGGATCGAAGTAACCGATAAGGTTCCATCCTGAATATACATTAGTATAAGGATTTGTCTGTTGATTTGGAAGAAGATAATCCGGATTGAGAGTGAATGGGCCTGCCGAATATATAGTATACCCAACTAAGGGTTTAATGACGGTCGATGGAGTGACTGATATCCAGAGGCCCGTGGAGCTGTCATAATAAAAGATCGAATGTCCCGCTGTAATCACTCCTGCAAAGACATACACAGCTTGATTGTGACCACCCGAGGGATTCAGGTGCTTTGGAAATGAGATGTAATTCCATCCATTCAGAAGCTGGATGCTTCCGGATGAAAGGGTGGCCAATTGCACCATTTCCTCTGATAACTGCAATTCGGTCCCGGGAAGATCCCATTGCCCCAGCACCTTCTGAGTATCGCCGGGCAGTGCCGGAGGAGCCCGATAGTACCCATCTTTTGTGAAGAGAATGCTCCTTTCATGCTCGTTTGGATCATATCCCCCCGCCGTATCAGCTAGGGCGAAGAGACGCCTGCATTCACGAATAACAGAACTACGAATGCAGAAATGAAAGGGCACTTGTAAGACTGCCTCTTTTCCATTGTTCACCTCTGTCTTCATGACCAGAGGCACCTGAGAAAGTGTCTTTAATAGTAACAACACACTCTCTCATGCCCCTATGGGCCGCTGCGGGGTTCGTCTTCATTCGAGGTGAGAGAACCCCGGGGCGACATGCACTATTAATTCATACAGGGTGATATATTTTGTGAATTGAATTTTAAAAAAGGAAATATAAATACCGGTTCAAATGAGTATGATATAATTCTCCGTTATCTTTTTCCTTTCTTCCCCTTCTCCTGCTCCTTCTCCGGTTCCTTCCCCCGCTCCCCCTCCACCGCACATTCCAGTTCCGCCACGATCTCCACCGGGTCGGCCGTGGTCTCCATGAGCCGCAGGATCTCGTTCAGCCGCTCCACCCCGATGAAGTGTTCGGCCATCACCCGCGAGAGGTCGGAGAGGATGATTCGGTCGCCCTTCCGGGTCACCAGGCCCTCGCTTTCCAGGACATCGAGGGCCGGCTCCATGGTGCCCACCATGCTCTCGTTGATGCGGTCCAGGTCGGCGAGCCGGCCGCGGCAGACAACCGCGTTCGCAACGTATTCCTCCGAGCTCTGCTCGAGGTCGTGCTCGGGGGCGACCTCGTCCTTTCCGAATTCCTGCGTGCAAATTCTTAATCTGAAAATTTAATTTGGATGCATTTTAGACTGATTGGTTGATGTAAGTGTAAAAGATTAGATGAGTTCAGACGCCGCTCCAGGAGATGCAGGAATATACTGGAAGAACTCTGCATATGGACTATTTCCATATACTACACCTTCTATCTTGTAGACCGGTATAAGGTAATCAAGGTCTTTTGAATGGGTCTCTCCCAGGTAACCAAGTGTAATATTCCTGACCATTGCCCGCTCTGGACTCTGCATCCCTTCAATGACAACGATTCCCGTCTTCTGGAGCGCTGCAACTGCTTTTTCCGGGCTCACAATCTGATACTCCCGGTATGGCTGGTATCTGGTCCATTTCCAGAACATCGAGCTTATTGATCTGTTAATAGTCACTTCCAGACCTAATTTTTCATTAAATATTTCGTAATCGTTGATGAAGTGCCGATACTTTACACTGATTTTCTCATCGTTCTTTATCCACTCATCGTTATAGGTATAATATCCGACATTGTGGTCTGTGCCGGCAAATTTCAGTCCTCCAGGATGGATATTATGTGTCTTAAGGAATTCATCCGCGATCTTTTTCGCATCCTCGTCGCTTGGTAGGTGCGAATCGATATATTCCGGGGAAATTCCGGGAATCGGTGTTTCATCATCATACGTTATGACGCGCCCCCCAGGTTGTGCCGAGAATATACATGGATCATCCCTGATGAATATCCATCCCGATTCTTTTGTTGGTTCACCGGTTATTCCTAAATCAGACGCGATGCGGAAAATTTCATCTTCAGACATCTGCTGTTTGGAGTATACCATTAATTTATCAGGAACCTCCTGTAGAGGGGTTCCGATCATGATATCGGACACAAAATACGTTCCTGGGTAAAGACTGTGGATATCCGTAACGGAAAAACTGGTATCTCCCGATTGACGGTTGCCTAAAGGATTCACTGATCCCAGGTACCAGAATGCCCCTATAGCCCCTACAATGGCAATTATAACGAGGATAATCCAAAAATAAGTTAATTTATTCGTCATATCCTTTTTTTATCATGTGATCTTAGCTGCAAATTCCGGTGTAGCCGGAATGCATTGGTAAAACACGGCCTCCTTCCCATCGCCCTGCACTACTCCCTGGAAATAGTAGACCGGGATGAGATAGTCAAGATCTTCAGTCATGGTGTGATCAATATAGACCATGGATATACTCGTAACCTTTGCCTTCTCCGGACTCTTCATCCCTTCTGGGATGACAATTGCAGAGTCCTTGAGATAACCATAGGCTATTTCAGGCCCGATGATGGAAAATTCCTTGTATGGCTCGTAGTGTGGCCATTCCCGGAACATCTTACGAACCTGTCCATGCACATCTATCTTCACATACAATTTATCTGTCAGGACCATGTTGCCATCGATCCAGTGTCGGTACCAGACATTGATGGACTCGGAGTTTTTTATCTCCACACCTCTTTCCGGGGATACGAAATGCCCGACATCATGGGTCGTATTGTAAAATACGGCGCCATCGGGCCGGAGATTGTGCGAGTCGAGGAATTCGTCTGCAATCCTTCTCGCTTCCTCGTCGCTCGGGAGATGCGTGTCGATATATTCCGGAGAATAACCCGGAAGGGTTTTATCATCGCTGTAATCTACCGTTCCTTTATATGAAGTGATTTGATTGTTCCCCTGTCCGATAGTGATAAAACCCGAATGAGTTTTTGATATTTCATCCGAGATGCCGAGATTGTCGGCGATCTGAAGCAACTCCTTTTCAGAGATGCTGCGATCTACTGTATACACGGTCATTTTTTCAGGGACGCTCGGGAATGCAATTTCGCTGGTGACTTCCGAGGGTTTATAGCTGCTCTCCAGAATACCTGTTACTTGTATCCGCGTCACATTCTCCACGCCTGGGGGAAGTTCTCCTCCATTTGGCCCTATTCCATTAAGGGCGAACAATCCCGCGAGGATTGCGATTAAGGCAATCACGAGGGCGATACCGGAGATTTTTACGAATTTTATGTTCATCTTTCTCCCCTCCTTAACTACGGTAAACAGTTATGGAAATCCTTATCAAATTGAACATTATACCCGGGTGGACTGAACCAGGTTCCCTGCCCGTAAATGTGATCCTCAATACATTCTTTCGTATTAGTATTCCCATCAATATCCACGGCAAGGATTCCTACTTTGTAACCTGGAAAATGGACAACTGCATCTGTTGCATATTTCCAGGATTCCCAAATATTTTTACCTTGGAGCAATCTGTTTGCGAATATTAATCCGGTGTCTTTACTGGATATGCCTACTGTATCCCATCCAACAATCGAGTGTAATCCTTTGAATGAATCCTGCCATACCGCATAGTTATTATATGACTCACTTAATACACTGCATGCATCAAGGGCAATCCAATCAGCCTTTATATTTCCCCAGATGGCCTCATTATACCACAGTTCCTGTTCGTTCCTGTCAGGGTATCCATATGCAAATAAAATTCCCCCGCCCGGCCACCCATGACCGGAGAAGTAAGCAAAATTCGTAGTATCTATCCCAGTAGAAGGATTATCATCCATACCACCCGGATATGACGAATCTTTCCAATCTGCCGCTCTTGCCATGGGATTGTCATAATCACCTCTGATGAAAGCACCTTTCCAGTATGAACCCCACCTTAATGTATCATAGAATCCATCTGCGCTATCCTGAGAGTCAGGGAGATCACCATCACCGCCAGGATACTCCCCCACCCATTCCGCCGAACAATAATACGTATGCGTCACCGAGTAAGCAAGAGTCCGATTTGCGTTCATCCAGAGCCAGTATGCCTTGTTGGGGTACGTCAGCCGATAATCTGAATGAATGCCGCTGCCGTCTTTGATTATGCTGGTCTCATATTGCTGGGTTGCAGCATCCCATCCAATCAGTTCAGACCAGTCTGAACCCAGGGGAGCCATCGCATCGCGTGCCATGGCAGCGTGGAGATAATCGTCGTTCGAATTTCCCATGGGATCGAAGTAACCGATGAGGTTCCATCCTGAATATACATTAGTATAAGGATTTGTCTGTTGATTTGGAGGAAGGTAATCAGGATTGAGAGTATACGGGCCAGCAGAGTATATGGTATACCCAACTAAGGGCTTAATAATGGTCGAAGGTGTGACAGATTTCCAGAGGCCCGTGGAACTATCATAATAGAAGATCGAATGTCCCGCTGTATTTACTCCTGCAAAGACGTACGATGCTTGATTGTGACCACCCCATGGATTCAGGTGCTTTGGAAATGAGATGTAATTCCACCCATTGAGAAGCTGGATACTTCCGGATGAGAGGGTGGCTGATTGCACCATCTCCTCTGATAACTCCAATTCGGTCCCAGGAAGCTCCCCCCGCCCCAGGGATTTCTGGCTGTTTCCGGGCAGTGCCGGAGGAGCCCGATAGTACCCATCTTCTGTAAAGAGAATGCTCCTTTCATGCTCGTTTGGCTCATTTCCGGCCGTTGATTCGGCCAGGGCCAAAGAAATGCCTGCATTCACGAATAACAGAAGAATTATGAATGCAGCACTGAAAGGCCATTTGAAATGTTGCCATTTCTTCATTGTTCACCTCTGTCTTCATGACCAGCGGCACCTGAGAAAGTATCTTTAATGGTAAATGCATACTCTCTCATGCCCCTATGGGCCGCTGCGGGGTTCGTCATCATTCGAGGTGAGAGAACCCCGTGCGACATCCCTTTTTTCGCACTTCAACTACGAAATACTTTCTGGTGCCCTTGAATTTGAAAAAGGATGCATTTAACTCGTTGGTTCAATGAATATTCATCGGTGCGACTAACCCTCATCGCTGCGATGAATATAAAGTTTTCACCGCCTTCCCCTCTTTCCTCTCCCCTTCTCCCGTTCCTTCTCCGGCTCTTTCCCCCGCTCCCCCTCCTCGGCACACTCCAGTTCCGCCACAATCTCTACCGGGTCAGCCGTAGTCTCCATGAGCCGCAGGACCTCGTTTAACCGCTCCACCCCGATGAAGTGCTCGGCCATCACCCGCGAGAGGTCGGAGAGGATGATTCGGTCGCCCTTCCGGGTCACCAGGCCCTGGCTGGCGAGGATATCGAGGGCCGGCTCCATCGTGCCGACCATGCTCTCGTTGATGCGGTCCAGATCGACGAGCCGGCCGCGGCAGACGACGGCGTTCGCCACGTACTCCTCCGAGCTCTGCTCGAGGTCGTGCTCGGGGGCGACCTCCTCCATCTCGCCTTTCAGGAGCCGGATGGCAACCTCCTCCTCGGTGGTCCCGGAGCCGCGAGCAGGGATTCTGGCATAACCATTTCAGAACACGCTGCTCATTCATGAGAAATTGGGATTCCCTGTCACTTTTTTGGCAAATGAAAAAAGTTAGAGTTCCCCCAGTTCCGGAACTGCAGGTATGAAAACCGTTCCTGTGACTGGTGTTCCATCTTCTATCGTCTCGTAATCGAATGCGTAGGCGGGTTTCAAGAGTTCCATGCTCTCGCTCGGGGTAAGGGTCGCATATCCCGGATAGATCCGGTTGACGGAAATCTGTGTATGCTTCGAGACAGGGAATACGGATCTATCTTCGATCAACTTCTGATACGCTTCTTCGGGAGTAATGATGTGATATTCTTTGCTAGGAGAATAGCTTCTCCACACCTTGAATAGTCCGATTACATCTCCATTTCCTCCAATGGAGACTTTGATATAATCCCCGGCTACTTTATAGCCATTTAGTTTTCTCCCGAATAGAACATCCATAGTCTGGTGGACGAGTTGTTTTGTGTTGTTTGCACCATAGAGGACGTATCCATGCTGATACACCGTCCGACGGTATTCCACACCCTCTTCCCAGATGCCCTTTGTTTTCAGGAATTGTTCACCGATGATAACCGCGTCTTCTTCCTTGGGGAGATATTCGGGCATATCAATGGGATTACGACCTGATTCTCTCCCGATAATACTATAACTATATCCCCCCGAGGGTAACACATAGTTAAAATTACGGTCACCTGTCGTTGCATACAATAAATAATCATCAATCTGTTCCAATTCCTCTGTTACTCCTAATTTTTTTGCAATTTCCACCGCGTCTTCCCGCGTGTTTTGCGGGATGACAGTATATACCATCATCTGTACCGGGTAAGCAGGGAACTCTGTATTGAGAGTGATTTCAGAAGATCCGCTTGGACCGAGGATTAATGATGGCTGAGAATTATCGATACTCGGTGGAGTGAGGTTGCTAAGTCCGAAGGCAATCACGACAAGTAAGCAGATTCCTGCACCCATGTGATACACAATCCGGTTCATTATTATACCCCCGTGATTACTGCGGTCTCATAATCGAAATCCGATGGGTATCCTGGAGGATTGATCTGGTATCCATACCCGTATATATGGTCATAATAACAATCCAGTGTGGCAGGATTGTCATCTTTGGCGGTCAATATTGCTGCTGTCTGCTGGACTCCCCGGGGAGTAGAAACTTGAATCGCCAATTTCCATGCTTCCCAAATTGTATTACCTGGATTTTTCAAATAGGATGCGAAAGCACTACCCCTGCTTTGGTGCGAATACGAAATGCTCGCAAAGCTGTAAATCCCATGGAGACCCGCGAATGATCCTCTCCATAAATTAGTCTCCTCGGGATCTTTAAGCACGTTACAGGCGTCCAAAGCTACCCAGTCGAGCATAGTATTCCCCCAACGGGCGTCGTTGTAGCTGAGAGTCGGATCGTCATGGTATGTGCCAAACTTGATCGCTTCCTCGCACCCGTGGCCATGGAAATAGGCAAAATGTACATTATCAGCATAAGAACTGTCCATTGCACCTTCTTTCCAGTGTCGCTCCCAGGCGTCATCATTTCCAAACCTGAACGGCTGGCCGGAGATATAACACCCATCCCATTGCGTAGCTGAATCGAGCCCAGTCCAGAAATAGTAAACATTATCGTAACCGAAATGCGTGTCATTCAGGCCTTCGATTCCATGATATTGATCGACGTATTCCCCACCGACATAGTAGGTTTTCGCCTTTGGATACTCCATTACATCACCTCCGTTCATCCAGAGCCAGTATCCTTTTCCCGGGAACATCAATTTCTGGCGACTGGGTTCGCTATTAAATATTGATGGCTCGTATCCCTGATTTACAGCATCATAACCCATTACGTAGGACCACCCAGGATCAATGGTTATCAAGGTATCGCGGGCGCAGGCCTGGTACACATCCCAGAACCCGATAAGGTTCCACTGGTTAAAAACAGGTTTTTGTGCGGGATCAGGCTGTGTCCCGTCAAAATACAGATTGACCTGGTTTGCACCAACCGAATAAATAAAAATGCCGTCAAGCGGACGGACAATGTCATTCGCTTTCAATGAAAACCACAGTTGTGTTGAACCATCATAGAGGAAAATCGAATGCCCACCGGTATCAACATGGCCAAATACGGCCATTCCGGTATTCTGACCCGGTAATAACCTTTTGGGGACAGAGATTACATTCCACCCGTTCAATAGAGGAATAACATAATTCGGGGTGTCAAGCCTCAAGATTTCCTCATTAAAAGGTGCTTTGAATGCATTCGTATGGGGAGTAAGATCTTTTTCCTCTGGGAGTGCCGGCGGGAGAATGGGGATGACTTTCTCATCTCCAGCGATTATTATCGTTTCACTACTCACGGGAATAGGCGAGAAAATGCTCATGAGAAGAATAAATAGGACAATCCCCCTCATATTCCTGTGAATCCACCTCATTCTGTTCTTCAATGTATAACCTCCTTTCTTTTTTCCATTGCCAGGAGGGCACAAGCAGAATGCTTTTTTTCTAGAAAAGTCAATTCTCTCATGCCCCTATGGGCCGCTGCGGGGTTCGTCTTCATTCGACGTGAGAGGACCCCGTGCGACATCCCCTCCTTTCGCACTTCAACTACGAAATACTTTCTAGTGCCCTTGAATTTGAAAAAGGATGCATTTAACTCGTTGGTTCAATGAATATTCATCGGTGCGATTAACCCTAATCGCTGCGATGAATATAAGCTATTACCTCCTTCCCCGCCTTCCTCTCCCTTTCTCCCGCTCCTTCCCCCGCTCCCCCTCCTCGGCGCACTCCAGTTCAGCCACGATCTCCACCGGGTCGGCCGTTGTCTCCATGAGCCGCAGGATCTCGTTTAACCGCTCCACGCCGATGAAGTGCTCGGCCATCACCCGCGAGAGGTCCGAGAGGACGATGCGGTCGCCCTTCCGGGTCACCAGCCCCTGGCTGGCGAGGACATCGAGGGCCGGCTCCATGGTGCCCACCATGCTCTCGTTGATGCGGTCCAGGTCGGCGAGCCGGCCGCGGCAGACGACGGCGTTCGCTACGTACTCCTCAGAGCTCTGCTCGAGGTCGTGCTCGGGGGCGACCTCCTCCATCTCGCCTTTCAGGAGCCGGATGGCCACCTCCTCCTCGGTGGTCCCGGAGCCCCGGCAATAAGCGGCGCCGGGCTCGGCAAGGACCACCACCTTGCCCAGGTCGTGGAAGTCCGGCCGGCCAGCACGCCCGGCCATCTGGTTGAACTCCTGGACGGAGAGCCAGGAGATGCCCATCGCGAGGGAGTCGAAGATCACCTGGGAGGCGGGGAAGTCCACGCCCGCACCGAGGGCCGCGGTGGTAATAACCGCCTTGATCTTGCCGGTGAGGAACTTTGCCTCGATGTCACGGCGCTCCTGGGAGGTGAGCCCGGCATGGTAGGCGGCGTATCCCGGGCCCAGGGCATCGGCGATCACGTGGGTGCGGGCCCGGGCGTGGGTAAATACGATGGTCTGGCCATGGAATCCCTTGCTCGAGACCTTGAGGTACTCCTCCTCGCAGAGCCGCTTGATGGACGGGATCTTCTGGCGGTGCTCCAGGAAGACGAGGTACCGCTCCAGGGCGACAGGCCGGTCGTCGTACCGGACCAGGTCGGCGCCCAGCTTCTTTGCCAGCACTTTCGGCACCCCGATCGTGGCCGAGAGGTAGAGGAACTGGGCCTTCGGGGCGAGGTACTTGAGCCGGGCGACCAGGCCGTCGAGCCGGTGGCCCCGGTCAGGGTCCTCGAGCATCTGCACCTCGTCGATTACCACCGTGCCGATGTGAGGGAGGCGCTTCCCCTGCCGGATGAAGTGGTCCACCCCCTCGTAGGTGCCCACGACAACGGGGGCATCGATGTGGCGGTCCCCGATGGGCCGGTTCTCGGGGAGGTTGATCCGGCTCTTGCCGATGAGGAGACCTGCCCCGGCAAACTCCCCGTACCGGCCGGCAAACCGCTGGTACTTCTGCACGGCCAGGGCGACGAGTGGCACGAGGAAGAGGAGGTGGCCCCGGCCCTCCAGGTGGTTTTTCAGGCCGGCCATCTCCCCGATGAAGGTCTTGCCGCTGGCCGTTGCCGAGACGATGAGGAGGTGCTTTCCGTGGAGGAGCCCCGCATCGACCGCCATCTGCTGGGCGGGCATCAGGGTTTCGATGCCTGATGCGTCCACGAACTCCCGCGGGAGGGGCAGCTCCTCGAGGCGGGAGGTCTTTGCCACGGGGTGGGCCTCCAGCCGATCGAAGAGCGCCGCCCGGGTGGTGCGGGTCTCCTCCGGCTGGACGCTCGCCAGCACCTTCTCCATGTCCCGGTGGGTGCGGAGGAGCTCCTCGAGGTGGCCCAGGGCACCCCGTCCCACGCGGCCCATGCCTGAAAGCTCGCGCCGGAGCTCCCGGCGGGCGCAGGAGAAGCAGATCTGCTCCCCGGTCGGGTACCGGACCGAGGTCTTCTTGTCGAGGGGCGTGACCCGGTCCTCGAGCAGGCAGAGCCGGCAGAGCCTCGCATGGGAGAAGGGGACCTGGAAATCGCGGAGGAAGGACTCGAAGTCCTCGTCTTTCCCGGCCAGGTACACCTCGGCCTTCCGCAGTGCAACGAGGAGTTCCTTGCTGGGAGTGTTCCGGTACTGCTTCTTGGCCCCCCACCGCACCCGGTAGTGCTCCGGCCTCCCGCCCTTGGGGGTGAGGGCGACCTGGACCATCGCGGCCCCCTGGACCTGCATGTTCTCCAAAAAGAGCAACTTGTAGCTCCCTTTCTGGGGGAAGACGACGATCTTCATGGGGCTATCAGGTCGTGGATGGTATAATTAAGCCCCACTCCCTCGAGCCGCTTTAAGAAATCGGTGAACTCCTCGTCCACGATGAAGATGGCGCACTCCATGCCGTGGAAGGCGGCCTCGATCACCCCTTCCCGGGACCCGAAGAACATGTCAGGGGTCCTCCCGGCCTGCTTCAAGGCCACGTAGGCCTCGAGGCCCACGGCCGCCACGATGCCTGCCCGGGACGCCACCTCGGTGAGCCGGTCGCGGCGGACCTTGCGGGACCCGCCCCGCTGGATGCGGGGCACCTTGCAGACGTGTATCATCCCTTCCTGGTGATCGATCAGCCCCGCGAGGCGGGCCACGCCGACGTCTTCCCCTGCCCGGGCATCGGATACCGCCGTTCCCATGGCGCTGCGGGGCTCCCGAGCTGCATAGAGCCAGCCGTTCTTCATGTAGACCCCGACCTCGTCCCCCTCCCGGAGGTCCTCTGCGGCAAGGGCCGTCCAGGTGGAGACCTGCTGGATGATGTCCCGCCGGATGTGCCGGGCATAGGACTCCAGGGCCTCGGCATGGGAGAGCACCCACTCGATCCCGGGGCGGGTGACGCTGTACCGGCCCCGCCCATGGGCAGAGACCATCTCCTCGTCGACCAGCTCCCGTATATACTCCGAGACCGCCTGGGGGGTGACCCCGAGCTTGTCGGCGATCTCCTGCTGGCGGATTGCAGGCTGGTGCTCCGCGATCTCGACCAGGATCTGCAGCCGGGTCACCTCCCGCTTGCTCCGGAGGATGGTGGAGAGCGGGTCGTTACTGGATGCTGTCAAGCAGCACCAGCCCCTGTCCCTTCACGTCGAGATGGGGGATGCGCTTTGCCAGCCCCTTGATGAAGACCGGGCTTACCCCGAACTTGCGGGCAATATCACTGATGGAGGAATTCCCGGAACGGAGCTCCTCCTCGACCCGCTCCACCATCATCCGAAGGCTTTCATCATTGGATACGGCGATATAGAGCAGGTCAGAGAGGTCTGAAAAGTTGCACTGGAAATTTGCCCTGAACCGGTTGTAGGTCGCCCGGTACTCCTTGACCGGCCGCTGCCCGGGCTCCGGCATCCTCCACTGCTCTTCCACCAGGTTCCCCTTCTTGAGCACCATCAGGCAGTTGCCCACGTTGTCGCCGTCCAGCTGCTCGGTGAGCTCGTCCTCGGTCATCCAGGATTTATTCAAAAGATCGTATATCCGCTTGTACACAGGTTGGTGAAACGTTATGAGCAGGGGAACCAGTTCAACGGGATCGTTGACTATCCTGATATGGCCGGTCAATGGAAAAACCCTATGATTATATGGCGCTATAGATCAATAAATTTTTGTAGGACGCTGATGCGCCAGAAAGGACGAATAAAAATCCGGGGAATCGTCCAGGGTGTGGGGTTCCGCCCGTTCGTGTATGCGAGGGCCGTCGACCTCGGCATCCGCGGTTCGGTGAAAAACCTGGGGAGCGAGGTCGAGATCCGGGCCTGCGGTGAACGGTTCGAGGAATTTTTACGCGAGGTCTCCCGGGGGCCCCCGCTCGCCCGCATCGACCGGGTCGAGGTGCTGGCTGACGATGCCTCCTTCCCGGAGGGCTTTTCCATCCTCGCAAGCGGGGAAGGCTCGCTCTCCGGCATGATCCCCCCTGATATCGCCACCTGCGAAGAGTGCCTAACCGATATCAATACCCCGGGAGGACGGTACCACGACTACTGGTGCACCTCCTGCGTCAACTGCGGCCCCCGGTACAGCATCATCCAGGCGCTCCCGTATGACCGGGAACGGACCTCCATGGCCGATTTCCCCATGTGCCCCTCCTGCAGCGCCGAGTACCGGGACCCTGCGTCCCGGCGGCACCATGCGCAGACCATCGCCTGCGCCTCCTGCGGGCCCCGCCTCCGGCTCCTCGACCGCGAGGGGAGAGAGGTCTGCTGCATGGACCCCGTCGCCGAGACGGCCCGGCTGCTCGATGCCGGCTTCATCGTTGCCATCCGGGGGATCGGGGGCTTCCATATCGCCTGCATCGAGGACTCGGTCCAGGAATTGAAGAGCCGGCTGGGGAGGACGGAGCAGCCCTTTGCTGTGATGGTCCGTGCTGACTTTGTGGACCGCATTACCCGCGTATCCGCCGGAGAACGGGCCATGCTCGAGTCCTGCGAGCGCCCCATCGTGGTGCTGGAGAAGCGCGACCCGGCTGCCCACGAGCATATCAGCAACCTGCACACCATCGGCTGCATGCTCCCCTACACCGGGCTCCACCACCTCCTCTTCCGCTCCCTGGCCCACCCCCTGCTCATCATGACCAGCGCCAACATGCCCGGGTATCCCATGATTACGGAACTCGACGTTGCCATGGCCCGGATGCATGAACAGGCCGATTTCTTCCTTGCCCATGACCGGAGGATCGTGAACCGGTGCGATGACTCGGTGATCCGGGACGGGTTCATCATCCGCCTCTCCCGGGGGATGGCGCCGCGCCGGACGGCCGTGGACCTCGGGGACCGGTGCATCCTTGCCGTCGGGCCTGAACTGAATGCAAACGCCTCCGTCTATCAGGGCGGGTTCTGCATCACCTCCCCGCACGTGGGCAATGTCCGCAACCCCCAGACCTATGCCTACCTGCAGGAGACAATAGGAAATCTGACCCAGCTCCTGGGTGCCCGGTACGATGTCATCGCCCACGATGCGCACCCCCAGTTCCTCTCAACCCGGTACGCCCGGCAGCTGGCAGACGAGAGCGGGGCGTTCCTGGTCCCGGTCCAGCACCACCGGGCCCACATAGCCGCGACGACCCGGGAGGCCTGCATCGGGATCGCCATCGACGGCGTGGGATACGGTGACGACGGCACGGTCTGGGGCGGCGAGGTCTTTGCAGGCCAGGCCCCCCACTATGACCGCGTCGGGCACCTGGAGGTTGTCCCGATGCCCGGCGGGGACCTGGCGACCCGGTTCCCCGAGCGAATGCTCTACGGGATCCTTTCCGGGCAGCCCGTCCTCGAGATCCTGGGATCGCGGGGGTGGACCGATGTGGAGCTCTCAGTGCTCGAGGCCCAGCTCGCGAAAAACATCAACGTTGCCCTTACCTCGAGCACCGGGAGGGTGCTCGATGCGGTCTCCTCCCTCCTGGGGATCTGCCGGGAGCGGACCTACGACGGCGAGCCGGCCATGAAACTGGAGTCGTTTGCTGCCGGGGCGGAGGCAGTTCCGTGGGACCTGGAGTTCCTGCGTGACGGCCCCTGCGAGGTGCTCTCCACCCGGGCACTCTGCCGCGAGGCGCTCTCCCGGTTCAGCAGGGCCCGGGGGGACGGCCGTGCCCTCCGGGAGATCGCCGCCTCGTTCCAGTTCAACCTGGCCCGGGGCATCGCAGGCCTTGCAATACATGCCGCCGCGGATCGCGGCATGTCCCGGGTCGCCCTCTCGGGGGGAGTGGCCTACAACCGCGCCATCCGGGAGGAGATCGTCCGTGAAATCTCAGCTGCAGGGCTAGAACCGGTGCTGAACGACTGCTATCCCCTGGGGGACGGGTGCATCTCCTATGGGCAGTGCATCACAGCCGGGACACTCATGCAGGGGGAGCGGTGACAGAGCCGTACGGCGCTCCCTGACCAGGGCCTCCCAGTACGCGGCATTGTTCACGCACCCGGGGTCCGGAGCCTTGAGGTCCCGGTAGTACGCCCAGGCACGGGCCCGGCAGCCGCCGCAGATGAACCGGTTCTCGCAGGTGCCGCAGGACCCTTTCAGGTCGGACCTGTCCCGCAGGGACTGGAGCACCGGGGAACCGTGCCAGACCTCGCTGAACGTGGACTCCCGCAGGTTCCCCACGACGACGGGGAGGAAGACGCAGGGCTGGACGTCCCCGGTCGGCTCGATGCTGCAGTAAAGCCGTCCCGCACCGCAGCCCCCGATGAAGTCGGAGAGCACCCGGGCCTTGCTCCCGAGCTCGCTGCCGATGTAGAAGTGGCCTGCCGATACCATCTCCTCGTCGCCTGCAACAGATATCCTCCCGAACTGCGGCGCCGTGGAGAGAGCGACGGGGCTCTTCCCGTTCATGTCCATTGCCAGGATCTGCTGCATCAGGGCCTCCCGCTGGACCGGGGTGATGTCCTGGTCCACCATGTCAGCGCCCCTGCCGGTGGGGATGAAGTTGAAGCACATCAACTGCCTGGCCCCGAGCTCGCCCGTGAGCCGGTGGATGTCCGCGACCTGGTCGATATTCCTGCTCGTGACCGTGGTAGCCACGCAGGTATAGAGGCCCGCCTCCGCGCACCTCCGCAGCCCTTCCACGCTCCGGTTGAAAGCCCCGGGAATCCCCCTCATATCGTCATGGGACTCTGCATCCTTCCCATCGATGGAGATCTCAACGTATTCCACCCCGGACGCCTTCAGCCGCTCCGCCACCGATTGGGTTATGAGGGTGCCATTGGTGGCCAGGGCGACATAGAACCCGTGTGCGCTGGCATAGGCAGCCACTTCATAGAAGTCCCTCCGCATGAGCGGTTCCCCCCCGGCAAAGGCGATTGCCCCCACCCCGGCCTCTTCCAGCTGGTCGATGACCCCGAGTGCCTCTTCCATGGAGAGCTCGCCGGGAAGGGCCCGCTGGGCGTCCTGGTAGCAGTGGGCGCACCGGAGGTTGCACCGGTGGGTGAAGTCCCAAACCACCAGGAACGGGGCGTTCAATATCTGCGGCCGGGTTACTCCGTACCGGGAGATCCCGGAAAGAACGTTTACCAGGCTCCGTTTCACCATCTTCTCCTGGAGCCCTGCCCTGACGTCTTTGTCCTTTATGCCGAACATGCCGGTGCTATGATCTATGATACGGGAGATAAAGGCCGAGCCGAGCCTGCATTTCCAGCAGACATCCCGTTCTTCCCCGGCATAGAGGTCGAGGGCATTCTCGAGCCGGTTCCCGCAGTCGTCCGTGGTGCACACCATGCGGAGCAATGACCTGCAGACCGGGTTCCCCAGCAGGCGCTCGACAGCTGCGATGGTGAGAGGGATATCTTCGGGCATGAAATATGCTAACAACCCTTGTCCCGTATAAAAATTTTCCCAGTTCAAAAAATTTGAAACAAAAACCGTGAGCGTTCTCTATAATAACCCCATGGACCTCGGTGTTCTTCTTTTCTGACGTCCCTTCACGGATCCCGTCTTCCTTCCGACCCCCTGCTCATCCGCTCAGCCGCCACCTGGTAGAGCAGGACAAGGAAAAGCAGCAGGAATACCCCGATGATATAACCACCGATAACATCGCTGGCCCAGTGTTCCTGGAGGTAGAGGCGGGAGGGGCCGATGAGCACGATCAGGGCAGCATCG
Organism: Methanolinea sp.; assembly: GCA_033813295.1. Classification (GTDB taxonomy): domain Archaea; phylum Halobacteriota; class Methanomicrobia; order Methanomicrobiales; family Methanospirillaceae; genus Methanolinea_A. The sequence continues at coordinate 18,370 of JAPXRZ010000017.1, forward strand.
ATGGAAATGATGGACCACCGCACCCCCCCTTTTCCCCACTTCCACGCAAGGAAGGCCAGGAAACCAAAAAATACCACGAAGAAGAGGACGTGGGCGCTGGGGTAGGAATACTGGCTGAAGGAATGGAGGAAGCCGGAAGGGTCCGGGATGGCACCGGGCGGGCGTGGGCGGCCGATGAGCACCTTGAGCACCCCCGCGAGTGCAATACTGCTTATTGTGGCAAGCACGAACACCGCTTCAAGCATTCTCTTTCCGAATGCGAAGAAGGCCGCGGCAGCAAAGACCAGGACAAAGGGGACTTCCCCATCCCCAGGGATGCTCACCGCGCCCATGAAAGCAGATGCTGCCGGATTGTTCTTCGCTTCAAAAACGCGTTCAATCGTGAGATCAAAGGGAAAGACTCTAAAAAAATAGACAGCAAGAGTGAACGCGATACAGCCGGAGAGCAGCACGGTGAGGATGAGAGGCAGCTTGCGGTCCACGATTACGTCTCCTTAGGGTTCAGCAGCAATGAGTAGTGAATGTATCCTGCATCGGTCCGGGCACAAACCTCGCTAGCGCGCGCGAGACCGTGGCAAATCTTCAGGACACCGACTTTCTGACCGGGATGAGGTGAACCTGGCCGGGGCAGTCGCAGGACCCTGGATACCTGTTAAATCCCTGCGGGTGAACCCGGCGGTGCAATCGCATCACCCCGGATAATCATCGAATCGCGTGCACCGGGATCCAGGCTGGGGAAGGTATCTCAGGTCCAGTCCCCTGCAACCGGCAGACCGGTAATACCGAACGTGTATTCGATGTCCTTGCCGGGACCGGTCCCGTCCCACCGGTTGTTGCCACTGGCATCGAGGTAAAATGTCCCGGCACCGTCACAGACCCCGATCTCGAAAATACCGTCCTGGTTCCAGTCGCCAACCACCGGGAGTGCCCCTGGAAAACCGAAATTGAGGATGGCGTCCTTCCCTGGGCCGGTCCCGTCCCACAGGTGGTTCCGGCTGGCGTCAGCATACCAGGTGCCTGTCCCGGTATATGCACCGATTTCTTCCAGGCCGTCGCGGTTCCAGTCGCCAACCACCGGTGCGAACCCTCCAGCGCCAAAGAAGTACATGGCGTCGAGCCCTGGACCGGTCCCGTCCCACAGGTCGTTCCGGTTTGCATCAAGGAACCACACCCCGTCCCGGTACACCCCGATCTCAGGTTCGTTGTCGCTGTTCCAGTCACCGACGACCGGAAGATCTCCGGGTATCCCGAAGGAGTAGACCTGGTCAAATACCGTCCCATCCCAGAGATACGGGCGGCCGGCCACATCTACGTACCACTGGCCTCCCTTGAAGACCCCCACCTCTGACTTCGTGTCCCCGTCCCAGTCGCTGATAACGGGCAGAACGCCCGCAAACCCGAAACTTGTGGCCCGGTCGGGCGGCTGGCCTTCCCAGGTACCGTTGCTATTGGCGTCCATGAACCACTGGCCATTGGTAAATACCCCGATCTTTCCCAGCGACGCGGAAAACTTTGCCATGAATGCATCACCATTCATGTGGTAAACCGTGTTGATCATGTCCCCGTTCGAAGATTCGGTAATTCCGGCGAGCAGGTATCCGCCATCTGCGGTCTGCTGGACTGCCCGGCCGGAGTCGGTCCCCGAGCCCCCGGTACACCTCGTCCATTCCACCATGCCCGCAGCACTGAGTCCGGTTACGAACGCATCCCCGCCGCCGTGGTACCGGGAATGTGCCATGTCACCGTCAGACGAGTTGGTGTATCCTGCAAGGATGTAATCTCCCTTCATCGTTCCCTGGACAGCCCATCCTTTATCAGCACCGGTCCCGCCGACGCACCTGACCCATTGCACCGAACCTGCAGCCGACAGGTTCGCCACGAAAGCATCTCCACCTCCATGATACCCGGCGCCTCCCATGTCCCCATCGGATGAAAAGGTCTCCCCCGCGAGGATATAACTGCCATCCGCGGCCTGCTGGACGGAATTACCCCTGTCCTCCCCTTGCGGACCAGTCCCGCCAACGCACGTCACCCAGAGCACCGTGCCGGTGGCGTTCAACCTGGCCACGAAGGCATCGCCTCCCCCATGGTATCCTGCACCAGCCATGTCCCCGTCCGTGGAGTTCGTGTATCCTGTGAGGACGTAGCCGCCGTCCATCGTCTGCTGGACAGCCTGGCCGGTATCAGAGGAACTCCCGCCAACGCATGTCACCCAGAGCACCGTGCCGGTGGCATTCATTTTAGCAATAAATGCATCGCCTCCCCCGTGGTTCCCTGCACCCATCATGCTCCCGTCCGTGGAGTTTGTGTACCCTGCGAGGACATAGCCGCCGTCCGTCGTCTGCTGGACAGCCTGGCCGGTATCAGTGGAACTCCCGCCAACGCATTTTACCCAGAGCACGCTGCCCGTGGCATTCAGCCTTGCCATGAAGGCGTCTCCTCCACCGTGGTTCCCTGCACCCGTCATATTCCCGTTCGTGGAGTTTGTATATCCGAAGAGTACATAGCCGCCATCCGTGGTCTGCTGGACGGAATAGCCCGCGTCATCGCCAGTTCCACCCACGCACTTCATCCACAGGACCTCTCCTCTGGCACTGAATTTGGCCGCGCAGGCATCGCCTCCCCCGTGGTACCCTGCACCAGTCATGTCCCCGTCCAGCGATTCCGTATATCCTGCGAGGATATAGCCGCCGTCGTCCGTCTGCCGGGTAGAGTAGCCCGCATCAGGATAAATCCCGCCCGTGCACAGGACCCACTCCTTCGACGGTATCGCTGCCGAGACCATCGACGCGCTCCCGTCATCAAGTGCAGCAACCGGGACTACCGCTGCACAGAGCAGCGCCATGGCCGTTACCACGAATACCAGGGTTTTCTTCATGGAAAAATCCGCCAGAACTCCCTCAATGCACCAGGCGGCTCATCAGGTGTACCAATCGAAAACGGGAACCGTCTTACCATGTCTCCGGGACCACCTTATTATGTTTACTGTATGGTTGCACAATATAAACAATATAAATATTTCCATTGAATCATTTATTTGGTTGACTATTTGTACCCTGATCACTCTACCCACCCGGGATCGGTATATGAACAAATATGAGAAGTATACCAAAAACCGGATGAATCATACCCGATGCGAATCCAGAAAAGGAGCGGGGATGTCAGCCCCAATCCCCAACCACCGGGGTGAAACCGGCAGCACCGAACGTATATGCCACATCTTTCCCGGTACCGGTCCCGTCCCATGTATTGTTGCCATTGGCATCGAGATACCAGGCTCCGGCGGTATGAGCCTCGATTTCATAACAGCTGTCGCGATTCCAGTACCCAGTCGGTCGTGGTCATCCCAGAAGTACTTCTTTCCGCTCTATTCCACCAGCACCTCGATCGTCCCGGTGCCGGCCTCCAGCGAGCCCATCGTTTTGCTGAGGCCCATGACACGCTGATAGAATTCGATTCCATTCATTCTGCCAGGGTTGACGTTCAAGAGTGATAGCAAGTCTTATATAGATTTCAAGTTTTAATTGCAAAATGCCCGGGCGTAATTACGTTTTACCCCCCCACCCAGGTGCCCGGGTATATCACCCCCTGAAAGGTTCAACGCTTCTTCATGCCCTGGTCCTTGATAGTCATCCCGGTGCTATTTCCTTGACTGGCACAGGCTATGTCATGAAAAAAGGTGTATATCAGACGAAACGCAGCGGCATGAGGATAATGAGCGGGGCCTGGGTGGTCGTCCCCGCCTGGACCATCACGGTCCTGGTCTTGGTCTGGTACCCGGGAAGGGTGACCATCAGCTCGTATTCCCCGGGTGCGAGTCCTGATATGACCCTCGGGCTCTTGCCCTCATAGTGTCCGTTGAGATAGATATCGACATTTTTGGGGAACGTGTACTTCACCGAGATGGCTCCCGTCCCGCTGGACGTAACGGTGGTCGTCACCGTCGGGGTGAGGGTCGGGGGAGGCGGGTTCGTGCCCTTCTGCATGATGATCAGGGGCAGCCGGAGCGTCTGCTCTGAAACGATGGTTATGGTGGTCTGGTAGTCCTTGTACCCGGGCGCTGACAGGGTCAGGGTATAGATCCCGGGCTCAACGATGGCGTCGATGAGGGGGGTGGTTCCCAGGACATTGCCATTGATCTTCGCCTGGACATGGATCGGGAAGGTGAAGACGGTGAGGTAGCCGGGTTCGGCAGACGGGGGGACCGGGACAAGGACTGCCGCAACTTCCGTGGTTGCACCGGCCGTAACGGAGAAGCTCTGCTCCCAGTCCTGGTACCCGCTCAGCACCAGTTTCACTGTCCGGGTCCCTGGTGCAATGCCGCTTATCGTGGCATTTGACGTACCTTTCAGGACATTATCCACGTAGATGCTCGCCCCCGGCGGGGTCGAGACCACGTGCAGTGACCCCGTTTCCGGAGGTACAGGCGTGAGGACTGCATCAATCTCCGTGGTTGTCCCGGCCAGGATGGTCACCGTGCTTTCCCAGGGCTGGTACCCATCCAGGACGAGCCTGACCGCATGCGAACCGGGGGAGATCCCGGTCACCGTCGTATTTGAGGTCCCCCTGAATACGTTGTCCACGTAAATGTCCGCCCCGCCAGGGGTGGTCATCACGTGCAGCGACCCCGTTTCGGAGGTGACCGGGACGAGGACTGCTGCAACCTCGGTGGTCGCTCCGGCTGTCACGGCGAAGCTCTGCTCCCAGTTCTCGTACCCGCTCAATACCAGCTTTACTGCCCGCGTGCCGGGTGCAATGCCGCTTATCGTGGCATTCGACGTTCCTTTCAGGACGTTATCAACGTAGACGCCAGCTCCCGGCGGGGTGGATACGACATGCAGCGACCCCGTTTCAGAGGTGACCGGGACGAGGACTGCTGCAACCTCGGTGGTCGTACCGGCTGTCACGGCAAAGCTCTGCTCCCAGTCCTGGTAACCGCCCAGTACCAGCTTCACCGTCCGGGTCCCTGGTGCAATGCCGCTTATCGTGGCATTTGACGTACCCTTCAGGACATTATCCACGTAGATGCTCGCCCCCGGGGGGGTGGAGACCACGTGCAGCGACCCCGTTTCAGGGGTGACCGGGGTAAGAACGGCATGCACATTGGTGACCGCTCCCCCCATCACTACCGCTGACGCGGACCAGGTCTGGTACCCGGCCAGTTCCAGGCGTATGGTATGGGTCCCGGCAGGGACATTTTCTAAGAGCTGCGGTGTTGTCCCCTTCGGGGCATCGTCAAGGTAGATGGTTGCCCCTTGGGGGGAGGAGGTCACGTTCAGCGAACCCGTGGAGGGGGCGGACCCGACCGGTATGACACCTTCCCGTACCTGGGGAGTGATGAAGGCCCCATGGTCGTCCTGCATCAGGTTGACGACCACGGTGAGGTTGGTGGTTCCGGCCGCATCTCCCCGGACGGTAATGTTCGCCAGGATGACGCCGGTCGCCCCCGCCTCGACCTTTCCGTTCATATCAAACACGGAGATATACACGGAGTCTGCAGGGACCGGCCCGCTTATGGAGAATAACGGCGGAGCCCAGTCAGGGAAATGCACGCCGACGATCTCGGCTTTCGACGGGTCGGTGAGCCGGACGGTCATATTGAGCCCCAGGAGCCCGTTCGGGTACGAGTCCGCGGTGATGAGATAGTCCCTGGTATCTCCAATGGTGGGAATGGCCCCCCCGCCCGCGGTCACGGTGGTGGCCTGCGCCACGGAACCGAATGCACATGCCAGCAGCAGAATGCTGACCAGCAGGATGAATGGTCGTGTCTTCATAATCCTCACGCCTTGTTGGGTTGATTGGTAAGATAGAGTCATGTACGTGATTCTTTTTGGCAATTTCCGTTGATCTGGAGGTTGTCGGTCATCATATTTAAATGATGGGGGTCTTTTTGCAATTCTCGGGCATTAATTCCCTCTTTTTGCTATCCACCAAAGGGACAGGCCCCGTGGTGCATGGGCCGGGAAAAAACATGGTTTGGGGTATTATACCTTCTGGAACAGCAGGAAGAGGTCGTGGAAGTCAATGCTCCCGTTTTTATCATAGTCGAACAGGCTCACCGGCTCGTTCGCGGCAATCCATGACATGTTCCTGAAGTAAAGGACCACGTCAACGAAATCGATCACGCCGTTTCCGTTCAGGTCCCAGAACACCCCGTCATGGTCCGGGTCCGTGGGCGGCCCGAAGATGGTGAAAGGCGGTGTTTCCGGTATCCACTGGAGCGCAACAACGGTGACCGCCGATGGGTAGACATGGACCAGGATGGCATCACCCGTGTCCGACGTCATCACCCTGACCGTTGCATTGATTGTTGTCGTCATGGGGGTGACCCCGGTCGCCTTGAAGGAGCCAAGCGGTATCGGCATGCTGGTCGGGAGGATGACATTATCGGAGTCGAAGACGGTCATGGTGATCGACGAGGCCGGGACCGAACTGTTCTGGACCCAGCTTGCGTTCGCCCAGGGAGGCGGGGTGAACTCGACGAACTGCCCTGCAGACGGGTCCGTGAAGTAGATGGTCAGGTTATACCCCGAGATACCCCGGTCAGCCTTCTCCAGGTAGAAATTGCCGGCCGTGGTCGCGTTGGTGGGCAGGATCATGGGCGACGGTTTGATCTTGAGGTGCTCTACGGTTGCGTTCCCGAACACGCTGATGAACCGGAAATCAGGCGGCCCCCGGTGCCACTGGTCGGTATTCGTGCCATAGGCGTTCCCGACGGTCAATGCCGGCGTGTAGTTCCCCGCATTGGTATAGATGTGGTCCATCGTGATGTTCGTGGTCATGTTGGTGATGTTGCCATCGCCAAAGTCCCACCGCCACCAGGTCGGGAACCCCGTGGAGAAGTCGGTGAACGTGACGTTGAGGGGTTCAACACCGGTCATGGGAACGGCCGTGAAGTTGGCCTTCGGGATCTCCCCGACGTTGATGTAGAACGGCTCGAAGTGGGTATCGTTGCCGTACTTGTTGACCACGGTCAGGGTCACGTTGTAGCTGCCCGTCCGGTTATAGATATGGGATGGGTTCTGGGTGGTTGCATTGGGAGAGATGTCGCCAAAGCTCCAGTTCCAGCTGGTGACGGCCGGGATCGCAATCGAGGTGTCGGTGAAGCTCACGTTGAGGTCGGCAATGCCCTGGCGGGGAGTGGCCGTGAAGTTGGCCTTCGGGACGTCCCCTGCCTCGACGAATGCATTCTTGGTCCGGCTCCGGTTGCCATAGTCGTTGCCGGCCGTGAGCGTCACGTTATAAATCCCGATTGATGTGTAGGTCCATGCCGGGTGCTGGATATCGCTGAAGTTGCCATCTCCGAAGCTCCAGTTCCAGTAGTTGGGTGTGTCATTCGTGAGATCGGTGAAGTTCACGGTGAGAGGGATGCGGCCGCTGCAGGGGTCGCAGAGAGTGCCGGAAATGTTTGCCGAGAAGTTCACGATCAGGGGCAGTCCAACCTGGACGTACCAGTATTTGCCGGTAGAGTTGCTCCCGTCGATGTTGCTCGCCGTGAGGTTCACCGTCCAGTTCCCGGTATAGTAGACATGGCTCGGGTTCTGGAGCTGCGACGTATTGCCATCGCCGAACAGCCATGACCAGGCAGTGGGGCTTCCGGTCGAGAGGTCGGTAAAGTTCACGAGGAGCGGCGGCAGCCCCTTCAGGACCGTGTCATTAGTGATGCCGTTGGCCTCACCGGTGAAGTTTGCCACCGGCGGGGCCGATGCGATCCGGGCGACGAATGCATCGAAGGCACCCGCGTAGCTCCCCTGGAACGGGTTCAGGAGCGGGAAGTCACGGGACTGCGTCCAGCCGGTCACGGTGATGTTGCTTCCCTGGCGGGCGATCCCCATCCCCCGGTCATCATACTCGCCGCCAAGGTAGGTGGAGAACAGGAGTTGCGTCATGTTCGGGGTGAAGCGGGTGATGAAGGCGTCGTACTTGTACCCGTCGCGGTTGGCGTAGATCTCGTTCTTTATGGGGAAATTGCTGGAATCGGTGAAACCGACAATCGTGGCAGAGCCTGAATCATCGACCACGATGCCGGTCCCGGTGTCCACCTGGATGCCGCCGAGGAACGTGGAGTAGTTGAGTGCCTTCCCGTCACTCCGCATCTTGACCAGGAACGCGTCCTGTATCCCGCTCTTCATCTTCTGGAGGGCGTTCGGCGTCACCTGGAACCCGCCGGACTGCGTAAAGCCGGTTACCATGGCATTTCCGGCAGGGTCCACGGCAATACCGTACCCGGCCTCATCGCCCAGGCCGCCCAGGTAGGTCGAGTAGATGAGCGCACTGGCGTCCGGCGTCATCTTGGTGATAAAGGCGTCCTGGTTGCCGGAGATGTTCTGGTGATAGTAGTTCAGGGTTGGGAAATTCCATGACCTGGTCAGCCCGGTGAGGAAGATCTCCCCGCTCTGGTTGACGGCGATACCGTAGCCCTGGTCCGTCCCCGATCCTCCCAGGAAGGAGGAGAATGCAAGAACAGGTGTCCCCGAGGTATCGTCGAGGCCGGTCACGAATACGTCGTTCCCGCCGTTCCAGGTCTGGCAGTAGGCCCCCGATGTGTTGGGGAAGTCCGGCGAACCGGTATACCCGGTGACGAGCGTCATGTTCCCCATCAGCGCAAGGGCCTGGGCCACATCAGAGCAGTTCCCGCCCAGGTACGAGGACCAGAGGAGGTTATCGCCAACAGGGTTCAGCACCGTTACGAAGGCATCGGCATCGGGATAGGTATTGCCTTTCACCGGCTGGAAGGCATTCGGCACCGGGTAGTCGTCCGATGACGTGTACCCGGTGATATAGGCGTTCCCCTCGGGATCTACCGCGATGCCCTGCCCGACGTCGTCAAAGCTCCCCCCGATATAGGTGGAATAATTCAGCACGTTGCCGGGCGGGTCAAGCTTGACCACGAAGATGTCCAGAGCGCCACCTTTCACTTCCTGGTATACGCCGCTGAGCGGGAGCGGGAAATTGGTCGAACGGGTGAACCCGGTCACATAGGTGGCCCCAGCGCTGTCCGCGGCAACCGCCAGCCCGCGGTCTTCATCGCTCCCCCCGAGGTACGAGGAGAAGTCCAGCCAGGGGTCGATGACCACCGGGTAGCTGTCATTGTAGGGGCCAAGTGTGAACCCGATCAGCCCATCGCCGAGGACGATGTACTGGCACGCCACATCGATCCTCATGCCGCCGATATCCTGGTAGCAGACCGGTGCCGCCTCGATGAGGGTCCCGAGCGGGGTCCGTATCTCCAGCTGCCCGCTGGCATCACAAGAGAGGCTGTCCTGCCCGGTATACCTGACTTTCACCGAGGCCGGGTCAACGCCGGGTGCGAGCACGATCTCCCGTTTCAGGAGTCCCATGGAGCCGGAATAGACGAGATCCACCCCGGACAGGACGCCCGCATACCTGACAGCACCAAAGGTTGGGGCATCGGCGACCCAGCCCGACGGGTCATCTCCCAGGAAGTAATTTGCCGTGCCGGCAAGCGGTGATTCCCCCTGCACGACACAGCCGGGTTCCTGGCCCGGGACGGTTATCGATACGACCGATGCGGCTGCCGGGCTGCCGCCGGCGGCAGCAAAGACCACTGCATCCCTGGTAAAGAATATGCTATGCCCGGCCGCATCGGCCCGGTACAATACCATGGGGTCGCTTTGCCCCTGGTTCTTGACAAGACTGAGAGGGACCCTGGAGATATCGACCTTCACCGGATCGGCACATACCGGCATGACGGAAATACCCAGCAGTCCAACGGTCAGCAAAAACCAAACAAGTAGACTCAACGTGCGTTTCATACTATCGTCCCCTCCCACCGGTTTGTCCTGGAATGGCAGGCAGGGTAGAAAATGCCCGCTTGGGATGCCACCTTGTACCTGCCAGGCCTCGCCCACGGAACCATGGTTCCCTGTCCGATGAGAAATCAGAAGGTTGATAAATCGCTTCTCAAAAACCCTCTATTTCCATACTTATATATTTTTCCTCCAAAACTCCCTGTTTTTCTCCCTGGAACACGCTAATAAAGGGGGTGGTTTTCCCGGAAAGAGTCTATTAGGCATTGCCGACAAAACTCTCCGGTGATCGGCAATGCCCCGCGAGCTGAACGACCGTGATATCGAGCTCCTGAAGAAGGTAGCGCCCGAGTGCAGCGACCTGGTCTGCAGCGGTTCAGGGCTCCCGTTCCGCTCGATCCTCCCGCCGCTGGCCAACCACTTTGCCACCGATGCCGGGGACTTCCAGGAGCGCCTGGAACGCCTCTCCCCCGAGGATCTCGAATATCTCATCACCCTGATCCGCGACGGTGATGAGAGCATGGGGTGCGTCCCGCCGGAGTATGCGGGAGTTTTCGTCGACCTGGTGGCCGGCCGGCTTGGAAAACGCGCCGCTGCCGAGGTCGCAGAACTCTACGCTGAGAGCGAGAGCTGCCCCGACTGACCACGGGGGTTACCAGGTCACTGGTATGATCCGGAACTCCATTCCCTGAAAGTAGCATACAGAAGAGGCCTGGTTTTTATAACCGGACCCTTATCACCCTCCGACCGGAAATCAATACCTTTTAAGGGTCCAGGTGATCCCATGTGCAATATCTTTATCTGGGAGATGTGCATATGGTACCCCTAAAATTTCATACAAAAAAAGAGGTGAATTGCAATGCTTTTGGTAAATGCTGTCGTTGGTATCATCCAGCTGATCATAGCCATCATCCTCGCGGTGGTGGCGCTGTATATCGGGTACTCCGTGCTCTCACGGATTACTAAGGGAATCGATGAAGAGAAGGAACTGGCAAAAGGGAATGCAGCGATCGGGATCATCATCGCCGCGGTCTTCTTCGCCATTGCCATTGTAGTCCAGTCCGGCGTCGCCGGGGTCTCGGTCGGGATCTCAAAGGGCCTTTCCGTGGGCCTCCTGTCCGTGGACGGGCTGGTGGCCATCGGTGTGGCCATCCTTCAGCTCATCCTGGGGATTGTTCTGGCCATCGCGGCCATCTACCTGGCGCTCAACATCCTCGACAAGCTGACCAAGGGGGTAAATGAGTTCGAGGAGATCAAAAAAGGCAACGTTGCCGTCGCCCTGGAGATGGCAGGGGTCATCATCGCAACCGCGGTGATCATCCAGTCCGGCGTCATCGGCATCACCAACGCCCTCTTATAAATTTTTTAGTATTTCCGTCAGTTACACGGACTTTTCCGATTTTTGAAGGCTAGAGAACCGGATACCAGGCACAGGCACTCCGATCACGCAAGGTACCGCGTTCATCCCTGCTGTTCAGGCCCTTCCTCAGTCCCTGTCCCGGCGGACTCCGGCTTCATCTGCGGGAAGAGGATGACCTCCTTGATGGAGCTCTTGTTGGTGAGGACCATGACAAGCCGGTCGATCCCGAGACCGACCCCACCGGTGGGGGGCATGCCATAGCCCAGGGCATTGATGAAGTCAAAGTCCAGCATCTGGGCCTCGAGATCGCCGGCCCTCCGCCTGGCGTCCTGCCGCTCGAACCGTTCCAGCTGGTCCAGGGGGTCGTTCAGCTCCGAAAATCCGTTTGCCATCTCCATCCCGCAGACGAAGAGCTCGAAGCGCTCGGTGTAGCCCTCCTTCGAGCGGTGGCGCTTGGCAAGGGGGGATATCTCGACGGGGAAGTCGTATATGAAGGTCGGCTGCACCAGCTGGTCCTCCACGAGTTCCTCGAAGAAGAGCGCCAGGAACTCTCGGGGGTTCTCCGGCTTCTCCCAGTCCTCGATCTGGCGGGACCTTGCCATCTCCCGCAGCTCCTCCACAGAGGACCGGTTGATATCAATCCCGGCAAATTCCCGGACGGCATCCTCCATGCTCATCCGCTTCCAGGGCGGGGTGAAGTCAAGCTGGATTTCCTGGTAGGGGATTGCATAGGTGCCATGGATGGCATGGACGAGCGACGTGATGATCCCCTCGGAGAGGGCCATCATGTCCCGGTAGTCCCGGTAGGCCTCGTAGATCTCCACCATGGAAAACTCGGGATTGTGCTGGGTGTCGATGTCCTCGTTCCGGAAGTTCCGGGCCAGTTCAAAGACCTTCTCGAACCCCCCGACGACGAGCCGCTTCAGGTAGAGCTCGGGGGCGATGCGGAGGTAGAGGTTCTGCTGCAGGAAGTGGTGGAAGGTGGTGAAGGGTCGGGCGTTGGCCCCCCCGTAGATGGGCTGGAGGATGGGGGTCTCGAACTCGAGGAAGCCACGCTCGACCAGGTAACTCCGGAGGAGGGAGATAATCCGGCTCCGGATGCAGAAGGTCTCCCGCACCTCCTGGCTGGCAATGAGGTCAACGTAGCGCTGCCGGTACCGCTTCTCCACGTCCTTTAAGCCATGGAACTTTTCAGGGAGCGCGTTGACCGCCTTCGTGAGCAGGGCGACCTCGTCGGCCCATATGGTAATCTCCCCGAGTTTGGTCCGGAAGACATGGCCCCGGGTCCCGATGATGTCCCCCCGCTCGATGAACCGGGAAAAGAAGGAGAAGGCCTCCTCGCCGATGTCGCTTTTCCGGATATAGAGCTGGATCCGTCCCGTCCCGTCCTGGAGGTCGGCAAAGACCGTCTTCCCGTGGTCCCTCACGGTATAGAGCCTGCCGGCGGTGCAGACCCGTTCCTCCCCCTTTTCGTGGCCTATCCCGGAGAACCGTTCCCGGATGGAGGCGATGCACTCCCTCCCCTTGTATTCGGGAGGGTAGAGGGTGATGCCGGCCGACTTCAGTTCCCTGATTTTATCCAGCCTCTGCTGGTCGAAGGCAAGTTCGCTGTACTGGTGATCCATGCTCTCTCCTCATCAGACGCCGAAAAAACCCGGGAGATGCCCCAAACATGGGCACCCGGATGCGCCGGCATACACGACAAATTACCGGCAGCAGCGGATTTTTCTCTCGCGATCGCGATCCGGGCCCGCCGCTGCCCTTCGTCCATACTAAATCCGCGAGCGTGGTTATTAAAGATTCATGAACGAAAAAAGAGCAGGCAGCCGGGCTAGGTGTACATCTTCCGCTTGATCATCTCCAGGGCTTCCATGATCATCTCCTGGACCCCTTCCAGCTCGTCCCGCATCGCCCTTCGGAGGGGAACGATGGCCCGGGGGTCGCCGAGGTACCCGAGCGCCCAGGCAGCCTTCTGCCGCACCCTCCAGTCCTCGTCCTGGAGTGCCTCGATCAGGGGATCGACGGCCTGTCCATCCTCCATGCGGGCCAGGGCCTCGATTGCCTTCCACCGTTTGCCCGGGTTCTCATCCTTCAGCATGGCCAGGAAAAATGCCAGCCTTTCAGCGTGCTGCCGGTCCTCCCCCCTCTCATCTGTATCCGCCATGGATTCGCTCATCCCGGTATCGTGCTTTCTCCTATGAAACCGTTTGCATTCTCAAAGGAGATCCGGTTTCCCGGAATGGTTTATGGCATGGGAGCACATCTCTTCTTCTGGCGAAGGCAGGGTGGGGCGATGGACTCAGGGATACCCAACGTGGAATCGATATACAGGCGGCACGGCAATGCCCTTGTCATCGAGATCATGCTCCATTCCGCATCCCAGCTCTTCAACTCCATGGACCCCGCCCCCTTCAAGGAGAAAGACCTGGACAGGGACGCCGAGGAATACATCTACAATGCCGTGGACGAGATCCCCCGGGACACACCGGCAGAGCTGGTCATCTACCTCCCCGGGGATGATATAACCCCGGATATTGCAGCATCCATCCCCCGGGGCATCCAGGCTCACTTCGAGTACCAGTGTGCCGCAGCCGAACGGGAGTTCGCCCGGCTCATGAAGCAGGGGCGCCGGGCGCTCTTCATCGGGAGCCTCATCCTGCTCGGCTGCCTGATCGGCCGGCAGGTGCTCATACCACTGGGGACCGTGCCGACAAATGTCCTCGCCGAAGCGCTCCTTATCGTTGCCTGGGTCTCCATGTGGGAGCCCCTGCACATCTTCCTCTATGGCTGGTATCCCATCCGGCAGCGCCAGCAGGTCTATGTCAAGATCCGGGATATGAGCGTCCAGGTCAAGCCTGCACCCGGCACCCCCGCCGTCGGTTGAATACTCATATTCCCGAGTCGGATGGCTGCTTCCTGCAGCTATATAATTAATCCACCCTAACGTGTACCAGGAAAATTATGAAGAAGGTACTGCTCCTCTGCGGGAGCCCCCGCCCGAAGGGCAACACCGCCCAGGTGGTCGAGGAGTGCGCCCGGGTGATCCGGGGCCAGGGGCTGGAGGCCGAGGTGGTCTCCCTGGCAGGCAGGAAGATCGAGTCCTGCACCGACTGCGGGAAGTGCGCTGAAGAAGGAAACTGCGTCCTGCAGGACGGGCTTGATGAAGTCATCGACAAGCTCCGCGGAGCTGACGGGTTCATCGTTGCCTCCCCGGTCTATTTCGGCACGGCCCGGGGGGACGTGACCGCAGCGCTCCAGAGGATCGGGATGGTGTCCATGGCAAGCGACGGGTTCCTGTCCGGGAAGGTGGGCGGTCCCATCGCCATCGCCCGCCGGGGAGGGCACACGGCGACGATCCAGGAGCTACTCATGTTCTTCTTCATCAACAACATGATCGTTCCCGGCTCGACCTACTGGAACATGGTCTTCGGGAGGGAGCCGGGAGAGGTATGGAATGACGTGGAGGGCATGAACACTATCAGAGTGTTTGCTGGAAACGTTGCCAGCCTCATCCAGAAATTGTCCTTATAACGGTGAACCGGCTTTAACATTGCGAAAAAGGCATGATAACGCTCGGCACGGGCATACGTGGATGTGGATGGAAATTATGGCCGAAAAGTGCAGGGGTACGACACCCATCGGGGAGAACAGGAATGAGCGCTGCAACAAACTACCAATGGTTGAGACCCGGCAGATCAAAGAGTCGGTACGATTCAGGTGGTTGGCTGGGATGCTCACGCCGGTATACAGCGTCATTGAATCAACGGCAAAAATGATCCAGAGTAGTCAGGTTTGGGATGGTGTATCATGGGAAACAACCCATTTCTCGAGCGCTTCATAGCCAGGGCGATGGCACTGCCTCACCCGAGAGTGCTGGAACTTGGGACCAGGCAATCGGTGGAAGGCCGGTCAACCATGCACAAGGAGTGGATTCCTACCGCCGGATCGTGGATAGGCGTAGACTTCGAGCCCGGGGCAGACGTGGACGTTATTGCAGACGTCCACCGTCTATCGCAAATTGTCGGCGCAGAATCTGCCGACTGTATCATCCATTGCTCTCTCATGGAGCACATCCGATACCCCCAGCTGGCCGCCCACGAGATCATGAAGACATTGAAGGTAGGCGGCCTCATGTTCTGCCAGACGCATTTTGCCTGGCCGTTGCACGGCTTCCCGCAGGACTTCCATCGCTTCACGCGCGAGGCGCTTGAGTCGCTGTTCCCGCCCGGGATGGGCATGCAGTGCGAGTCGATGTACGAATTTCCGTGCTCTATCTGCTCGGAGAGGGAGCCTGCTACATCCCTGGGGACCGCCTATCTCAACTCGTGCATCTGGGGGACCAAGGTCGCCAGAACGCCGGACCAATGGGTCTACGATTTGCCCAAGATGCGGTGATAGCCAGGCGGGAACAAATGACGGACAGGATATAATCTCTGGATCGGGTTACGGTTCAACCAGGGGCAACTTCACAGGAAAAAGGTGCAAAAATTGGGCGACGATATCATCGAGGTCTCGGACCTCGTCCACCGGTATGGTGACTTCACCGCGGTGGACGGGATTAGCTTCGCGGTTCGGAAGGGAGAGATCTTCTCGTTTCTGGGCCCGAACGGGGCAGGAAAGAGCACGGCCATCAATGTCCTCATCACCCTCCTCCCCCTCCAGCAGGGGACGGCCCGGGTAGCCGGTTATGACGTGGCCGCGGAGCCTGCACGGGTGCGGGAGTCTATCGGAATCGTATTCCAGGAGGTGACCCTGGACCGGGACATGACCTGCTGGGAGATCCTCGAGTTCCATGGCCGGCTCTATAACATGCCCCGCAAGGAACGGAGCGAGCGGATAGAGGAGCTCCTCAGGCTGGTGCAGCTCGAGGCAAAGCGGGACACCTACACGAAGCACCTCTCCGGGGGGATGAAGCGCCGCCTGGAGATCGCCCGTGGGCTGATGACCCGCCCGAAGGTCCTCTTCCTGGACGAGCCGACCATCGGCCTGGACCCCCAGACCCGCATCCGCATGTGGGAGTATATCAAGGCGGTGAACCGCGAGGGGACCACCATCTTCCTCACCACCCACTACATGGACGAAGCAGACCAGTTGAGCGACCGGATCAGCATCATCGACCACGGGAAGATCATCGCCACGGGAAAGCCCTGGGAACTGAAGAACCTGCTCGGCGAGGACCTGATCTACATGGAGACCAGCAACAACCCTGCTGCCATGGCCCATCTCCGTGAGATGGAGCACGTGAAGGAGGTGGGTGAGAAGTCCCGGGGGCTGGTGGTCATGGTCAGCCAGGACGGGACGCACCTCCTGCCGCTGATGATGGAGGCCCTTTCCCGGGAAGGCATCCGGATCACCACGGTGAACCTCAAGAAGCCATCCATGGACGATGTCTTCGTGCACTTCACGGGAAAGGAGATCCGGGACGAGGGCAGCCAGAGCCCGGCTGCATCCCTCGCCCGGGCACGGAGGCGGTGACCGGTGGTATACACGGGGTTCATGACCATCTACTGGCGGGACATGATCCGGTTCGTCCGGTTCAAGACGCTGCTCATATCCTCGCTCGTGCAGCCGGCGCTCTGGATGGCCTTCTTCGGGATTGCCATGTCTGCCAACTTCAACCGGATTACCGCCGGCATCCCCCCCATTCCCGGGGTCCAGGGCGTAGGCTACCTCACCTTCATGGCAGCAGGGGTCATTGCCATGACCACGCTCTTTACCAGTCTCTTCGGGGGGATGAGCCTCCTTTTTGACAAGAACTGGGGCCTGATGCGGGAGGTGATGGCCAGCCCCCTCCCCCGGGACAACATCATCGTGGGAATAGCCCTCTCGGGGATGACCAAGTCGTTTATCCAGGCCACCATCATCATGACCTTCGGCATCCTCCTGGGAGCGGAGTTTTTTGCCGGGTTTAGCCCCGGGAAGACCGTTCTCTCGTTCCTGGCCATCCTGCTCTTCACCGGGATCTTCTCCCTCGGGTTCCTCTTCCTCTCTGCTGCCATCGCTATATCCCTCGAGTCCCCCGAGGGGCTGCAGGGCATCATGACCCTCCTCACCATGCCCATCTTCTTTGCCAGCAACGCCCTGTACCCCGTGACCGCCTTTCCACCGGTCATGCAGGCGATCTCGGCGGTGAACCCCCTCACCCACCTGGTCAGCGGCATCCGCTATTTTGCCATCGGGAGCGATTTCCAGGCGATTGGCATCCGTTACACAACGACCCCGGGCGAACTCCTGCTCTCGCTCGGGGTCCTGGTCGTGTTCGCAGCCATCATGTTCGCGCTGGCATGGTGGAGGTTCCAAAAAGCGGTCGTCTCCTGATTGCAACGCCCTTTACGTGCCCTTTTTCGGGTTCTCCATGCGGTAGACGGGAAGTTGTGAGAGGGCCCGGGAGAACTTCCCGGCCTGCCAGGATTCCACCTGCGGAATGAGGAACACCAGGGGCTCGACAATGCTTCCATGCCCTGTTCCGGGGGGCACAATGCGATACACCCGGAAACAACCGCTGCCACCTGCCAGGTATCGGCGACTGCCGACTGCTTCAAACGACTCCGGAAGGGTGGCCCCGACCGACTACGTGCCCTTTTTTTTGGCGGCTCCACGCGATAGACGGGTAGTTGTGACAGTGCCCGGGAAAATTCCTCCACCTGCCAGGTGTCGGTGACTGCCGACTGCCTCAAACGACTCCTGAACAGCGCCCCGACCGGCTACGTGCCCTTTTTCGGCGGCTCCACGCGATAGACGGGTAGTTGTGACAGTGCCCGGGAAAATTCCTCCACCTGCCAGGTGTCGGTGACTGCCATCTCCCTGCGGAACGATTCCGGGAGGGCGGCCCCGAACTTCCAAGTCTCTGCCCCGGGCAGGGGGAGTCTCCTGGCAACCTCCCCTGTTTCCATGGCCTTAACTTCCTCAAGCGCCTCAACCACACGCCCGGCAGCGTCCTCCCGGGCAAGGTCAGGAAAGAGCAGGGAGAAGTCATCGTACCGCACGCGGACCTTCCCCCCCATCACCTGCCGGAGGAGGATTGCCAGCAGGGCGTTGTGCCCTCGTGAGAGGAAGGTGAGGGCCACGGCATCAAGGGAGCGCTTCCCCTCCTCTTCCCAGACATGGATCCCTTTCGTCCATACCTGCGGGAAGCTCAAGATAAAGTCCAGGAGTGTCCCGGCCTCTGCCGGGGGCAGGGGCAGGAGAGAGCGCCCCCGGGCCAGGAGGCGCTGGACCGCCTGGCAGACCACCGGGGAGTACCCTGCCTGGCTCCCCGTCCAGAACGCTCTCCCGCGCCCCTCCTCCCCCGGCACCACTACGACCAGGTTATGGGACTCGTCGCTCTTGACCAGAGTCCAGCTCCTCCCCCCCAGCGAAAAACTCCCCTGGCCTCCCGCAGTAACGAACCGGGCGTCAAGCCGGCCGACCTGTTCACCTTCAGGGGTCACCACCCGGAACTCCCCGCCTCCCCGGATCACCGAGTAGAGCTCCTTCCAGTTGGACCGCCCGTAGAGCTCCTCCATGCGAGGCCCCGGCATGAGCATATCGCCGTCCCGGACCAGGAACCGCTCCGTCTCGAGAAACCGGATGAGGAGCTCCAGGGTCCCTGGAGGCAGCCTGCCGAAGGAGGGGAGCGCCCCGAGGTCGCGGACCAGCCGGGCCCTCGGGGAGCGCCGGCCCCGGGCAATGCCCAGGAGGACCTGCTGGGCGAGGACGTTGCACGGCCTTCGGCATGGGACCAGGGGCTCGAGATGCTTCCTGCTCGCACTCTCGATCACCGCGGCGGTGAGGAGCAGTTCCCAGGGGTCGGCCAGGAGGCATGCCATGAACGGCGCCTTCCCCCTCCTCCCGCTCCGGCCCATGCGCTGGAGGAACGAGGAGACCGAAGCAGGGGGGCCCACCTGGACCACCACGTCCAGGTCCCCGATATCGATCCCCAGCTCGAGCGTGCTCGTGCAGACGATGCAGGCGCTGCCTTCCCGCGAGAAAGCCTCCTCTGCAGCCTTCCGGAGCACAGGGGAGAGAGAGGAGTGGTGGACCGAGAGCTGCTCGACCTTCCCCCGGAGGGCTTTTCCCACGTTTTCAGCCTCCGCCCTGCTGTTTACAAAGACCAGGGCCTTCTTCCTCGCCACAAGGCGGGCCAGGACCTCCATCCTGCGGTTTTCATCTGCTTCCAGGGAAAAGGTGAACTGCCTGGCCCGGGGAGGGACCGGCACCTCCACCAGCTCGCGCCCACGCCCGGCCCCCGCGAACCAGGCAAGGACCTCTTCAGGGTTCCCCACCGTGGCGGAGAGGCCGATACGCTGGACGCCCCTCCCGGCCAGGAGGTCCAGCCGGTCCAGGAGCACCTGCAGGTGGACGCCGCGCTCGGACTCGGCGAAAGCATGGAGCTCGTCTACGATAACGGCAGTGGCATGCGAGAGGTCAGCTGCCAGGGCCGGCTCGCCGAAGAGCACCTCCAGGGACTCCGGGGTGATCATCAGTACGTGGGGCGGTTCGCCGTCTCCCCAGCTCCGGTCCCCCCGGGGCACGTCCCCGTGCCACATCCTCACTTCCAGGCCGGTTGGGGTGCAGAAAGAGAGAAACCTCTCCTCCTGGTCGTTGATCAGGGCCTTGAGCGGTGAGAGGTACAGGCAGGCCACCCCTGAAGATCCCTCTTTCAGGATACGATCCAGGACCGGTATCAGGGCTGCCTCGGTCTTTCCGCCCGCAGTGGGGGCGATCACCAGCACATCGTGCCCTGCCGTGACCGCCCGGTAGGCCCGGGTCTGCACGTCCCGGAATTCCGACCATCCCAGCCGGTTGGCCAGGACCTCCTGCAGGGACGGGTGGAGCCCGGAAAAGACCTCTTCCGCCATGCAAGGGAGATATTTCTCCCGCTCCATGAAAAAGAAATGCATAAATACCCCGGTGCTCCACACATACGTGAGGTAAATTCCGGATGTCTGCTGCACCCGTCCCCCTGAGGACCGTTCGTGCAGGCTCCTTTTTCTTTTTCTTCTTTCGTTAGGGGACCGTAAATATTGATACGGTTCCCCTGTAACGGCACAGTTTCCTGGAGTTTACCCGAGGTGTCCATACATGTTCGGAATTCCTGACCCACAGATCTGGATCGCGTATATCCTCTGCATAGCCCTGGCCCTGGCCTGTATCATCTACGGTTTGCTATACTGGAACCGGGAGGATGCCTGATTGCCATGGTTGCTAATACCGGCCTCGTCGCCGGGGTCACTGCAATCTATGTCGTCGTCATGCTGGCCCTCGGTTATATCGGGTACCGCCGGACGAAAGCCGCCGAGGACTACCTGGTGGCAGGGAGGCAGGCCCACCCGGTGGTCATCGCCCTCAGTTACGGGTCCACGTTCATCAGCACCTCGGCTATCGTAGGCTTCGGGGGCCAGGCTGCCAACCTGGGCATGGGCCTGATATGGCTCACCGTGCTGAATATCGGGCTGGGCGTCCTCGTGGCCTTCGTGGTCTTTGGGAAGAAGACCCGGGAGATCGGCCAGCGCCTGAAAGCGGTTACATTCCCCGACCTGATGGGGAAGATCTACCAGTCGACCTTCATGCAGGTCGTCTCGGGGCTGGTCATCATCGTGGGGATGCCCCTCTACACCGCCGCGGTACTCATCGGCGGGGCCCAGTTCATCAAGGAGACCCTTGGGATCACGTATGCCACGTCGCTCGTCGGGTTTGCCATCATCACGGCCGTGTACGTCATCTTCGGCGGCCTTATCGCGGTGATGTACACCGATGCGGTACAGGGCGGGATCATGCTGGTCGGGATGACCATCCTCCTCGCAGCCACCTACATCATCCTCGGCGGGGTCACGACCGCCCACTCGGCCCTCACGGCCATGAGCTCCCTCGTCCCGTCATCACTGGCACAGCAGGGGATGACCGGGTGGACGTCCATGCCCACGCTCGGCTCGCCCATCTGGTTCACCCTGGTGACCACCCTGGTGCTCGGGGTGGGGATCGGGGTGCTGGCCCAGCCCCAGCTGGTGGTCCGGTTCATGACCGCGAAGGACAACCGGTCCCTGAACCGGGCGGTCATGGTCGGCGGCCCGTTCCTTCTGATGATGACCGGCGTGGCCTTTACCGTCGGCGCCCTGACGAACGTGTACTTCTTCCAGACCCAGGGCAGGATCGCCCTTGCTGTCGCGGGTGGAAACGTAGACGCGGTCATCCCCATCTTCATCAACAGCGCGATGCCCGAGTGGTTCGTGGTCCTCTTCATGGTCACCCTGCTCGCAGCGGCCATGTCCACCTTAAGCTCGCTCTTCCATGCCATGGGAACGGCCCTGATCTGCGATGTATGGGGCCGGGGGAGGGAATGTGCCCTCTCGCTGAAGGCCAACCGGCTGGGCATCCTCATCATGATCATCGCCAGCGTCATCGTGGCCTTCATGATGCCCGGGAGCATCATCGCCATCGCCACGGCCATGTTCATGGGCCTCTGCGCCTCGGCGTTCCTCCCGGTCTTTGCCGTGGCCGTGTACTGCAGGCAGCCAGACCCGCTGGCAGCAAAAGCCAGCCTGGTGACCGGGGCGGTGGCCTGGTTCCTCTGGGCACTCTTTGTCAACGCCCGCTACGCGGCGGTCTTCGGGCTCACGAAGGCGGCGCTGGGGAAGGCCAGTATCGTAGGTTTTCCCTGGAGTGCCATCGATCCCCTGGTCATCGCCCTGCCGCTCTCCGCATTGGTCATCATATTCCTTCAGGTGGTGCGGAACCCCCGGTGCGGGCCTGAGCCTCAGCCACAATAAGTCCACCTTTTTTTGGACCTGCATCCTGGGAAATCCTCGGGTACAGAGTTACGGCTGTTCCGGTGTTTTTATATTCAACGCACTCTCCTGGCCTCATTGTAGAGCGAGACCAGGGAGAGGCTGACCAGGTTGAGCGTGGTGGCCGCATACCAGAGGTACGATTCAAGCGGGGAGATGAGGGTAATCCATCCCGACCAGAGCATGAGGCAGATGATGATAAAGGAGAGGAATGTATCGAGGGCCAGGAAAACGAGCGGCATGCCGAACAGGCGGCCGGCCTGGGCGATGGTGCAGTACTCGAACGAGGCCGGGCGGCCGAGGAGGTCCAGGATGGCTCTCCCGGTGTTCATCAGGAGGTCGGCGACTGCCCAGGCGGAGACAAACCACCCCAGGCCCACAAGGGCCGGCATGGATGAAGCTGCCCCCACCGCCAGCGCAGTCAGGCCAAAGAGCATCTTGAAGGTGCAGAACGGGATGCCGATGGTCAGGGAGAGGAAGAAGGGGCGGCGGAAGAACCGCTGGATGGCATCCGATTCACGTTCATACCGCGCCTCCCGCATCTCATCCGCTGCCATTGCATTCCCCTGTTCTCCTCCCGGGCTTATATAGCCTGCAGGGATGGTTCTCCTACACCCTGGCAGATCTCCGGCACATGCCAAAGGTATCTTGTATCCGGGAGGTGCCACCTCACTGGTGGTGTCACCCGATGGACCCGGAGTGCTACCGGTGCGGAGAATGCTGCAGCGCCATGGGAACGGTTTACCATGTCACGGCAGACTGGGGGGACTATGCTTTTGTCCTGCGCAACCGGTACACAGGAGCTGTCTACGAAGTCACCGTTGATGCGGATAAGATAGCGCTCTTCGAGGACCGTGCAATTTTTGCAGACATCCCCGACGCATGCCCCTTCCTGCGGTTCGAGCAGGGCGGGAGCCTTGCCAGCTGCACCATACACCGGACCCGCCCCGATGTCTGCAGGGAGGTCTTCTGCAACCGCGTCCTGATCTTCTCCCCTTCAGGAAGGCGGGCCGGGCACTTCATCAACGACCGGACGGTGGACGCAGGCGACCCCGCCCTCTCCAGCCTCCTCGAGGTGTGGAGGAGGGACCTGGAGGGGCTCGACGATGCCAGGTGGATGCCGGAGGTCATCCGGCGGCTCGAGGCGGCAGGATACCGAGTCATGGGGCCGGGAGTGCACCAGCCCCCCCAGATACGCGTATAGAGACTCCATGCCCTCCTGTTCCCCTCATTGGCCCGGTCGCATCAGGAGGTGGAGGGCTCCAGGCATGCGGGTCATTTTGGTTGCAGACAGATGCCAGTCGCTCTCCGGGCATGCAGAATTTCCCCTGGATTCCGGCCAGCAATAACCACGCCAGGACGTCCCCTCTCGTTTTTCACCCGCCGGGGAACCAGGCTAACGTTTATCCCTGGAGGATGAGAGATTAGTATTTCATATTCCAGGAAAAAGGGCTGATTATCCTATGAAATCCTCGCATTTCCCCCTCTTTGCCCCCTTCAAGCCGGACCGGAGCATCATGAGCCTTTACACGATTATTTTCGTGGTAGCAATGCTGTTCATCGGCGGGATCCTCCTGGCCGCAGCGTTCTTCTCGGGGTCAACCCTGGCGCTGGGGGGAACCGCCGTATTCCTCGCCATCATCGTCTGCTGGTACTTCTTCTGGATCGGGAAGTATTACGATAGCATCTTCTTCGAATTAAAAGACGACGAGGTGACCTGGAAACGGGGGGTCTGGTTCCGCCAGACCGGGATCGTACCCTATGACCGCATCACCAACATCGACATCTACCAGGGACCCCTCATGCGGTATTTCGGGTTCTCGCTCATCAAGCTCCAGACGGCAGGATATTCCGGGCAGGCACGGGCAGAGATCACCCTGGAGGGCATCGTCGAGGCAGAAGAGCTCCGGGAGACTATCCGCTCACTCATCCGCAGCACAAGATCCCTGGCAGGGGCAACAGACGCGACCGGGACCATGGCAAGGCCAGTCCCTGCAGGAGGTGCACAGGGAGATCTGCTGGCCGAGGTGCGGGCTATCCGGGAACTGCTGGAGAAAAAGGGCGGGAAATAAAAGATTGCAGCCCGCTTACAGAGTGTTCCAATAAATAACTCCAAATAATTTCAAATCTTTTGTTTCAGGAAATATACCGTAAAATTTATCATGCTCGATTTATCCTGCTATTGAATAATTAACATGTCTATAGTTATCTAAATTCGTGAAATCATCAATCCATGTTCTTGGATACATTGATTGTAATACTTCCCACTTCTTCGGTGGAATAGGAATATAATTCGGATCGACCCATGCTTCCGCATGATAACAGAAATCTAAAATCACATCAGAATTTTTTTTCATCGGGATATGATGAG
>JAPXRZ010000018.1:0-40964 GCA_033813295.1 Methanolinea sp.
CATAAAAACTTAAAGGGGCCACCAGCTCTTAGATCTTACGGTCGATTACATCCCTTTGAGGGGTTTCAACAGAGCCGATATATCCTCTTTTCATTCATCTCCAACCCAGCGGCAACCGGCGAGTCGGGCCATGTCACGCGTCAGGGCAACCAGGTCCTGGCTGTCCAGGCTATGGATGTCGTTTTTTCCGACAATCCGGGCCAGTTCTGCAACCTCTTCCGTTGCCGCCCGGATAAAGTTGCCGAGCTTCCGTACACCTTGATCGACCGGGCATTGCCTGGCCAGTTCCGGGTCCTGGGTCGCGATCCCCGTCGGACAGAGCCCGGTATCGCAAATCCGGTATTGTTCGCAGTTTATCGCGATCAGGGCAGCCGTGCCGATGTATGCAGCATCTGCCCCGAGCGCCAGGCACTTCACAATATCTGCCGAGGTCCGGAGGTCGCCTCCGGCAACCAGGGAGAGATCCTTTCTCACCCCGAGTTTTTCCAGGAAATGATGGGCCCTTGGTAATGCCGCCGCGATGGGAACCCCGACATTCTCCCTGACATAGTACGACGTGGCGCCGGTCCCGCCCCCGAAACCGTCCAGGGCGATGAAATCCACTCCTGAATCAACGAGGACGCCGATATCCTTCTCAACGTTCCCGCAACCGATCTTCGCGCCGACAGGTGCGCCGGCCGTCAATTCCTTCAGCCAGGAGACTTTGTTTTTTATTTCGCCCGGGCTCTTCATATCGGCATGGTGCGCCGGGGAATACGCATCTTCACGCGGGTGGAGCCCCCTGATCGCAGCGACCTCCCGTGTCATTTTTGACGCGGGGAGGAGGCTCCCTTTCCCAGGGTACGCACCCTGGCCAAACCGTATCTCCACGGCTGCTGCTCTTCTGAGCAGGTCTTCCGTGATCCCGAACCTCCCGGTGGAATACTGGACGATCATCCGGGCTGATGCAGCCATTTCCTCGGGCAGGACTCCACCTTCGCCGGAATTGAACAGGACCGCCTCCTCTGCAGCAACGCGGGAGATTATGACCCGTACATTTCTTGAAACGGCACCGAAGCTCAACCCGGAAATGATGACCGGTGTTGGGGCCTCCAGCGGTTTCTTCGCGTTCGGGCCGAGGACAAGCTTCGTGTTCACCGGGTCACCGGCATTGAGCGGTATCCGGTATACCTGTGCCGGGAGGAGGTGGATGTTGTCGAGGGAAAATGGCAGCTTCTTGACCGATCCCATTGCCCGTATGGTGCTCTTCCCGGTCGCCGCAACAGACTTAATATCGTACACCGTGCGGTAAAAATCGCAGTCCTCGTGCAGCTTCTGTTTTCTCATCAATACGCGGGCCCTGCCGACATACTCCTTATTGCAGTAATAGATCGCATCAAGCCCGTACCTCGTATAAACGGGGCAGCCGGCACAGGTGCATCCCCGTGCATGAATTTCGCAGGACGCCCGGCCAGCTGCACAATAGAGCCGTTCCCCCCTGCATTCATGGGGAAACGAGGGGCAGGACGGGCACAGGCATTCACTTCGGTTTGCTTCGGTATCCGGGACGTCGACCATGCATGATCGAGCCGGGTTTGCCCCGGAAGGCATTAATTTTATTGGATCTGTTGTCCACATTTTCGGGGGCCGCCGTGATGGGCATTCAGGTTCCAACCTGATCCAGGGGGGATCAGGAAGGGTATCGCGGTTCCGGGGAATCCAAAAGAGTATTGAAACATCCCAGGGGAGGAGATGGTTTTCAGGGCTCCCGGGGATCGAAGTGGGCAGAAAGCACTGCCGGGCAATTATTTCCGCCGCAAGGCCACGTGGAATGCCAGTGCAACCAAAAATGGGGCCCAGAGCAGCTGGTGCAGCTGGAACGAAACGTTTTTTTCCAGTATCCCGAGGGTCAGCAATTCCACCACCCGCGAATACACGATCCCCAGGCCTGACAGGACCAGGAGGAGGGAAAGGGCAAGGAGTGTCCAGCTCACAAATTTCCGGAAACCCGGTGAACCTCTTCGGGGGTTGTCAGCCGAAGAAGCTCTGGTTGAGGCTTCCGTCATTCGAATACCCCCTCGATTCCCAGTATCCCTCGTATGAAGAGTCTGTGGACACCTCTATGCTCTTCACCCATTTAATCCATTTATATCCCCAGCGGTCCTCTGCAACGAGCTGAAACGGGAAACCCCGCTCTTCTGAAAGGGTCACGTTATTTGCGGCATAGGCCAGGATAATCTCCCTGTCCCTGATATAGGAGAGGGGAAGCCCAGTCGAATATCCGTCGGCAGCCCGGAATATCACCGTGTCGGCCCCGGGATTGGGACCGGACGCGCTGATAAGGTCATTTACCGCGACCCCGTCCCAGAGAATGGTGACATCCCATCCCTCGACACAAAAAAGCCTCACCACCTTCCGGTGATGGGGGAATGACTCCAGGACATCCTGGTACGAGTACTCCCGCGTCGTATTGACCAATCCGCTCACGGTAAGCCGATAGGTCTCCGGATCGATTTTTTGCGGCCCCTTGATCGAGTTTTCACGAAAATCGGCAACCGAAGAGAGCTTTTCTCCCTGGTAGTCCCGGATCTCGATTACCTGGCTCTCTCCAACCGCCTGGCTTCTCCCGTACCACTGCCCGATCCCGTATGCAAACAGCACTGCAAGAAACATGAGCATGAGGAACAGGAGGGGCATCTTCCACGCAGTCATTTTTTTGTATTCAAATACCTGTCTCGGCGTGCGAAGTTATTATCCTCATGGATGCTGCAGGACGGATGGTGCCCGGCCCAAACACCGATCCATTATAATCTGCCCCTTCCAAGTGAGATGATGGTGACAAATCTCATGTCCTACACCGGTCTTGTCACAGTCCCCATCATGGTGCTCTGTACTGCCTGGATTTATTATATCAGCCGCTCGATGCCCGATACCCTGGTCTTCCTCGCCGCCGTCTCGATAGCCTTCCTGGCCATTAGTTTTGTGCAGCAGCTGTTCCGGAGTGACATCTAGGGAGGTTCCCGTATTCCCCGGGGACCGCTGTTGAATCCCAGGACCGGGATGAATCATGACCCCCGATCAGGAATCGGCACCAGGCGGATGATACCGGCTGGTCATCCGGTGAGTCAATGGCTTTTCTCATCAGGAATGGCTGAAATAACCGGATGCCTGGCCAACTCCGTCACGGTTGATCCCGTGTGGAAGAGGATAGCTTACGGGCAGCTGTGAATCCCGGGGCCACGAAAATTGAAAAAGCATTCGTAATCCGGCCGTTCTGACCCAAAAGATTAAATACTTGCTCTTCAATCCCTTTTTCGAGGCATCATATGCCAAAAGCAGTCAAAAAAACCTCTGCCAGAAAGCCCGCCAGAAAGGCGCACAAGGGCAATTTTGACCTTCCCCTCGCTCCAGTCGTAAGAATTGCCAAGCGCAGCGGAGCTGAACGGATCAGCAACAGCGGGACAAAGGCCATCATGGTCCGGACCGAGAAGTATATCGCTGGTCTTGCACGGCAGGCGGCTCATTCGGCGTCAGCCATGGGAAGAAAGACCATGAGAGCTGAGGATGTAGAAAAGTTCTGAAGTGGTTTTCAACGGTTTACGTGCGGTAGGGGCCAGCGAATACTGGGGTTTCCTGACGGCAGGCCGTCTCACTTTTTCCTGATAGCTCTCCTACTGGGCAATTATCCGGTATTTCTTCTCAATAAAATGAGCGGCGACCGTGGTGACGCTCACCAGGACGAGGTAAACCAGGCCGAGAATGAAGAAAGTCTCGGTAAACATGAAGTACTTGGTCGCTATCATCTTCCCTGCCCCGGTCAGCTCGATGACGGTGATCATGTAGGCAAGCGAGGAGAACTTGATCAGGTAGATGAACTCGTTCATGATGCCCGGGAACGCCTTTCGGACCGCCTGGGGCATGATAATATAGCGGATAACCTGGCCCCTGGACATCCCCAGGGCCTGCGCCGCCGTGAACTGGCCCTCCTTGATGGAATGGATGGCCCCGCGGATGAACTCCGAATTATAGGCCGAATTGCAGAATATGAAACCCAGTACCGCGGACAGGAAAGCACCAAGGGGCAGTCCCAGGGAGGGGAGACCGAAGTAGAGAATGAACAGCAGGAGCAGGAGGGGGCAGCCCTTGAAGAAGACAACGTAGCCTTTTGCCAGGATCCGGAGCGGGCGTGTCCCGTATACCCTGCCGGCCGCCACCCCCATCCCGACCAGCAATCCGCATGGAGCCGACAGGGCGATCAAAGCCAGGGTAACCAGGAAACCTTCCCCCAGGTTGGGGATGAGAATATCGAAGATGAAGGTTGCCTGGTCCATCGGTTTATCAACCCTCTCCTGGCGCCCGCGTGAAATCCCGGATCCTGCCTATGAACCTGCGCGTGCGGTCGAATCCCGGGTTTGTCATCAGTTCTTCCGGTGTTCCCCGCTCAGCGATCTGTCCGTTCTCCATGAACAGGATCTCGTCTGCCACCGAGAGGGCAAAGCCCATCTCGTGGGTGACGATCAGCATGGTCATCCCGTCGCGTGCCAGCCCCTTTATCACTTCCAGGACTTCTCCCGTGAGTTCCGGGTCCAGGGCCGAGGTGGGCTCGTCAAAGAGCATCACGTCCGGGTCCATCGCCAGCGCCCGTGCAATCGAGACCCGCTGGGCCTGGCCCCCCGAAAGCTGGGCCGGGTACTGGTCGGCCTTATCCTCCAACCCCACCCTGCGCAGTTCAAACCCGGCTTTTTCACGGGCCGCGGACGCTTCCATCCTCTTCACCCTGAGGAGAGCGATCTCCACGTTCTTCCGCGCTGTCAGGTGATCAAAGAGGTTGAAGTTCTGGAAGACCATCCCCATGCGCTGCCGGAGCTCGTTGATGCGGGGGCCTGCATTCGTCACCTCCTGGTCAAAAAGGAAGACCCTGCCCGAATCCGGGACGGTGAGCTGGTTGATGCAGCGCAGGAGCGTGCTCTTCCCGGTCCCGGATGGCCCGATGAAGCACTTGGTCTCACCTTTTCTGACGGTAAACGAGATATCGCGGAGGACCTGGAGCGATCCAAAGGACTTGGAAAGCCCTTCCACCCGGAGTATGATGTCACCCTTGGTATGCATATCAGCTGGTCACCTGTGCAAAACCCGGGACCATCACCCGCCGCTCAAGCCCATGGAGGGCCTGCATGCCCGCATAATTGAGCAGGATGTAGAGGATGGCCACGGAGACGTAGATCGGCATGGCAATATAGGTCTCTGCCACGATCTGGGAGGCCCTGGTCAGCAACTCCAGGACGCCTATCGCGTAGCAGACAGAGGTCTCGGTGAGCACTTCCGGGTACTCGTTGGACCACCCGGGAAGGGCGATGAGAAGGGCC
Source organism: Methanolinea sp. (assembly GCA_033813295.1). Taxonomy (GTDB): domain Archaea; phylum Halobacteriota; class Methanomicrobia; order Methanomicrobiales; family Methanospirillaceae; genus Methanolinea_A. The sequence continues at coordinate 5,346 of JAPXRZ010000018.1, forward strand.
TGGGGAAGGATAACCGATCCAATAGCCTGCCACTGGCTCATGCCCAGGGAACGGGCGGCCAGCATCTGCCCATCCGGAATGCTCTGGATGGCGCCGCGGAAGATCTCAGCCTGGTATGCCGCCCCGCGGAGGCCAAGTACCACCACGCCGATGAAAAAAACCGGGATGTCGAGGTTCAGGGACGGAAAAATACCAAAGTAGAAAAGAAAGAGGAGGACAAGCACGGGGAGGCCGCGAAAGAACCAGACATAGGCGCCGATGCAGTACCTGGCCGGCCGGGAACCATACACCTGCCCCAGGGCCATGGGGAGCCCGAATGCCAGGCCGAGCGCCAGGGACAAAAGGACCAGGCCCAGCGTATAGATGGTCCCCTGCAGCAGCCAGGGTGACCATTCCATCAGTACCTGCAGCGTATCCATGGAATATTTTCAAGCCCTCGTGGCGGAGGGTGCAGAAGGCGCCCCTCTCCGTGCAATAGTTCCGCTCCCTTCCGGGGCTGCGGACCGGCAAGAGATCATCCTTTGGACCATAGAAAAATTGGGGGGTTTTAGCCCAGCTGGTATTTTTTCAGGAGCTCCTGGTAATACGGGTCCTTATGGAGCAGGTCGAGCCCCTGGTTCATCATTTCCATCAGGGCCACGTCTGACTTCCGGAAAGCGATGCCATACACCTCGTTGGTGTCCACCTCTCCGATCATCTTTACGGGCTGACCTTCAATAGCAGCCACGAGCGAAGGACGGTCATATATGATGACATCAACGTTCTTGTTCAGGAGGTCGGTGACCGCGAGGGGGAAGTTGTCGTACTGCTTTAATTTCTCCTTGGGCATCTTCCTGGTGTCGATAAGGCTGTTCTCCACCCACATAGCCCCCGTCGTGCCGCGCTGTGCGCCAAAGACCGCATTTCCTGCCAGGATATCACCCATGGTCAGGGCCGAATCGTTCCTGACGGCAAACGACTGGTTGATCTTGAAATAGGGCGTGGAGAAGTTGACCACCTCGGCCCGCTCCGGGGTGATGGTCATACCGGAATAGACCATGTCGATCTTTCCTGCATTGAGTGCCGGGATAATGCCATCCCAGGCGATTGCCTGGAATTCCACGTCAAACCCCATCTTGTTTGCAATCCACCGGGCCGATTCCACGTCGAAGCCGTCATAGTTGCCGTTCTTGTCCACGAAGGAGTACGGCGGGTACGTGCCGTCAACGCCGATGATATATTTCTGCTTGGCGACCGGCTGGGTCGTTGCCGGGACAGAGGTGGTGCCGGCTGGTGTCGGACCCGCCGCCGGACCTTTTTCGTTCGTGCATCCTGCAATCATTACGCTGCCAAAGAGCAGGGCGAAAACCAAAAAAAGCGCAACTTTTCTGTACATCAGGAGTTTATTCTCTTTTCGATCAATTTATGCGTTTTGAAATGACTCCCCCTTTTCCGTTATCCGTACGGGAACGTGAATACCAATTGTATCGCAGCGGGGTGCGTGAAGGCTTCCAAAAATATCGCTTTCCCGGGGTTCAAATGACGAGAGCGGGCAGGTCTTTTCGTTTTGATGCCCGGGATTCTGCTGCATACGGCCTGCTGGCACCATGGACTGGGCGGCCTTTTCGTTGCAACCAGTCGAGAAAAGGATCGTGAATTCTTCCGCGGTTCCTGGCTCTACCGGGCCCGGCCTATACTACCCGATACTCCCTTTCGACCGTGAACGAATCGATCATTCGCTGTGCATCAGGTTTGTTCCGGCTGTATATATTCTCGCCCGTTGAATATGGTCCACTATAGGTGAGGATATAGGCCTTTTTATCGAGGATGGTATAATACTGCATGAAATTCTTCGTGGGGTTCCCCCGCTCGTCCCGGGAGAAATATTCTATCCAGTAGGCTTTATTCCCGGAAAGGGTTGTCGGAGCACTCTTGCTGCTTGCGGTAATTCCATACTGCTGCTGCAGGCTGGCTACCGCGGCATTGAAATAATCTTCCAGGTCAGGCGGGACCGGGTTGGCTATCACGATTACAACAAGTTTTGCCGTATACTGGTAACATTCGGCAGTGTTCTTGTCGCAGACTTTTTCAACCGGTGCCGTGAACCCCGGGCTGGACCCGGCAGAACCCGTGAATTCCCAGCTTGGCGGGTACTGGATCGAAAACCGTAATGTCTCGTCCCTGTAGGTCTTCCAGGGCTGCGGTCCGGACGTAGTTGCATTATTCGCAGGACTGGAACCAGGAACGGTAAGGTTCTCTGATGCAGGCTCCGTCACTGCCGCCCCGGGTGACACGTTCGCCGTTTCGGTGCCTGGTGTTTCATTCACCCAGCCGGATGTATTATTATCGGAAAAAAATTCTGAATATAGCGGTGGCTCGGAATAATTCCCCGAGAGAAAGCTTCCCAGCGGTTCCGATGTGTTCTCAACGGCTTCTTCGGCTGTCGTGCCCGTCCCGGGTGGTTGCGGGGTTTGTCCTGAACGCATCTCCAACGTCGGCATCACCTCCGGCGTTGACGTTGGATTTACCGTATCAACCATGGCCATCGAGGAGTAATTCTCCTGCCCGGAACTGTTGACCAGCGGGAATGCCTGGCGGTAAGCATAGAGCATACCACTGGAGATATTCTTTACCGCAGGGGAATTATTCTGAAACACTACAAAATAGGCGTTTGCACATAAAGACACGGTCAGCAGGAGGATCAGCACCTTTTCCCGATTCATATATATCTCGCGTATCCTTCAGGTGAGCAGACCATCATATCATTTTTAGACTAATAAGCCTTTGCACAAGGGTATTATGGCCGACCCGCCTTTGAGGAGATCGGCCTGCCAGCACCGTTAGAAGGCGTGGGTATTGACCTGCAGGGAAAAATAGAATCAGTCCTTGATCAGGATGGCCCCGAAGATCAGGAGGAAAATGCCGATAACGATGCCCAGGATTCCGATCACACCTTTTAAAAAGATTATGACATCGGGGAGGAAGACCCATACCCCGTATGCCCCCAGGATCAGAAGCACAATTCCTGCAATGAGACTCGCTACACCTGTTTTATCCATCGGAAATACTTCCTCGTATTTTTACTCAATTTACATTGTTAAAGAATTTAAGCGTATTGCTCGCGTCCCGGCTCCTGAACAGGTCCGGCAATTCCAAAGGCTGACCAGGCGCCCTCATTCTTCGAGGGCGGCATACACCTGCCGGAAGATCTCCCGGGTCTCCAGACCCTCTTTCCGGGACAGCTTCTGGATGGCAAAACCCACGTGCACCAGCACAAAGTCCCCCACCGATGCATCCACGAGGTCAAGGCGGATCTCCTGCCTCAGGTCCCCGTAGTCCACTACCCCGACATTCCCCTCCCTGATCTCAATGACCTCTGCTGGGACAGCGATGCACATGTTCTTTCACCCTTCTCTGAAATGTTGGTCTCCACGGATCATAAAAGGTGTGATGAAGGGATGCGAGACGCACGAATCACGGTTATTTCACCGGTTCATCCGGGGCCTCCGCCGGGAAACCTGGCACCCGGCCTGTGGACCCCGGACCAGCGCTCCGGGCCCGGGGGAGATGTGCATCGAAACCTGGGTGTCTTAGACCAGTTCCCCTGCTTCAGGACTTTTTTCCTGTATCTGCTGCAGGAGGCGGTCGATCATGGTATAGATATCGGCTGAACCGGTAAACTGCCGGATCTTTTCGAGTGAATGGATGATAGGGATGCAGCTGTAGAAGAAGACATCTTTTTCCCGGATGCTGCACAGGCTGCCCTCCAGCCGGCGGTACATCCCCAGCACGAAGAGGATAGGGCTGTCATCGTGGTAATGGCCGGCAATCCTGCACGTCTGGGTAAGGTGTTCGCTGAACCGCTCTATGACTATCTCCTTGCGGTCGTCAGGTATGCTATCGAGCAGCAGCCGCATCTTCTGCTCGATCATGGAGAGCCCGTGGGTCGTGGTCCCGATGTCAAACTTGATGATCGATATGTTCACGATGTCAAACAGCGAGACCAGGATGTTCTGCTGGTCCCGGGCGATTGCCCTGTCAGGGGAGATAAGGTCAGGAGTTATCCCTTTTAAGAGGAGTGCAACGATGCTATCGATCTTCAGGAGATAGAGGGTGTGCCATATGTACGGTAACAGGGCAAAAATGAGCAGGATGGAAAAAAACAGGCAGAAATTGATCCAGGGCACGGGCGCGACGAAATCGATAACCCTGAGAAAACACAGGTTGATCCCGATGGAGATGGCATAAAAAAAAAGCAGCAGCCACATGTTGGGATAGTTCTTGAAGACATCGGCGATGCGGGGCGTATAGGTGGACACGTTAATCTGGACTGCCACCAGGGTCAGGGATATGACGATCGCGATGATCGCGGCCTCGGCCTGGACGAGGGCGCTGAACAGGTACTTGGCCGTATCCGGGAGCGGCGACTGGTTTACGGGAATGCCGGGAATCGTGGCAGCGGCCGCAGCCAGGACCCCGGCAAGGAGAACGAGGGAGAAATATACCATCAGCCAGCAGGTCCATGGGTTTTTCAAGCTGAAATCGATGAACGAGTGCCGTGCTCCCTTGACCCGGATGTACCATCTCCCTGACATTATGGTAAAATCTGGATATGGAGTGACGATATAGGTAACGCCCGGGTCGGGGCTCAGCTCTTTCCTCTGATGAACCTGCAATCCGGGAATTCCGGGCTGCACCGGGTGCCATACCTTTCTGCTGTGCTTCGGATCGGACCGGGAAGCAGTCGTACCGGTGCCGATCATGCACCATCTTTCCCTCCCTTCCCCTGTTCTTCATCAAACGAATTCTGATACGAACCCTCGAAAACACCATTTTTGAGTATCCTGAATAGTATCGTGCAATGGCACAGAGATGATCGCGGAATTTCCTGTTGCTGAGGGTAGTATACAAATGGCCCGGATCCTTCATTGTCAATGATAAAACTACTAACACCATGCGGTTCGAAGAGCGGCTCATGCTATGGGGCATTCTGTGGCCGGGATTCCTGCTTCCGGAAAGATGGGATCGAAACGGTAAAAAGAGTCAGGCCAGACCTGGTTCTGATGGATATCCTGATGCCTTGAAAGCACAATGACATTGAGACTGCAAGGATCATCACCGGGGAACTGGATATTCCGGTTATTTCTTTTCAGCGTATGCAGACGACAGTATCACTCTATCAGCCAAAATCGGTATGGACCTGCGGATTACTACCAGTGCCTTACCAACAATACCCTGCTCCCCAGAAGGACACTCAAAGGTTTTACAATACATGAAACAAAGAATGGAAATTCCCGGTGCATATATCACCTCATTCTCCAATACGGGTTGTTGTGGGTATTTGATACTCACAGGGTGATACCATTCCGGTTCCTACCGATATCCCCCCATGGAGCCAGGAAAAACTGGAGGAATGCCGTCGAAGCGGTACGGACACCTCTCCCCTCGAACTCTTGACAGATGCGCGCCAGATCCGAAAAATCCAACCATCCTCCCCCGTTTTTTCCCTGGAAATGAGAGAAGGCCTTGTAAACAAGATTCATGGCTGCTGTCTCTCGGATTTTTTGCTTATGCCGTTTGGAGCTGTGGTCAGAGATGCAGAAACCCGGGGGGACGCAATGGAAGATTTTCTAGAGGAGGCATCTCCGATTTTTTTTAATATAAAATTCTCACTCCAGAGTCATGACTGTTCAGGGTAATACATTGGAGCAACGAAGGAAACTATTTCTTTTAAAAAAAAGGATTGAAATTGGCGTTATCACGCCGGGGAAGAGATTTGAACTCTTGAGGTGCTGGGCACCAGTGGCTTTCAAGGCCACCGCCTTTCCGGACTAGACTACCCCGGCCCGGAGAGTACTTTTGGGCCCCGGGGCTGAAAAAATATCCGGTTATTCCCCCGGCGCCTGTTTTCCCGGTTAAAGCAGGGTTACCTCCACGCCCTCTTCAGCACAAGGACCATGAGCGCGGCGATGACAACGACCATCGAAACCGGAGATTTCTGGGTCGGGGTGGCAGTGCTGGCAAATTCCGGTGGGACGGAGGAGATAACCGCGATCGTATCGGCGCCTTCTGCAGAAAGCGTCACTTCTCCCTGGTCAGAGAACTTGTACGGGTAGACCTTGAAATTGATGGTCCCGCCTGTCCCCTCGACCGTCACCTCCTCGGGGTCTAACTGCCCCTTGATATTCACCTTCTGGATGACACCCTCGGGGTCCCGATATTCAATCACCCAGTCGATCCCCGTGGAGGTGGACACGCGGATGGTACCTTTCCCGGTCACGGCAAAATAGGCAGGCTTGTCGTTGCTTGCCCGGGCAACAGCGGTGACCGTTGTCCGAACGGGGGGAGCCGTTGTCTGGACAGTAGTCGCCACGACCTTTGGACGGACAGTGAATGATATGGTGCCGATGTAACCCCTGGCATCCGTGAACGAGACGTCGTAATTGCCCGGCATCGTGACCGTGAGCTTCCTGGAAAAAGAGCCGTCATTTCCAGTACTGATATATTCCGGGCCGAATATGACCGAGTTGTCAGGCCCGGTGACCTGGACCTGGACCCCAGCGTTCTTGAGGTTCCGGATGTATCCCCGGATATCAAGGGCGTTATCCATCTCCTGGGTGCTCGGGGAGATTATGGTGATCTCATCGGTCCTGTCGATTATCTCCACGACCCGGAGGGTCACCGAGCCCCCGAGAAAAGAATAGCCCTGGATACCCGGAACCTCCACCTTGTACTGGCCCTTTGTGAGGCCTTTTGTATCAAAGACGGCGACGAACTCCTTGGTGCCCTGGAGTGTAACCGTCTGCCGGGCCACTTCCTCCACGGTGTATTCGGATCGCGAGAGGACAATATCTACGCTGATGCCTGCCGGCAGGTTGCTGGTCCCGTTCACCACCAGGGGCAGGCCACGCTGCACCTGGGCGGGTGCGAAAATGCTCAGCTCATAGGCCGAAACGATGCCTGGTATAGCGGCCAGCACCAGTGCCAGGATGATTGCTGCACGCATGTTGAAACGGTTCTCTGGACGGGCTTGATCCATACTGCCTCACTTTGGAAAATATTTTCGTGGACGAGACTGCCAAAGCACCCGTGGTGCCTCCTTCATCTCCTGGAAATTAAAATTTCCTCTTTACTATTCAGTGGACGTGGGTTGAATAGCCTTCTGGTAATCCGCAGCCCTGGATGACCAAAAAGATGCCCGCACGCCCGGGGAGCGCACGGCAGGCCCATCCGGGCGACTCCCCCGCTCCGTTCCAAAAAAGGATACATCTGCGGCATAGCCGTGCATCAACGGGAAGGCCGGAGGCCCGCTGGCAGGAGAACTGCTTTTCACGATCGTCCTATGAGTGGTCTCGGGGTCGGCCTCATGGACGTCTCATCCGAAAAAATGGACGGGGACAGGGCACTGATCAGTGACGTTCAGCAATCGTGTACCAGCCTGACCCCGAGAACGATTGCACGAGGACATAGTACCTCCCGGGGCCGGGGCCGGGAATGGTGATGTTCTCGTCCGCAGAGGAGGTAAACCCCCGGTAGTCGTACGTGCTGGTCGTGGGCAGGGTACCCTTGCGGATATAGAGATCAAAGTCTGCACCCGCCGGGCCATCAAGGGTCACGGTGCATGCCCGGACGCCTGCCGGGATATCGAAATAAAACCGTGAGGACATGCCAGGTCCGAGGTACCGTTTTAGTTGGCCATTGGTTATTCCGTATCCCATGGCGCCCAGGGTCGTCACCGGGCTGACCGTCGGTGTGGGTGTCGGTGCAATCGTGGTTGCCACGGTTGTAAAAACCGGGAATGTCGGCCTGCCCGTGGGCCGGATGGTGGCGGTGGGGGTCGGGGTGGGCGTGACCGTGTTCCCTGCCTGGTGGGACTCCCCGATGGTATAGGCCCCCGAGCCTGAATACGCGGTGACCATCACGTAGTACCTCCCCGCAGCAGGGTTTGCCATCGTCACGGTTTCGTCCGCTGACGATGTATACCCGCGGTAGTCGTATGCGTCTTCCGCTGGCGGTGAGCCCCTGCGGACATACAGGTCGAAGTCCGCACCCGCCGGGCCGTCAAGGGCCACCGTGCAGGTGGAAACGCCTGGCGGCAGGTCAAAGGTGTAGGTCGCCGAGCCCCCTGCCCCGAGGCTCCCCTGGACCACCCTGCCGGTGATGTCCTGGCCCCCGGTGGCCGTCGGCGTGGGGGTTGCAATAGTCGTGGAGATCGGGAACGTCGGCCTGCCCGTGGGGCGAATGGTAGCAGTGGGCGTGGAGGTCGGGATCGTTGTCACCACAGTCGTGGAGACCGGGTATGTCGGTCTGCCCGTGGGCCGGATGGTGGCGGTGGGGGTCGGGGTGGGCGTGACCGTGTTCCCTGCCTGGTGGGACTCCCCGATGGCATAGGCCCCTGAACCTGAATACGCGGTGACCATCACGTAGTACCTCCCCGCAGCAGGGTTTGCCATCGTCACGGTTTCGTCCGCTGACGATGTATACCCGCGGTAGTCGTATGCGTCTTCCGCTGGCGGTGAGCCCCTGCGGACATACAGGTCGAAGTCCGCACCCGCCGGGCCGTCAAGGGTCACCGTGCAGGTGGAAACGCCTGGCGGCAGGTCAAAGGTATAGGTCGCCGAGCCCCCTGCCCCGAGGCTCCCCTGGACCACCCTGCCGGTGATGTCCTGGCCCCCGATGGCTGTCGGCGTGGGGGTCGGCGTGACCGTGGACCCAAGGCAGGTCATCCCCGCCTCGGTGTTCACATCACCATCAAACAGCTGCGGGTGCTGTGCCGACTTGTACACCGTAGTGCGGGGGCTGGCGTAAGCGAAGGCTTCCTCTGCAGATATCCAGGAATCCCCGTCGGTGTCTGCAGAAGGTGCGCCAAGCCCCTCCAGCAGGTAATAGGAAAAGAGGCCGTTCTGGAGACGGTTTATATCCCAGGAGTCCTCGTTATCATCAGAAGCCATCAGCACCACGAACTTGCGTCCGCTGATGTCCCTGGAAAAATCCCTGGCAAACCCGTCCGTTTTCCCGCCTGGCTGCGGTCGGCCTGCCACTCCCCTGATCGCGCTCCTGGTCATGCCCCCGCTCCCGCACGAGTCAAAGATGGCCACCGTGTTCCTCGAGGGGATGGCGGAGAGCCAGCTCTGTATCTCGTCATCCGTGATATCGTTTTCATAGGAGTTGGACAGCGAGTCATAGGGGCAGATGACCTCATCGTAACCGTCCGCCTCGTCCAGCGGCGGGCTGTCGGGAACAGCCTGATATTCTCCGTGGCCGCTGAAGTAGAAAACGACAAGGTCGGCGCTCCCGGCCTTCCGTGCAAGCTGGGAGAGGGCGTTCTTTATCCCGTTCCGTGTTGCCAGGCCGTCCTTGTAGGTGAAGATGTGATCGCGGGGGAACCCGCACATGTCCATCAGGACCCTGGTCATGTCATCCACGTCATTGCCCGGGTAGTACAGGTCATCGAGGTACTGGTAATCGGTGATGCCAACCAGGATCGCCCACCGGTTCGTGTAGGTCGTATCTGCGTGCGCCACACCGGGGAGCATGGCAAGCGCACCTATCGCGGCTATTGCGAAAACTGCACCAGAGAATGCATGGCATTTCATCTGCAACCCACCTATCCACGGAATATTTTCCCTTTTTAGGTTCTTGCAGGATGCCAAAAAATATTTCCTGCAGGTTTATGCCGGCCGCTCTGGTGTATATAGTGGGACTTCCCAATACCTGGTCATACGATGCCCGGGACTCATGCAGAAAAACCGCTTGCAGCCTGGCTGGGGCACGACCGGTACCAGGACCAGGTACTCCGCTCGCTCACCATCATCCTGAAGACCGGCGGGTGCCGCTGGAACCGCTGCCGCATGTGCAGCTACCGCCATGAACGCTATGGGGCGGTTCCCCAGGGGGACCTGGAATCTCTCATCCTCGCCCAGCTGGACGCTGTCCGCTCGGAATTCGCCGTTGCCGATGCAGACATGGTGAAGATCTATACGTCAGGAAGCTTTTTTGATACCCGCGAAGTCCCCCGGGAGGCCAGGGATGCAGCGGCCAGGCTTTTTTCCGGAAAACTGGTCATCGCTGAAACCCGGCCGGAATACGTTGACGAGACGGAGGTCTCCAGGTTCCGGGATGCGATTGATACCGGCCGCTGGCAGACACCTCTCTATGTTGCCATGGGCCTTGAGACCACCAGCGACGCGGTGAGGGAGAAGTCCATAGACAAGGGCTTTACCATGGAGGACTTTAAAAAAGCAGTCAGGATCGCCCGGTCGGCAGGGGCCGGCGTCAAGACCTACCTCCTTCACAAGCCGCTCTTCCTGACCGAGGCCGAGGCGATGGCCGATATGCAGTCCTCGATCCGGGACCTGGCTGGTCTCTCGGACATGGTCTCCATGAACCCCTGCACGGTCCAGCGCGGCACGGAGCTGGAATGGTACTGGAAACGGGGTGCCTATCGCCCCCCCTACCTCTGGAGCGTCCTCGAGCTGCTGTCAGGCGCTCCCGTGCATGTCACCTGCGACCCGGTGGGAGGAGGCCGCGAGAGGGGGCCGCATAACTGCGGCTCCTGCGACCCGCCCCTGGTACGGGGCATCCGGGAATATTCGATCTCCGGCGACCGTGAACTCCTGAAGGAGCTCCGGGAGACGTGGTGCCCCTGCCGGGACGAGTGGAGCTTCGTGCTCCGGGAGGAGCGCCCCTACTGCGCTCCCCTCACCCGGTAATCATCCCGGCCCTGGAGCTCCAGCTGCTTCTCCAGCAGGGGGAAGAACGTGCCTGCATCGCTCACCACCCCGATGGCCTGCATGGTGCCGCGGTCCATCAGCTTGGTGACGGAGGATGGGTTGATGTCCACGCAGATGGTCTTGACATACGAAGGCAGGCAGTTCCCGACCGCGATGGAGTGCAGGAGCGTGGCCACCATCAGTACCATGCTGCACCCCTCGACGTGCTCGCGGATGCGGTCCTGTGCGACCATCGAATCCGTTATCACGTCAGGGAGGGGGCCGTCATCACGGATTGAGCCTGCCAGCACATAGGGCACGTTCCTCTTCACGCACTCGTACATGATCCCTCCGGTGATGACCCCCTTCTCCACCGCCTCGCGGATCGAGCCTGCCCGCATCACCTCCGATATGGCATAGAGGTGGTTTTTATGGCCCCCCGTAACCGGCTTTCCCGTGCAGAGGTCCATCCCGAGGGAGGTCCCGAAGAGGTTGTACTCGATATCGTGGGCCGCCAGGGCATTTCCCGCGAACAGGACATCGATGTAGCCCTGGCGGATGATCGAGGCCAGGGCATTTGCCGCCCCGGTATGAATGATGGCCGGCCCTCCCACAAGGGCGATCTTCTCTCCTTTCCTCTTGAGGGTCAGGATCTCGCTGGCTATCCGGGCAATGATGGTCTCGCTGGGCCGCTCCGGGGACACGGTCCCGTGCATGAACTCGAAGGTGGAGACCTGGCGGGGCCGCTCCGGTGGGCTGACCTTGACCCCGTCCTCGCCGACCACCACCAGGTCCCCCTTCTTTAACTTGGAAAGGGGGGTGCAGACCGCCGTCATCCGCTCCGGGTCGACCACGATCTGGCAGTCCATCTCAATCTGCTTCACCGCTACCCAGTGCCCCCTGACCTTGACCGCAGTGGGATGGTGGGTAGTGGAGTAGAACCCCTTCGGGAGGATCCGGTCCCCCTCCGCCGGAACGATCATGGCCTCCTTTTCCTCCAGCAGGCGTGCCCCGAAGCGATGTACCTCCGAGAGGATGGCCTGGAGATGCCCCTCGGTCTCCGCATTGATGCGGAGGTGGGCATAGGATGGGTCGGTCTTGCGCTTGCCTACGTTAAAGACGATGATCTCGAAGTTCCCCCCCATGTCCATGACCCTGTCAAAGACCCGGGTCATGATCCCCGAGTCGATGATATGGCCCTCGAGCTCAACTTCCCGGGAGACCTGCATATGGAGACGATCTTGGCCCTGTAAGTTTAAATTAGTTCTCACAATATGGCTGCAAAATGCCCAGAAACGTATGAATCACCTTTTTGCAGGGATTATCGGGGAGGAATGCCAGTCCAGCGGCCCCTATCCTGTCCGCTTCTTCCTGATGGTATCCTGCACGCGTGCCAGCTCATCGCGGGTATTGATATTGAAGGCCAGGCGGGAATCCCGGATGAGCACCTGCGCCTCGTCCTGCGGCACGGTGATCCGTGCCCCGGTCAGGACGTTGATCCCCGCCGGGCAGGCCTCCACCCCATCGACCACCTGCACGTAGGAGGAGCGGCAGCCGTGCTCGCGCACCAGGTTGCGGGGGACCCAGGTGGAGAGTGCTTCCCGCCCCTCGTCCAGGTACCGCGCCCGGATCGAGGAGACGACCTCCCCTTCCAGGCAGGGGAGGTCCGAAATGCTGGTAAAAAGCGGGGCCTGCTCTTCCAGGACCTGCACGGCCTCCACGATATCCTCCATGTATCCAAGCCCCCCTGCGGTAAGATGCGTTATCCCCTGGGCCCGGCACCAGTTGCGGGTGTACGGTGTCCGGGGGGAGAGCACAACGACGACCTCGCATCCAGCATCGGAGAACGCATCCACGACGTACCGGACCATCGGCACCCCCCGGATGGTGACCAGGGGTTTTTCACCAAGGCCGAGCCTGCTCCCGGCGCCACCCGCAAGGATCAGCGCAAGCATGCTCTCAGCGCCTCGATGCACTGATTGTTCTCTTCCCTGGTCCGCACCGCGATCCTGATGGAACACGGCAGCCCAAAAGAGTGGCAGTCCCGGACCAGGATGCCCTGGTCCAGGAGATCCCGGCAGAGCGGGCTCACGTCCGTCCTGAAGGTGAGGAGGAGGAAGTTTGCCTGGGAGGGGGTGATCGAGACGGGGAATTCCTGGAGGCGGGTGCAGAGCCACTCCCGCTCCCGCATGATCTCCTCCCGGGAGCGTTCCAGTCCATCGAATTGCCGGAACGCCTCAAGCGCCACCTGCTCCGCGAAGGCGTTTACGCTCCATGGTGGTCTTGCCACCTCCATGCGGGCCACGAGGTCAGGGTCTCCAAACCCGTACCCGAACCGTATCCCAGGCACGGCGAAGCACTTGGTCAGGGACCGCAGCACGAAAAGGTTTGGATCCCTGAGACCGGAAAGGCTCGAAGAAGGGTCATCAGAGAGTTCGATAAAGGCCTCGTCAAGAAACAGCACGGTCCCGCGCTCCCGGCACCGGTCCAGGACCGAGGCAAGATTCTCCCGGTTCCGGAGGGCCCCCGTGGGATTGTTGGGGTTGCAGAGGAACTTCACCCGCGGCGATTTCCCCGCTCCGCCAACCCTGGCCCCTGCCAGGAGAGCCGAAAGTTCGTACTCACCAAACGTGGGAGAGGTGATCTCCGCCACGTCGCCGGGCCGGAGCGTTACCTGGCAGAAGACCCGGATGAGTTCGATAGAGCCGTTGCCGATAGCGACCTCTTCCGGGGACCTCCCGAACCGGCGTGCAATGACCTCCCGCAGGGCCGCATAGCTGTCATCCGGGTACCGGGTGAGGTGGTCCCAGGAGAGGTCAGGGTGAAGGTGCGGGGGCCAGGGGTTGAGGCTTGCACTGAAGTCCAGTACCGGTGAGCCGCGGATCTCCTGGATCCTCCTGGAGGTCCCGCCATGGTACGCTTTTCCAGGAATTTTACCGTTCATTTAAAAACCCGGGATGTCTATTGAGGTTTGGAGAGACCTATGATAAACTGATTGGGGCGTGTACCCCATTCGCCCGTCCCGAAGAGAATGGAAATATTTATATACTATTTTGAATAAGTAGCAACTATCTGCATAGTCAGACATAAGCAAGCTTCAAAACTGACATATGTCTGACAAATGTCAGACAATTGTCATATCAGGTGAAACACGAGAATGAAACGCATCACCCTCAGACTGCCCGATCAGCAGATTGAACTGCTTGAGCAGATGGTGGCGGCAGGGGAGTTCCCCACCGTCTCAGAAGCAGTACGGGATGCGGTGCGCCAGCTGATCGAGCGGCGGGCCAGCCGTGTTCTGAAGGAGAGTGACCAGGTTTCGTTCAAGGTTTAGGAGGGTACACATGCAGAGTATCATCAACGAAGCGCTGAAGAACGCTGAGATTGAGAAAGAAATGGCCAGTCCTGGCAGCTCGGTTGATGATGACTTCATCGGGCAACCCCGTATCGTCATCGTCGGCTGCGGCGGTGCCGGAAACAACACCATCAACAGGCTGCACCACATGGGTGTTTCCGGCGCGGAAACGATCGCGATCAACACTGACAAGCAGCACCTGGACATGATCCAGGCTGACAAGCGGGTGTTAATCGGGAAATCGCTCACGAAGGGCCTCGGCGCCGGTGGGTACCCCGATGTCGGCAAGAGGGCCGCCGAGATGGCCCGGCCGACCCTGGAGGTCCTGCTCGAGAATGCCGATCTCTGCTTCATCACGGCAGGCATGGGGGGCGGGACCGGAACCGGTGCTGCCCCGGTGGTCGCCCAGATCGCCAAGGAACAGGGCGCCATCGTGGTGGGCATGGTCAGCTACCCCTTCCAGGTGGAGAAGGCCAGGCTTATCCGCGCCGAGGAAGGCCTGGAAAATCTTGCAGCGTCAGCAGACTCAGTCATCGTCCTTGACAACAACCGCTTAAAAAATTTTGTGCCCAACCTCCCGCTCGGACAGGCATTCTCTGTGATGGACCAGCTCATCGGTGAGACGGTGAAGGGCATCAGCGAGACTATCACACAGCCCTCGCTGATCAACATCGACTACGCCGATGTCAGGGCGATCATGAGCAAGGGAGGTGTCGCGGTTATGCTGGTCGGAGAGAGCAAGCAGCAGAATAAGGCCGAGAGCGTGGTCCGCGAGTGCCTGTCCAACCCGATGCTGGACATCGATTACCGCGGGGCCACCGGGAGCCTCATCCACATCACCGGAGGGAGCGACCTTACCCTCCAGGACGCAGAAGAGATCGCATCGTCGCTCACCTATGAGCTCGACCCCCACGCCGACGTCATCTGGGGGGCCAGAGTGAGGAACGACATGGAAGGCCGGGTCAGGGTCCTGGCCATCATGACCGGCGTGCAGAGCAGCAAGATCATGGGGACGCGGGTCTCCTATAAGACCGTCCTGGCGGAGCTGGACCAGAAGAAGGAGAACCCCAAGGCACCTCAGCTCCCACGGAACAGGAAGGCCCGCGACCAGACAAGCGGAGGTACCTTACTGGAGTGGGTTGGATAAACCAGGACGCCGAATTCGTCAATTACCACCTTGATTCTTCATCAACTGACAGCGGGGGGATCGGTTCCACGAATCTGCCACCTTTCCCGGGAACCGAAAATCCCCCTCTCTTTTCTCTCCAGGCCCTGACCTGGTTATTGTTGCCTGGATCGTCCGCACCTCGCGCTACCCGCAGGCCTTTCCAGGCAAGCACGCCCCTCCCGCGGGAATTTGAACGGAACGCCCGAAACTCTTAAGAATAAGCATGACATTTAAATAATAGAAATCACCGGGTATCCCGGACGTTCTGGACAGCCGGTGAAAGTCACGATGTGAAGGATGGCCTGGTGACATCCTTCCGGTATCGGGAGTTGAACATAATGAACAGCCGGATGAACATGGGCCCGTGCAAGTGGCCGAGCCGCTTTTTTTCGCGCCGCTTTGTACTGTACGCGTTTTTATCATTCCTACCAGGCATTGGCAAGGTCAGAGACCTCTCCGAAATTTCATGCAAATGTTCACCTGCTCCTGCTAATCCACGCCACCGGGATACCGCACCCGACAAACCTGTCGAGGGGGAACGATCATGTTGAACGAACTGATAGAAAAGAGAAAGAAGATACTTGCCGAGTCTGAACAGCATAAAAACCGCAGGAACGAGCTCAATGCCCTGGCCAGCAAGGGGGCGCGGGAACGGAACACGCTCAACAACCAGACCCGTGAATTCGTTGAAGAAGCCCAGAAGAACAAGGAGCTCCGGGACCAGTTCAACAACGAGGTCCAGTCACTCAAGGACCAGCGCAACCAGATCAACGAGCAGGCCAATCTCCTCTTTGACGATATCGAAGCATACAAAAAAGAGCATGGCGGTATCCGCAGCCGGGGGCTCAAGGAACTGCAGAAGCAGATCGAACACCTCGAGTTCCGCCAGCAGACCGAGGTCTTCTCCACTGACAAGGAGCGGGAGCTTATCGAGAAGATCAAGCAGATGAAGGAGACGATGCGCGAGCAGGAGGCGGAACTCGAGCAGAACAAGGAGATCAAGGCCAAGATTACCCAGGCGCGGGACCTGCGGAAACAGGCCTCGGACCTCCATGCCAGGGTTACCGAGGTGGCCGAGCTTGCCCAGAACCACCACGACCTGATGGTGGACTTCTACCGGAAAGCCGATAAATCCCGCGAAGAAGCGGATGCCGCGCACAAGAACTTCGTGGAAGCCCAGGAGTCTGCCGATGCCGAGCACAAGTACTTCATCGCCTGCCAGAAGGAGCTGAGGGACTATGACAAGGTGATCAGCGGCCTGCGCAAGAAGACCAAGAAAGCCAAGGTCACGAAGGAGCAGAAGGCGGTGCGCAAGGAGGCGGAGCACCTCTTCAAGATGTTCCGGGCCGGCGAGAAGCTGACCACCGACGATATCCTGCTTTTGCAGCGTTCAAAACTCATTTAATCTCTTTTACCCCTGTAAAGGAACAATTTAATAGAAATATCTTCAATGATACAGTGATGCAGCAGGAGCGCACACTGATCCTGTCCGTTGACCGCGACGATGACATCGGGTTCAAGGCAGGGATCCAGAGCCCGGTCATAGGACGGGTTGCCTGCCTCCAGGCTGCGAACGCGCTCGGCCTGGCCGACCCGGAAGACTCGGATGTCAACGCCATCTTCCAGGCCGTCAAGATCTATGACGAACTCCTGGAGAGGGGGGAGGACGTCGAGGTGGCAGTTGTTGCCGGGAACCACATGCACATGATCGAGGGGGACCGGAAGATCGCCGCGTCCCTCGAGCAGGTGGTAAAGCAGACGGCGGTAAACAGCTGCATCGTGGTCACCGACGGGGCCGAGGACGAGTTTGTTATCCCTGTCGTCCAGTCCAGGATCCCGGTCACCAGCATCCGGAGGGTTATTGTGAGCCAGATACCCAACCTGGAGGGGACCTATTATATCATCAAGAAACTTTTGAATGACCCGAAGGTGGCCCGGCTCGTCCTGGTCCCGCTGGGCCTGGCAATGCTCCTCTGGGCGGTGGCCTACCTCGTCGACAAGCCCCAGATAGCAACCTTCATCGTCGTGGGCGGTATCGGCGTCTACCTCCTTTACCGGGGGGTGGGCATCGACGAGGTCTTCGGGGGGTTCGCCAATGCGCTCCGGACGTCACTGACCCGGGGAAGGATCTCGTTGTTCACGTACATAGCCGGGATACTCCTGGTCATCGTGGGCATCATCATGGGCCTTATGAACCTCCTCGTCTACTATGCCGAGGTCGGGCTCCTCCTCTACCTTCTGATCTTCATGTATGGCGCTGTCCTCTGGCTTGCCGCTGCCGGCATCGTATCATCGATCGGGATCATCATCGACAACTACTTCTACGACCGGGACAGCCTGTCCAAGGTCGTGGTATTCCCGTTCTTCATCGGCGCAATCGGGCTGATCACCTACGGCGCGAGCATCTATGCGATTGCCATGAACCAGGTGACCGATTTCCCGTATAACACGGGCGCCGCTCTCCAGTTCATCCTCTGGGGCACCCTCGGTGGACTGGCCTGCGCACTTGCCGGCATCGGCATCCAGTACCTCATCAACCGGTACCTGGCCAGCCAGGGGACTGCCGAGGTCGTCGAGCTGGCGTGAGCCTCCCTGATTTCGTCTGCAGCATGCCCTGCCGGCTCCGCGTTAAGTCCCGCGATGCCTGGCCGGCCCGGCTATGGAGGCCGCAGCGCACCCGGTTCCGAATATTTTTTTTGCTATTATGAAGCTGCCCCCTGGCAGGCGCACCCTGCTGGAGGAGCAGGCGATACACTGGCTCCATGGGCCATGCAGGTGAATCCCAAAAACCTGCCCCGGGCGAAGACCGATAATTGAGAATTGGCAAAATGCGGTCACCGCAGGGTGAGAGGGGGGCAGGATACCGCTGGAAGAGAGGATACAGTTTCAGCAGCAGGAGCGAGGAGACAAGTTCTGCTTGAATAGAGGGTGCAGGGCACCCCCGCGAGAGCGGATCCTGGGTTACCGCCCCGAAATGGCATGCTGGCTACACCGGGAGAGCGTGCAAAGTAACGCTGGAAGAGGGGATACATGCCATCTCCAGGAAAGAGGATAGGGGCCACCGCCAGGAGAGTGAACACGTTCTGCTGGGGGGTGCAGGACACCCCCGCAAGAGCGGATCCAGGTTATGCCCCGGAATGGCATGCTGGCTACACCGGGAGAGCGTGCAAAGTAACGCTGGAAGAGGGGATACATGCCATCTCCAGGAAAGAGGATAGGGGCCACCGGGAAAGAATGCTAGTTATACCGGGGAGAGAATGAGGGCACATCAGGTGAGAGAGTGCAGGATACACCGGGTGAGAGAGTGCAGAACACACCGGGAGAGAGAGTGCAGGATACACCGGGTGTGAGAGTGCAGGATACACCGGGTGAGAATGCGGGTACATAGGGAAAGAGAAGGGTATCGCAGGAAGAGAGTTACGTGCCGGAAGAGAGGATGCAGGTTACTATAGCAAACGGATGCTGATTATCACCATGAAGGAAATATGGTCAGCCCAGGAGGGATGATGAGACAGTTCCGCTGGGAGAGTGGGTGCAGATCATGAACTCGTGATCCGGATAGGGTTGCCGAAAAATGAGCCTGAAATAGGAAATCCTCGATTCCCGGACAAAGGTCAACTGGGAAAATTGCGGGGAAAACAGTGAGAAATAGTACAAAAACTGGTATATTACTCCGGGCTGTCGAAATATCCAATCCCGTTGGGAAGTTCGCTGGTGGAAAGGTATTCCCGTGATGTCTGGGGTGTCGTGATGCGCAGGGTCGGGATCAGCACGTTGAAATCATGGGACGGGAACCAGTAAATCCCCCTTCCATAGTTATAGGAGACATCCTCGACGACCAGCTCGGCCCTGTTCATGTCAATGCTCGTCACCTGGGCGTCATCGTAGTTCAGGACTTTTAGGATGCGGCTTTTCAGGTCCTGCTTGCCCAGGAGAAGGACGATGATGCGGGTCGGTTCGTCCAGGGAGTACTGGACATTGATATTGGCCTTCCCTTTCTCAAGGATGATGTCCACGTTCTGGATGGTGATATACCCGTACTTGTCGTCGTTCACCGCGAGCACCGGCATGGCCATTGCTGCCAGCATGACTACAAGTACCGCGATGGCACCGCCTTTCATAGGTCTGGATAGGTATTCGCCAGCGGTTCATATATCCTTTCTGGTAATTCACCGGGGTAACGCAGGGGTGATACCCATGAACCACCGGGTTTGATGGTTATCAGGATACGAGCGGCAAAAAATTCCTGCCGGGAAAAGGGAGGCGTATGAGAGCACGGGATTTGAAGGGACAAATTCCAGCAGGTGAAAAAATAACGGTCTATCTCGGAGCCGAGAGCACGATCTCTATGCTCGAGACATTGGTCTTTCCGCTGTCGGTGTCTATGATCTCGGTAGCGGTCGTTATCTCTTTCTTGGTTACGCCGTCGAGAAACCGGTTCAGGGCGATCTCCGCCGTGTCCACCGCCCGGGAAATGGCCTTTCCGCGGGCTTTGATCGAAACTTCCTGTGCGCCGTTGTT
Source organism: Methanolinea sp. (assembly GCA_033813295.1). GTDB lineage: Archaea > Halobacteriota > Methanomicrobia > Methanomicrobiales > Methanospirillaceae > Methanolinea_A. The sequence continues at coordinate 25,081 of JAPXRZ010000018.1, forward strand.
GAACTGGGTAACTACAGCCAGGACATAGTTCATGACCGGCTTGTTCCCCACGAATACTGTGTTGTCCTTTAACATGCTGTGGCACCTTTCAGAGATATTTCCTGGAATGGATCAGCTCGGCATTGAGCACCGATGCCCCTGCCGCCCCGCGGATGGTGTTATGGCCCATGGCGATATACCTGATTCCTTCCCGGACCCTCCCTACCGAGACCGTCATGCCATTGCCTCGGTACCGGTCGAGGCGTGGCTGCGGCCGGTCCTGGTCATCCAGGTACTGGATGGACTTCGAAGGCTGGGTCGGCAGGCCACGTATGGGAGTGGTATACCCGATGAAAGCCTCCTTCACCTTCTCTACCGGGTCGCGGATGTCCACCCACAGGGCCATGGTGTGGCCGTCCAGCACCGGCACCCGGTGGCAGCTGGCGCTCACCCGGTATGCCGCCGGAGAGACCTGCTTCCCGTCCAGGGTCCCCATGATCTTCAGGGTCTCGGTCTCCATCTTCTGCTCCTCTGAACCTATATACGGGATGACGTTGTCGTAGATCCCCATGGCCGGGACCCCCTGGAACCCGGCTCCCGAGATTGCCTGCATGGTGGCGACGCGGACGTCCGTGAAGGCAAACTTCCGCAGGGGCGCCAGGGACATGCACATCACGATGGTGGAGCAGTTGGGGTTGGTGACGATGAACCCATCACTGCCCCTGTCCCTCTGGGCATCGATCAGCTCCAGGTGATCGGGGTTCAATTCCGGGATCACCAGCGGGACCAGCGGGTCCATCCGGTGGGAACTGGCATTGCTGCACACCGCGAGCCCGGCCCTGGCGCATGCGGTCTCCACCTGCCCTGCCACCTCTGCGGGAAGCGCGGAAAAGACCAGGTCCACGTCCTTTAAGTTCTCCGGTCCCGTCGGCCGGATGACAACATCCCCGACGTTCTCCGGGAACGGGACATCAAGCCTCCAGTTCACCACTTCCCCGTAGTGCTTGCCGGCACTCCGATCAGAGGCTGTCAGGGCAGTAAGGTTGAACCAGGGATGATCGGCCAGGAGCTGGACAAACCGCTGGCCCACTGCTCCTGTAGCGCCAAGCACTCCGACATTGATCATAGGTAAAAGGTACTGGGAACGCCGGAGTAATTAAACCGTTTGATTTTATTTTGGATTTATTCCAGGTGAATAGCCTCTGAGGGGCAGACATCCACGCAGGAGCCGCAATCGACACAGAGGTCCTTGTCTACCCTGGCCTTCTCCTTCTCAACACCAATCGCTGCCGCCGGGCACTCGTCCACGCATGTCTCGCAGCCCGTACATTTTTCCTTGTCAACAACTGCACTCATATTTAGTCTATCCGTCCAAGTAAATGGAGTGAGTTGAAAAGAAAAGGGTTTCTATTCTGCTATCCTGCCGTACCTGTTAAGGCAGGCCGAGCACGTCGTTCATCCCGTAGACGCCAGGTTTTCTCCCATTCACCCAGCGCACCGCCTTTATCGCTCCCTGTGCAAAGACCGAGCGATCGTATGCACGGTGCGAGAGCTGTATGGTCTCGAAATTACCCGAGAACAGGACCGCGTGGTCACCCACGATGTCCCCGCCGCGGATGACATGGACACCGATCTCGCGGCCCCTCTCCATCATCCCCTCCCTGCCGTACTTCTTCTCCCGCTCCCCCAGCTCCTGGTCGAGGATCTGGAGTATGGTCTTTGCCGTACCGCTGGGAGCATCCTTCTTGTAGCGGTGATGGGCCTCCATCACTTCGACATCGTATTCCGGGAGCATCCGGGCAGCCTGGCGCAGCAGCTGCCAGAAGATGTTCACCCCGATGCTGAAGTTGCTGGATATGACTGCCGGCACCTTTCCCTCGATGGACTTACGCATCTCGTCCTGCTGGCCAGGGGAAAAACCCGTGGTGCCCACCACCAGGGCTGCACCGTGCCGGGCTCCCGCGGTCACGTTCTGCACCGCAGCGCTGGCAACCGTGAAGTCAATCAGGACATCAGGCTTCTTTTCTGCAAGGAACGCATCGATCTTCGATGATTCGACGACGTCAACCCCATAGAAGGTCCCGGGCCGCATATCCACACCGCCGACCAGCTCGAGGTCGGGCGCCTCGTTGACGAGCCGCCCCACCGTGCTCCCCATGCGCCCAAGGGCCCCGCAAACAACAACCCTGCTCATGTACCGGCACCCCGCTATGATTCGTAACTGTCCAGGGTCTTTTTGAGCCGTGCCGTCTTGTCAGCATCAAGTTCGTCGAGCGGGAGCCGGACCGGGCCTCCAGCCATGCCCCGCAGTTCCACTGCCTTTTTCACCGGGATGGGATTCGTATCGATGAAAAGGTCGCGGAACAGGGGAGAGAGCTCGAAGTGCAGGTCAAGGGCGGATTCAAGGTCCATGTCGCAGAACGCCTCGTACATGGCGACCATCCGTGCCGGCTCAACATTTGCAGCCACCGATATCACTCCTGCCCCACCCAGTGCCAGGACGGGAAGCGTGATGCCGTCATCCCCTGAGATGACTGAGAAATCTTCGTCAAGAGTCTTCTCGATGATCTGGGAGATCTGGGAAATATTCCCGCTTGCCTCCTTGACCCCGACGATGTTGGGGTGCCTGGCCAGGTCTGCCACGAGGTCAGGTTCAAGGTTCTGTCCTGTGCGGCCCGGGACGTTATAGACGATCACCGGGATGTCCAGGTCTGCCAGGGTAGTATAATGTCTCTTTAACCCCGACTTGTTGGGCTTGTTGTAGTACGGGCTGATTACCAGCACGCCATCGGCCCCCATGTCCTTGGCAGCCCTGGTCAGCCTGACCGCTTCCGCGGTGTTGTTCGAACCGGTGCCGGCGATGACCGGCACTTTGCCGTTGACGACCTCGATGGTCTCTTCGATCACCCGTTCATGCTCCTCGAAGGTGAGGGTAGCAGATTCCCCCGTGGATCCGCAGGGGACGATGCCATGGACGCCGTTTGCCAGGAGGAAACGGATATTCGACCGGAGGCCCTCCAGGTCGAGATCCATGGCAGAATTTCTCTGAAAAGGAGTGACGATAGCCGGGATTACTCCTTCGAACATACGAAGGAGGTGTTCAACGTCTACCGGTATTTACCTTTCTGGTGACAAAACCGGCCACCCGGTTTCTCACCCTCTTGCTCTCGATATTGCTGACTTCGGCGATGACCTGCTTGTTCTCGTCAAAATTGTTGGACAAGCGGGGGCCGTACGAGGACAGCAGCTCCAGGCCGGTGGCCTTGATGTAGGTGGGTTTTATGCCCATGTATGTTCATGCTCCTGATATATCCCTATATAATAACGCCTGCGATCTTAAGAATGTTTGTTACCGTGGAGGAGGAGGCAAAATCCGCTCCACGCTGCCAGGAAACCCGGGATATTGTTTGTTTTGAAAAAAGTTAAACTATGTGTATTTTCTCATGTACAGCACCAGGAATGCAATAAAAGCAATCATTCCCAATGGAATGAAGAATGAAGAAAATTCAGGGACCCTCACCGGTGGGCACGTTATCCCGGTCTGCTCCGAATCACTGGCCTGGAAACCGGGTGATGGCAGCGGCTGATAAATCGTTGCCGATGTGGTCAGGGTTGATCCGCACGTTGTCCCTGGCTTGACATCTACGACGATGTGAATCCCCCCTGCATCATCAAGCCCGCCGAAGGAGAGCGTGTTGCCTGACTGGCTGAATGCCATGTAATCCCCGGTGGACGATACGTAATCCAGGGCCGGGTCAAGGTCTACCGTCATGTCCTCGACCATGTACGCCGGATCATTCGATTGGTACCCTATGTCATAGGTCAGCTGGGTCCCCGGCTGCACGGGATCCGGGGTATCGGTAATGTCAACACTCAGTGTTCGTGGCTGTGTCTGAAATATCGGCGCCAATGGCGGAGTTGCAGGATTCCGGTTCGTGTTCTGGGTTGCTATGTGGATATTGCCGCTGATCTGCGTTGACGCGCCCCCGGCCGAAACCGGTGCAGCAAAAATGAATAGGATAACAAACAAGAGACCAATTGCGAGGAATTTTTTCATCCTTGTACCTCCTTTCCAGATTGCCCTGCCGACAACCTTACGCAGTAATTCAAGGTTCCTATATTTAATGATTGTTATTGATTGATCCATTTGTATGATTGAGATTTCCTTTAAAACGCGATTATATTGGTGAAATCCCCCTTTCAATGTTTTCGGGCTAAAAGGTTGCTTGATTTGGAATATATATTAGAGACCCTTGTATGATATGAGCTCATCCCTGTCTGTCCAGGGCTCTGCTGATTTTCAGAATATGATTCGCCACGTCCACCGGCCTCTCGCCGAGCAAACGGACCATGGCCTCCTTTCCAACCGCGCCGCGGTCGTAGATCACGTCGGGCACCCCCGAACGGCAGCAGGACGCCACTCCCCAGTCCATGGTCCTTGCCCCCGGCGGCTCATCGGCCCGGCTGAAGCTGCATACCTCCAGCATCAACCCTTCCACGATCTCTACGACCGCAGGGTCATACCGGATGTTGGCCGCGCTGCGGACGGCTGGATCGAACTTCATGGCGGTGAGGACGATACGGGCGACATGATCGCTTGCGCCGAATGCTACGTCCCCGACAGGATGCGCCTTCCCGGCGAGCCGCACGACCCTCCCCTGGACCGCTGCCACGTCCTCCGTGTCACGTGCGCCGGGTATGGCATACGCGATATTCGTGCCCACCTCGGGGATGAGCGAGGCGTCCATGGACTGCTCCAGCATAGCCACGGCGGCCCGCAGTGCGCGGAGCACCTCTTCGCGGTCTTCCGTTCTCATTTGAATGCCAGAGTCCCCTTCGCCTGCATACAATATGTATTTTCCCCGCAGGGGCTATTCACGATTGGATAGCAATATAGGGCCGGCGGTAATACGGGTAAACATGGATCCACGGCTGCTGGACATCATATCCGCCGTCGCGAGCATCGCCATCCTCATCGTCATGCTCCTCGGCCTGCCCTACGTGATGGAACCTGCCTTCGCCTATATCGCCGCGATCATCATCTTCATCCTGGCCATGAGCGGCGCCGGCCTCTATATCAACCGGACGATCACGTAGGCGGGCGGACCTTCCCTTTCTTCTTCAGGCGGTAGTAACTAAGCGGGTGGTTCACCTTTTCGCACAGGCTGTCCTGCTTCACGCACAGGCCGAAGGTCCGCATGGCGGCGCACGATGGAGCCGTGTACTCGGTGCCCGCCCCGCCCCTTCCAGAAATGTGCTCCACCTGGTACTGGGTCTTCGATACGTCAAAATCCGGTGCACGGCAGTAGAACTCGATTATCCGCGTGCTGTCCATCCCGATATTATGCAGGAACGCGGTGAGGGCGAAACGGCCGGCATGGGTGATATTCGTTCCCCCGGAGAGGGCAGCAAGGACAGCCTGCATGCAGGGGGGGAAGGACCCTTCCTCGACCTCCCCGAAATCCTCGAGGATGCGCTCCTGGTAATCCGCCTGGATCCGGGAAACATACGGGGAAAGTTCCCGGCACAGGGACTCCGGGACCTGCAGGGGGAGCTGTGCCTGGACAACCACGCGGATCTGCTCCCGGAGGAGCTCTTCGGCCTCTCCCGGGTCCACCCCAACCTTCCCCTCCCATACGTCGCGGTTTACGAGCCGCCACCGCTCTTCCCGGACTCCTGCGGTCAGCTCGATGTACCGGGCAACCGGGAGGGTGCAGTCCCTGATGGGAAACCCTATCCGCTCCGCAATATCATTTTTCTTCTCGTCTTCCTCCTCCATGAGGTACTGGAATGCCTGGCGGGCTTCGTACCGGGTGAGGCGGTCGATAAGGGAGCGCTCTTTGGCGCAGGACACCAGGACCCGGGCCAGCGCGTAGGAGGAGACGGCTATACGGACGCCGAAGCTGTCGGTCGGGAGCGGGGGGCGTGGACCCTGCTCCTGCCCCCCTCCCAGGGACGCCTGTACGCGGTCGACCGCATACTTGACGGCGATCCGGCCAGGGCCGGAGCGGATGAACTGGTCAACCGATTCGGCGTTCCGGAGCATGAACTGCTGCGATTCCTTCAAAAAAGGGTATCTGGCAAAGTCTCTCGTCTCCAGGGAGACTTTCATCAATCTGCCTCAATACGGGGTGCGAGCAGGTACTCGACGAACCCGGATCCTCCCGCGATATAAAAAGCGAACTTGGCAGGGTGGTCCACGCCCAGGGAGACTTCCACCTCCTCGGCACGGCCCATTACCTTTCCCATGTCCTTCAGATAATCCAGGGAAAAGAGGGACCGGGCCTCCACGCCGTTCAAATATTTAACCTCGGACTTCCCGAACTCCCTCCTGATATGATCGGTGTCCCCCTCGGCAGCCATGTAAAATGTCTGGGCCGCAGGGTCGATGCCAAGCGCCATCTTGTCCGAGACGACCGCCGCGGCCTTGATGGCGTTATAGAGCTCGCTTCCCGACAGGACGACCTTTCCGGGCAGCTCGATATTCGGGGGGCTGGGGTCCTTGCGTATCGTGTTCGGGTCAAGGAGGGTGATGGAATACCGGTACCCCTCGAACGATACCTTGAGCTTGTGCCCGTCGTCAGGAAGCTCGAGGGTTATCATGTCGCTTTTGCCCATCATCCCGAAAATATTTTTCATCTTGGCGATATCCATCCCCAGCTCGTTCTTGGTGGATTGAAAGGACTGGAACGCCTCTTTTTTCAGGGTGAGGGAGATCATGGCCACGTTGGCGGTGTCGACGGCACGGGTGGAGATGCCGTTTTCGTCGGTATGCAGCCGGCACTCCGTCACCAGGGCCGATATCGCATCTATGGACTCTTTGAGGATATCTGCATCAATCGTTGCTTTTAACATCATACACCCCGTATATAGTGCACAATAGTCTATGCCGTCACATTTTTATAAATATCTCATTTCCACCTGCAATTCCCGTGCATTGATCGAGGGGTAATGGCGCCATGGGGTCGCAGTGGGGACGGGACCGGACGTATACTAGGGCCATGCGCGAGGGGTATCGTTCCAGGGCGGCCTATAAACTCCTGGAGATCCAGGAGCGCTACCGCGTCATCCGGGAGGCCGATACGGTCCTTGACCTGGGCGCTGCGCCCGGGAGCTGGCTCCAGGTAATCCGGTCAATAACACGGGGGCAGGTGATGGGCATCGACCTCTCCCCCATCGCCCCGATCGAGGGGGTCACCACCCTCGTCGGGGACCTCACCGACCACGCGCTGCGGGAGCAAGCCAGGTCGCACCTCCATACCATCAACGTGGTGGTCTCCGATGCGGCCCCCAGGCTCTCGGGGCAGCGCAGCTATGACCAGGCGCGGGCTATCGGCCTCGGGGAGGAGGTGCTCTCCTTTGCCGCCGGCGTTCTCAAGCCGGGCGGGAACCTGGTCATCAAGTCGTTCCAGGGCGAGGACTTCCAGGCCCTGCTGGCAGAGGTGCGCCAGCACTTCCTCTCGGTCCGGACGTTCCGCAGCCGGGCGTCGCGGAAGGGGAGCGCGGAGATCTACATCATCGCCAAGAACTTTGTCGGGAGGTTCCATGACCCTGAAGGACCCGTATGACCGCCCGGTTACCAACCTGCGGATCAGCCTCACCCCGGCCTGCAACCTCCGCTGCATCTACTGCCATGCGGAAGGGGAGAGCTCGCCCGGCGGGCTCCTCTCGACAGCAGAACTGGCCGAGATCATGCGGGTGGCTGCAGGGTTCGGTATCCGGAGCGTGAAGTTCACCGGGGGGGAGCCCACGCTCCGGGAGGACCTTGCCGGCATCATCGCGTCGGTGCCCGCCGGGATGGAGTGCTCGATGACCACCAACGGCACCCTGCTTGCCGGGATCGCGGACGATCTCAGGCGTGCAGGGCTCTCCCGGGTGAACGTCAGCATCGACAGCCTCAACCCCGAGACCTACCGCCGGATCTCGGGATGCGACATGCTCGGCGAGGTGCTCGAGGGGATCGAAGCGGCCCTGGAAGCGGGCCTGACCCCGGTCAAGCTGAACATGGTGGTGCTGCAGGGCATCAACGATCACGAGGTCGAGGATTTTATACGGTTCGTGAAGGGGAACCGGAACCTGATCCTCCAGGTCATCGAGCTGATGGAATTCCGGGGGTGTGATCACCACCAGGGCCTGGCCGGCCTTGAACAGCGCCTGGCGGAGCGGTCGCGGGAGATCGTGACGCGGAGGATGCACCACCGGAAAAAGTACTGCCTGGACGGCTCCGAGGTCGAGGTGGTCCGGCCCCTGCACAACACCGAGTTCTGCGCCTTCTGCAACCGGCTCAGGGTTACCTCGGACGGGAAACTCAAGCCCTGCCTCCTCCGCGCCGACAACCACGTCGATGTCCGGGGCCTGTCGGGGGAAGCGATGGAGGCAGCGTTCCGCGAGGCGGTCCAGCGCAGGGCGCCGTTCTACCGGTGACCCGGTCTTCTGAAGTGCCATCTTTCTGCATGCAGGCCATTCCCGGTTCAGTCTCATCTCCCAACTGCCGGTTCACCATGGGAGCCAGGGGCTCGGGTCTGCCAGTAATCCCGTTCCCGGAGGTGCCATATCCTGTTGTTGGTTCACCATGGGGGCCATGAGCTTCGGCCTGCCAGAAATTTCATTCCCGGTTCAGCCTCACCTCCCAACAACCAGTATACCATGCAGCAAGGGGCCCCGGCTCTGCCAGTAATCCCGTTCCCGGAGGTGCCATATCCCGTTGTTGGTTCACCATGGGAGCCATGAGCTCCGGCCTGCCAGAAATTTCATTCCCGGTTCAGCCTCACCTCCCAACAACCAGTTCACCATGCAACGAGGGGCCCCGCCTCTGCCAGTAATCCCGTTCCCGGAGGTGCCATATCCCGTTGTTGGTTCACCATGGGGGCCATGAGCTTCGGCCTGCCAGAAATTTCATTCCCGGTTCAGCCTCACCTCCCAACAACCAGTTCACCATGCAGCAAGGGGCCCCGGCTCTGCCAGTAATCCCGTTCCCGGAGGTGCCATATCCCGTTGTTGGTTCGCCATGGGAGCCATGAGCCCAGCCTGACAGGGATCCCGTTCCCGGAGGTATCAGCCTCATTTACCCCCAATGAGCGTGAAAATGCCGTTTCAGGAATATATATACCATTTCCCGACGATGGTCTGAGCTATGAATGCAGATAGCGATTACGTGCACGTCCTCGAACATCTGTACGAAAAATCCCTGATCCTGCATGACACCTCCCTCTGGCACCCCGTGCTGTACTTTTATGTAATCGACTCCCTCGCCCACATCGACTATACCCTGGGCATCCTTTCCTATACTTACCAGTCACCGAAGAATATCATGGCCGGGGAATACCTCCGCTGGCGCATAGACGAGGAGAAGAAGGGAGACCGGGCGAGGTTCCCGGCTTTCATGGCCTGGCTGATGGACAAGCACCCCGAGAAGTTCACCCAGCTCCCCATGCTCTGGCAGCGCATCTACGACCCGGACGACCCGGCGTCCTACCGCAGTTTCCGCATCGTCCTGGACCCCGACTCGAGGACCCCCCTGTCCCCCCACGTCTTCTTCCGCATGATCGACGAGTTCTTCAATGCGGAGTTCCTCAAGAGCCTGTACGCCGACGAAGGGTCCCTGGCCCGGCTGCTCTCCACGTACCTGGCCATGCCGGCCTGACTCCCCGGGTGAAAACGACATGGACGTCGCCTCGCTCTGCGCAGAACTGGTCCGGATACCAAGCGAGAACCCGCCGGGCGGGACCGAGGAGGTGATACGGTACATCAAGGGATTTACCGACAGCCTCGGGCTGAAGACCCGGATGGTGCGGAGCCGCGGGGGCAGGTACAACCTGGTGAGCTCCCGGCCCCGCGGGCGCCTGCTCCTCTGCGGCCACGTGGACGTGGTGCCGGCGCTCCGCGACGGGTGGAGCTGCGACCCGCTTTCCGGGAGGATCTCGGGAGGGTGCGTCTGGGGGAGGGGTGCGACGGACATGAAGGGAGGGGTTGCCGCGCTCCTCTGGGCCTGCAAGTCCCTCGCCGACCGGGGGGAGGAGGTGCCTGCAGACCTGGCCTTTGTCTGCGACGAGGAGACCAGCGGGACGCATGGCATCCGCTGCCTCCTCTCCCGGAAGCTTCTGCGGCCCGGCGACTGCCTCATCGCCGAGCCGACACCGGCCCTCTGCCCCAACGTCGGGCAGAAGGGCCTGCTCCGCATCTGCTTTGAATTTTCCGGCCGGCCGGGCCACGGTTCCCTGTACCCTCTCCGCGGGACGAGCGCCATCATGGAGGCGTACGCCCTCCTGGATCGGCTCGCGGAAATCCACGGGGACGTGTACGACCCCGGCGGGGAGCTCCGGGAGATCGTCCAGGAGTCAGCCGGTGTCCTCGAGCGGGAGATGGACATGCCTGATGCCGGCAGCGTGCTGCAGCGGGTCATGTACAACCCGGGCCGGATCGAAGGCGGGGAGAAGGCCAACATCGTGGCCCAGACCTGCACCCTGGAGCTCGATATCCGCGTCCCCTGGGGGTGCGATATTGCAGGGCTGGTCCGTGACCTGGAGGGTCATGCTCCCCGGGCGAAGGCCCGGCTGCTCAGCATGTCGGAGCCCTCCTTCACCTCGCCGCAGAGCAGGGTCGTCCGCCGAACCCTGGAGGCCATCGCCGCCGAATGCGGGGCCGCCCCGACCCCGGTCGTGCAGTGGGCGGCAAGTGATGCCCGGTACCTCCGGCAGGCCGGATTCGACGTGATCGAATACGGCCCCGGCGACATCACCCTCCTCCACGCGGTGGACGAGCGGGTCCCGGTCCGGGACCTGGAGAGGGCGTCGCGGGTCTACCGGCGGGTCATGGAGCGTTATGCGGGGGATGACGGGGAGTGAGATATTCATTATAAGGGACAGAGGAGACCCTCCCTGTTCAGGCCATTCACCAGATGGAATCAAGGAGACCCTCCCTGTTCAGGCCATTCACCAGATGGAATTAAGGAGACCCTCCCTATTCAGGCGATTCACCAGATGGAATCAAGGAGACCCTCCCTGGGCACTGTACCGGGCTTCTTTCATGGAGAGGGAACCCCTGTGCACTGTATCCCGAGACCGGTTTCAATATCCTGGAGTCTTTCGTCACCGATCCTTTTCGGGACAGCCTCTGACCCGAGTTCATTTTTTTAATTATATAAAAAATATAGCATAGTTTTATCTCCGTTCATTGATATCTTCCAGCAGGCATCTTACTGCCGGTGGTGATCGCATGAGAATCGTAGCCTTCAATGGGAGCCCCCGGGCGGAGGGGAGCAACACCAACGTTATGGTGGAGGAGTTCCTGGCCGGAGCGAGGAGTGCCGGCGCCGAGACCGAGAACATCTTTCTGGCCCGGCAGACTATCCACCATTGCCTGGGTTGCTTCACCTGCTGGTGGAAATCTCCCGGCACGTGTGTCCAGTCGGATGATATGGCCGACCTGATCGGGAAGTACCGTTCTGCAGACGTGGTGGTATTCGCTACGCCGCTCCACAACGACAATGTCTCCGGCATCCTGAAGGACTTCATCGACCGGCTCCTTCCCACAGCGGACCCCCACTTTGAAAAGGACCCGGCCGGGGAGGTCCGCCATGTTCACGGGACTGAAACCGCTCCGAAGTTTGTCATGATCGCGAACAGCGGGTTCCCGGAGCAGAGCCATTTCCAGGTCCTGCGCCTCCTGGCCCGGCGCATGGCAAGGAACTACCGGACGGAGTTCATCGGGGAGATCTACCGGGGGGCGGGTTCCCTCCTCCAGGAATCGGAGATGGCCCCCTTTGTCGATCCCTACCGTGCCCTCCTCCGTGCCGCCGGTTCAGAACTCGTCCGCGTTGGGCGTATATCAGAAGAGACCAGCAGGCAGCTCGAACAGCCCCTCATCCCTGCCCCGGGATTTATTGACCTGTACATCTCGCAGGCAAACGCCTACATGGACCGGATGATTGCAGACGCAAGGAAGGGGTAATGGGTGAAAAACGGGTATTCAACCCTGCAGCCTCCATATAGGGCGTGAATCCACGCTGCCCACTAGCTGGTCGGCGTAGTGTATTTCGCGGGAACCTAGGATACCAGAACCCCTGAATCTAACCGGTCCCGTTTTTTCCCAGAATCGTTATCCCTTCATTATTCTCCTGAGGTGCAGACGCGAGACTTTAGGTGCAAAATACAATAGCGCGGCATTGTCGGAAAATATATCATTGTAGTCATTGATGATGGGTTAATGTTACAGAAGGATTTGAAGGATAAAACAAAGGCATGGAATAATCTCCTTGAATCCGTGAAAAACAACAATGCCGATATTCAAACTTGGTCTAAACGAGATGGTGATGGGTGTTATTTCCACCCCACGGTCTCAAAAAATAAATTAAACATTCAGAAATCACGAGAGGAAAAACCATCATGCAGGATAGATCAGGTCAGGTCTATTGATTCTCAACAATTTGAACGAGTGGCGAATTGCTTTAATCAATATATAACTGGAGAAATTCAACGGGGAGAAATGCGAAATTTAGGATGGAATACATCTTACATAATATCATTGATTATTCGGTTTCTCTGAAAGATGTAGGAAACTCGGCTCAATCCCGTTCTCATACATCTCGTGAATCACAACCGTGAGATTATACGCGATGATCTTCGCAGGCAGTTCATTCAATTGGGCGACCTGGTTCTTGGATTTCAGAGTCTCCCCAAACTTCCGCTTTATCGCTGCATTGGTGGATTCCACGTTGCTCCTCTTGTGGTAGTGCTCCATGACCTCATCCTTGTTCAACTGGAAATAGTGATACATCTTCTTCCATATCGGGGAGCCAAGCGTTTTTCCAGTGGCGTGTTTCTTGAAGGGGATGTACGCAACGCCACCAGCTTCATCCACGGCATTGAGATTGTCACGGGCCGAATACGCACGGTCAGCCGATACTTCCCGGATATTGAAGTTCTGCGCCGTGGTTTTAACAAGAGGTTTGAACTGCGGTGAGTCTGCACCATTCTCTCCGGTGATCTCAATGCTCGTCACAATATTGGTCTTGACTCCAGTCGCCATGTGTGCCTTGATCCACCGGTGTTCTTTCTTCTCACCGTGTTTCATACCGTTGTATGCGTTGAACGTTGCTGTCCTGAACCCCGTGGAATCAACCGCAAAATCGGTTTCCAGCTCGGCAACCGGCAACTCCGACAGCGTAACCAGTTCGTGAAGGACCGGGGTGATCTCTGGATTGTTGAAGAGTTTCGACGGCGCGTTGAAGTGGGGCGCATGGGTGATTTGATCGCGTTCTACTGCATTCTGGAACAGGCTGTGCGCCCTGCGGCTGGATAGTTGAGAATAGACCTTCTGTATTGCACAGAAGAGAGATTCGTGGATCGGCAGTCTCGGCCTTCCCATAACCTGTTCCGGTTCTGGGATAGCGTGCACAAGGTCTTTCAGGAGAGCATCGAAGATTTTGATCTCTTCCATCTGCGCGGCATTATACGCGCTCCACGCTTGCGCATAGGTCAGGTGGACCCTCTCAGTAACAGTCCCTTTCGGGGTATCCTTCTGGACTTCAAGGTAAAACCGTGTGGCAAGGATATGCTTACAGGGCATTTGCCTGCTAACAAAATCCGGGCAGGTACAGGTAGTTCCATGCCCGGTGATCTTGACCTCGTAAGAGCCGTTACCGCTCTGTGACCTTACCTTATACTGGTTGTCCTTGACTCTCTGGATCTGGTCGCCTTTTTCGGCAATCATCTTTCCCCGCTCTTCGCGGGTCGTTGTCAGGGGTTCGTAGTGTGTCATTCCTTCATCACTTTCTTCATGTATGTTATATTAGTCTACTATCACATTATTTGCATCGCAAGTATAAATAATTAATGGAATACTAGACTAATGAATTACGAAAAGACTAATACAATAATTATTTATAATAAAATAGACTAAATACACGCATGGAAGAGAGGCCGGTCATACCCCCGGAAATCCTTGAGGAAATTGGCCTGAGAGAACCGAAGGCGATCAAGAGGATCGCGACGTTGATCCAGGACAAGAAGCATACGAAGCAGTTTTCCCTCAAATTTCCGGCAGGGACCATCGAGGAGATCGGGTGGGAAGCCGGAGACAAGATCGAGATCAAGATCGAAAGTGACGGTTTGAAGTTACAGAAAGCCGAAGAGACTGACTGAGAATGCCCAAGGCCAGACAACAATTGAAACCACAGGAACTACGTATCCTGAAAGCCCTTCTGGAGCACAGTTACCATCTCTCGACAGCACAGGTTGCCGAGATCGCAAATGTCTCATGGAACACGGCTGATAAGTATCTCGAAAAATTCAGAAAGAAGCATTGGATCGAACGGGTCCAGCGAGGAAACCGGAACTACTGGAGGGCGTACAGAGAATGAAAGATACAGTTTCGCTATACGCATACCATTCACTTATAAGGGGTTATTTAAGTAGCAGTTCATGGAACGGAGTGGAAAACACGCCCTATCTGGGTAATCGGTGTATTGGTGGTTTAAAGTTATGAAAAAACAAGAGGCTTTAACGGTTACGAGGTTGATCCATGAGATACTAGTAAGTCAGTTAAGTATTCCATTAAGGCAGATCGTTAACGATACCACCTTTTCAAAATATACCGGTTCAAAACGCCCCGATCTTCTAATATCTGAATTTGAATATGATCCTGATATTAAAAACGAGAGGCAGTTTATAGAAAATCTTGTTGCATATGCGGAAGCGAAGGATAATTGTTCTGTGGGAGATAAAGATTGGGAGGATGCAATAGAACAAGGAATGGGAAAAGCTCCCAAATTAAAACTTCCATTCTTTATAGTGACTAATTGTAAAACCACAATTTTCTATAACATCAAAACCAAAAAAGAGATAAAATTGAATGGTAACCCAATCAGGGATTTTCAAACTATTGATATTCTTAGGCTTATAAAAAACCGTTTAACTAAAGAACCGACACTGGACAACATAATTACCAATGTTGACTCGTTGTCAGTAATTTCGGAAGCAGTTTTCAGTAGGAAACTTTGGGATTTAGCAAAAATTTATCGAAATATTAATTTTGATAATAATGTTCAGAAAATTGATTTTACAATTGGATTTATTTCATTGGAATATTTTGAGGAAAGAGAAAACCTAAGCGGACAAACAGATGCCGAGAATATCTATTGGTCAAATTGTAGAGATGATAAACCAGAAAGAACAGTTGCAAATTTATCTCAATATATTACGCGACTTGAGCAGGAATCTCAATTTGGAGAATTTTCTACATTAATGGAAAAAGTTCGATTAATGATAGGAGGTACTGAAAAAGATAAACCCATTGTCAAGAAAGACGAAGTTCAACAAATATTTGATGTAATTGATTCAATGAAACCACTTCACGGCTGTGGGTTTGATTTATTTGGTGCGGTTTATGAAGAATTTGCCAATTCAAATGAGAAAAAGGATTTTGGGGAATATTTTACAAGAAGGCATTATACCCATATTTTTGCGAAAATTCTCCTTCGCAACGAGAAATTCTTCAATGAAAAAAATAAATTTTCGGTATTAGATCCTGCATGTGGCACTGGTGGGTTTTTAACCGAGAGCTTTAAAGTCCTTACCAAATCTTACGCATCAACAGACACTCTTTCAAAATCGGCTTATGACTTTTTGTCAGAAGAGTGTTTTTGGGGGATAGATGTAAAGGCGGATAATATCTCAAGAACCAAACTCAACATGTTTTTAGTAGGTGACGGACACACCCATATGAAGCGGTTTAACACATTATCCGAGTGGGAATTTCCGAAAGATCAAAAATGGAAGTATATTATTACGAACCCACCTATAGGATCTGGAACAATAAAAGCGGATACGTCAGTTGTTTCGTCAAACCGCACAGAGATCGCATTTTTATATAAAGTTATTAATTATCTTGAGATCGGGGGAAAATCC
>JAPXRZ010000019.1:0-33612 GCA_033813295.1 Methanolinea sp.
GTTCCTCATCAGGCGACCAGAACCCCGTCCATACCTATACTGCTGCCGGGACCTATACGGTCAGCCTTACCGTCACGAACGAGTGCGGGGGCGATACCTCGGTGAAGGAAGCGTACATTATCGTGAGCCCCTGCCCGCTCCCCGATGCAAACTTCACCGCCAACCAGACGACTGGGCGGGCTCCCCTGGACGTCCAGTTCACCGACCTCTCCACCGGCAGCCCGATCTCCTGGGCATGGAGCTTCGGTGATGGTTCCTCATCAGGCGACCAGAACCCCGTTCATACCTATACTGCTGCCGGGACCTATACGGTCAGCCTTACCGTCACGAACGAGTGCGGGGCCGACACATACGAAAAGGCCTGCTACATCCAGGTCAGCCCATGCCCGCTGCCGGATGCCATCTTCGTAGCCAACCAGACGACTGGGCGGGCTCCCCTGGACATCCAGTTCACCGACCTCTCCACCGGCAGCCCGATCTCCTGGGCATGGAACTTCGGTGATAACTCCACATCAGGCGACCAGAACCCCGTCCATACCTATACTGCTGCCGGGACCTATACGGTCAGCCTTACCGTTACAAACGAGTGCGGGGCCGACACCTCGGTGAAGGAAGCGTACATTACCGTGAGCCCCTGCCCGCTCCCCGATGCAAACTTCACCGCCAACCAGACGACTGGGCGGGCTCCCCTGGACATCCAGTTCACCGACCTCTCCACCGGCAGCCCGGTTTCCTGGGCCTGGAGCTTCGGTGACGGCTCGTCTTCAAGCGCCCGGAACCCGGTCCATACATACACCGCTGAAGGGACCTATTCGGTCAGCCTTACCGTCACGAACGAGTGCGGGGCCGACACCTCGGTGAAGGAAGCGTACATTATCGTGAGCCCCTGCCCGCTCCCCGATGCAAACTTCACCGCGAACCAGACGACTGGGCGGGCTCCCCTGGACATCCAGTTCACCGACCTCTCCACCGGCAGCCCGGTTTCCTGGGCCTGGAGCTTCGGTGACGGCTCGTCTTCAAGCGCCCGGAACCCGGTCCATACGTACACCGCTGAAGGGACCTATACGGTCAGCCTCACCGTCACGAACGAGTGCGGGGCCGACACCTCGGTGAAGGAAGCGTACATTATCGTGAGCCCCTGCCCGCTCCCCGATGCAGACTTCACCGCCAACCAGACGACTGGGCGGGCTCCCCTGGACGTCCAGTTCACCGACCTCTCCACCGGCAGCCCGATCTCCTGGGCCTGGAGCTTCGGTGACGGCACCACATCCGAAAGCCAGAACCCGGTCCACCGGTATACCCAGTTCGGGACCTATACCGTCAGTCTCACCGTTACGAATGAATGCGGGGCCGATACCCAGGTCAAGATGGGGTATATCGTCGTGACCCCGACCGGCCCGGTCCCGCACGCCTGCTTCACGATGACGCCAACCGTTGGATACGCGCCTTTGACGGTCACGTTCATCGATCTTTCGCAGAGGAACCCGGAGCGGTGGGAGTGGGACTTCGGGGATGGAAGTACATCGACTGAACGAAACCCCGTGCACGTTTTCACGAGCGAAGGGAAGTACGTCATCACGCTGACCGTCTACAGCAGCGGCGGAAGCAGTACCTATTCCCGGGCTTTATGGGTCCTCCCGAGGAACCCGCCAAAGGCATTCTTCGTCGCCGACAAAACCTTTGGAATTTCGCCGCTCACCGTGCATTTCACCGACAGCTCCCTGAACAGCCCGACTTCCTGGGCCTGGGACTTCGGTGAGGGGAACCAGTCAGCCCTGCAGAACCCCACCCATACCTTCTACGAGGCCGGCACCTACAAGGTTACCCTGACCGTATCGAACAGCGCCGGGAACAGCAGCGCTTCCAGGAGGATCCTGGTCCGTTCATGAAGGATCCCCTCTTTTTTTCCACCGTGCTGGTACACCCGGCCATGACGGGCGAACATCCTATCTATGACCTCCCTTGAACCCGAAATCGCTGCACACCTCTTCATGATCGAGGAGCAGTATGGCGTGACCATTCCCAACAAGGAAGCCATCATCTCCCGTATCGCCGCTTTCACCCAGGACAGTCGCCTGGTCCTCTCTGTTGCCTTCTCCCTGAACCACTGGATGGCAATGCACCGTTCCCGGGGTACGGTGGAGATCCCGATGCCCGTGCTTGAGATGATCCTCTCCACAGTCCGGTAGAACCGGCCTCCTGTGGACGAATGATCCTACACCCGGAACCCCGGTGTTTCACATGGAGTTACACCGGCTAACCGCCCGTGTGCTCTGTGCTTATGAAATTTACTATTGAACATACAGGGAAAACGAGGGAGATCCTGAAACAAAGATGTGCAAACGGCCGCATGCCTCCCGGATCAAAATCGTGGATGCGATCATCAATACAAAAATCTGACACGTTTTCGGGAGCGCCCCCTATCCTGGACACCTGTGCATTTCAAAAAAAATCACATAATGCCCTCCGGAACACTGGCATACCTGATAAAAATGCCGGAGGCATTTTCGTTTAAAATTTATGATTTTTTTGACGGGAGATCGGGCGAGTTCCCCGATCTCATCACGCGAAATGGAGTTGGGCTGGCAGATGGACCATCCCTGCCGGCCTAAACGAATTCCCCGATACTGCGCTGCCCCCTGCAGGAAAACGTGAGACCCGAAAGGCGGACCCCGATCAGCCGCACGGGTTTTCCGGCCAGGAACGGTTTTGCCAGCGCCGAAGCCACGGAAAGGATGAGCTGCCGGTCGCGGGAGGGGTGCGGGATCGACCTGGCCCTGGTCACCGTCTCAAAGTCCAGGAACCGCACCTTGACCGTGATGGTCCGGCAGAGTGCTCCATCCTTTTCCAGTTCGGAGGCAAGATCGGAGACAAACATGCCAAGCGTATCAAGCACGTGCACGGTGTCCGAGACATCCTCGTGAAAGGTGGTCTCCCGGCTCACGGACCTGTATCCGTCGTGCTGGCGCACCTCGCTCTGGTCTACCCCGCCGGCCAGCATCCGGAGCGGGGCTGCCCACCGACCCACGAGTCCCTGGAGGACCTGGATGTCTGCGGCCGCCAGGTCCCCGATGGTCCTGATACCCGACCTTTCCAGCAGGTCACTGGTCTTTCGCCCGATGCCCGGTATCCTGGCGACCGGGAGGGGCGCCAGGAATTTTTCCGCGTCGCGGGGCATCACCACCGTCAGGCCGTCCGGTTTGCGGAAATCCGAGGCGATCTTGGCCAGCACTCTGCCAGGCCCCACCCCGATAGAACAGGTGAGCCCGAGCGTCCTCCGTACCGTGTCCCTGATCTCTTCCGCGGCACGATGTGCCCGGTCATAACTCCCGAGGTGGGTCACGTCAAGGTAGGCTTCATCAATGCCCACCTGTTCAAATTTTCCTCCAAAAGAACGGAGAAGGTGCATGATGTCCCTTGAAACCCGGGAATAGAGGTCGAAGTCCGGACGGAGGTACATGGCCTCCGGGCAGAGGCGAAAGGCCTTGGAAATGGGCATCGCAGAGTGTATGCCGAATTTTCTCGCCTCGTAGGAACAGGTGCAGACAACCCCGCGGCCGATCCCCCCCCTGCGGGTCCGCACCCACCACCACGGCTTTTCCCGCCAGTTCAGGGTGCTCCCTGGCCTCCACGGAGGCAAAGAAGCTGTCCATGTCGATGTGCAGGACGATCCGTCCTGCAGGGGGCTCTCCTGCCATTTCCACGCACCTGCTCTGCCCGGGCCTTCCTGCCTTCACCCCCCTGCCCAGGCGGGCCCGCCCGGCCAGCCGTCCCGGAAAGGCCTTAACGGGAGCGACGGCGATGCAGGGCTGAACCTGCACGCCTGCAGAACCGCGTGACCCGGGGAGCGTTCTGTTCATAATGGATCGCAAGGGACGGCAGGGTGTACGGCAGGAACCGGGTCAGGACCGCTGTCCCGGTCAGGCCCTTCTCCAGCACGTTCTTCTCCTGCCCGATGACACTATTGCGTTTTCCCGCGATGCAGTCCAGGAACTCCGTGCGGTCCCCTGCCGGGGCGCAGGTGAGTACACTGCCAAGGTCAAAGAGGAGGTGCCCGTCCGTGCCCCCCACCATGCCCAGACCGTATCGCGCAGCCAGGCGGCATGCTTTTTCGTTGCCGGAGCGGTTCATGCTCCCGCAAATCACCTCGACCGCACCGAACTTCCTGAAGATCCCGGGAGCCAGGAGCTCCCGCTCCACGCATCGGCCTACCCCCCTGTTGAAGACCAGGTACCCGTAAGGGTGCGCAGCGGAGGGTATCGTGTTGTATTCCAGGATTCGTTCCAGGATCTCCTCGGTCGATAACCGTATGGCCAGGTATGGGCTGTCCCGTTTGTAAGGATCGACGTGGCGTGCATAAAAGTCCGCAAGTTCATCGGCCGCGTAGAAATACAGGAGTACGTGCGGCCCGTCAGATGCGCTGACCTCGATTCCGGGTATGACCAGATCGCGGCGGCTGTCGCGGCAGGCCTCCAGGACGCCGCTTATCTCGTTGTGATCGGTGATTGCAAACCGGAAGCCCCGCTGTGAGGCCTCCTTCAGCGCATCCGCCACCTTCACCCGTGCGTCCGAATGAAAGGTGTGGAAATGCATGTCCACGCCCATCAGGCCCTGGTCCTCCAGATTCCCGGGGACCGGCCGCTCGAACCATACCCGCCGCGAAGGCGCCTGGGGGGGCTCACGGGAGGCATCCACGAATGTTGCCATTGGTATATTCTTTTACAAGTGGTCTCCCGGGAGGATTTACCTTTTGTATCAGGGCACGACCACGGGAGGAAGGAGCCACCAACGGATGCCGCCTTTGCCCGCAGGCGGCAGTTTCATCAAAAACCCGCGGGTGGACCGCACAGGGCAAAAAGGAACTAAAAATAAAACGAAAATTTTAATACCGGGCTTTCGTACCAGTTGATTGCCGGAAAGGGACTTTCCGGCAGAAATGTCAGTTATCAACGATAGTATCCCCCAAAATACGACAGAGTTCCCTGGAGGGGCACAGGCATGCGATTCGAAAATGCCGGGTGCATGCTCAGCAGGGAACGGGCAGGTGGAGATGGCCATCACCATTACCTCCTGATGAAACCCACATCCCCACCATCATTTTTTCCGATCGTGCTAATCGCAGGGTTCTCCCGGGTGCACGCGCGACTCCGCCCCGGAAGGCACCGGCCATG
This sequence comes from Methanolinea sp., assembly GCA_033813295.1. Lineage (GTDB taxonomy): Archaea > Halobacteriota > Methanomicrobia > Methanomicrobiales > Methanospirillaceae > Methanolinea_A. The sequence continues at coordinate 5,172 of JAPXRZ010000019.1, forward strand.
CATACCATACCCTTTCCCCGGCTTTCCCAGCCAGTCGCTCCGGGAAACGGGAAACTGCTTCGCCGGGACCAGGAAATGGACATGATCCCTTTCCCAGCACCGCCACGGAGGAAACCCGTGTGCATGCCATGGAACGTGAGGATATCGCAACCATCTTTATGTTCAAGGGCGATTGCCACTGGACAATGAGCGTCAGCCAGCAGACCTGCCTCCAGGTGCTAGACACCCTGGACATGTTCGCCCGGTCCTGGAACAGGGGAGATACCAGCGGCATCGATGCCATGATCGACACGGACTGTTCCGTTTTCTGGCCTGGCCGTGAGGATCGGGCATGCGGCAAGGACGCGCTCATGCATGTCCTGGGCGAACATGGTACCAGTCCGTGGTCGCTGCAGCTCCGGGATGTAGCCGTCCAGGCCGTCGGGACCGTTGCCTGGGTGACGGCGTCCTACCGCATCGAGCTGCCGGAAGGAAAGGGCGGGTGCCGGCCGTATGCCGGCGTTTTCACCGGTGTGCTCAAGGGCACCGGCCATGCCTGGGTATTTGCGCACATTCACTTCTCATAGGTGAAGGACAAGGTGCCTGTTTCCCGCCTTCCCGTTCAGGGCGCCGGGAGCTGCTGGCTGATGCAGTGTATGGCTCCCATCCCTTCGACCATGGCCCGGCAATCGATTCCGATGATCTTTCTATCCGGAAAAGCTCTCCCGATGACTTCCAGGGCCCGGTTGTCTGCAGGATCATCGAAGACCGGGACCAGCACGACGCCATTCCCTATGTAGAAATTGGCATAGCTTGCCGGGACGCGGTTCCGGCCCCCGCACCGTCCGGGCATGGGGAGCGGTACGACATGGAGAGGTTTTCCGCCCTGGTCTCCGGCACTGGTGAGGATCCGGAAATTCTCTGCCAGGACGGCATGGTTCTTATCCCCGGGGTCTTTTTCGACGGCGCAGAGTACCGTGGTATCCCCAGCAAAGCGGGCCACGTCATCAACGTGCCCGTCGGTATCGTCACCCGCAATTCCCCCCCTGAGCCATATGACCCGGGAAATGCCCAGGTATTCCCTGAAATATCCCTCGATTGCCTCCCGGCTGAGGCCGGGGTTCCGGTTGGGGTTGAGGAGGCACTGTTCGGTGGTCATGAGCGCCCCCCGCCCGTTCACGTCGATCGATCCTCCTTCCATGACAATCCCCGGCGAGAATGCAGGGATCCCCATGGTGCGGCTGATGTAGCCGGGGATGGCATCATCGGCCATCAGTTCAGGGTATTTCTCCCCCCAGGCATTGAAGGTCCAGTCCACCATGCAGACCGATGGCTCCTCTTCATGCACCAGGAACGTCGGGCCATAGTCCCTGAACCACACGTCCGCGTACGGGTAGGAAAAAAGCCTGACCTGGCGGCCATCCAGCCCGGCACCCCTGAGGCGGGCGGTCACGTGGGCGTGCATCCCCGGGCCGGTCACCAGGAGGAACACTTTCTCCCTGCCCTGCAGGGCCCGGATTATCTCGAGGTAGGTGTCCTCCACTGCCGCCAGGTCGGGAAAGGTGTCATTGTCATGCGGCCAGGAGAGCCAGACAGCCTGGTGGGGCTCCCACTCGGCTGGCATCCGGAACCCGAGCCCTGCCGGCCTTCCCGTGCCCGACGGGCCGGCCCTCAGGAGCAGCCCGTAGGTGTCGGGGCGCCTGTTCTCGAGGAAACCCCACCCCTCCCGGACAGCCCTGTTCATGGAATAATCGATCCCGGTGACCAGCACTTCCTCGCCCTTCCCTGCACGGCAGAGCACGTTTCCAAAGGCGTCGCAGACGAACGACCCCCCGAAAAATGAGAGGTCTCCCTCGGTCCCGACCCGGTTCACTGCCGCCACGTGGACCCCGCTGGCGATGGCATGCCCCCGCTGGACCGTCTCCCAGGCTGCCTGCCAGTCCCCCTCGCGGGGCACCTCCAGGCCGCGGATCGTCCCGAGCGCAGTCGGATAAAAGATGATCCCGGCCCCCTGGAGAGCAACGGCGCGCGCCGCCTCGGGGAACCACTGGTCGTAGCAGATGAGCACCGCGATTGGCCCGAAGGGCGTCGTGGTGACCGTGTAACCCGCACCAGGAGAGAAATACTGCTTCTCGTGGTAGAGCGGGTCCTCGGGGATGTGCACCTTCCGGTATACCGACCCGAGCGACCCGTCGGGCAGGATCACCGCAGCGCTGTTGTAGAACCGCTCCCCCCTCCCCTGTTCGAAGAGCGGTGCGATGACGACCACGCCGAGGTCTCCTGCCAGCTCCGACATGGCCCTGGTGGTGGGGCCGGGTATGGTCTCAGCATACCGGCGTGCATCGGTGCGGGGATACTGGGGAAAATAGGGCGACCGGAAGAGCTCCTGCAGGCATATGATCTCTGCTCCCCGGGCTGCTGCCCCGGATACCATCCGGATTGCCCGTTCAAGGTTGCTGTCAGGATCATCACCGGCAGCGCTCTGGACAAGCCCTATTTTCACGCGGGTATTTTCCATGGTCCTGTCCTACTCCCTTGTACCTGCATCCACATTACACCACCTGATCCCGGTCATCCCGCTGCCCAATCCCCGTCGCTCAAACGCGGACCACCGTCATCATTCAATCTACATTCACCAAGCCAGCCAATCCCGGTCATCCCACCCGCACGGTCCACCGTCATCACTCAATCCACGGTCATCGATGCGCAATGCTGAACATCTTATTCCTGGCGGCCCTTCTCCCCGAACGCATTCCAGTACTGCGAAAGGATGGTGCAGAGAGCCCTGGCGCCGGCCCTGACCTGGATGCCGGCTCCCGGATCGAGGGCCCTGGCCAGCAATTCCTGGTAAATCGCTGGTTCCCGGATGCACGAGAGGTCCCACCCGGCCATGGCGGCAATGATCCCCAGGTTGGTATAGGGCAGGCCCCCCTCCACGCTGTAGCCGCCTTCGAGCACCGCAACCAGGCGGCCATCGCAGAGATCTCCGGCCAGGTTGACAGCCCTCCGCATCAGGCCGGCATATCCCCCGGCTGTCACGGCCAGCCCGGTGAGGGGGTCGGTGAAGTGGTTGTCCTGGCCGGCCGATACGGCGATGAACCCGGGGCGGAACTCGCGTGCCAGCGGCTCGATGACGGTATCAAAGAGGAAACGGTAGCTCTCGTCCCCCGTCCCCGCCGGGACCGGCATGTTGACCGTGTAGCCGGTGCCGGGACCTTCCCCGATCTCTTCGACATACCCGCTCCCGGGATAGAAGGGCGCCTGGTGGATCGATGAGAAGAGGACGGAAGGGTCGTCGTAGAAGATTGCCTGTGTACCGTCCCCGTGGTGGGCGTCCCAGTCGAGGATCATGACCCGGGTGACCCCGCGGCGCTGCAGGTGGCGCACCATGATGGCCATGTTGTTCAAATAGCAGAAACCTGCACCTGCCCCGGGGCGGGCATGGTGGCCGGGAGGCCGGACCAGGGCAAAGGCATTCTCCACCTCCCCGTCGAGCACCGCGTCGGCCGCGTGAAGCGCACCGCCGGCCGCGAGCAGGGCGGATTCGATCAGGCCCGGCGGCACGCTGGTATCGAAATCAATGAACCCTCCCCTCCTGCTCGCTTTTTGCAAAAAATCGATGTATTCGGGGAAGTGCACGGCGGCCACCTCCTCCATGGGTGCGGGGACAGGGTGCAGCATCGTGATATCCGGGTGATGCAGCACCCCCTCCTCATGGAGCTGGTCCATGGTATAGCTCAGGCGTTCCCTGCGCTCCGGGTGGTCCGGGGACTGCTCGTGCTGGAGGTACCGGGGATGGTATACCAGGCCGGTCGTCATAATGCCTCGACGGTTATCCCGGGAGCGATCTGCACCATGATATCGACGATGCGCCCTGCGCGGGCTCCCCCGCGGACCATGTCGAACCCTTCGCAGGAGCGGAGCTCAACCTCGTCCACGTCCCGGGGGTCAGCCCCCGCGGCAAGCGCCCGTGCACGGGCCTCGTCCCTGCAGAGCTCGATGAGCTCCTGGTCATTCCCGAAGTGGTCCATCCGCCTGGCCTCCCCGTTGAAGACTGCCCTCCTCCTCCCGGAATCGAACCTGGCATGGAGGGCGATGCTCACCCGGGATACGGCAACACCGACAGCATTGGCGCAATCGGCATGGGCGGGAATGACGGGCCGGGTCCCTGCTCGCCTGGCGATCTCAGGGACCAGGAAAGGGGCCAGGTACCCGGTTCCCACGACTATCTGCTCCCCTGCACCCTGCACAAAAGGTACAACTGCCCGGTAATACGCCTCCAGGGCCTCCCCGGCGCGCTCTCTTCCCAGGGCTGCTGACCGCCCCGCGTCCCCGATCTCCCAACCGGTGCAGTTCAGGGCATCGGTGAGGGTGGGCTCCGGGCCGCCGAAGGCCAGGGCATTTCCCTCCCGCCCAGGGACCAGCCCCTCCCGAATGGTGGAATCTCCCCCGTAGGGTATTGACACCGCACCGACACTCTCCACCAGGGTCTTCTCCCTGCCCACCTGCAGGATCTCCCGCCCGGGCCTTCCGTCCCGTATCGGGACCAGTTCCGTGGTAGTCCCACCGATATCGATGACCAGGCAGTCTTTCTCCCGGGCGAGGTAGTAGGCCCCCAGGGCAACCGCGGCGGTACTGGAATGATAAAGGAGCGAGGGGTTCTCCAGAACCACGGACGGAGATGCCAGGCCGCCGTCCCCCTTGAAGAAGAGGAAGTCATCGAACCGGCCCCCGATGGTGCCTGCCAGGCGGTGGACCGTCTCTTTCATCCGGGCGTTTAACCGGGTGGTCGTGACCCGTGCCGGATAGTCGAGGACGCCGAGGTGCCAGCTGACGGCAATCCTGGCATCCGGATACAACTCCCTGGCTATTTCCCTGGCCTGCTCCTCGAGGACCGGGTTTCTCACCGAGAACTTGCCGGCGACGGCAACCACGTCCCCCCGTTCCCGGGCAAGGAGGTCCCTTGCCTGCACCGGGTCCAGTTGCTCCACGACGTCTCCCCTGTGGTTCACGGCGCCCTGGAGGGGGCAGGGCCATGCCAGGCCGGGACCGGGTATCAGGAGGGTCGCGACCCGTGCCGGGGTGCCGGTAAGGACCCTGTTGAGGGGCTGCGACGAGCTGACCGCGAGTCTTCCCACCCCCCTGACGATGTCGAGCGCTGCATCAATCCCCAGTCTGTTGGGGACCTTCACGGAGTGGACGTCCCCGTCAACCATTGCCACGTCGGTATTGGTCCCGCCAACGTCCATGCCGATCAGCACAGGAAGCTCATCCCCCGGTATTCCTGGAAGGCTCTCTCGCTGACGGCCAAATAACCATTGGTCCCTGATGGGCGGATCAGCCCCCTACCGATCTTCGCTGACTGCAGAAAGGATGGCGCAGGCAGCATCCGTGGAAGACGGGTCGAAAAAAAAAAGGTATTCCCGGGATGCCCCCTGGTTCATGTATCCGGGCTGCCACTCCCGGCCCATCGGAAAATGCTGATTTTTTTACCGCGCCGGGTACCCGGCCCGGGCAAGCTGCTGCCGTATCTCTTCGAGGACTGCCGGGTCCTCGATGGTCGGCGGGACCTGGAACTCCTCCCCGTTGGCAATCTTCTTCATCACCTTACGGAGGACTTTGCCCGACCTGGTCTTCGGGAGCCTGCGGACCAGGAGTGCGGCCTTGAACGAGGCAATGGGGCCGATATGCTCGCGCACCATCCTGACCAGCTCGTCCACGATATCCTTCTCTTCCCGGAGGGCACCTGCCTTGAGCACAACGAACCCGAGGGGCACCTCCCCCTTGACCGGGTCCTTCACCCCGGTCACGGCGCACTCGGCCACGTCGGGGTGCGATGCCAGCACCTCCTCCATGGCACCGGTGGAGAGCCGGTGGCCGGCGGTGTTGATGATGTCATCGGTGCGGCCCATGATCCAGAGGTATCCATCCGCGTCACGGTAACCGGCGTCGCCGGTCACATAGAAACCGGGGTACCGTGAGAGATAGGTGCGGACATACTCCTCGTCCCTCTGCCAGAGCGTGGGGAGGCAGCCGGGCGGGAGAGGGAGGCGGATCACCAGGTTCCCGGTGCTTCCGGCGGGGAGTTCACGCCCACGATCGTCGACCACCCGCACATCAAACCCGGGCATGGGAAGGGTGCATGACCCTGCCTTGACGGGGTACTGCTCCACTCCGACCGGGTTGGCCCCGATCGCCCACCCGGTCTCGGTCTGCCACCAGTGGTCGATCACCGGGACTCCGAGCCGGTCCCCTGCCCACCGGAGGGTGTCCGGGTCGCAGCGTTCACCGGCGAGAAAGAGGGTCCGAAGCCCGGAAAGGTCATAGCGCTCCATGAACGCACCTCCGGGGTCTTCCCGCTTTATGGCCCGTATCGCTGTCGGTGCCGTGAAGAGCACCTTCACGGCGTGCTCCGAAACCACCCGCCAGAAGGCGCCGGGGTCCGGGGTGCCGACCGATTTGCCTTCATAGAGCACCGTGGTGCAACCCGTCGCAAGCGGCCCGTACACGATGTAAGAGTGCCCGACGACCCATCCCACGTCCGAGGCCGCCCAGAAGGTCTCGCCGGGGGAGACGTTGTAAATCCCGCGCATGCTCCACGCGAGGGCGACGAGGTGCCCGCCATGGTCCCTGACCACCCCTTTCGGGACACCGGTGGTCCCGGAGGTGTAGAGGATATAGAGCGGGTCTGTCGCCCTCACCGCGACGCAGGCCGCCCTCTCCGGGCCGTTCATGAGGTCCGGCCACGCCATTTCCCCGTCCCCGTCCAGGTCCACGGGGTGCTGCGGCCGCTGAACGACCACACGCGGCACCCCGGGAAGCCCGGCCAGCACCAGGGCCTCGTCGAGCAGCGGCTTATACGGGATGATGCGTTTCACCTCGATGCCGCAGGACGCGGTGAGGATCACCTTCGGGCTGGCGTCACGTATCCGCGAGGCCAGTTCCCGCGGGGCAAACCCGCCGAAGACCACCGAATGGATGGCGCCGATCCTTGCGCATGCCAGCATCCCGATGACCGCCTCGGGGATCATCGGCATATAGATGATGACCCGGTCGCCCTTGCGGACACCAAGTGACCGGAGGCCCCCTGCACACCGGGATACCAGTTCGAGGAGTTCCCGGTACGAGAAGCGCCGGGTGGTTCCTGTCACCGGGCTGTCAAAAATGAGGGCGGGCTGGTCCCCGCGCCCCCGGGCCACGTGAATGTCCAGGACGTTATGGCAGGTGTTGAGGACCCCGCCCGGAAACCAGTGATAAAACGGTGGGTGGGATGCATCGAGAATCCTGTCACACCTGCTCTCCCAGTGCACCGCATCTGCGGCGCCCGCCCAGAACTTCTCGGGGTTTGCGAGCGATTGGCGGTACAGCGCCTTGTATCCATTGTCCTGAATTCCCGACCACTCCCTGCCAAGCTATGCCATAGCAGTATTTTTTGAGCTGTTCATAAAATTTGTCAAAAGGTATCGTCCCCGCTCCGCTCTATGGGACAATAACTCCCCTCATCGCATCACGGGAACCCTTTTGTCCATGCCGGTCCTACGCTCCCTTCAATCGATGGATTTTTTATTTCCCCTGCTCCTGGGTGTCGGGCTGGCCATGGACTGCTTTGCCGTCTCGCTTGCTGCCGCCGGTAGCGCCCCGCTCAGGAGGGCCAGACTTGCCCTCACCCTGGGCGCAACGTTTGGGGTGTTCCAGGCCGGCATGCTCCTGGCAGGATGGGCTGCAGGATCAACGCTTGCGGGGTTTTTTTCCGGGTACGACCACTGGGTCGCCTTTTTGCTCCTCTTGGCCATCGGGGCAAGGATGATCTGTTCAGGACTCCGGGGAGGGGAGGGCGGGGATAACCGGGACTACCTGGCCATGGGGACCGTGCTCGTGCTGGCCCTTGCGACCAGCATGGATGCCCTCGGGGCCGGCATGGGTATGGGTTTCCTCTCTGAGGGCGCCCTCTTCACCTCGATGATCGTCGCTCTCGTCACATTCCTCTTCTCATGTGCAGGCGCCCTCCTCGGTGGCACCCTGGCAAAAGAACTGGGAGAGCGGTTCGAGGTGCTGGGAGGGGTCATCCTGGTCGGGATCGGCATGCGCATTCTCATCGAACACCTGGCCACCATGTAGGGGCCTGCGCCACCGCCGGCGTGCACCGCCTGCCGGGAAATAGCCATACCTTCCAGGGCATAGGGAAAACTTATCTGTCCCTGTACCCAGGCCATACCATGCTGATGCAGAATGCAGGAGGTTGACCTCTATGCGGCCTGGGCACTGCTGGCTGCCGGCACCGTGCTCTCTTTTATTCTGGCTTTCCTTCAGTTGCCTCCATTTCCCGGCATCATGACCTTTTTTGCAGGGCTTGCCGTGCTCCTGGTGCGGCCGTCATTCGAACAGGCCGTGGTCCTGGGTTTCATTGCCGGTGTCCTGGCCGCACTGGTGGGCCCGGGACTGGTCGTACTGCCCTTCCTGATCAGCGAGCCGCTGGGATGTGCCGTCTGTCTCTGGGCCTCCCTCACCATCGTCAGCCGCCCGGCGGCCGCCCCCGGCCTGTCGCTCTTCCTGGCCACCCTCGCTTCAGGGGCAGCGTTCACGGCCCTGACCCTTTCGTCGGACATATTCGCTGCATCTCTCGGTATTACCCCAGGTATGGGTGAACAGATTTTCCTGGTCAGCCTGACCGTAGTCATGGCGGCTGTGAACGCCCTCGCCGCCGTGATCGCCTTTCCCATCCTTCGGAATACCCTGTTGCAGGCGCGGAGGCCATTATTGCCGGGAAAGGCCGTGTGATCGGCTGGCAGGGGAACATTTATCTTCCTTTTCCACCAGTATTCAAAGCAGGAATGGGCAGGTTTACAAAAATGGCTGATATCTATCAGACACTTTACCAGAAGATGGAAAAAATCGGGATTTTTGATGTGAAGCAGTACGCGGTTATCGAGCGCCAGCCGTTCATCCCCCTGTGCATCGATCACCTTTCTGATACTGTATATGCCCTCTCCCAGAACCCCATCATCGACGGGGAACAGGTCGCCGACCCTGATTTCGAGATCCAGGTCGATCTCCAGCGGAAAACTGCTGAACCACTCATCTGCCAGGACAGGAACGGCCGCAGGGTGGTCTACCCGATGCCGGGGAAGGTCGACCTCAAGACAAAAAACGACCTCTGCAGGTTCCTGGACCAGTGGCTGACCGACCTTATCCAGAAAGGGTTCATTCTGCACCAGTAGCCTGGTTCCGGGAAGCCCTTCGTTTGCCTCCCGTGGCCGGCCCTGTTTTCGGGGGACGGTTTTCCCCTGACCTTGTCAGGGGTGAATCGTACCCGCTGACCTCCACCGCGTTTTCAGGCACATAAAACCCGGTTACACAGCTGGAAGCGGAGCGGTATGTATGAACCCGCACCGCCATGGCCGGAAATGCCTCGAAGAGGCGGAAGAACACCAGCTCCACGGGGTGATGCCGGTCAAACCTTCCTGACAGGGTTTTTTCGCGGAAATCTTCTTCCTGGCCCCGATTAATCCAAAAGATTTAATTATGATTGCTATCTATGTTATTGCAGGTGTATTAGTGTCCAACTAAATCACCGGCTGAACGTTCAATCCATGGCGGAAACCCTGCCCTCCGGGGCGGGGTGGATGCCTCCTGTTGATGCCACTCCAACCCTTTTCCTGCACCTGCGACCAACAGGAGAGATGCTCCTTATTGCCTTTTCAGGAGCCTGTCACATGCCAGGGGTAAGCCCATCCCGGGGAATCATGAAAAAATATCGATATCTCATGGAAATGGCGAAAAATACCCAGAATGAAGGTGCCCCAGGGAGGACCTCTTGAGAACACACGTTCGGCCCCTTGGTACGGTGTCTCTGCCACCTGCCTGCCTTCCGCCGTTTGGGCAGGCCGGTTCGCCGCACCATGGCATCATGTTCACCGAACATCTGGCCGGCCCCGCCGATGAGATGTCTTCTTCACCCGTTTTCCGTTCTGCCGTTTAGGAGGACGGGCTCATTTCATCAGGGCACGATGTTATCCCGAACATTTGTTCGGCCCCGGCAGGGAATGTCTCTTTCATCCTTCCTCTTCAAGCCGTTTCGAGGGAAGGATTCATTCCGTCCCGGCATCTATCCCCAGTCACTTCCTCGCTGAGGCAACATTTCCTAATGCTCTCAAACAATATATATTTTGTGATTTACCCACGGGGCTGGCAGGAAACGATAGGTATATATCCCCTGAAGCGCGCATATAGGCTTCCTGCCGTATTGGCGGCAAAAAACAGGATAATCACATTCAAAATAAAAAAATATATATTTTTCTTTGTTTTTGCCAACCCCATACGGGATCCCGGTGCAGGACGGGAGAATCTCTCCGCGCCGCATGGTTGCAGGTGCGGTGCGGCCACAGGTTCGTGTCATGGATCTCCGGCGGGCTTCCCCGTCCGGTCCCCCCGGATCGTGCTGTTCTTCCGGCATCTCCGGGCAGGGAGTCGCATATGGTACCGGATGAGGGCGCCTCCGGCAGTGTGCAGAAGACCGCGAAGTATTTCCAGTTCGCGGTTCGCACCTGTGCGTGCAAACAGCTCGTTCCCCGCCGCCGGCAGTTGTTCCACCCGCTCGTCCCGGATAGTACACCTTCCCGGGCCGGGTGTCGCCGGCGGTGACGGGAGCGGAGATTACGCGGAACGAAGGATGAAAAGGAGGGAGATTGTCTTGAGAGGGGGTACACTCGATATTGCATCGAGCATATCGGGAGGGACCATATTTTTCAGGTGGTGCAAAAGGGGTGTTGAGGGGGGAGGGAGAAGTCTGCACCTGGAGGTTTGAGAACGACTGCGGGTTTCGCCAAAATATGCACGCAACCCTGGTTTTCGATAACTATTTCTTATCATAAGCCTGGTTATATTTTGGTGAATTAATGGAACCTCCCACAACGAAACTCCTCTCGTCACTCTTCCTGGTTATCTGTATTTCCGGGATCCTCCTCCCGGTCTCATCGTCCCCTGTCATGTGGCTCCCGCCTGGGAGTTTCCAGCGCGGAACAAATTTTGTCCATGCAAACCTGGTTCTTAAAATCAATGGAAAATTGCAACCGTCGGAAGGCATCCGGGAAGCTCTTCTCCCGCTCCCGCGTCCAGACCCCGGTTTTCCTATAATAGTGCCGGACACGGATCTTACCCTCATATCACCTCCGGACAGAGGCATCATCCTCGTGAAGATGGCAATACCGTACCCGGAGGTTCCCCGGACAATGATGGTCTACCGGGACATAACAAACATTTCTGATGAGTATGCAGCAGCAGTTGCCAGGAAAGTGGGTATCAAGGGGAGTTACGTCGAGTGCGAAGGGTGTATTCATATAGAGGGTAGAGATAGCGAGCTGTGGATCGAGAACCAATCCGGAAAAATAACCTATCACCTGACCGGCAGACCGAACGGGCTGGACGATGCACCCACCAATACCCCCACAATAGAAGAATCCAGGGGAATAGCGGTCAAATACCTGGAATCCACCGGTCTCTCGGAAAAGAAGGTCGAATCTGTCCTGGCACTGAGGGGAGAAGAAGGCTATCACCTGGGACCGGACAACACCTCAACGCTCATCTGCAGGTGTTCCCAGGTACTCTTTTATCGGAACCTTGACGGGACGCCTGTTGTGGGGGATTCGATCCGGGTGGAGGTGTGCGGGAATGGAGACATCATCGATCTCGATAAAGACTGGCCCCCCTACGCACCGTACAGGGAATATTCCATCATTTCACCGGAGGAAGCCTACGAAAACTTACTCAGACTCGATGTCGTGAACGTGTATGAAAGGGTGATCGGGTCTATGTCACGGGAGAGGTATCTCGAGTATGGGGAGAAGACCAGGGAAATGATGCCGCTGCTCGTAAACGTGACAGGGATCGACCTTGTGTACTATGGCAGGGATACGCACAAATCCGGCCTTTTGAGACCGGCGTACGAGTTCACCTATGACTTCATCCTGGACAACCGGACAGAACCGGGAAGGATGTATCTCCCTGCAGTGCCAGAACTCGGGAAGCTTGAGGAGTGGCTGGCTTGAAAAGAGAAGCCACGCGATCTGCACCACCCGGAGCAGATAGGCGGGCGGGGGATGGAACCTGGATTTTCATGGTAACCTGATGAAGGAAGAACGAGAAAAAAAACCGTTCCGTGAATGCGTGAGGGAATACCGGGACCAGATGCGTTCGATCTTCTTACCAGCCCCGGAAGGTGGTGCCCTGGTGAGCCGCCGTGGCCATCAGGTATCTGGATAGAGCGGACGTCTGCCTTTTGAGCCCCGGAGGTTCACATCCTGATTCAGGCACGCCGCGTCCCTGGATAGTGAAATGATCAGGGGGCTAAATTTGGTTATTTTGGCTGGATGAACCAGCCAGTGCGCGTTTCATCAAGGATCTCCTTCTCCGTGGGCCTTGTGGCCAGGCTTACGACGACCATGCCGGCCAGGGCTACCCCGACGCCGAAGAGGCTGAAATGCACGGGGAGCGGGGCGATATTGAAGTAGGTGACGCCGCCGAAAATGCAGGAGGAGGCCAGCCCGAGGACCATGCTGGCGATAGCACCCTCGCGGGTAGCCCTCCGCCAGTACAGGCCGGCAAGGAGAGGCACGGCGAAGGTGGCGAACATGATCCCTATCCCTGCCCAGATGAGCCAGACGAGCATGGCCGGCGGGTCGAGCGCCATGAGCACGGTCGCCACCGCCGCAACTGCCACTGCCACCTGGCTGACCCGCAGGACCTCTTTTTCTCCTGCTCCAGGCTTCAAAACGTTCCTGTAGATATCCCAGCTGAAGTAGGTGCCGATGGTCAGCATGAGACGATCGGTCGTGGACATCACCGCGGCAAGGACAACGACCGCGAACACGCCCCATACCATGATACTGGGCACGGCGGACGCAATCCCGTAAATGAAAACGAAATCGCCTGCGTTTTTCACGGCGGGGAGCTGGATGATCCCTTCTTTTACAAGGGCGATCCCGGCAAAACCCCCGAACTTCATCAGGAACATGACCACCCCGTAGATCACGAATGCGACCAGCGGGGCCCACTTGAAGTACCGGGTCTCCCTGACTGCCAGGATATTGTTGATCACGTGGGGAGCGCAGGCGAGGCCGATCATGAGCAGGAGGGAGAAAGAGAAAATGTAGGCCGGAGTGAAGACCCCGGAGCTCACAAAGGGCTGGACGAAGTCAGGGTTGCCGGCACTCATCACCTCGTTGATGCGGGTAAAGCCGCCTGCCTTCATGATGACCAGCGGGGCCATGACCAGGACACCGGCGATCAGGATCATGCCCTGCACGAGCGTCGTCCAGGTGACCGCGTACAGCCCCCCGATGACCGTGTAGATGGTCACTATCAGGGCTCCCAGGACCAGGGCGAACCAGTGGGGGAAGGAAAAGAGCCACATGAGGACAATGCTCACCGCAGTATACTGGCCTGCCAGGTAGATCATGGAGACAATGATGCCTGAAACCGCGCTCAGGGTGCGGAGGGCCTTCGGGCTGTAATACCGGTGGACCAGGTAGTCCTGGACGGTGAGGTAGTTGTTCGCCCTGGCGAGGCCCTGGATCTTAACTCCGAAAAAGATGATGCAGAAACCGATTGACAGGGGAACAAAGATCTGCTCCCAGATCGTGGGCCATCCGAATGCATACCCGAGGCCTGACACCCCGAGGAGTGACATGCCGCTGCAGACCGACCCGATCATGAGCATGGTGAAGAGCCAGAACCCGAGCGATCTCCCGGCCACGACATAATCGGCCATGGTATGGATCTTTTTCGAAGCCCAGACCCCGATCCCGATCATGGCCAGGAAATACGCCACGACAATGGCAAGGTCAAAGGGGTCAAACACCTCACGCGACCTCCCGGAATAGAAAAGCCCAGTAAAGGAGCAGCGCTATCACAACAATCACCGCCCCTCCTGCGGCCGCAATAGTTATAGCTGGAAGACCGAACATGGTTAAATCCTGCATACGTGGGAGATTGTTCCATTAAACACATTCGATACGAGGGCGGCCGAACAGGGTATCTTCCCCTTATACGGTTGCAAGTGGGGAAATCCGGGATCGGCAGCGGTGGGGGGGCGCATGCATGGATCTGCACGTGCGGGAAGTGCGGGTCCCGACCCTGCGGTGAGGAAGCCGTGTCCACTGTCGAAGGCGCCCTTTGCGGCCTCCTCGAATTTTTCATGAAAAATTGCCACAGGTATTTTCATCCTGCATGCATGTGGCACGAAGTGAACGTGCCGCTTTCCTGAGAGCCCGGGAGGCGGGGTTCCGGAGCATACCTCACTGCTCAGGTTCTTCAAAAATCTCACGATCCCAGGCAAAACGTGGTTTTCAAAAAATTCACCGCCTCGTGAGAAGCGGCATTCGTTACCCTTTTTTGTTCTTTTCGCATTCGGCCAGTTTATCCAGGATTTTATCCATCAGGGAATCCCAGGGATCCCCAAATTTGCCATATTCCTTTACTTACCAGGGTGGTATTTTCAGCGTTATCGTGGACCGGGAATTTGATGTATTGCCTGCCGGTCCATGATTGGGCCGTCTGTTATTCACTGAACGAAATGTTCCGTTGAACGACATAGATATATAGTATGAAACTGATTATCACACGCCAGTGCCTCAACGGGCTATGGCATGGCAATTGTTGCTGTGATCGAGAGCCTTCCGGTGGGAATTTCCTCCAGAAATCATCATATAGACATTTCCTTGGATGACGATGTACCAATCCCTTAATTTACGATGATTTTCCCTCGGGTGCCGAATGTCCTATTGATTCAGGGAATGAGGAGAGAGAAAAGTCCGATAAGAAAAAATTATCGATAATGAGGTAAGGAGGTAATTCGGATGGTTGATTGGTCAGTTCCAATCGGGGCGGGGATTGCCTTTTTCGGCGGTGCTATAGCAACCGGCTGGGCACAATCAAGGATTGGAGCGGCAGGCGCGGGTGCAGTCGCAGAAAGACCGGAAACAGCCGGTATTATCATTGTACTCGAGGCTATTCCTGAAACCCTGGTTATCCTGGGTTTTGTTGTCGCGGCACTGATAATATTGCTCACATAGGGAGAGAATTTATTCCTGCCATCTGGAGTCTGTGCCAAAAAATAGCGATGAATAAAATCCATGCACACAACCAGGCAATACCCTGATAAAGCAAATCTCAGGGGTTGGAATATGGCCCCCCTGGAAATGACAGACTGCAAGAAAGGACTCACCGGAAAATATAAATTTTGAACTGTGAGCAATGAGAACACTTTTTTGCCCGGTTTCATGATATCCTGGCCGGAGGTTACCTCCACCCATCTTCCACCATCTTTATAAAAAAAATGCGCGGTTTGATCCGAATTGTCGGAATTCAAGGTGAAATCATCTGAATCGAAATGTTAAATGAGTAACGTATAAATATTAATATAACACCTATTCAAGCGATCCTCCGTAGTTCGGGGGAAATTGGCCTTGGTATGGAGTCGAAACATTTTGAATTGGTTGGAAAGTTGAAAAATGCGGCGATTCGGAGGTGTGAAGAGCGTATCGTGGCGGCAAGACGCGCACCAGCCCGTCCGGACGGAGGGATGAAACCTCCACCCGCGGTGTATGGCCCCACCGCTTTCTTGAGACATCGTCACGGACTGTAAAAAAACAAAAAAGAAAATGCGGCTAAGCTGGGAGAGGATTTGCAAAAGTGTTGATGATGGAACAGCGCGGTAACGGTAAAAAATTGTTGCAACGGGTGGTGCCATGACGCCTGAAAAATCAATTTTGCAGAAAATACGGGAAAAAGAACTCGAAATAGGTGTAAAAATTGACCAGTCCAGGAGGGATGCTGACCAGCTACAGGAAACTGCCAAAAAAGCGGCATCTATGATACTCGTCCAAGCTGATGAAGAAGGCAGGGCGATTGCCGGGGAGTTTTACCAGAAGGAGATTGAGAAGGTCCGGAACGAGGTAAAATCCCTGGAATCGTACACGGGCGAGGAAGTAAAAGCAGTTCGTGAGAAGGGAGAACGAAACCTGCCCCAGGCAGTGGATCGAATCGTCTCTATCGTATTGTCTGAATAAGGCCTATGCTCCAAAAAATGATAAAAATCCAGGTGATAGGTCCCAAGAACGACCTTTCCAGTGTCGTCGATCTCCTTTACCACGAGGGGACGGTCCATCTCGAGGATGCATCCGTCCAGGTTGCAGCAGGCGATACCATCCTGAAAAAAATGAGCGTGGAGAGGGGGGCCGACATCACTGCGGCTCTGGCAAAGGTCGGTGGCATCCTCCTTTCCCTGCCAAAGACCAGGGTGAATGATAAGAAAGTCGCCGCCACCTACAAGGAACTCAGTGGGAAAACTATCGACGAACTTCTCGCACGAGCCGGCACCGTTATCAGCGAATTGGAAACTGTTACCAAAAACCTTGCCGCAGAAAAAGCCGACCATGAATTCACATTGTCCAACCTGTCCAGATATGAGAAGATTATAGAGAAAATCCAGCCGCTTGAAAGCCAGCTCCCCATGCTGAAAGGGTTCGAGGTGACCGTCATCCTCATCCAGAAGGAATTCAAGGACGTGGTCGAGGTCATCCGGAACGCCCTCACCGAGATAACCCGGAACCAGTTCGAGATGATCTCTGCGGATGTCGACGAAGCAACCCTCGCGATGGTCACCGTCTTCAATAAACGATACTCGGATCAGGTGCATTCCTTCATATATACCCAGAACGTCAATGAGATTCACCTGCCGCCCGAATACCTGGGGAAACCGTTTCATGAGATATTCAAGCTGATCGAGGAGAGAAAGGCGAAGTCCTCAGTGGAAATGGAACGGATTGATATTGCCCTTGCCCAGTATTCTGCCACATGGTACGAAGAACTTACGGTGCTCCGCCAGATCCTCGAGGACAGGAACGAAGAATTAAGCGTTTTTTCAAAAATGGGGCAAACAGAATATACATTCGTGATTGTTGGATGGGTACCGAAGAAGTTCCTGAAAAACACCAAGGATCTCCTGAAAGACACGTTCGGCGGTCGTGTTATGGTCATCGATCTGGCCGTCAGCGCCGATGAAGAGGCCAATGCCCCGACCTTTTACGACAATCCCCGGATTGTAAAGCCCTTTGAATACCTCATGAAGATTATCAGCCCGGCACGATATACCGAGATCGACCCCAGCCCCATCCTCGCCATCTTCTTCCCGATATTTTTTGGCCTGATGGTCGGGGATATCGCCTACGGCCTCATCATCCTCGTCTTTGCCCTCATCGTGAAATGGAGGTTCAAGGTCTACGACTGGCTCCAGCAATTGATGAACATCCTCATCATCTCGTCGTTCCCGGCTATCTTCTTCGGGTTCATGTTTGGTGAAATTTTTGGAGACTTCGGCGAGCACATGGGCTGGATCCAGCCGGTCACGCTCTTCGGCATAACGTGGAACCGGATAGATGCCATAGTACCCCTGCTCATCCTTGCTATAGCCATTGGCGTCTTCCACGTGTTCCTGGGGCTCGGGCTGGGCGTGGTGAATGCGTGGGCCGAGATGAGGTGCAAGAGGCACGTTGTCCTCGCAAAGAAGCACATATGCGAGAAGACAGGGATGATCCTCGTGATCACCGGGCTGTTCCTGGTGCTGGGGGCCTCGGCGAAGGTAGCTCCAGGCGTCCTCTTAACGCCGGGCGTCGCGCTGATAATCATCGCATTACCCCTTATCATTTACGGGGGAGGTTTCTTCGGCGCATTCGAGATCATGAGCACGGTCGGCAACATCCTCTCCTACGCACGTATCATGGCCATCGGTATGGCATCGGTCATACTTGCCATAGTGGCGAACAAGCTGGGGGGCATGATGGAAGTGGCAATACTTGGGCTCCTTATCGCAGTGCTCCTGCACACACTCAACATCGTCCTCGCCATGTTCAGCCCGTTCCTCCATTCCCTCCGTCTGCACCTTGTCGAGTTCAACTCGAAATTCTACCAGGGCGGGGGGAAAATGTACAAGCCGTTCAAGAAGGAGGAAGAGGGACGCCTGTGAATACCTGGCGAAATATTTCCCGGTATACAGTTCCTTGTCAGGACACAAAGCAAAGAGGAGTGAATCATGTAACGTAAATCGCGCCGATTCAACGTGCAAATACCCTCTGCGCTGCAATGATTTGGCGGCGGCCGAAGGGTCGTATCGTCGGCTGAACAGGGGTGTGCCGCCTGTACACCGGTGGCATTTTAGAAGGAGGATTATATAGATGGTAGATTTTGGAATTCCCATTGGAGCAGGCATTGCATTCGGGCTCGGGGCACTCGGCACCGGGATCGCACAATCGAAAATTGGAGCGGCAGGTGCAGGAACGATTGCCGAAAAACCGGAAACTTTCGGATTGATGATCATCCTCGTGGCGATTCCGGAGACCCTCGTTATCCTGGGGTTCGTGGTCGCATCGATGATCATGATCATGCTGGTATAATTTTGTACGGTATGAGCGAATATCGCAAAGTGATGGTAGCGTTCTGGATGTTGGAGAGAGGGAAGGGAACCCGATGACATATGAGAACCTGATAACCGCCGTGGAGGTCAGCGCCCAGGAGCGCATGGAGGAGATTCACAACCGTGCACGAAGGGAAGTGGAAGAGATAACCCGGGAAGCACAGGAAAAGGTCGACCCAACTAAGAAGCGGCACCTCGACGAGGCAGTACGGCAGGTCGAAATTGAGAAGACCAAGTTGCTTTCCGAAGTCCGGGAAAAGAGCCGCATAGAGGTCATCAGGACAAAGAACGATATTTTCGAGAAGGTATTTGAAGAAGCCGCACGAAGGCTTGGCTCGATACGTGGACAACCGCTCTATAAAAAAACCTTTCAGGCGCTTCTTGTCGAAACACTCAAGGAAATGGGAGAAGGTGACGTGGTCATCCACATCGATCCCAGAGACGATGCGCTCTGCCGGGAGGGGCTCACCGAACTGAAAAAAAATTGTACCATTGTTGCCGACCTTGCCAGCGCAGGAGGATTGAATGCCCATACCCGTGATGAACGGTTCATCGTCTTCAATACCCTCGAATCCCGGCTTCAGAGAGCCAAAGAGTTCTACAGGCCCGAGGTCTTCTCGTTGCTCTACGGGTGAGCAGGATGGAATACGCCTATATCAATGCACGGGTACGGGCCATGAAAGGCCGGCTCCTCGACCGTGCATTTCTGGAGCACCTTATAAACCGACCCGACATTGATTCCTTCATCACGGAACTTGAAAAAACGGCATACCGGGATGAACTGGAAAAAGCCGGGGTGCAGTTTTCAGGCATTTCACGCGTCGAACTTGCCCTGCGGAAAGACCTGGTCCGGGCATTCAGGACTATCCGGCGACTGTTTGCCGGAGAAGAAACAGAAAATTACCTCACGATAATCCTCCACCGCTGGGACGTCCAGAACATCAAGACCATCCTCCGGGGAAAAAAGATCCACGCGGCATCGCCGGAGATATTCGAATGCCTTGTCCCGGCGGGCGACCTGGACGAAGCAGCCCTCACCGAGCTGGTGAAGCAGCCGGATGTGAAAGCCGTCATCGACCTGCTCGCGACCTGGGGTGTCATGTACGCGCGCCCGCTGACACGCAAATTCAAGGAATACAGTGAAACAAAGGACATGTCAGTGCTCGAGTACGCCATTGACACCTATTTCTACGAGTATGCGCTGTCAGCGCTGAAAAAAGGGGAGACTGATGATGACCGCATCATGCGGAGCATGATCATCACCGAGATCGAGATAAACAACATTAAGACCGTCCTCCGCGTGATCAGGGACCGGATCGACCGTGAAGAAGCAAAGCAGTTCTTCATTCAGGGCAGCTCGGAATTTGACACGGATAAGTTGCTCTCCATGATGAAATCCGGGACGATCGACGGCGCACTCAAGCACCTCGAGCTGACTCCGTACCGCTTCCTCACCCACGTACCCCAGGAGTACATAGCAATTGAAAAAATTTCGGCATTTGAAAAGGAGCTGGATAATTATCTCGTGAAAAAAGGCATAAAGTATTTCCTGGGGGACCCCCTGTCCATCGCAGTCCCGCTCGCCTACACCTGGGCAAAGTATGCCGAAGTCACCAACATCAGGGTCATTGCACGATGCAAGATCGCTGATGTGCCCGAAAAGGAACTCAGGGAGGCGCTCATCGGTGTATAAGTTCATCGTGGTCACCGATCCCGACACGGCACCGGGTTTCCGCCTGGCGGGCGTGGACGTGCTCGAGATCTCGAGCAATGAAGAGGCAGGAAAAATGCTCCCGTCACTGCTCCTGCGGGACGATACCGGCATCATTGCAGTCAACGAGGAGTATATGACGTCACTTGATGAGAAGACCATGGACCGGATTGAAAAATCATACCGGCCGATCATCATTCCCATCCCTTCCCGGGTAAAGCGCATTGACCAGACGAGTTACATTGAGCGGTTGCTCCGAAGAGCAATCGGCTACAACATCGTGATCAGGAGGTGACCAGCATGATAGTCGGTTCTGTATCCCGCATATCCGGCCCGGTAGTCGTCTCGGAAGGGATGCGCGGGTCGAGGATGTACGACGTGGTGAAAGTCGGGGAGCAGCAGTTGAACGGGGAGATCATCAGGCTGGACGGCGACCAGGCCGTCATACAGGTCTACGAGGACACGACCGGCCTCCTGGTCGGGGAAGAGGTCGCAAACACCGAAATGCCCCTCTCCGTTGAGCTGGGGCCCGGCCTCCTTTCCTCCATCTATGACGGAATCCAGCGCCCGCTGCCCGTCCTTGCAGAGAAGAGCGGGAGCTTCATCTCGCGGGGTGTATCCCTGCCCGGCCTCTCCAGGACCCAGACATGGGAGTTCACGGCAACCGCGAAGACTGGGGATGCGGTTTCGGGAGGAGATATCCTCGGGACCACCAGGGAGTACTACCTCGAGCACCGGGTCCTGGTACCGCCGCTGGTTTCCGGTACAGTAAAAGAGATCTCGAGCGGTTCATTCAGGGTGGACGAACCGGTCGGCATGCTTGACAATGGCACCGGATTATACCTGATGCACACCTGGCCCGTGCGGAAAGGCCGGCCGTACCTGAAAAAGATGGACCCCGATACGCTGCTCGTCACGGGGCAGCGGGTCTTTGATACGCTCTTCCCGGTGACCAAGGGCGGCACGGCGATGATCCCGGGCGGGTTCGGGACAGGAAAGACGGTGGCGGAGCAGACGCTTGCCAAGTGGTCAGATACCCAGATCGTTGTCTACATCGGGTGCGGGGAGCGGGGGAACGAAATGACCGACGTGCTCACGGAGTTCCCTGAACTCCTCGATCCGCGGACGAAACTGCCCCTCATCCAGCGGACCGTCCTCATTGCAAATACCTCGAACATGCCGGTCGCTGCCAGGGAGGCATCGATTTATACCGGCATCACCATCGCCGAGTACTACCGGGACATGGGGTACGATATCTCCCTGATGGCTGATTCGACCTCGCGGTGGGGCGAAGCATTGCGAGAGGTCTCCGGCCGGCTCGAAGAGATGCCTGGTGAAGAGGGGTACCCGGCATACCTCGCCACGCGGCTTGCCGCGTTCTATGAGCGGGCAGGGCGCGTGGAATGCCTGGGATCGGGTGACCGGAAAGGGTCCATCACCATCGTGGGAGCGGTATCCCCGCCGGGCGGCGACTTCTCTGAACCTATCACCCAGAACACCCTTCGCATTGCCGGCACGTTCTGGGCGCTTGATACCAGCCTCGCGTACCGGCGGCATTTTCCATCGGTAAACTGGATCAAGAGCTACTCCCTCTACCTCGACCAGGTGGAAGACTGGTTCAGGCGAAGCGGTTTCACGGAGTGGAAAGAGATCCGGGCGCGAATCATGTACCTTCTCCAGAAGGAGGTCGAGCTCATGGAGATCGTGCAGCTCGTCGGCCCTGATGCGCTCCCCGAGAGCGAGAAGGCCATCCTCGAGGTGACCCGGATGATCCGGGAGGATTTCCTGCAGCAGAGCGCTTACCATGACGTCGACTCCTACTGCTCCCTCGAAAAGCAGTACTGGATGCTCCAGGTCATCATCGCGTTCTTCGACCGGGTCAACAAGGCGATGGAGAAAGGCGTATCCCTGGCCAAGATCCTGAAACTCCCGGTAAAAGCAGAGATCGGGCGCATGAAAGAATTAACCGGTATCGAGGATATCAAGGCGATACTCGCCACGATTGACCAGTCCCTGCTCGCGCTGGAGGAAGAGCAATGACCCGGGCTTCCCTTTTGCGCAAGGAGAGCAGGACCATCAACTACGTATCGGGCCCCCTTATCTTCGTCCAGAACGTCAAGGGGGTCTCGTACGGGGAGATTGCTCGGATAATCCTCCCCAGTGGTGAGGAGAGGACCGGCCAGGTCCTCGATATCTCGAAGGAACTTGCGATCGTCCAGGTCTTCGAAGGCACGAGCGGGATCGACAACCGGATGACGCGGGTCCGCTTCACCGGCAAACCCCCCACGGTCCCGGTATCCATCGATATGCTCGGCCGGATCTTCAACGGAGTGGGCAAACCCCGGGACGGCGGGCCGGACGTCATCGAAGAGGCCTCCCTGGACATCCATGGCATGCCCATCAACCCGTCGGCCCGGGATAAGCCTGCGGATTTCATCCAGACAGGGATGTCTGTCATCGACGGCCTGAACACGCTTGTGCGGGGCCAGAAACTGCCGATCTTCTCGGGGGCAGGCCTCCCCGCGAACAAGCTCGCTGCCCAGATCGCCCGGCAGGCGCGGGTCCTGGGGGAAGAAGAGAAATTCGCCGTGGTATTTGTAGCCATGGGGATCACCTACAAGGAAGCCTCGTTCTTCATGCGTGACTTTGAGAGGACAGGGGCACTGGAGCGGGTGGTCTTCTTCCTCAACCTTGCCGATGACCCCACCATCGAGCGCATCGCGACCCCGAGGTGTGCGCTGACCGCTGCAGAATTCCTGGCCTATACCCACGAACTCCACGTGCTGGTCATATTGACCGACATGATCAATTATTGCGAGGCGCTCCGCGAGATCTCCACCGCCAGGGAGGAGGTGCCGGGGAGGAGGGGATACCCCGGGTATATGTATACCGACCTTGCCTCCATCTACGAGCGGGCAGGGAGAATTAAGGGGAAGAAGGGATCGATCACCCAGATCCCCATCCTCACTATGCCCGATGACGATATCACCCACCCGGTGCCGGACCTGACGGGGTACATCACCGAAGGCCAGATCGTCCTGTCCCGCGACCTCTTCCGTCGAAACGCTGACCCCCCGGTCGATTCCCTCCCGTGCCTGTCCCGGCTCATGAACCTCGGGATAGGCCCTGGAAAGACGCGCGAGGACCACCGGAACGTCGCTGACCAGCTCTATGCGTCCTATGCTTATGGAAGGGATTTAAGGAGGCTCGTTTCAATCGTCGGCGAGGAGGCCCTTACCGAGCTTGATAAAAAATACCTGAAGTTCGCTGATGAGTTCGAGAGGAATTTCATCACCCAGGGAGATGAAAACCGGAGCATAACGCAGACCCTCGATATCGGGTGGCACCTGATGGCAGCCCTGCCCGAGGAAGAACTGAAACGAATCAAGCGCGAGTATATCCAGAAGTATCATCCCTCGTACCGGAAGGAATGAGCCATGGAGCAGGTCAATCCCACCCGGATGGAGCTCATCAAGAAGAATGCCCAGATAAAACTTGCCGAGCAGGGCCGGGACCTCCTGCGGGAGAAGATGGATGCACTCATCCAGGAGTTTTTCAGGGTCATGGACACGGTCTCCCAGTCCAGGGACGAGCTTGAGAAGCTTGCAGACGTAGCCCAGCACACCCTGCTGATCGCCCTCGCGGTCGACGACCCTGTCACCCTGAAATCGGCATCGTTCGCGACAAGGCGGGGCATCACCCTCGATATCAAGGGAAAGAATATCATGGGCGTCCCTGTACCCATCATTGAAAAGAAGCGTTTCGCCAAGAGCCTTCTCGAACGCGGCTACAGCATCCTCGGCGTGAGCGGGCGGATTGACGAGGCAGCGGAAAAATTTGAAGCCGAACTGGACCTCATTATTGCCCTTGCCGAGACCGAGACGTCACTCCGGAGGATCGGGGGCGAGATCCAGATGACCCGCCGGCGGGTGAACGCCCTGGAGCAGGTCCTCATTCCGGACCTGAAGCGGCAGGCAAAGTATATCGAGATCACCATCGACGAGCGGGAGCGGGAAGACCTGTACCGGTTGAAAAAGGTGAAAAAGATCATTGAGCGGAAAAAAGTGGCAGTCCGCGAACCATAATTTCATGCCACTTTTTTAAGGATCTTCACGACCTCCCTGACCGCATCTCCCTCGAGCTTCTCTTTTTTCCTTACTGCTTTCCCGAGATGGATAATTTCATCGAGGTGCTTCGTTGCGAGACGGGTGAAACTGCATCCTTCCCATTTCTTCCGGTCCATGGAGACCCAGCTCTCCCCGAGCATATATTTCAGGTGTTCGATATCAGAAGCCGAATAGAGCTTCCAGTCCTGCCCGATATTCTGCCTCACCTTTTCAAGGGCCGTTTCGACGGCCATTTCTTTCTTGACCTGGAATATCCTCCTGCCCCGTTCGTCCTCTGTTACTTCAGGCATGCCAGCCCCTCACCCTTACATCACATGAAGGATTTATATTCCTTTGGGCAGGGCCAAAAAGCGTTCCAGCCTCCGGCTGTTTCTGTTCAGGCCGGCAGGTCCCCTGCAGGGTTTCCCGTATGTGAAAAAACTCCCGGTGAAGTCAGCGTTTTGTTATCCTGTCAAATAGTAATCCTTTCCGGGGATCGAATGCAGGGATAAAATGCGAACCGGGATGGGATTGCTGGAGAAGAAGGTTTATCGAGTTTCACGCCACCCTTTGGGAACGATTTACACCCTCTCTCGTCGATCGGGAGAGTGAATGCTCAATAATCAAAGGAGACTTTTTTTTAGGAATTGTCATTCATTCTTTTAGCAATTCTCTCGTAAATAGCGGGAATTTCATCGCACCCCTGGCCGCGGCCCGTGTTGTTCCTGCTGCGCATCGTGATCAGGACATGGCGTAAATGCTTGTAGGATCTCAAGTGTACCACCACTGTTCGGATGACTATCAGGAATCTATCTTCCTAGTAGTATCTAATAATTTTGGTGATTCCTGAATGGATATAAAATATTGCCGGGCGGTCGCGCCATGCACTCCTGAGCTGCCATACGTTCAGGCGGGCCGCTCACTTGCATGAAGCAGGATGCCGGACGTTTTCTCCACAGCATCCCGGTGATCGGCGTCTTTTTCTGCCGATGCATGCCCAAGCGCGATCAGATCGGTAAGGTCCCCGCGACTGAGACGGGAAAATGCGATCTTCTCCCAGGCATCCCGCTCTATAAAGACCCAGGCCTCCCCAAGGACCCGTTTCAGCGCCGCAATGTCATCCTGGGACAGGGTAGCCCATTGCGGCCCCAGCTGCTTGCGTATCTTCTCGATAGCCATCTCGACGCTCTTCTCCTTTCGGATGGAAAAGAGCCTTCTCCCGATCTCGGTCCTCGAAACATCCGGCATTTCGCCTGCAACCGCCTTCTCACCAGGGCGTGAGATATGGGTCAATTGTAGATACCGATGGATATAGGTTTGCCCGGGCTTCCGTTCATAAGAACGGCACTTGTATCATTTTTCTATCAATCTGCACGTTTTCCCTGCATATTTTTCCAACGGGAAAGGCATGTCCCCTGTCCATGGCTCATGAACCAGGGCTCTCCGGGCCCCGCGAAGGCCGGTTGCGCTATTTGAACAGGCCCTGCATCAAGCTTTTTCTCTTCATGCTGCTGTTCCTGAAGTGCGCGGAACCATTTCCCATTCCATCTTCAATTGGTGAGCAGTCGGGATCTGCTGCGGCTCCCGTGGCAGGACCCGAAGGCCGCGGCCGCTACCCTGCAGGACCGGGCAGGATCCGGGCGGGCGCCGAAAGAAAAAATCAGGATTCTGCCATCTCAATCCTCGATCTTACCGGTGAACCAAACGGCAGGGCCCTTCTCCTGCACCGGGAATGCTGGACCCCGTTTTACCAGGGAAATCCAGGATCTATCCCCATTCGCTCACACGGCGGGTACCGGCGGCGGCCGTCCTGTGCTCCCGGGGGATCGGCTCCGCATATCCCTCGCTGCGCGGTCAGCCAGGGAGAGCGGCAGGGGGTAACGCCTGCCATGGCTGTACTCGACCACAACCCGTACCGCATCGTGCAGTGTGGTGCGAAACCCGGATGAGACATACACCGGACGTGCGCTTTCGAGGGTCCTCACCGCCATACCGACGACCTCCCCCTCCATGGTCACCTGGCTGGTGGATCCCCTGGCGTACCCCGGTTCGGCAGCATCCATCCCTGGCATGAGGCTCCCGGCAACCCCGATGCTCGGGACGCCCAGCACCTTCCCGAGGTGAAGGGCCATCCCTGCCCTGCGGGGGTGTGCGTATCCGTGTCCCTGGGCAAGCACAAGGTCCGGGAGGGGATACAGGAGCGCAAATGCCTCAAGGAGTGCAGGGACCTCCCTGAAGGCGAAAAAACCCCGGATATAAGGGAATCTCGCCCACGAAGAGGCTTCGGCACGGGAATGGAGCCTGGGCGGAGCCCCCGCCATCACCACCACTGCCGCGAATGCCAGGTCGCCTGCATAAGCAACGTCTGCCCCCGCGACCCGGGACCAGCAGGTCACCGGCGGAGCCGGCTGCTCGTCCCGGAGCCTCTCCTGGATCCGCACGGCGTCGTCCAGCCGGCCGGGCAGGGGAAAGACCCAGCGGACCGTCACCGGGAATGATCCTCCGCTGGCAGGTACATGATCGTTCCGTGATGATCCCGTGCCATGACCCGGCAAGGAGACAGTTGGTACCTGTGCGTTCCGCATTCATGCTGTCTTCTCACGCTATTTCGTCCTTTGAATATATTTTTCATACCTGAAGGGATATGTAATAGACAGGAGGCGAAAAAGGATGTCCGAGAATACCCCTGATGCTACCCGCACCATTGTACTTGACGAGGTACCGGATTACTACCGGGAACTTTCGGAGTACCTCGAGGTGCTCTCGAACAGTCAGCGCCTCAGGATCCTGAAATTCCTGGAGAAGAAACCCCGGGACGTCCGCATGATTGCCACCGAGATCCAGACCAGCTATGAAAACACCAAGAAGCACCTGGACCGGCTCCTTGCCATGGGCCTGATACGGAAAGAAGTCGGCCTCGGACAGCAGACATCGAAGGGAGTCCACCCGGTATGGAAATACTCCCTCGTGCCCGGGGCCATGGAGGCGGTGATCCGGAACCTCGGGATATTCTCCAATATGCGTATCCAGATGGCGGACAGCGAATTGAAGAGCAGGCTCGAGGAGGTCCGCCATGCCATCGAAGGGGATGTCATCGGCACCGACCCCATGCTGGTGATACTGGGAGGCCCCGAGGACGGGAAATTCTTCTGTATCCGCACGAGTCCCGTCCGCATCGGGAGGACCGACAGCAGGACGGGAGAATCACCGGACGAGACGGGCGATGTTGTCCTCTCAAAAGAGTATTCCTCGGTGAGCCGGGTGAGCAGGCCGCATGCGCTGCTCAGAAAAGAGGGTGCAAAATGGATCCTCGAGGATCGCGGGAGCACGGGAGGAACGTTTGTGAACAGCAACCCCCTGCAAAAGCAGGTCCCTGTCGAGCTCCATGACGGGGACCTGATCGAACTCTCCAAGGGGACCTCGGGGGCAAGGCTCCTGGTCATTCTCCCTGCCCCCGGGTAAGCCTGCCAACCGGCGCCGGCAAGCGTATGATGCATCAACCCAGAACCACGACCTTTCTTGTCCTGGCCGTCCTCTGCATGGGATGTTTCGTGTTCACGGCGTGGGCGGCAGATACCTACACCATAACCGCTACCGCAGGCCCTGGAGGGGAGATCTCCCCTGCAGGAAGCATTACTGTTGACAAGGGACAGAACCAGGCATTTGCCATGGATGCGTATCCTGGGTACGGCATCGAAAACGTGGTGGTGGATGGGAAAGCCATGGGGCCCTTACCCGTCTACTCGTTCTCGAATGTCAACCGAGATCATACTATAACGGTAACCTTTGCTCCGCTATACGGAACCGTGGTTGTTGACTCTGTGCCGCCCGGAGCATCGATCTTCATCGATGGAACCCTGAATGGCAAGACGGTCAGCGGAGGAGCGGTCAGGATCCTGAACGTCCCTGTCGGTACGCACACGCTTCTGTTACGCCTCCAGGGGTACCTCGACTACGAGACCAGTATCACGGTGAACGAAGGTCAGGAAACGGTCGTACCGACTGTCACACTCGTTCCGCTCCCCACCACCGTCCCCCCGACCACCACCGCCACGACCACCGTCCCAACCACGACCGTCCCCCCGACCACCACCGCCACGACCACCGTCCCAACCACGACCGTTCCCCCAACCACCACCGCCACGACCACCGTCCCAACCACGACCGTTCCCCCAACCA
>JAPXRZ010000020.1:0-31503 GCA_033813295.1 Methanolinea sp.
CTCTCAAATCAAGGAAATATCGGCTCCAGGTCAAGGAAATTAAAATTAAAGTGATTCTCTATAACCTTTCAAGAATGATGAAATTATTTTGTGTCCTCGTTCTCATAGAGGAATTCTACAGAGCCAAGAAAACCCTATTTCTTTCATAAGGGCACCCTGAAAAGGGATTAGATTATATATAGTAATGCCGGTCAATTGAAATATTGAAAAGAAACATGGAAACGTACTATTTGGTTATTTTAGGAATAATTCAGGGAGTTGCCGAGTGGCTGCCCATCAGCAGTCAGGCCCAGACCATGTTTTTCATGATGGATATCATGAAGGTCCCGTTCCAGACCGCCTTGACGTATGCAATATTTCTTCATGCAGGCACATTACTCGCTGTTGTTGTCAGGTATTGGAACCAGTTCCTGGATATTCTGAAAAAATTTGATTTTGAGGATAAATTGACCAGGACTATAGTATTTGCAACTATAGCAACGGCAATAACGGCTGTTCCCCTCTTTCTCATATTAAAATATTATATCCTGGAACTGCCCGCCTTATTCGTGAATGCTATCATTGGCGTCCTTTTGATCGTCACCGGGGTCCTCCTTAAAATTATCAAGCCAAAGGGTGCAAAAGGGTTAGAAAACCTTGAAGATACTGATTCCATAGTTGTCGGGCTGGCCCAGGGGTTCAGCATCCTGCCAGGCATATCCCGGTCCGGAGTCACCCTGGTGACCCTCATTGCCCGGAATATCGGCCCGGAGCTTGCCCTTACACTCTCCTTTATGTTAAGCGCCCCGGCGGTCCTCGGCGCTATTCTCATCGATTTCGATGATATCTCAAAAATACCCGTTTTCAACGCTGTTGTTTTGACTGCAAGTGCGTTCGTGGTTGGATATTTCACCATGAATATCCTCCTCAAATACGCGCAAATGGTAAAACTCTGGGTCTTTGCGATAGTCCTCGGGGTGCTGGTACTAAGTGTGGCAATAATATTAATGGTAATAATGGTATAAATATATCAATCAACAAAATCATCTTTTGGATAAATCTTTATAGTATGATGCTTTATTACTCACTGACTTACCAAGATATATTCCTGATAGGAAGGTTTGTTTCATGGATGCAGGTGTCGTCGGCGTTGGAATGATGGGTAGGAACCATGCCCGGATATACTCGGAATTGAAGTCCGTTGATAATCTCTATATATACGATATTAATGAAACCGGGGCAAGAAACCTGGCCGGGGCAATTGGAGCCCATGCGTGCCGCAGCATGGAGGAACTGCTCAAAACCGTTGAAGCGGTCAGCATCTGCGTACCCACCCAGTTTCATTTTGAAATCGCCTCAAAAGTCATCGAGGAAGGGATCCCCTGCCTCATAGAAAAGCCGATCTGCATGAATTCCGACGAGGGTCATGAACTGTTAAAGCACATCCCGGATGACCTGACGGTCGGGGTCGGCCATATTGAGCGGTTCAACCCCGTGGTCGCAGAAGTCCGGCGGATCATGAAAAAGCCGTTATATATCGAGGCAAAACGGCATAACCCCACCTCCTCGCGGATAACCGGGAGTTCAGTCGTTGAAGACCTCATGATCCATGATATCGACATTATCTTCAACCTCCTCTTCCCCAGGGTCACCCGCATTATCGGGGCTGGAAACGAAGATGTTTGCAGCGCAATTTTTACCATGAACGGCACAACGGGCCACATCTCCGCCAGCAGGAAATCGTCCAAAAAGATCCGTACCATCTACCTTGAAGAGGAAGACTGCACCATCGAAGGCGATTTTATGAGCCAGGAAGTGTACGTCCACCGGAAACCAAACCAGTACAACCAGGACAATGAGCGGTATGTGCAGGAGAACATTATCGAGAAAGTGATGGTGAACAAGGTAGAACCGCTCAGGGTTGAATTATTGACCTTTATTGACTGTGTTCGGAAGAAGGAGGCATTTCCCATCACCCCCCAGCAGGCGGTCCATAATCTCATGATCTGCGAACTCATCAAGAATGGGTTTAAAAAGTCCAGCGCACGGGAATCGTACCTGCTCGCCCGGTCGCAGCGTTCCCCCATGGCGTCCTTTTCGCGTATTCCCCCAGCCTTTGCCCACCGCGACATGCTGAGTCCGATTCCTCCATCTTCATAAAGTTTAATAAATTTTTTGAATAGATTGTATGACTTAATGGAAAGCATTATATATTATAATAGAAGATCCATATATGTTGGTGAAATAGAATGCACGTCCGGCTAGCCCTTGGGTTCCTGGTATTTCTGTTCTGCATATCTGCGGCGAGTGCAATAGTTATTACCGCACCCAGCCAGGTTTCGGTGAGAGTTACGTATGTTTCAACCGAAGCGGCCTACAGCAATGATTTCGGGTTGTGGTTGCCACATTTCCAGTACCTCGGAACAGGGCATACGACTCCAACCGGCTCGGTTTTTAACCTTGGCACTTTCAATACTGGTGACAACCTGATATTTTACATCACCACGAACGAGCAGACGCCCCATACCTATCTTTCCGAGGGGACCATGCCGGACGGGGTGGTCCATGGCAGGGTACAGAACCTTGGCGGGGGACTCTACCAGATAGGGTTTGAGGACATATGGGGAGGGGGCGACAGGGACTATAACGACATTATTCTCAGCGTTTCCATTGCCCCCGGCCAGGGCCCGGTCCAGGTCCCCGAATTCCCGACCATGTTCCTCCCGGTAACCCTTATTGCGGGACTCCTTGGAGCGGTCTATATTTTCCGGACCAGGAGCTCGTAAAGTCTCAGGGGGCTGGAAAGTCCCCATGTTTTCCCGGGCGTTTTCATGAATAGATATTTTACGTGAAGTATTCTGAATCGGGGTATCGCAAAGTTGATGAAACTTCACGGCCTGGACGCCGCCCTCTCCATTCCATATTCCTCCTTGGACCAATGCCGCGGGGACCGGTCAGGATTGCTCCGATCGGTGTTGTTTATGCGATGGAGCAAAGAGTAATACTGTGTATTTCTTTACCCATCTCCTGGCCGGGGTATTGATTGGACTGGTTATCTACTACCTCACCAGGGATTGGTGGACCATTGCTGCTGCAGCAGTTGGCAGCGTCATTCCCGATCTCCTGGATAAACCTCTCGGGTATATCGTCATGGCCGATTCGCTCGACTATGGCAGGATATATTTTCACACGTTTTTCTTTTTCCTGGCAGTGATCGCCATTGGGGTCCTGGTTTATTACCGGAAACGATCCTGGGTAGTGATAGCACTGGGTGCCGGGGTGCTTTCCCACCAGCTCCTCGATTCGATGTGGGAGGATTACTGGAACTGGTTCTGGCCATGGTTCGGTCCATTTTACGGTTATGGGACCGAGTACTATTTTCTCGACCGGCTCTATGCCGAATTGACCGATCCATGGGAATGGTTGTTCTGTTCCATAGTGGTTATCGTGGGGGTTGTGCTTATCTGGCTCCGGGGAAGCGACACGAAGGGTTAAAGGGGCACCGTTCAATATCACATGCCCGAAACGGTATTTGTCCATATTTTAACTCTTTTCCTTTGAATCGTGTTTAATTCCATCTTTTTGGAATAATACAGTCATAGCGAATTGTACAGGACTTCCTGTATACTCACAATTGTATCAGGATGGATCGATATCCACCCTGCCAGGTTGAATTTGCAGATAGACCATGGTTACACAATCAAAATTTCTTACAGCTTACCGTATAGCAATATGTGGTTTATATCATGTGCTGAATAGAAAGAGTTTATAAATAGGGGCGTTTGAGATGGTGCTGTGCGGGATATTCCCAGGGAACTCCGGACCGCTATGCCCCTGGGATCAAGATCCTGGACGGCAGCCCCACTCCCCACGGGTAGTCCCCGGGCAAAGGACGGTTCCTGGCAGGCAATAACAGGCCACAAATCTTAATTCTGCCAAAAATCTCAATTCTGGTCTTAATCCGAAAACAGGGGCCGCCCCGTCCATAAATGCAGCCACGGCATTTAGTCTGGCCCCGGTGGAGTCCCCTTTTCCCCTTCGTTTCCTTTCTTCTCCCTGAGGCGATCCGGGACGGGGCGTTCCACCAGGGGGAAGAATTCCTGGTAAACCCTCTTCCGTTCGTCCAGGTCGGTATGCAGGTAGATCTCGGTGGTCTTGATGGAGGTATGCCCCAGGTTCTCCTGGACCACCCGCAGGTTCTTCGACCTGCGGTAGAGTTCGGACGCATAGCTGTGCCGGATCTTGTGCGGGGTGATACCCTGGGGAGCATACCTTTTGAATATGTGCTGGACTGACCGGGGAGAGATATGATGCCCCTGCTGACCGACGAAGAGCGGCCCCTCAAGCTGGTTGCCGATGAACCGCGCCATCTCGTCCAGGGTGTCCCGGTCAACAAAGACGATGCGGATCTTTCCGCCCTTGCCCATAACCCGGATGGTAGCGTCCTCGAAATCGATGTCCTCGATATTTATCGCGCAGAGCTCGGATACCCGGACTCCCGTGGCATAGATGGTGCGGACGATGAGCCGGTCGCGGGGGTCCTCGATGGAATCGATGAGCCGCAGCACCTGGCTGTGCTTGAGGTATCGAAGCTCCTGCTCCTTGATCTTGGGCCGCTCCACCCCGAGCATGGGGTTGGCAGCGACTGCCTCCTGCGAATAGAGGAACCGGTAGAATGAGCTCAATGTCGAGATGATCCGGTGGAGGGTCTTGGGCTTGTAGGTGCGTATGGAGCCCATGAACGAGAGGTAATCGCTGATGAGGACCGGCTTGACATCCACGCTGGTTTCCAGCCGGGCCTTCTCGAAGTCTTTCCAGTACACCATCAGTTTCTGGGGATCGATATTGCGCCGCAGCCAGACATAGTACCCAAAGTGCTTCACCACCTGCTCATAGGACTGGATGGTCCGGGAGGAATAATTGCGCATTCTCAGGTGGTGGCGGTAGCGGTTGAGCCACTCCGAGAAAAAACCATCCTCCATCGGTCATTTCTTTATTCTGCCCTATTATTAAACTTTTGCGCAGAATCTCCATTCTCCGCAATTCCGGTGCCCGGATCCCCTGCCAGGACAAGGATGGGAGGTTTGGATCTATCCATTACTCTACTACCGTTTTTTTTACGAGGGCATATGATTTCCTGTGCATGCATTCGGCTATTGATACGGATCCTTTGCGACAACACGAAACCAATATTGGAAACGAGCGGTGAATTTTGTCATGCAATGGTGCAATGAAATAGGGAGAGATAGATCTCAAATATCCTGCCTCATTATTCGCACGAAAAAAGCCTTACCCGGATAGGATCGATAAAAGTTATGAAGCGATGACTAAAATTCCCTGGCGTTGCACTATAATCGGATCAAAGGAATACCCGAATGTAACCCTTGGGAAAATTTGTTTCGTACATCTCATGAAAGGACACCTGCTCCAATGCCAGGTCCAATAGTCCTGAAAAGAGGGGCAGGGTATTGCTGCCGAGACCAAAGTGCCCGAAATCGAAATGTAATGATCACCGGTCTTTTTGAACAGGATCGCTGTTTCCTCTGGATTAATATCCGAAAAGGCTCTGGCATGGAGCAGTCTCCGTCACAACCTCCTTTCATCTCCTCGCCGGCTACTCGTTTGCGTAATGGTGGCCTGCCAGGAACCTGCCAGGGTGCCGGGAGAGCCTCTGCTGCACGCAACGAGCCGGAATACCTTTTGGGTTTGTTTCCAGGACTTCAAACGCTGCGCTATAGAAGGCTTAAAATGGTGCTTGTATCCCCTCAGGTGCTTTTTTCGGAATTATCGAATGGAATCCGTAAAAATTGAGGTTCATGAAGGTATCACTGTGGAGATCGCTCCGTTCAGGCCATAGTTCCTGATCCATGCCCATGTCGAGGAATCAAGTTTCCCATTAAAACGCAGGCGCCCATTATTGTCTGCCTTCTGGCTCCCCCATGCCATAGTTACAGGATTTCGAATCGGGTTGTGAGCCGGCAACTCATAGACAACTTTTACATTCCCGGAGCCTGCGTTTGCCAAAGAACAGAAATGGCCCACAGACATGTCAATCCCGAAATTACCTATCCTG
Organism: Methanolinea sp.; assembly: GCA_033813295.1. Classification (GTDB taxonomy): domain Archaea; phylum Halobacteriota; class Methanomicrobia; order Methanomicrobiales; family Methanospirillaceae; genus Methanolinea_A. The sequence goes on from JAPXRZ010000020.1 coordinate 6,053, forward strand.
GCAGTACCGGTGGTACCAATTCATGGAAAACAGATAACGTACGTGTTCAGGCGGTATTGCGGAAACCTGGGAAACAGTTGATATGGCACCCAGCAACACCATAATCAGGATCAGCGTGATTGTCTTTCTCACCGTGGTCGATCCCCCTGGACAATTTTGAACGGTTACATACACCACATGGTCGCATTCTCCCTCCACCTGATGGGATGAATCTCCATGGACAAATGTAATCTTCCAAATGTATGACGAAAAATATCCCACTCGCTGCTACCTATCCAGATTGTTTACTGTTGAACTGAAAAAGCGAAAGTTCCAGGTTATTTTTGATTCATAAAAAGGAACACCGGCAAAGGTTGCTGATCACGATGGCTGGCACAGCGGCGATACAGCCCACATGCGGCCAAAGATCGCCTCGAATCTCAGGCCGGATGCCCAAATCTACCGGGTGAGCAGTGATAGAGCCGAATAACTAAATATTTAATAAATTAAATTCTACATTTACCTGATTTCGTTCGTAACAAAGGAGAAAATGGTAAAAGTGGATTTATCATGCTCTTACGATTATTCCGCCTGCGTCTATACTATATCCATTTCCTCCATAACTGGCAATGTATATCCCGCATGGAAAATTCAAAGTAGCATTATATCGGTTGCGGGGCACCAAAATCGGTCAGAATGTCGATATATCGTCCATGGTTTTTCTCGACGAAGCATACCCGGAATTCATCACGATTCAGGACAATGTCGATATCGGACCAGGAACTTACATCGTGGTCCACGACTCTTCATTACGATGTATTCAGAAAGATCTGCCATTATCCGTTTCCAAGGTATGCATCGAAGAGAATGTTTACATCGGCACCTCCGTTGTCATACTACCCGGCGTCACGATTGGAAAAAATTCGATTATTGCCGCAGGATCGGTGGTAACCAGGGATATCCCGCCAAATTCTGTAGCAGCCGGAGATCCCGCGAGAATCATCAGTACCCTGGATGAATATAAAGCAAAACATAACCTGCGACCCTGAAAAACCGCGATTTTTCGAACAATTTTCCTGAATCATAGTAAATAAAAAAACTGCGAAACAAAGCTTATATCAATGGTTTCAACCCTTTTTTGATCCTTCGTAAACATCTTCATTTGATTGGCATTTGAAAATTCAACTCCCTTCAATCCCCGGGAAAGTAAAAATTGGCCGGTAGTCTGATTTTCGATTGAGGATCGAGGAAATAATGCGCCATCGCGTTGAAATACGGAGCCCCCGCCTGTTCGGCTGGTATACGCTGTCTATAGATTCTCTTCCTCCTGAGGGCTCTTTCATCAGGCCTTTTCACGGTTACTTTCGCACTCCCCGCCGTTGATTTTTATGCCTGGCCAAATACTTTGATCATGTCTGTATCAGATGCCACCTTGAATGATGCAGACACTGTCAGGACGGTGCGAGAAAGGTTAAACTGCCAACCCATCCAGTAACCTGGAAGCGGCCCGGGACCCCGTGTACCCCCTTTTCTCCCGGGGTCTCTGGTAACTTCCCTAACCTGCCCTGCAGGTCATTGCTATTCTAATAATTATCCTTTTAAACTCCTCTTTTTACAATCAAACAGCATTGCATCGTTTCGGTCAAGGCTTTCCAGATTTCCTGGCTTCTAAATATAAACCATATAATGCTATATACTATCCTGGCTTGCTGGTACGCGGTAAATTGTCAAAAGGCGACCGTGTACCATTCCTATCCCTGTCTCCCATTGTTTCACTCGATCCGAATAAAGCGGCTGGAAAGGCGGAAGGGGGGAGAGGAGCTTGAACAGGATGATGAGGAAGGGAAGCAGGACAGGGAAGAGGGGAACAGCACAATTAGGTAAGTTAAGGGGATAGGTCCGGAACCAGGAGCTGGACAGATCTGATGGAGAACGAGAGAAACATAAAATTGGAGTAAAAGGGAGGTGGGGGCGGGACAGAGGGGTTACGGGGACCGGCATAGTTTGGGATATTAAGGGAACAGCATAGGAAGAGGAAATTAGGGAAGGAGAAGTCGTTGAAGAGGATGCGTGGATGGGGGCGGGACCGGGACAGGGAGAGGTGCAGGAAGCAGGATAGATTGGCGGTAATGAGTAAAACTGAACAAGGGGGGTTGGAAAGAAGGATACTTTCCCTTCCTTCGTAATCATCTCTGCTTGTTCCCGCCATTCATTTCGCATGAAATTTTCCAGGGTGGTTACAGTATTCAGCCGCCTGGAAATGGTCTGTCACGATGCGAGGTCCGAACAAGATAGATTTGAACAGTCTGCGGGGGAGGAGAAATTTCAACGCAGAAAAATTACGGTTGATCTCCTGGTCATCCTGACAAAAGTACAGGAAGAAGCGTTGCTTCCTTACCCACTCTATACATTGAAAACCCAATGAAGATGAACAATGCAGAATCCCGCCTCATGGATTGGAAGGGGATTCTCTGAATATGCATCAGGTCGCCCAAACCGGGGCTACCCGAAGTTCCTGGATCGGATGGGCATTTCATTCTAGCTGAGTTTTAAAAGCTATCGGTTGGGTCACCCATCCTCGAAATCAATCGATGAATTTTTAAATTGGGCAATGGATCTCTATAGCAGGCCAGGGGAGTTCATGCACTCCTGGACGAATCCCTCCCCCTATCGCGATACCGTATGATCACAGTCCTCTTGGTGGATGACGAGCCGGACCTGGTGGACGTCTCCCGGATCTTCCTGGAAAAGAGCGGGGACCTCAAGGTTGATAGTGCATATTCCGCCGAACAGGCTATCGAGATGATCAAGGACCGTTCCTATGATGTCATCGTCTCGGACTACGATATGCCGGGGCTCGATGGGATCGAGCTCCTGGAGATGATCCGGAAAATCGGGGATTTCACGCCGTTCATCATTTTTACCGGCAAGGGGCGGGAGCAGGTAGTCATCGAAGCATTCAATGCAGGTGCCGACTTTTACCTGCAGAAAGGCGGTGATCCCCGCCCCCAGTTCACCGAGCTGACCCACAAGATCCGCCTGGCCGTCCAGCGGAAGAAGACCGAACAGACATTGCAGATTACCCGGTACTCTGTTGACAAGGCATCATTGCTGATTCTATGGCTGGATATGCGTGGCAGGTTCATCTATGCCAACGAGATGGCCTGCCGGTCCCTGGGTTACCAGGAATCCGAACTCCTCCTTCTCACCATATCGAATATTGATCCCGGGTTCACGCACGAGGAATGGGAGCGGTTCGGGCAACGCCTCCGGACCCATGCCTCGATGTCCATCGAGACCTTCTTTACCCGCAAAGACCAAAGCCTCCTCCCGGTCGAGCTTTCCTGCACGTATACCAATTTCCATGACCGGGAGGTTATTTTTGTATATGCACGCGAGAACCTCCGGGGCCGGGATGGTGAGGCCCTGATCCGTTCACTCGAAGAGCGATGCAACATGCTGGCCTCCGCTGCCCCCGGGATGCTTTTCTGGGTCTCCGGGGCCGGAACAATCCTCTTTGCCAACCATGCAGCACGGGAACGGGCCCGTGGTTCCTCGGAGACTCCCCCCGGCGAGGGATCGTTTCTCACCCTTGTGCCGGAAGATGCACGTGAGGGGGTCGGTGCCGCCATAGCCACCATGGCTGCCGAAGGACTTGCCGGGTCCCTGGAAGTGCCGCTCATCTCATGCGGGGGACTCCCCAGCCCGATCATGTTCAAGGTAACTCCCCTTCCAAGGGCCGGAAACGTTGCCGGTATACAGCTTCTCGAAGCTGTCCGGCCATCCGGCCCGGCAGTGTCACCGATCTCCCGGGCACTAGGCGCCTTCGCCCCGGTAGCCCTCCTGCTGGTGGCCGATACCGTACAGGACTGCAACGAGGAGGCCTGCCGCCTGCTTGGGAGGGTTCGGGATGAAGTCGTGGGCCTCACGCTCATCGAATTCTCCCCTCCCTACCAGCCGGACGGCAGGGAATCCCACGTGACCCTGATCGAACGGCTCCATGCCATCGAAAGTCGCCACCTCCAGCCTTTTCCCTGGGTCTTCTGCAAGGGGGACGGAGGGCTGGTGCCCCTGGTGATCTCCGCCCGGGAGGTCCTGGTGGATGGTGAGCGGATGATGCTCCTTATGCTGACTCTGCCTCCAGCAGGCAATTAAAAGGTTATTTCTGCCTTTCATCCGCATTTTGCCCTGCAATGATATGCCCCGTCATTCCTTCTATAAACCTTATTATGCTATATATTACCTCGGACCATGATATTCTGGCGCGAACTTTGGGAAATGAATCCACACGCCCGCGCCGGGTGAGCTCATGCGGAACCAGTTCCAGCAGGAGGACGTGAACAAGTACCGGAAATTCAAGAAAGTCGATGGGGCCACGTACCGGAAGGTGAACCAGTTCCTGCGGAAGCGGACCTATGTCACTGCCCGGGAATGGGCCATAGCCCGGCTCTGCACCGACTTTCGGACCCGCAGCGGGGCGGAGATGACCTTCATCGGCCAGCATCTCCCCGAGCTCGTCCCATTCATGAACGAGTGCTATACCCCCCAGGCAGTAAACCAGGCCAGGAACTCGTTTAAAAAGAAGGTGTACAAGTCAGGGGCCACTTTCTTTTACGGGGCCATGTGCGGGTTCTTCACGAGCGACGAACTCGACGACCTCCTCTTCGAGGCGAGCGAGGTTGCCAGGTTCCTCCTCGAGGTGGAGCGCACATCCCTTGACATCGACGAGGAGATCGAGATCGAGGACCGCATCACCGGGGTAATGCGGAGCGTGGGTGAGGCCGCGGCTGCCATCCTGAGGGCCAGGATGGAGAAGGACGATGAAGAGCCGGCTGACCTGTCCGCACAGGAGCAGCCGCCCGGCGGGGATCCCGAATGAAGGTCATCCAGGTCGCAGGCCTCTCGGGCTCGGGAAAGACAACGTTCATCGCGGGGCTCATACCGTACCTCAATGCCCTGGGCGCGACAGCCGTGGTGAAGCACACAGGGCACCACCGTTTGACCCTGGAAGAGGGCAAGGACACCACGCGGTTCTTCACCGAAGGCGCCCATGCCTCATCAGGGGTCGATGACGAGAAATATGTCCTGGTTGTCCGGGAACCACGGGCAATCGAGGTCCTGAAGATGCTTTCTGCAATGGACATCCGTTTTGCCATAATCGAGGGGTTCAAGTCATGGGCGCTCCCCCGGGCTGTCATCGGGGACCTCCCTGCCGGCAAGGGCGAAGTCGTTCTCACCAACCCGACCCCTGAAATTCTCGTGGCATCCCTCGACAGGTTCCCCGATTTCTTCACCCCTGAAGGGCTGGCCAGGGCGCTCCGTTCCGATACCAGTCCAGCCGCCCTCTTTTCCGGCCGGTGGGATATCGGTGATGACAGATCATGGAGAGAGGTTTATCACCGATTTTCCCCCATTGAAAAGGAGGTGCAGCAGGCGGCGCTGGCCATGCCAGGTGCAGTGCGGGCCCGGGTCCACCTGCACAACGGCCACCTCTTTGGCGGATCGAACGCCGTCCTCATGGCTGTCGGTGCGGATTCCCCCCATTCCGCCATGGAAGCATTTTCCGCACTGCAGGACAAGGTCACCCGGGGGCTGGAGTAAGACCACGGAGGATTATGCAGCAGAAAAAGCTGGAAAAACAGTTATTTGGCACGAATGGCGTGCGCGGGGTTGCAGGAAAAGATATGACCCCCGAACTTGCGCTCTCTATCGGGCTGGCCCTCGGGTCCATGCGCCGGGGCACCATCGCACTCGGGAGGGACACCCGGACCTCCGGCCCTGCGCTTGGAAGCGCTCTGAAGGCAGGACTGCTCGCAACAGGGTGCAATGTCACGGACCTCGGGATCCTCCCCACCCCGGCGCTGCAATTCCTGGTGCGGCAGCATTTTGATGCCGGCGCGGTGATCACGGCCTCCCACAACCCACCGGAATATAACGGGGTGAAGGTGGTGGAGGGTGACGGGACCGAGATGGGGGATGAAGAGACCATACGCCTTGAGCAGCGCATCTTTTCCCGGGATTTCACCCTCGCCGCCTGGGACCAGGTGGGCCGGGAGCGATCTTCCCCGCACATGGCCGATGAATACATCAGGGCGGTGGTTACCACTGTCCCTCCGGGAACCGGTGAGGGCATCACCGTGGTGGTGGACCCCGGTTGCGGGGCTGCCTCAAGGACTGCCCCCGAGATCCTCAACCAGCTGGGCTGCCGGGTATTTTCCATAAACAGCCAGATGGATGGCACCTTTCCCGGCCGCCTCCCCGAGCCCTCCCCCGATGGGCTGGCGCCCCTCGCGGGGATGGTCACTGCCACCGGGGCGGCCTTCGGGGTGGCCCACGACGGGGACGCCGACCGGGCGGTCTTCATCGATGATACCGGCCGGTTTATCGAGGAGAACCAGGAGTTCGGCCTGATCGTGGATTTTGTCTGCCGGGGGGAGCAGGGTGTGCTGGTCACCCCGGTCAGCACCTCCCGGCTAATCGAGAAGATTGCCGGGCGGCACGGCTGCACCGTGGTCTATACCCCGGTGGGCAGCATCTACGTGGCTAGGACCATGATCGCCCTCGCTGAACAGGGTTCCCGGGTAATATTCGGGGGCGAAGGAAACGGAGGCCTCATCTATCCCGGGCACCAGCTCTGCCGGGACGGGGGTATGACCGCGGCCATGATGGTCGCCCTGCTGGCCGGGGAGAAGAAGACACTCTCTGCCCTGGTCGATGCCCTGCCCCGGTTCACCATGATCAAGGATAAAATAAAGACCGCGAATCCAGGTGCGATCATGGCTCGGCTCGAGGAGGCTTATGCCGGGGAGTCCCTGGATCGCACCGATGGAATCCGGATTAATCGCAGGGACTCATGGGCACTGGTTCGCCCGTCCGGGACAGAACCCCTTGTCCGCGTGATGGTCGAGTCCGAGGACGAAGTCCTTGCCAGATCATTCCACCAGGAGATCATGGGATATATCAACGCCTGATCCGCCCGTAATTTGTCCTTAAATGAACCAGGAGAGGGGAAATGCTCATATGGCTCCCGGGCAACCCTTCTTTCATTTGCGAGGAACATGGTGCCAAGGACCATTGAGATCCGCGTATCAGGAAAGGTGCAGAAGGTGGGACTTCGCAACTGCGTCCGTCGAATTGCCGGAAACCTCAATATCCGCGGCCAGGTCATGAACCTCCCTGACGGATCGGTGCGGGTCATGGCAACCGCAGATCCCGTTATCCTGGAGAAATTCATCTCCATGATCTATGGCTGCCCCCGGGCGGTCATCCGTGACCTTCAGGTATCGGAAGTGGCGTCCCGCCATTTCCAGGACTTCAGCGTGGTCCGCCTGGAGGAGTAGGAAGATCTTTCCCTGGCTTGCAGACCCGGAACTCCGATTTCTTCAGGAGAGCGTCGCGCAATACCTTGACCTGGATGTCAATGGTGCCCTGGCAGATGGCTGCCCGGAACGATTCCGTGAGCCTCTCCATAAGGCTGTCAGAAAGGATGCACCGGGAGGGGCCGCATTCGTACGCCTCGGGAGACAGGCCCTTGCGGGCCAGGGCAAGAACGATTCTATCCACCATGGCGGGCTTGAAAGGATCGATCAGGTCATAGACCAGCGCCCCTTTCCCTTTGTGCAGGAAGCCAAGGTCCGGGTCAAGGTCCGCACCTATCACCGCGACGCAGGTATTCCCATAGAGCATCCCATAACCGTAGGAGAGCATGGTGTTGACAACGTCCAGCCGGGGGCGGGGGGACCGCCGGCGAAAATTGAGCTCCGGGGGCAATGTCCGGGAGATGATCTCGTAGTACATATCGGTGATGAGCCGGTGGATGCGGCGGATGTCCTCGAGCCTGACCATGAATTCCATCTCGGCCAGGCTCTTCTCCAGGATCTCGAGTTCCCCTTCAAAGAATATCGGCCCCCCCCATTCTTCCTGCAGCCGGACAGCGGTGAGAATCCGGGCCTGGGCTCCGCCCCGGGCCAGCGCCAGGGCAAAAGTATGGGCAAAGGCACCCCTCTGGGCCTGGTGCACGAACTCGTCGGCCTGGTCGCCGAATGGCCGGAGAACTCCGAGCGGTTCACCATCGGCCTCGAAAAACGATATGCATGCCCCGGCAGAGAGGAGCCGCGCGATCACCGAGCTGTGGAGGGTATGGCCCCCCATCACCAGGAGGTGCCGGACCTGTTCCAGAGGTATCTCCTCCGTCCGGCCGTTCCGCTGCACGACCAGGACCCGGGGAGTAGCTTTTATATGAGCTCCGAATCCGGAAACAAGATACCAAGGGACAGGCACGTGAAATTCTTCTCCAGAACGGGTCGGATTGAACCCGGCGTGTAGAACATCCGCCATCTATCTACATGAACCCATCGTTCTCCGGCAGTCCGGGGAAGGCTTATATTCCTATCGTTTATGGAGTTCCTGCCATGCTATAACTTGGCAATATTTTTCCCTGCCCGTGATGAGATTTAGGTAACGGGGGTCGGATCCTCACCCCCGAAAACCTGCCCCGGGCCCGGCTCCCTGCCGGATCAACCATGAAGACGGCGAAAAAAAGCCATTTTCATGCGGGATCCTGATGAGCCCCGGTTTCCAGGAAACAGGTTCATGCAAACGACATGATTCGCCTCGCGACATGGTCGTGTACGGTGAAAATGCCGGGGCCACGTTCAAAGGGAGGCCATGAAGCTGAACGGTTGCTGCATGCCCATGAAAGTCGGGAAGTTTCATGCCGGAATCGAGAATGCGGTTTCATGACAGCATGCAGGAAGAAGCCCTGGTGTGAGAACGGCACTATACCGACAGCCGGTATCGGGGCGGACGACGAACGCCCTGTCCAATGGGGAGGATGCATACAACATGTTCTGGGACGAGAAGATCGAAACACTCCCGCAAAGGGACCTGGAGGCGCTGCAGTTTTCCCGGTTGAAGAAAACGGTGAAGCAGGTCCAGAACGTGGAGTTCTACCGCCGGAAGTTGAAAGAGGCAGGGGTGAGGCCGGGGGATATCCGCAGCCTCAATGACGTCATGAAGTTGCCGTTCACCCGGAAACAGGACCTGCGGAATGGTTACCCCTTTGGGTTCTTCGCGGTCCCGCTGCAGAAGGTCGTGCGCATCCACACCACCTCGGGGACTACGGGTAAGCCTACCGTGGTCGGGTATACCCGCAATGACCTTGATACCTGGGCCGGCCTCATAGCCCGCAACATGACCATGGTAGGCCTTACGGACCGGGACATCTTTCAGAACATGGTCAACTACGGGATGTTCACCGGGGGTCTGGGATTCCATTACGGCGCAGAAAAAATCGGCATGACCGTCATCCCCAGCGCCACGGGAAACACCCGCAGGCAGATCGAGATGATCAATGACTTTGGCGTGACCGTGATACACTGCACCCCGAGTTATGCCATGCGCATTGCCGAAGTAGCCGAGGAGATGGACACCGGCCTGGAGACGCTGAAGACCGGCCTCTTTGGTGCCGAACCCTGGTCCAATGCCATGCGCCGCGAGCTCGAGAAGAAACTCGGCGTAACCGCCTACGACTCCTACGGCCTCTCCGAGCTCTTCGGCCCGGGCGTGGCCTTCGAGTGCCCCGAGAGGGATGGCCTGCACATCTGGCACGACTGCTACCTCATCGAGATCATCGATCCGGAAACCGGGGAACAGCTCGGCGAAGGCGAACGGGGGGAGATGGTGGTCACACCGCTCATGAAGGAGGCCATGCCCCTCTTACGGTACCGCACCGGAGATATCACGATGATGATGGAAGATGGTTGCCTGTGTGGGCGGGCCAGGAAAATAGGCCGTATCACGGGCAGGAGCGATGATATGCTGGTTATACGGGGAATCAACGTTTTTCCTTCACAGATAGAGCACGTATTGGTAGACATTCCCGAGGTGGGCAGCCAGTTCATGGTCTACGTGGACCGGGTCAACCACCTCGACGAGATGACCATCGATGTGGAGGTCAACCGGGAGTACTTTTCCGGGGAGCTCGCTGATCTCGCACGCATCCAGAAAAAGGTGGTCAAGGAACTGCGCGATGTCCTGGAGCTGCGCACCACGGTGCAGCTGGTCGAACCCGGTTCGCTGCCCCGTTTCGAGGGCAAGGCGAAGCGGGTGGTCGACCGCAGGGAGGTGATCGCGTGATGCGCAGCTGGGACCCCCGCATCGAGGAGATGCCCCTGGCTGAGTTAAAAAAGATGCAGTACAAGCTCCTCAAGACCCTGGTCTACCGGCTCTACAGCTTCTCCCCCTTTTACCACCGGCGGATGGAGGAAGCCCGGGTCCATCCCGATGACATACGCACCCTGGAGGATATTACCCGCCTCCCTTTCATGTACAAGGCGGACCTGCGGGACAATTACCCTGACAGGATCTTCCTGGCCTCGCAGGACGACCTGGTGCGGTACCATGTCTCCTCGGGGACCACCGGGAAGCCCACCGTGGTCGGGTATACCGAGAAGGACCTGGAAAACTGGACAAACTCGATTGCCCGCGCCCTGGTCTCCTGCGGCATCGGACGCGGTGACGTCCTCCAGGTAAGCTATGGGTACGGGCTCTTCACCGGCGGCCTGGGCCTCCACTACGGGGCAGAGCGGGTCGGGGCCACGGTGATTCCCACGAGCGTGGGCAATACCGAGCGGCAGATAGAGCTGATGCAGGACCTCCATGCCACGGCAATCGCCTGCACCCCATCCTACCTCCTCCATATCGGGGAGGTGGCCGAAAAGATGGGTGTGAGCATCAAGAACGACACCGGGCTGAAGGCAGGTATACTGGGGGCCGAGCCATGGTCTGAGAAGATGCGGCAGCGTATCCAGGAATGGCTGGGCATCCAGGCTTATGATATCTATGGCACGAGCGAACTCTCCGGCCCCATGTTCATCGAGTGCTCCGAACAGAAAGGGTTCCACGTCTGGGGAGACCTCGCTTTCGTCGAGATACTCGATCCGTCCACGCAGGAGCCGCTCGGGCCGGGGGAGCGCGGCGAGATGGTGATTACCATGCTCCAGAAGGAAGCGATGCCCATGATCCGGTTCCGTATCGGGGATATCTCCTCTATAGAGGAAGACCCATGCCCCTGCGGGCGGACCCATCCCCGGGTGCAGCGGATCTCGGGAAGGGTGGACGATATGCTGATCATACGGGGGATCAATGTCTTCCCCTCCCAGGTGGAGTACACGCTGATGTCCATCCCCGAGGTGGGGCAGCACTTCATGATCATCGTGGACCGCAAGGGTTCTCTTGATGACATGCTGGTCCAGGTGGAGGTGACAAAGGAAGCTTTCTCCGACAAGATCACCGACCTCATGGCCATCCGGAAAAACGTTGAGCACAAGCTGCGCAATGCCCTGAATGTTGCCGTAAATGTGGAGCTGGTGGAACCCGGCTCCCTGCCCCGGTTCGAGGGCAAGGCAAAGCGCGTTATTGACAGGAGGACGATCTGACCATGGAGCAGAAGAAGTTCGCGATCAAGCAGATCTCGATATTTTCAGAGAACAAGCCGGGGAGGCTTGCCGCTATCGCCCAGGCCCTGGAGGAGGAGAAGATCAATATCCTGGCCTTCTCCATAGCCGAGGCAAACGGCTTTGGCGTGGTGCGGGCCCTGGTGGACCATCCCCAGGAGGCATTTGAAACCCTCACCCGGAGAGGGTTCAATGTGGCCTTTACTGAAGTGATCGCCGTCAGGATGCGGGATGAGCCAGGTGGGCTCTACGAGATCGCGCATGTCCTGGGGGAGGCGAATATCAACATCGAGTACAGCTATGCCTACTCCGGAAAAGAGGCGGCAGTGCTCATCCTGCGGGTCGATAACGTCCCTGCTGCCATCGAGGCCATCCGGAGGGGCGGGGGGACCCTGCTGGACAGCACCCTCTTCCATTAAATTGCCCGATCATTTTTTCTCCCATTTTACCAGGTCTGATACCTGGGACAGGGTGCTGCCGCGCTGGATCTCCTCCCTGATACGTTCTTCCGTCTTCTTCACCTCAACGGCGCGGCGCGCGATCTCGTAGGCCCGCTCTTTCGGGATGACCACGACCCCGCTCTCATCCCCCACGATCCAGTCGCCGGGCCGGACCAGCTGGCCTCCGCACCGCACCTCGGTATTGATCTCCCCGTATCCCTTTGGTTCTCCGGCGTTGGGAGTCATGCCGCGTGAGAAGACAGGATAATCCAGCCTGATGATATCGTCCACGTCCCTGACAGCCCCGTCGATTACCACTCCTGAAAGGCCGCGCCCGATGCAGCTCAAGGTGGCAAGCTCTCCCCAGGTGGCCACATGGGTGGCCCCTTCATTATTAATCACCAGGACGTCCCCGGGGCTCGCCTGGTCGATGGCCTCGACCGGTTTGGCCCAGTCACCGGCAAAGGCCTGTACCGTGACCGCCGTCCCCGCCATCTTCACCCCCCTGCACACCGGCCGGATACCGACCATCGCCCCCTTCCGGTGCATGGCGTCGGAGATATTGGAGGTGGAGACCGAGAGGAGGATATCGCGGATCGTCTCTCCCGGGGATCTGGCCTCCGCCACCTTCACCCCCGGCCTGTCTATAGCCTCGCGGATCAGCCTGGCTGAGGCAGTCGCGTCTGCCGAACGGGTGATCGATCCCCCGGCGATGACGATATCGGCCCCGCCATTGACCGCCTGCGGGGCGGTGACGGCATCCAGGCCTCCTGCTGCAGCGACCGGGATGGCCACCGCCCCTTTCAGCATGGAGAGGAGCGAGAGGGAGCTCCTGCCCAGCATCTGCTGGTCGATCCCCACGTGGGCATTGATGATGTGCACGCCGAGCACCTCCAGTTCCCTAGCCCTTGTCACCGGATCGCGGACGTTGATCAAATCGGCCATCAGTCGTACGCCATAGAGATCGGCCGCCCGTACCGCCTCGGAGATCACCGCGTCATCGGCATCCGCAAGGATGCAGACGACGGATGCCCCGGCTTTTGCGGCCATCTCCACTTCCAGGGCGCCGGTATCGGCCACCTTCATATCGGCCACGATCTCGTGCCCGGGAAAGAGGGCCCGCAGGGTGCGGACTGCCTCCATCCCCTCGCTCTTGATCAGCGGGGTGCCGGCCTCGACCCAGTCCGCGCCGCCGTCAACAGCCTCACGGGCAATCTGCACCGCCCTGTCCAGCTCCAGCATGTCAAGCGCCACCTGGAGGACCGGTCGTTTCATGGAAAGGAGATGGGGGCAATATGCTTTAAGGATTTTTCGCGGTCCCCGATGCAATAAACCAGATGATGCGATATACAGGGCTTGATGCAGAACCTGTGTCATCGATGGGAACACCATGAAAACAACCTTAACCGGGATGCCCTGCCGCCGACCGCCGGTGCTGGTTTATCCCTGGCATTCCGGGTGTTTTCGTCACGCGACCCCGATGAATTCTCGCCCACGCTGGCCCTATACCGGCCTGCCCCCTGCCGCAAAATGGGGATGCCAGGATGAAGGGAGTATGCCCTACTTCTCCGCCGGCAGTCCTGCTGCGGTCCAGCCGGTAAAACCGCCCCGGATATTGGTCACGTGCCGGAACCCCAGCTGCCGCATCATCTCCATGGCCCTGGCCCCGCGGACCCCGGTCCTGCAGTACACCAGGTATTTTTTGTTCCTGTCGAGGCCGGCCAGCTGGTCCCTGAAGGCAGGAGCGTAGAAGTCCACGTTGCGGGCCCCGGCCAGGTGCCCCTCCCGAAACTCCTTCCCGGTGCGCACGTCCAGCACCATGCATGCCTCCCGTGGTTCCTCTTCCAGCATCCGCCTGCACTCGGATGGCGGGAGTTCACGGCACACCGGGGTATCCATCACATCCTCTGCCATGCCGGATCAGAAAGAGCGTGGTGCAGGCAGAGGTAAAATGATTTCATAAACCCGCCAGCAGCAAAGGTTTGGAAAAATTCCCGGAACATTCATGGAGCGGCGAAAACCGGGGCGATCTGGCCCCGCCAGCCCTTCCCGGGTGGAGGGTCCACAGGTTCACTCGGGCTTGTAGATATCGGTGAATGTGATCTTCCCCAGGTCCTTCTTCTTCTGGATGGTCATGTCTGCGGGGTAGCCGGCCGGCACGAGGGAGACCAGGGTATAGGCATCCGGGACTTCCAGGAGATTTCGCACCGGTTCTGCATACTCCTTCTTGTCCCCCGCCACCCAGCAGCTGCCCACTCCGTATGACTGGAGGGCTATGATGAGGTTCTCGGTGGCTGCACAGCAGTCTTCCAGGTAATACTTGGCCTTCCGCTCCCCGAAGATGGCAAAGCAGACCGGCGCGTCGGCTATAAACTTGCCATGGTCTGTCAGGTCCGCGATCTTCTTCCGGAGTCCCGGATCCTTCACGACCCCGAAGAGCCAGGGCTGCAGGTTCATGGCCGTCGGGGCGAGCCGTGCACACTCCATGGCATCCCTGATCACGGTGTCTTCGACTGCCGCCGGCTTGAACGTGCGCACCGAGTGCCTGCACTTGATGATGGTGGTACCGACGTTCATAGAGAACTCCATGGATGCCGCAGGGAAAAAAGGTTGTGCCGCCGGGTTTTCAAAACGGTGGCCTGGTAAATCAGGGCCGTTTTCTGCGCGCCCATGCCAGGCCCGCCGCGGCAATGCCCACAAGGCAGAGAATTCCTTCAAACCCCGGTGCCGGTGTCGGGCCCGGTGTCGCGGTCCGGGAGGTGGTCACGGGGGCGGTAGCGGTCGTCGTGACCGGAGGGGCGGTGGTGCCCTGCGTGGTCACCGATGTGGTCACCACGGTGGTCACCGTAGTGGCAGCTGGCATGCTGGTCGCAGGCGCCGTTGTGGGCGCCGTTGTGAGGGTCGTCGTGATGAGGGGGTTCACGCTCTGGACCAGGAACGTCACCGGAGCGCTCCGGGTCTTTCCTTCCACGGGATAGTTGTCCATCATCCGGTTGGCATTGCATTCCACCCAGGCCGTGTAGTTCCCCCGGGGGTATTCGGACTTGCCGGTCTGCCAGACCGCCCCGGTCGAGAACGGCGATGCGGTCAGCACGACATTCTCGAGCGAATACCCGTCCACCGAGGCGTATTTCACCCCATCCTGTCCCACGAGCCGGATGGAGACCGGGGCTCCGGTTACCCCGGGCCGCTTCGAAAGCTCCCAGACACTGCTGGTGACCCGGAAGGAGACTGCATCACCCTTGGGTATCCAGGTCACCGATGGAGTAATCAGGAAACCGGCGCTCTCGTCGGAGACCCGCAGCTCGAGCGAGGGATCCTTGACATAGAATGCCAGGGTTCTTGCCGGCTCAACGTACCAGGGGCCGATCCTGCTTGAGAAATCTGCCGCCGATACGTAAAAATCAGCAGCATCCCCCACCGTTACGACAGCTGCAGGCACATCGGTCGTCTTGCCCTTCTCCCCGAACCAGACCAGCTGGCCGCCGGAGGCTACACCGGTAGCAGTGATATCCAGGCCCTCTTCACCGACGAACACCGTCCCGCCCTGTGGAACCGTATTCAGGGCTGCCGACGCGGGGAGGGCCGTGCAGAGAATAGCTATGGCCATGATGGCCACGGGCAGCAGGCGGCAGAGCGTCACTGCCCTCTCCTCTCCTGTCATACGGAGAAGATCATCGCACGGTATTCAAATACTTTCTTTCGATGGTTTGGCGTCATCTACCCGAAAAGACCGAGGAATGCATGCCACATGTTCGCGGTCCCCTGGGTGACCAGCACGGCAGGGTCGATGCCGAGAACCGGGAAGATGAAGGCAAAGTAGGCCACGGTCCCGATGGTGCTCCCGACATTTGCCAGCGCCGCAACGAGCACCACGCGAAAGAGGGGGATGTCCATCATGGCGGTGAAGGTATCCGCCTGGAATATCCGGCGGAAATCGGATGGCTGGGGCTTGCGGATCTTTGCCTCGACGATGGCCGAGAACCACCCGGCGGCAATGAGCGGGTTGAGCGCGGTGAACCAGGAAACGGCAAATCCCGTCAGGGCCGAGAGCGGGTGCCCCCTGGCGGCCAGGGTGAAGGCTGCGGTGAGGACGCCGTGCACCAGCACCCAGTAGACCAGGGCCCACATGAGCACGTTGAGGCCCACGCCCGAAAAGGCGATTGCCAGGAGGAGGTAAATAAAGAGCGCAGTCACCCCCGCCCCGAAGATGGTGCCCCACGGGATGGATTTTACATCTGCATTCAGGTCCTGCAGGGGTGGGAGTGTCCCGGGATGGTCCAGGTATCCCTGTATGCCCTTTACATGCCCGGCACCCACAACGGCCAGGACCCGTTCGTAGCTGCCTGAGAGCCCGATCAACTGCTGGGAGAGGTAGGCGTCCCGCTCGTCGATCAGGGCCCTCGCCCCGTTGGGGGAAAACTTGCGGAACTCTTCCATGGCGACCTCCACCATGTCCTGCTGCTTTAAGGCTTCCACATCGATCTTCTCATCGTCGATGCTTGCCACCGAAACTGCCAGGGCATAGAGCATCCTGGCCTTCTCCAGGAGCGAGAGGGACTTCCAGAACCGGCGCAGCGTGATCCGGATGTCGCGGTCTATCAGCGCGACCGCCAGGCCGCGGGATTCGGCCTCTTCCACGGCTGCCTTCATCTCCGCGCCCGGCTCCACCCCCATGTCCAGGCCAATCTTGCGCTGGAGGTAGGCAAGGACCCACTGGACCAGGAGCTGGGTGAAGTTCCTTGCCTCGATGACATCGGACACGTTGGGGTCCTGCACCTGCCGCTTCAGGGTGGCAAAACGCGCCTGGTCCAGCTCGACCGCGACCACGTCAGGCTGGAATACGGCAATGGCCTCCCGGACCTCTTCCACGCTCTTTGCCGAGACGTGGGCTGTGCCGAGGATGCGTATCTCCCCGGTCAGAGGACCTGCACCCCCTCGCTGTCCACCAGGAGCCGACCCCCGCGGGGGAGCGGCGTCCGGGTAATCACGTCCCTGATGGCCTCTTCCTCTTCCCGCTCGGCTTCCCTGCGCTCCAGGAGATCGCGGGCAATTGAACGGGCTTTCCCGATGCCGCAGGGAGTCCCCAGGCCCCGGCAGGGAAAGACCAGGAGGCTGTCCTCCCCGAGCATGAACGGGTAGGTCCTGCAGATCCAGGGCCTGGCCCCGTAGGCGCGGCATTGTCCCTTCTCCCCATAGAAGAGACAGTTCCCGCCCGGCCTCCGGAGGACCCTGCCAAAGGTCATGGTCACCCCGCGCCCGGCATCCACCTCCCCGGGATAGGGTTCTGCCAGCATTTCACTGGAGAGCCTGGTCCAATCCACCAGGCGCCGGACCTCCCCTGGCGAGACCATGACCAGGTTGCTGTCTGGGCTCTCGGGACGGCAGCAGTCCCCGCACCGGAGGCATGAAAATCCTATCCGCTGCAGCACCCGGCCCAGGGTCTCCTCATCGAGGCTGCACAGGGGTATCACGGTCATGGGCCATGCTCCAGGGTGATATAATTGAAGTTCTCGTAGATCCTCCATCCGTCCCGGGTATGGCTCACTTCCGGGTGCCATTGCAGGCCGTAGAGGTGCCGGCCGGGATCGGCGATGGCTTCGTGGGCACAGATGGCGGAGCGGGCGAGGAGCCGGAACCCCGGGGGGACAACGGCCACCTCGTCGGCATGCGACGCCCACACCGGGATGCGCCCCGGGTAATCCTTGAGGATGTCGTCGTTTTCCAGCACTTCTACCTCTATCGGCCCGTACCCTCCCGAGGAACCCTGCCGGACCCTGCCCCCGAACGCCTTTGCCATGATATGAAGCCCCAGGCATATACCAAGCACCGGGATACCCAGGTCGAGGTACCGGGCACCATTCCCGGCACGGTTGAGGTCCGGCCCCCCGCCAAGTACGATACCCCGGTACGTTCCTGCTACTTCCTCCGGTGGTGTGGAATTCGGGATCATCAGCGCCTCGATGTCCAGGTCGCGCAGCATCCGGAGGATGAGATGGTTGAACTGCCCGAAATTGTTCACAACGCAGATGGGGAGCATCGTTTGCTCTGGTAATTTTTGCGTTATAGGTTTAAAATCCTCTAGTGGTATCCCTTCACCGTTTCAAGGATGTGGGCCCGGATCTCCCCGGGGGAATGCCCCGTCAGCGCGGCGAGGTACATGGCACCGCCTGCGCCCATGCCCTCCTTGACTTCCCCGATGCAATACCGGGCAAGCCCGGAATGACCGAGGTCCCCGAACCCGGGGTCGACGTAGACGACCGGGACGCCGATCTCTGCGGCCGTCTCCCCAAAATTGGCAGAACGGTCATCCCTCACGTATACCGTCGTGGCGATGAGGGGGATGGGACGCCCCATGGCCCTGAGCACCGCTGCGACAGCAAGCATCTGGGTCCCCCCTGCCAGAACGAGGGGGTGAGGGAACACCGCAGCTATGCCAGCTGAAAGGGGAATCATGGGGTCTCCCGTCGAGCGGATGATGGCAAGCGGGTCCGTTTTCGGGATCTTCCCGAGCCGTTCTGAAATGCTGTCCCAGATCTCCTCCTTCATACCGACCGGGTTGTCCACGAAACTCGAGCTCACCCGGGCATGGTATCCCAGGCCCCTCAGGACGCACAGGGCCGTGGTTGTTCCTCCGGGCACGCATTCCCCCAGCACCAGGAGATCGCAGGCATGCGCCAGGATCGCGGAAATGTCCATGCCTTTCCTAAAGATCTCCGCTGCGCGGGGAACGGCGTCCCCTGACCGGGGATCCCCGCCCGGCTCCTCGTATACATCCAGGCAGGGTACGGTCGGCCGGTGGGCAAGGCCTGCATTGATGAAGAGCGGGGAGATGCGGCACAATTCCATCATCGAACGGGTGATGGAGGCAGGAGTAGGGCACCCCGTCGGCGTATCGGGACGTACCGGCATGCTGGTGATCGCACCCCGGACGATCAGCTCCGCATCCAGCACTGGAGTGAGGAGGGTCTTCTCCGGGGTCGGGCCGGCGCCGGAGATTCCCGGCACCGTGGAAAGGAGGGTATTGGCGAGAACGCTGCAGAATAACGGATTTTGCGCGGTGAAACGGGGCCCGGGTGAGAGGAATGCCATATCGCCTGTCAGCTCTTCCTTAGAATCGGGATTGCCGGATGATCAAGGTAACCGTCGGACCAGCCATCGAAACATCGGAGAACCGAGGGAACCGCCAGACCAGCCATCGAAACATCGGAGAACCGAGGGAACCGCCAGACCAGCCACGGGAACATCGGGGAACTTAGGGAACCGCCAGACCAGCCACGGGAACATCGGGGAACTGAGGGAACCATCGGACCAGCCATCGAAACATCGGGGAACTGAGGGAACCATCGGACCAGCCACGGGAACATCGGGGAACCGAGGGAACCGCCAGACCAGCCACGGGAACATCGGAGAACCGAGGGAACCGCCAGACCAGCGAAGGGAACACTCCATGTCCTGGGAATTGCCGAACCATCCAGGGGAACCAGGGGACAGTCACAGGAGAGTCAAGGGAACTGTTGAACCGGTTAAGGGACCGTCAGACCAGTCAAGAATACCACCTGAACGTCAGGGGAACTGCCGGACGGTCACGGGAATGTCGGAGGGCCAGGGGACTGCCGGATGGTCAGGGGAACTGTCATCGGACCAGCCGGGGGCACCACCGGACTGTTGGGAAGCAACCATGATTACCCCCAAGTGCCAGAGATCTAAAGCACAGGAACCGGCATGTTTGAGATCACGGACAGGCTGCAGAAGAAAGGAGTCGAGGTGGAGACAATCGTAGATTCGGCCATGGAACTCTACGTGCCCCATGGTGTACCGGCCGATCAGGCGCGGATGGCAATCCGGAAGAATATCGAGAGATACCTGGGCGACCCGAACGTCGCCTCCCTCCTGCTCGGGGCCATTCTGCTCGAGGAAGAACTCTACCACAAGCGGGAGGATTCGGAGATAAAGGATGACCCGGTCTTCCTCCTCTCGGATGAGATCATCGGGATGGCCATTGCCGAATGCATCGGCGGGACCTATGCCCGCTTCGAGTTCACCCGCTACGACCAGAAAAAACCCGGGATCCTCAAGATGCTCGGCCCGTTCCTTGACGATGCCGTTGCCGGGCTGATCGCCGGGTGCACCTCACGGTTTTATTCAGAATGCTGCTGAAATCCCTCGTCGCCCTGCTCCAGTTCACGACCACCCTCCCCCTGGGGAAGACCGTAGAGTTCAGCAATTTCGTCCGCCGCTCATACCTCTACCCGGTGGCCGGGTGGGTCACCGGGGGGATCTGCGCTGCATTAATCCTCTATATAGGCAATCCGCTTCTCGCTGCGGCCCTGGCACTGGGCATCCTCTTCCTGCTCACCGGTTGCAACCACCTGGACGGCCTGATGGACTTTGGCGATGGCATCATGGCCCACGGCGGGCGCGACAGGCGGATCCAGGCCCTGACAGACCGGCAGATCGGCACCGGCGGTGTGGCCATGGCCATATCGGTGACCCTGGTATCTTTCGCAGCCCTGGCATCGTCCCCCTCGATCGTCTCTGCAGTGATCGCCTGCGAGGTGGGGTCCAAGTTCTCCATGGCCCTCCTTTCCGCGTGGGGAAAGCCCTTCCGGGAGGGGCTGCATGCCACCATCCAGGCCGGTTCGCGACCGTATTTCCCGGTCCTGGCAGCGCTCCTCTGTATCCCCCTGGTCCTGCTTCCCCTTGACCCCCTCCGTCTCGCCCGGGCAGCAGTCCTGATGGTGCTGACACCCCTTGCACTCCTTTCCATCTCCCTCCGGCTCTTTGGCGGGGTGAACGGGGACGTGACCGGAGCAGCGGGAGAAATCACCCGGGCCGCCGTCCTGGCGGCCCTTGCCCTGTGACCGCCGCCAGGGTGACCTTTTTTCCCCTCCACGCTTTACCATATGCACATGCGCAGGGAGATTGAGATCCACATGCGGGGAGGGGTGATAACCGAGCGGGAACCGGAGTATTGCACTGTCCGGACACGGATACCCGCAGGCGTGGTGTCCGCCGCCCAGCTCAGGGCAATTGCCGACATCGCCGACCGGTACGGGGCTCCTTCCATCCACCTCACCAGCAGACAGACTCTTGAATTCCCCCGGATGGATCCCGGTCGCCTGGAGGAGATTTCCAGGGACCTTGCCGCCAACGAAACCCCCATCGGCTCGGAGCGGGACGAAGTGGTGAACATCATGGCATGCCCGGGGATAGAGCGGTGCGTATTTGCCAACATAGACTCCATTGCCATGGCGCGGAAGATCGATCACCTGCTCTTTGGCAGGGAAATGCCGGTGAAGATGCGGATCTCCATCTCAGCCTGCCCCAATGCCTGCACCAGCCCGATGCTCAACGAGATCGGTGTGGTCGGCCGCCTTCAGCCGCTCCGCATTCCCGGCCAGTGCACCGGCTGCGGGACCTGCATGAAATTCTGCAAGGAAGATGCCATCACTATCCGGGGCGGGGTATCGGTCCTGGACCCTGAAAAATGTGTCCAGTGCGGGACCTGTGTACGGTCCTGCCCCTTCCACCTCCTCAAATCCGCCGGGGAACATTACCTGATCGCCGTCGGGGGCCGGAGAGGGCGCCATCCCCGCGTAGGCAGGGAACTCGTCGCGGTCAGGGATGCCGAGACTGCCGTCCATGTCGTAGAGCAGGTGGTGCAATGGGTCTACCGGAGAGCCTGGTCCGGGAGGCTCCTCTCGGAGCAGATGGACGATATCAGCTTCGAGCAGTTCCGTGATGAGATTCGCAGCCGGATACCGGCCGAAGCGCTCGCCGGGGAACCGGGTCAGAGCCGGTAGCGAGGATGGAACCCGGTGTTTGCATCGTCATCGCACTCGATGGCCTCACCTTCCATCACCAGCTGGTTGAACTGCATCGCGGCATTCATCAGCGCCTCGTCAGACCCTGCCCCGCGGCGAAGGTCGCGGTAGGCCTGCTCCTGGGGTGCCGGGTAGGTCCTGGGACCCAGCCGCACCCCCCTGCAGTGCTCGCAGAATGCGCAGTTCCGGTATACCGAGACCTCTCCTCCGGCACAGTCCACGCTGGCGCGGCTGCCGCCTTTCTCCTTGCGTATGGGAAGCGACTTCATGAAGTAATAAGGAGGTTTATAATCCCATCGATATGATATTGTCGGTTTTTATCACCTTTTCGCGTAAAAAAGGCAGAATTGCGGTCAATCGAAATGATTAATACGGACACCCTCCAATAAGTAATACTCGCATAAATGGGCTGTACTCTGACAGTCGCATCATTATTGGAGGATTGAGAATGGCATCTGAAAAGCCACACCTGAATCTGGCGGTCATCGGGCACATCGACCATGGGAAGTCCACCACGGTCGGAAGGCTCATGTTCGAGACCGGGACGGTCCCTGCGCACATCATCGAGGGTTACAGGAAGGAGGCCGAAGCAAAAGGCAAGGGCACCTTCGAATTCGCCTGGGTAATGGACAGCCTCAAGGAGGAGCGGGAGCGCGGCATCACCATCGACATCGCCCACAAGCGGTTCGATACCGCGAAGTATTACTTCACCGTGGTGGACTGCCCAGGGCACCGCGACTTTGTCAAGAACATGATCACCGGTGCCTCGCAGGCCGATGCAGCTGTCCTCGTGGTTGCGGCCCCGGATGGCGTGATGGAGCAGACAAAGGAGCATGTCTTCCTTGCCAGGACCCTGGGCATCAGCCAGCTGATCATTGCAATCAATAAGATGGATGCAGCAAAATACGACCAGAAACGCTTCGAAGAAGTGAAGAAGGACCTCGGCGCCCTCCTGCAGATGGTCGGCTACAAGCCGGCGGAAATCCTTTTTATTCCCATAAGTGCGCTCGCTGGCACAAACATCGCCAAGAAGAGCCCGGATACCCCGTGGTACACCGGCCCAACCCTGCTGGAGGCCCTGGACACCCTGAAAGAGCCCGAGAAACCGGTGGACAAGCCTCTTCGCCTGCCCATCCAGGACGTATACAGCATCAGCGGTATCGGCACGGTCCCGGTCGGCCGCGTGGAGACGGGTGTCATGAAAAAAGGGATGAAGATCTCCTTCATGCCGGCCAACAAGGAGGGGGAGGTCAAGTCCATCGAAATGCACCACGAGGAGATCCCCCAGGCCCTGCCGGGCGACAATGTGGGCTTCAACGTGCGTGGCCTCGCCAAGGGCGATATCCGCCGGGGTGATGTGTGCGGACCTGCAGAGGCCCCGCCGACAGTGGCCGACGAGTTCACTGCCCAGATCGTGGTGCTCCAGCACCCGAGTGCCATCACCGTGGGCTACACCCCTGTCTTCCACTGCCATACCGCACAGGTGGCCTGCACCTTCATCGAGCTCAAGAAGAAACTGGATCCCAGGACCGGCCAGACCAAGGAGGAGAACCCCACCTTCATCAAGACAGGGGACGCGGCCATCGTCCAGATTAAGCCCACCAAGGAAATGGTCATCGAGAACGTGAAAGAACTCCCCCAGCTGGGCAGGTTTGCCATCCGGGACATGGGTTCCACCATTGCAGCAGGCATGTGCATCGGCATCACACCGAAGCAGAAGCGCTGAACCATATCCCAACTCTTTGGTGTCCCTATGCAAAAAGCGAGAATACGCCTGACCGGAACAGATTTCAAGAAGGTGGAGATGGTCTGCGATCGGATCCGCGAGATCGCAGAGCGCACCGGTGTGAACCTTGCCGGCCCCATCCCCCTACCCACCAAGCGGCTGGTTGTCCCTATCCGAAAGAGCCCGGATGGGGAGGGGACGGCCACGTGGGACCGCTGGCAGATGCGGGTGCACAAGCGCCTCATTGATATCGACGCGGATGAGCGTGCCCTGCGCCAGCTGATGCGCACCCAGGTGCCAAAGGACATTGGCATCGAGATCGTCCTGGAGAGCTAGAGAGAGGCGGTGGTGTTGACCGCCGTGACTGTTCAGAGAATTCGCCCATACCTCTCTTTTGAGACTCTTTTCCTGGCAATTGTCATACTCGGCTTTTTTCTGCGGCTCTTCGTCCTGGACCTGAAACTCTTCCACCATGACGAGTCTATTCACGCCTGGTTCTCCTACGAGCTCCTGACCAAGGGGACCTATGTCTATGACCCGATGTACCACGGGCCATTCCTGTATTACGTGACTGCCGGGATGTTCCGGCTCTTCGGACAGTCCGACCTGGTGGGCCGCATCCTCCCGGCCCTCTTCGGAGCTGCCATCGTACCTCTCATCTATGCCATTTACCGTCTCGGGTACCTGGACAGGCGCCAGGCGCTCATTGCCGCAATTTTTGTTGCTATATCGCCGGACATGGTATATTTCTCCCGTTTCCTCCGCCACGATATCTTCCAGCTTTTCTTTACCGTCCTGCTCCTGGTGGCCCTCCTTGCATACGTGGAGAAGGGAAAATTGCGGTATGCCCTCCTGGCCGGCCTTGCTATGGGCGGGGGCATGACCCTCAAGGAGGACATGCCCCTCTTCCTGGTTGTCGTGGCCGTTTTTGCCCTGTACCTGCTCTGGAAACGGCACCTGCACCTGCCCCCCTCCTGGAAACGGGATCTCCTGTGCGGACTGCTCCTGGCTGCAGGCATTATGGCTGCCTTCTATTCCTCCTTCGGAACCCATTTCGAAATCCTGGAGACGGGGGCAATAAAGGCGTTCACCCACTGGACCGCCATGCACAGCGAATGCCGCATCTGCGGCCCCTGGTTCTTCTATATCCTCCTGTTCCTCCTGTACGAAGTCCCCATTTTCATCCTGGCAATGTTTGGGGTGATGCAGTTCGCCGACCGGCACAACCCGTTCCCCGGCTGGATCGCCAAGATCACGGTAAGGCTGAAAAAGACCGGGAAACCATCTTCAATCCTTGTGCAGGAGGAAGGGGAGCCGGGTTATACCGCGGCCCCCGTCCGGGCCTCGTCATGGTCTCCCGCACCCTGGGATCGCCGTGAGGTCTTCTTTTTATTCTGCATCTGGTGGATGGCCGCCACCCTGGCAGCCTATGCCTACATCGGTGAGAAGGTGCCATGGCTGATAATCCACCAGCTCCTGCCCCTGATAATCGTGGCAGTTTACCTGATGACTCCCAAAAAGATGGTCTTTGCCCTGGCAGGGTGCGTATTCCTCATTCTGATG
This sequence comes from Methanolinea sp., assembly GCA_033813295.1. GTDB lineage: Archaea > Halobacteriota > Methanomicrobia > Methanomicrobiales > Methanospirillaceae > Methanolinea_A. The sequence continues at coordinate 31,044 of JAPXRZ010000020.1, forward strand.
ACCTGGCACCTGGCTTTCGTCCCGGTGGACATCAACGAGCCAATCGTCCAGGTACAGAACTCGGAGGACATGCGGGACGTGATGAAGCTCATCGACGCGTCCGATTCGGTTGTCATAGCCTCAAAGGACTACTGGCCCCTTCCCTGGTACTACCGGGGTGACGCCTGGAACAAGATGCATTTCTACGGCCAGATCGTAGATGAAAGCACTATCTACCAGGTCAATGGCGATATGGTGATCACACACGACCTGGAGAGTTTTGCCAGCCTGGAGGGGTACGAGAAGCATACATACAAACTCTGCTACTGGTTTTCAATATACGATAACGAGGATCGGCTCCCCGAGTATTACCTCAGGCGTGACGGAAAACTCGGGAGCATTAACCTCGATATCTTCACGAAACCCGGAATATACGAAAAGGCAAACGTTACTCCGCCTGCCTAGGCGGCCGCACGGCCGC
>JAPXRZ010000021.1:0-28844 GCA_033813295.1 Methanolinea sp.
ATCTCTCAAATCAAGGAAATATCGGCTCCAGGTCAAGGAAATTAAAATTAAAGTGATTCTCTATAACCTTTCAAGAATGATGAAATTATTTTGTGTCCTCGTTCTCATAGAGGAATTCTACAGAGCCTAAAATTTATATCTTTTCATTGTAAATGGGAGTTAGTTACCATGATTGTGAGAGCGGGGCGTCCCGGTCCACGAAAGAGAAGAGTCTCCTGATAAAGTCTTTTAAAAAATGAGGAAACCGGCAAATTCCCTTCACGAGAGGAGGCATCAGGGAAACTGTAAGCATTTTCGCATCAAAGAGCATCATATCCATTCGCAGGACCGCAAACGTGGATGAGGTCCGGCGACACTTCGATCCAGGAAAAAAAGGTTTATTCCCTCTTCCCAAGGTGGTGGTCGAGCCAGAACAGGTGACCATTCACATCACCGGTCATTGTGACCTGGGCAACGATCTCGCTGGCATTTGCCTCCTCCTCCACCTGCTCCTTCACGAACCAGGTCAGGAACTGCTGGGTCGCATAGTCCCTGTCCTTGACCGCGGCATCCATCAGGCCGTTGATCATCCCGGTCACCTTCTTCTCGTGTTCGAGGACGTTCGTGAAGGCGTCCAGCGGGGACTTCCATGACGCCTTCGGCCCATCGATCTTTGCAAGGGATACGGTCCCCCCGGCCTCGATGATGTAGTCATAGAACTTCATGGCGTGGGAGAGTTCTTCCTTCGACTGGATCCTGAGCCACCTGGCAAATCCCCTGAACGGGATAGTCTCAAAATAGGCCGACATGGCCAGGTACAGATACGAAGAGTACAGTTCGGCATTCAACTGCTTGTTGAGCGCCTCCTCCATGGACTTTTTCAGCATGTCGTGGTTACCTCCCTGGAACCTACACTCTGTAGGAATAATCCGCATAAAACACTTGCGAACGCGCCATACCTGCCGGTCCGGGCTCCCCCAGAAGGCCGGAAAAATCCGCTGCGCTTCCTCCCCGCACAAACTGGCTCGGGATGGGCGATCGGCCGGGTCCCGGGCGTCCTAGTGCTTCCCGGGAGCCCCGGGAGGTGTTCATGTTCCTCCATGGGAAAAATCTGAAAAACCTTCGATCCGGCGGGTATATCCGGCCCCCGCCCATGGGAGAACCGTGTAAAACGCTCCGGTGGCCAGGCCCCCCTCCGGGCCTCGATTCTATATGAAAAACAGGGGATTCTTCCGACCGTCAGGTCGCATACTTCGCCGGGTCCGCGTCGAACTTCTTCTTGCACCCTGGTGCGCAGAAATAGTAGGTCCTGCCCTTGTACTCGCTCCTGAACTTCGCGGTCTTCTCGTCCACGGTCATCTTGCAGATGGGGTCGATTGCCATGGTCCTGCCTCCACCTTCTGTTCTCGTTTTGCCGGAGGTATAAACCTTTTGAGTGCCAGCGAGAGGGAGACCACGGTCACCGAGCTTAAGGCCATGGCCAGGGCGGCCAGTTCGGGGCGGAACGTATAGCCGGTGAAGGGATAGAGCAGCCCCGCGGCGAGCGGGATGAGGGCTGCATTGTAGGCGAAAGCCCAGAAGATGTTCTGCCGTATCCGGGACATCACCTTGCGGGCGAGCTGGATGGCAGCCGCAGCGTCCAGGAGGTCATCCCGTATGAGTACGATCTCCCCGCTCTCCATGGCCACGTCGGTCCCGCTCCCGATAGCGATCCCCACGTCGGCACGCGCGAGGGCTGGGGCATCATTGATCCCGTCCCCGACGAAAGCCACCACTTCCCCCGCATCCTGGAGCCGTTTCACCTCCTCTGCCTTATCCCCGGGGAGCACTTCCGCGATGACCCGGTCGATCCCCACCAACCGGGCGATGGACGCTGCAGTGCGGGAGTTATCCCCTGTTATCATCACCACTTTCATCCCCATTTCACGGAGCGCGGCAATCGCGGCGGGAGTGCTCTCCTTGACCGTATCGGCAATGGCGATCACACCTGCCAGGGCCCCCCCGGCGGATACCAGCACCGCGGTCTTGCCATCTTCTTCCAGCCGGGCCAGGGCATCCTCGGTACTATCACCAAGGGGGACACCCCTCTCGCGGAGCAGGGTGCGGTTCCCCACCAGCACCTCTTCGCCGAGTACCCTGGCCAGGACACCTTTCCCGGCTATGGTGTTGAAATCCGCGGCCTCCTGGATGACAGCCCCGCTGGCTTTCGCCTCCTGCACGATCGCTTCCGCGAGCGGGTGCTGAGAATTCTTCTCCACCCCGGCAGCCACCCCGAGGAGGGTGAGCCGGTCCACCCCTGCCGGCAGGACATCGGTGACCGACGGCCTCCCCCTGGTCAGGGTCCCCGTCTTGTCAAAGATCACCGTGGTGAGGCGGTCGGAGACCTCCAGGGCTTCACCGTTCTTCACCAGGATCCCGAGCTCAGCCCCCCGGCCTACCCCCACGGTGACCGCGGTGGGGGTCGCCAGTCCCAGGGCGCAGGGGCAGGCAACCACCAGGACGGATATGAGCGCGGTGAGGGCGAAGAGGAGGGTGCTCTGGAGTGCAACGTACCATACCAGGAAAGCCAGGAGGGAGATCGTGAGCACCACGGGGATGAAGTAGCTGACTGCCACGTCGGCGATCCGCTGGACCGGGGGGCGGGAGGCCTGGGCCTCCTCGACCAGCCTGATGATCTGGGCAAGGACGGTATCCCTGCCGATCTTTTCTGCGGCCACCGTGAGGACGCTGTTCCTGTTCAAGGTCCCCCCGACCACGCGGGACCCCTGCGCCATGAGCACCGGGATGGGCTCCCCCGTGATCATGGACTCGTCCACGTAGCTCTCCCCTGCTGTCACGGTGCCGTCCACCGGGACCTTCTCCCCGGGCTTCACCCGCACCAGGTCCCCGACTGCCACGTCTTCGACCGGTATCTCTGTCTCCACCCCGTTTCGGATCACCAGGGCCGTCTTTGGCTTTAACCCAACCAGGGTCCGTATGGCCTCAGATGTCCTGCCCTTTGCCCGCGCCTCCAGGTACCGCCCCAGGATAAGGAACGACGCGAGCATGATGGCAGTGTCATAGAACATGAACTCGCGGTTCAGCACGATCCCGAATGTGCCCAGCACGCTCGATGCGAACGCGACCCCGGTGCCCATGGCATACATGACGTCCATGTTCAGGGTCCGGTTGTGCAGGGCCATCCGGGCGGCGCGGAAGATAGGGTAGGCCACGTAGATGAAGACGGGCGTGGAGATGATGAGCATCAGGTACGAGAGGACCTCCATCGGCAGGATGGGCACGTACATAAGGATGAAGAGCGGTATGCTTACGGCAAATCCGACCGCAAAACGCCGGAACTTATCGTTCAGATCTCGCTCCCTGGCTTTTGCCTCGGCTTCCGCAGAGAGCTGCTCGGCCAGCCCCAGGTACTGGTATCCCGCCCCTTCGATGGCAGTGCGCATGTCATCAAGCGTGGTCATGGACGGGTTGTAGGTGACCCGCGCCTTCTCGGTGGCAAGGTTCACCGTGACCGCCGCAACACCGGGGAGCGCCCTCAACGCGGTCTCGATGGTCTCGACGCAGGTGGCGCATACCATCCCCCCGACCTTGATGACCGCCTCCTCGTGTATCACCTCGTACCCTGCCTCCCGGACCGCCTTCTCCAGGTCGGCCAGGGTGACCCGGGACGGATCGTACTCCACCCGGGCAGTATCGGTGCCAAAGTTCACCTCTGCCTGCCCGACCTCATGGAGGCTGGTCAGGGATTTTTCGATGTTTATAGCGCAGGTGGCGCAGTGCATGCCGGATATCTTCAGTTCTGCCCGTTTCTTCTCTTTGCCCGCCACATGGATCACCCGTAAATCGAGGGCTCCGCCCGCCGGATATACTTCCCTAATGCCCGGCTTTCTAAATAAGCGTTATGAACACGCCTGGATCTCCCTTCATTCCCGAGATAATTGTCTACGAATTCCATGAATGAAGCTGATCATCAGGAACATGGCTGATCGGCGTTTTTGAGAGAATGGCTCCTGCACTTTCGTCCTTTAAGCAAGTGACGCAAAATGAATCATGTTGTTTTCAAGGAGAGAGAGTATTTGTCAGAAGAGTGACAGGTAGAGGGCGTATACCAGGACGTTTGCAATCGTGAGGGGGAGCCCGACCCGCAGGAACTCCCAGAACGTCAGGGTCTCCCCCTGCTTCTCGGCGTTCTGGATGATAATGACGTTGCTCGCGGCGCCGAGTATGGTCAGGTTCCCGGCAATGGTGCTCCCCGCGGCCAGGGCCATCAATGAGGGGGTGGAGAGGCCGGACCGGACAATGAGCGGCTGGAAGAGGGCTACGAACGGGACATTGGAAATGAACTGGCTCAGCACCACGGATACCCCGAGGATAACCGGGACCGAGGTGACCAGGGAGAGGTCCAGGACGGACTGGAAGACGCCTGACTGGTACACGCTCTGCATGAGGACGAACATGGAGGCAAAGAAGACCAGGGTCGGCCAGTCTATCCGTCGCAGGATGGTGAAGCGCTGCCGGCTCCCGATGAGCACAGGTGCTGCCCCGGCCAGGGCAATGGCCGTAAGGGGCAGTTCCCCGACGGCCACAACCCGGACCCCGATGAGGAGGAGGATTATTCCGAGCGACAGGCGGCAAAGGCCGGCCAGCTGGTCGTCCTTTTCGGCCCTCGCCTGGATCCCGGTCCCCACGGTTCCCGGCGCATCACCCAGGGGATAAAACCGGCAGAGGATGATATAGGCGATGAGGAGGTTGGCCATGGTTGGGAGGCCGAGGAAGACCAGGAAGACCAGGAACGGCTCAGGTATCCCGCTGTAACTGGCAATGAGCAGGTTCTGGGGGTTCCCGATAGGGCTCATCACGCTCCCGATGGTCACCGCGAAACAGAGGGCAAGGAGCCCGGCCCTGGGGGGGACCTGGAACCGCCTGGAATAGGCCAGCACCAGGGGTGTCCCGATGATTGCCACGGTGTCGTTCATCAGCAGGGCCGAGACAAGCCCCATCCCCACCAGTACCAGGAGGATAAACTGCCGTCCGTTTCCAGCCCGGGAAAAGAACCGGTGCGAGACAGCCTCCAGGTAGCCGGACCGGTCGAGCGCTTCCCCGACCACGAACATGCCGAAGAGGAAAAGCATTACATCGGAATTGATGGAGAAGAGCGCCTCCCCCGGGGTGATCTGCCCGAGGAGGAGGACAGTCGCGGCCCCGGCCAGCATGATCTGCCAGATCCGGACGCGGTACCGCCCTACCTGCCGGACTGCGATGATGATAAAGACCACGCCCAGCACCGCGGCCGGCAGGAGGCTGGAGGTCATAGGCTAAATTACCATGCTTTCATGCACGTTCCGGCTTCCACCGGAGCAGGATGCCCTGGTCCACCCGGTCTGCCGAGACGAGGGTGAGGCGGGGGAACCCTTCGGACACGGTAAACCCGGTCCCATCGACCGGGGTGGGGGCCTCGCCCCCCCCGATGACCAGGTTCCCCACAAAGGAGCAGAACTCGTCGACCAGCCCCAGCGAAATGAGTGCCCAGATCAGTGTCCCCCCACCCTCCACGATCAGGCGCCGGATACCCATGCCGGAGAGATCGCCAAGGAGGGCCTCGAGGTCGACCTGCTCCTCGCCGGCCACCACCACCCTTGCAAGACCTGCGAGGGCTTCCCGGTTCCGGGGATCGGCCTTCCTGGAACAGGCTATGATCCGGACCCCTGCGCCCCTGTGCAGGACCGCTGCCCCGGGCGGAGTCCTGGCCAGGCTGTCCACCACGACCCGCACCGGGTGCGGGTCCAGGCCAAGCCCCTTCCTCCAGTTCTGGAGGGAAGGCGACTTGACCGTGAGGGACGGGTCATCAGCCAGCACCGTCCCGATCCCCACCATGATCGCATCGCTCCCCGCCCTGAGCCGGTCGACCCGGGTGAAGTCCTCGGGCCCTGAGATTTTCACCTGCCGCCGTTCGCGGGTGGAGATCTTTCCATCAGCGCTCATGGCGACATTGACAGTCACGTAGGGACGGGCCATGGTTGGAAGGTTTGGCTGTATAGGGGCATCAACTGTTCGGGACGGCCAGTGATCCGGCAGGGTTACCCGGGAGTCAGGGTAAGGGGCCTGCCAGCTGGAATTCAGTTCATCCGGAGAGATGAACCGTCTGCCCGCCATGGCCCATCATGCGGCTAAGCCTCTGGCTCCTCGTTCCGGTCGGCTGTCGCGGTACCCTGGAAGGGGCTAAACGATTCGATATCGGTAAAGGAACTGTCACGGTTGATGTTCTATACCGGTACCCCGGTACCTGTCCGGGATTTAGCGTCCTTTCAGGCTGCCTCCAGGAGTTTGACGTATCGCACCGACTTATAGAAGAAGAATCCGACCACCCCGAAGGTGATGACAGGGGAGACCCAGGTCGGTATATGGAAGCCGAAGCTGTCCAGGATCATGATGACCCCCAGGAATAAAATGGAGTACATGGCCCCGTTCTTCAGGTAACGGTATTTCCTGATGTTCTCCACGTTCCTCACGGTCATCTCCCGGACAACGAAGGCCCCGACGCCATTGCCGATTATGATGAGGGGCACCGACAGGGTGAAGGCAAACGCACCCAGAACGCCGTCGATGGAGAACGTGGCATCGATGACCTCCAGGTAGAAGATCTTGCTGATATCGGACATGGTGCCGCCCATCATCCTGCGCTCATGCTCCTCGGCATTCTGACGGAAGCCATGGACGATGAAGAATGCTGTGGAGCCCACCACCGCCCCGAACGCCATCATGGGGTTGACCCGGAGGGCGAACCATACCAGGGCGGCCAGCAGGATGGAGACTACGGCAAAGAACCAGACTCCCTTCGAGGCAATATACCGCTCTCCCCGGAGCCCGTAGTACTTGTCTTCAAGAAAGATCCAGTGGCAGAAGAGGAAGAGGAGAAAGGTTCCCCCGCCCACCAGGAGAATGGGGGCAGACTCCTCGATGGCCGCAAGGACGGCCGGATCCTCCGAGAAGGTTGCAGTCAGCGCCCCCAGGGGACCGAGGGCCGGCGTGGAAAGCCAGACGATCAGCCAGGGGAGGACCCCCCGGATTACGAAGACCGCGAAGATCAGGCCGTAAAGGAGGAACCACCGGCGCGCCCATTGCTGCATTGTCGAGAGGACCTCGGCATTGATGATGGCATTGTCGATGGAGGTGATGGTCTCAAAGAGGATGAGCCCTGCGATGATCAGGCTGGCGGAGAGGACATCCATAAAGGGATAATCCCAGAACGGTTGCAGCCGATGCAAGAAAAATATTGTGCATGGGGGAAAAACCACTTTCGATCCGGGACCCTTGGCGCACACGCCTTTTTCGCGTATTGTCCCTGTGACTCATCCCTTCCTGGAGCGCTGCCGCGCAACCGGGAGGAATACAAGTCTTGATAACGCTTCCACCGGACATTCATGGTGATACCAGGACCCGGGGAAGACATGCCTTCCAGAGAATCACTTATCCTGAGGAAAGCCTGCCTGGAGGACACAGCCTCCATTGCCGGCCATAACATTGCCACGGCAGCCGAGACCGAAGGGAGGTCCCTTGACCCCGATACAGCCAGGAATGGCGTCCTGGCTATTTTTGAAGACCCCTCCAGGGGATTTTACCTCGTCGCGGAGGAGTCAGGGCGGATCATCGGCCAGTGCATGATCACCTACGAATGGAGCGACTGGAGGAACGGCACCTTCTGGTGGATCCAGAGCGTGTACGTTGTGCCTGCATACCGGCGGCGGGGGATATTCACCAGGCTGTTCAGCGAGATCTCCCGCATGGCATCGGGGTCACACGGGGTTGCCGGTGTGCGCCTCTACGTCGACCGGGAGAACGGGCTGGCCATGGAGGCCTACCAGGCAATGGGAATGCACCGCGCCCGGTATGTGATGTTCGAGAAAGAGTTCCCGTAGCTGCTGCCCGATCCCGGTTTCCCCCCTCATATTGCCCCAGGTTTCAAAAGCATGGCTGCTTCATGGCGTACGCACCCGGCCCGGCTCCGGTACCAGTGCACGGGATTGGGGTCCGTGCCGGAACGGTTCCAGGACCTTATGCAGGGAGATTGCTGGAAGGTCCCCATGTTGCACTTCTTGTATGCGAATCTCCTCAAATTCCGCTTTAGACGAATGGACGTGTTGCCCTTCCTCCCTCGCCCACGTGCCAGGGCTCGAACCGGCCGCGGTGATAGACCATAACCACCGCATCTTCCCCCCTGCGGAGGCGATGGAGCCTGTCATCCCGGGCCTTCCTGGCATACCGCAACCCGTTTACAAGGAAGTGCATTCCGGTGCATTCCAGGAAAGCGATCTCGTGCAGGAGGGCCCGCACCTCGAATGCCTTCGTCAGGGCGGCGAGGTCCAGGGATTCTTCCAGGGAGAGGGGCGAGTGGTACTCTCCATGGAGGTCCAGCCCGCTGATCTGCCGCCAGTCTACCTTCCCCCGCTCATCGGGCTCCCGGTGGAGCATATAGGGATAGACGCGGCACACCATGGGCCGCTTTTCATAAATCCTGCAAAGGCCCCCTTCCAGGAACCAGCACGACCCCTCCCTGTCCGGGATCGCCCGGATGGTATACCCGGAGGTGTAGAATGTCCCTTCCTGGTCGCTAAAGTCATAGGAGGGGACGGGTTCCATGGACATCCGGTCTATGGCCCCCACCTGTTCGACATCGTCGTCAAGCAGGAGGACATGGCCGTTAAATGAGCGGGTGCAGCACCGTGCGCACCGGTCGCAGCGGAACCCGACCCCCCTGAAGACCCGGGCGAGCCGTTCCAGGGAGTACGCGCTGAGGAGGGCAAGCTCTCTCTTCTGCTCCCCGATGAGCCGGGCGAATGGCTGGGGGAAGGGAGGCCCGCCCGGACGTGTCCCTCGCTCCCCCGGGTGTCGCAGCATCTTTTTGAGGTTTCGCTGATCTTTCTGATGTATAATGGTGCAGTCACGCCGGCCGCGGAGTCTTCCGATATACCGTTCCCTGGAAAAACGCTATCTTCTGGCCTGCCCCGTCTGTCACCAGGATGGTATAGGTGGCCAGCCGCGGACTGGCCGATACTTCCTCGGCCAGGGCATACAGGACCCCTTCCCGGGCTGCGTTCATGAACGAGATGCTAGCATTTATGGCAGCAGCCGGGATGCCTTGGGAATTGGAGGCCAGGGCAAAAGCTGCATCGGCAAGGGTGAATATTGCCCCGCCATGGACGGTACCATGGCTGTTCCGGTGCTTCTCCCCGATCTCCATCTTCACCCGTGCCCGGCCTGATGCGCATTCCAGCAACTCGATGCCCATGGCCCTGGCGAATTCGTCCCGGGAGAAGAAGTCTTCAGGATCTTCCATGACCCTATATGGAAGGCCGGAGCATGAAAGATATTTCGCCCTGCGGGAAGTGATAGTAAATTGAGTAGCCTCCTGTATCCGTGGATTCTATCCTGGACAAAAGAATATTAGGACAATGACCCTGTAAAACTCCTCTTATCAGGATATGGGGCGGGTGCTGTGTCCGGTCATCAGGGCAGTCCTCACAGGGGAGGGGAAGGGGCTGATATGGCATTCCACGCTCTTTCCCCGGAGGAGCTCTTCTCGATTCTCCGGAGTTCTCCCCCTGGGCTGACGGGGGAGGAAGCTGCGGGCCGGCTGGAGATATACGGCCACAATGATATCTCCCACGTGAGGAAACGCCCGGCGGCCATCCAGTACCTCGGGCATTTCAGGAATCCCCTGGTCATCATCCTCCTCATCGCCGCGATCATCTCGATATTCGTCGGAGAAATCACCGGCGCAGCCATTATCATCGTCATCGTTATCATCAGCGTGACCCTGGACTTCTTCCAGGAATACCGGGCCGGAAATGCAGCCGAGCTCCTCAGGCAGAAGATCATCTCCTGTTCAGCAGTCATGAGGGATGGAGCCCTGCAGGAGATCCCCCTCGCTGATATCGTCCCCGGCGATGTTGTCATGCTCTCTGCAGGCGACCTCGTCCCTGCCGATGCCCGGCTTCTCTCGGCACGGGACCTGTTTATCAACCAGTCGGCACTCACCGGAGAGCCGTTCCCCGTCGAAAAGAACGCCGGTCCCGGGGACCCGGAAACGCCCCTGGCTGAAGCGGGAAATTATGTCTTCCTCGGGACATCAGTCGTGAGCGGTACCGCAACGGCCCTGGTCACCAGGACCGGGGTAACAACCGAATTCGGCAAGATCGCCCGGACCCTGGTTGAACGGCCGCCGGAGACCGGGTTTGAACGTGGCTTAAAGCAGTTCAGTTTCCTGATGTCCCGGTTCATCTTCGTGCTGGTGCTCTTCGTATTCTTTATAAATGCCCTTTTCAGGCACGGGATCCTGGAATCCCTCCTCTTCTCCGTTGCCCTTGCCGTGGGGATGACGCCGGAACTCCTCCCCATGATCCTCTCCCTGAACCTCTCCAAGGGGGCTATCAGCATGTCGGAGAAAGGGGCCATCGTCAGGCATCCCTCGTCGATCCAGAACTTCGGGAGCATGGATATCCTGTGTACCGACAAGACCGGCACCTTGACAGAGAACCATATCACCCTGGTCAGGCACCTGAACACGGAAGGCCTCGATGACGACCGGGTCCTCCTCTTTTCCTACATCAACAGCTCCTTCCATACAGGTCTGCGGAACCCTCTCGATGAAGCGATCATCAGGTACCACCCCATCGACCTGGCAGGTTACCGGAAGATTGACGAACTGCCCTTTGATTTCGTCCGCAGGCGGCTCTCGATAGCCGTTTCTTCCGAATCGGGCCGGGCCCTGATATCGAAGGGCGCTCCCGAGGAAATACTCCGCATATGCGCTTTCATCGAGCGGAACAGCCATGTCACGGCGCTCACGGATGATGACCGGGACCGGGTGATGCGGCTCTACGAGGCCCAGAGTGCAGAGGGCTTCAGGACACTCGCGGTATGCTACCGGCCCCTGCCGGCCGGCCAGGAACTCTTCTCGGTCGACGACGAGCAGGACATGGTCATGCTCGGGCTCGTCACCTTCATCGACCCGCCCAAGGAGAGCGCCCGCGAATCGCTCGCGCTGCTGGCCCGGTCCGGGATAGAACTGAAGATCCTCACCGGGGATAACGAGCTGGTGACGAGGAAGACGTGCGACCTGATCGGCCTGGCTGTCAGGGGTGTGCTAACCGGCAACGAGATCGAGCACATGGACCCCGAGGCCCTTGCAAGGCTCGTTGGGGATGTCACCATCTTCTGCCGCATGACCCCGGTTCACAAGAGCCGGGTCATCAATGCGCTGAAGCGCAACGGGCACGTGGTCGGCTTCATGGGCGACGGCATCAATGACGCCCCGTCCATACGGGAGGCCGATGTCGGCATATCCGTTGAAAACGCCGTTGATATTGCCAGGGAATCAGCAGACATCATCCTGCTGAAGAATGACCTGCGGATCCTGCATGACGGGGTCCTGGAGGGCAGGAAGACCTTTGGAAACACCATGAAGTACATCCTGATGGGGACAAGCTCCAACTTCGGGAACATGTTTTCCGTGGCCGGTGCTTCGCTGTTCCTCTCGTTCCTCCCCATGCTGCCCACCCAGATCCTCTTAAACAACCTCCTCTACGACATCTCGGAATCAACGATCCCTACCGACAACGTGGACTCCTCGTACATAAACTCGCCGAAGAAGTGGGACATTCAGTTTATCAGGAAATTTATCGTGATATTCGGCCCGATCAGCTCGGTCTTCGATTTCATAACATTTTTCATCCTGCTGTCCATCTTTCATGCCCAGGCGCCGCTCTTCCACACCGCGTGGTTCATCGAATCGATCTGCACCCAGACGCTGGTCATCTTCGTAATCCGGACGCGCGTGGTCCCCTTCTACGCGAGCAGGCCCAGCCCGCTCCTTCTGGCAAGCACGGTGTCTGTCGTGGCGGTGGCATGTATCCTGCCCTTTACGGTGATTGGCAGCATCTTCGGTTTTGTCCGGCCGCCGGCCTCGTTCTTTGCTGTAATGGTAGGGCTGGTGGCAGGGTACCTGGTACTCGTCGAACTGGTGAAGAACTGGTTCTACCGGAAGTATTCAGCTATCATCGACAGGAAACCCTAAAAATCCCCCGGCTGGCGATAACCTGGTTCATCAATCAATAGGACGGCTTCTCCAGCAATCGTGATACGGTTTTCGCGTTGGGTCTCCCAATTCCCTTTTCCACCCGGGGTATGCAATGACAGGCCCGATTATGGCCGCTTTGTTCATTTCTCCGGGATAGTCAAAATTTTTATGCCGGGAGAGAGAGTCTAGAATAATCCCACGGGGGGTGGCCCGAATTTATCGCGGATTTTCCCGTGAAAAGACAGATGGCCGTCCATGAATGGCGAACCCGCAAAAGAACAGGACAGGGATAAAACCCAGCCCATCCATGCCTTCACCACAACGGAAGTCTATCAAACCTTTTCTACCGGCGCCCAGGGGCTCTCACAGGCAGAAGCCGAAAAGCGCCATCATCGCTTTGGCAGCAATGTCATCCAGGAAGTGAGGAGAAAATCCCTCATCTGGAAATTTTTTGCAAATTTCACCCACCTCATGGCCATCATGCTCTGGATTGGAGGCGCTGTCGGCTTCATAGCCCATCTCCCCGAGCTCGGAATTGCGATCTGGATGGTCAACATCATCAACGGGCTCTTCTCGTTCTGGCAGGAATACCGGGCAGAGAAGGCAACGGAAGCCTTGAAAAGACTTATTCCATCCTATGCCCGGGTCATCAGGGAGGGGGAGGAGCGGCGCATCCTGTCGGAAGAACTGATCCCGGGAGACCTGCTGCTCCTGTCAGAGGGAGACCGCATCTCAGCCGATGGGCGCCTCGTGGAAGCGTACGAACTGAGGATCGACCAGTCGACCCTGACTGGCGAGTCGCGCATGATACGGAAAACGCCCGAACCGGTACTGCAGTCCGACCTTGCATACGCCGAACTGCCCAACATGGTATTTGCCGGCACCAGCGTCACCACCGGAACGGGAAAGGCTGTTGTCACTGCTACGGGGATGGCGACCGAGTTTGGCAAGATCGCCCGCCTGACCCAGATGGTGAAGGAGGAACTCAGTCCCCTCCAGAAGGAAATGGCATTTGCCACGAAGATGGTGACTATTATCGCCTGCAGTATCGGCGTAATCTTTTTCCTGCTCTCTGCAGTCCTGGTCGGGGTGAACCTTGCCGAAAGCTTCATCTTTGCCATGGGGATGGTGGTGGCATTCGTCCCGGAAGGGATGCTGCCGCTGGTGACGCTCTCCCTGGCCATGGGGACCCAGCGCATGGCTGGCAGGAATGCCCTTATCAAGCGTCTTTCAGCGGTCGAGACCCTGGGATGCACGACAGTCATATGTACCGATAAAACGGGGACGCTCACGCAGAATGAGATGACGGTCCGGGACATCTGGCTTTTTACCGGTACATTTACGGTGGCGGGCGTGGGGTACACCCCGGAGGGTGCAATTCTCCGGGACGGCGAACCGGTTGTGCCTGGCGCTGACCTCCACCAGCTGCTGGTGGCAGGAGGCCTCTGCAACAATGCCCGGTTGATCCCGCCGAACCCGCACTCGCCCCACTGGACAATCCTCGGCGACCCGACCGAGGCCGCGATCAAGGTGGCGGCGCTTAAAGCGGGGCTGGACCTGGAAGCTGAGGTCCTTTCAACACCGCGCCTCCGGGAAGTGCCCTTTGATTCGAACCGCAAGAGGATGAGCACCATCCACCATATGCCGTCATCCCGGGTCGCTTACGTGAAGGGGGCACCAAAGGAGATCCTTGGGCTGTGCTCGCGCATCCGGGCTGGCGGTGAAGACCGCCCGCTGGATGAGCCCGACCGTGGCCGGATCATCGCTGCCAACGACGAATATGCCCGGAACGGCCTCCGCGTGCTTGCCGTTGCCCTTCGCGGGCTGCCTGATGCGTTCACCGATTACCGGCCGGGTGCAATCGAGCTTGACCTGACATTCCTGGGCCTCGTTGCCATGATGGACCCTCCCCGCGAAGAAGTGGCCCAGGCGGTCGAGAAGTGCCACCGCGCCGGCATCCGCATCGTCATGATCACCGGCGATTATGGGCTGACAGCAGAGAGCATCGCCCGGCGCATCGGCATTATCAGGCAAGAACAGCCGCGGATCGTGAGCGGGGGCGAACTCGAGGCCATGGATGACAGCATGCTCAAAGATGTGCTGCGCGGCGAGGTCATCTTTGCACGGGCAGCACCGGAGCACAAACTCAGGGTAGTCAGCGCCCTGCAGGAACTCGGGCACATTGTGGCAGTCACCGGCGACGGGGTAAACGATGCCCCGGCTCTCAAGAAAGCCGATATCGGTGTCGCGATGGGTATTGCCGGGACCGACGTGGCGAAAGAGGCCGCGGTCATGATCCTGACCGATGACAATTTTGCGTCCATCGTCAACGCGGTCGAGGAAGGGCGGGGCGTGTATGCCAACATCAAGAAATTCATCTGCTATATCTTCACGAGCAACACCCCGGAAGCAGTGCCATTTATCATCTGGGCCCTGAGCCGCGGGCGGGTCCCGCTGGCGCTGAATGTCATGCAGGTGCTTTCCATTGACCTGGGCACGGATATGGTCCCTGCCCTGGCACTGGGGAATGAACCGCCCGAGCCGGGGCTGATGGATTTGCCGCCCCGGAACATCCGGGAGCATGTCATCACCCGTGCGCTGATCACGCGTGCGTACCTCTTTCTCGGTATGATCCAGAGTATTGCAGCAATGGCGGCGTTCTATTTCCAGTACTGGATTCACGGCTACTGGGGCCAGTGGCTTGATCTCCCCTCTACCGGAATCCTGTACCAGGCAGCGAAAGCGATGACCCTCGGGGCAGTGGTCACCACCCAGATTGGCAACCTGTTTGCCCAGCGTACCGAGCGCACCTCGGTATTCCGGATGGGCTGGTTCAGCAACCGCATGCTCTGGCTGGGTATCGTATCAGAACTCCTGATAGTCTCGTTCTTAATCTATGTGCCATTCTTCCAGCATCTCTTCGGGACCGCAGGCTTTGCGCCGGTCAACTGGCTGTTCCTTTTCGCCTGGACCCCGTCCCTGCTGCTGGCAGACGAGGTGCGTAAAGCGCTGCTGCGCCGGAGGGAACGAAAAAAGAAGGATATGGTAAAAATCGGAGGTAATGTATGAAAATCCTGATAATCGGATGCGGCAGGCAGGGAGCCGAACTGGCCAAGAACCTTTGCCTGGATGCAAGCGAGGTGACGGTGGTCGATAACGACCCGAGCGCCTTCGGGCGCCTGGGGCCCTCATTCAGGGGGCGGATAATCCAGGGAGATGGTCTTGACCGGGACGTTCTCGTGCAGGCGGGGATAGAAATGACCGACGGAGTCGCAGCGGTTACTGCCAGCGATGAGATCAATATCGTGGCCGCCCGCCTGGCCCGCCAGGTCTTCAGGGTACCCCGGGTTGTCGCCCGTGTGCATGACCCGCTCAAGGCCGGGATCTACCAGAGACTCGGCCTGATGACCGTCACCCCCGCGGTCCTGGGGACCCAGCGGTTCACGGAACTTCTCACGTTTTCCCCCCTGTTCCCGATTAAAAGGCTGGGAAACGGCGAGGTAAGTATTATCGAGATCGATGTGCCTTCATCCCTTGCAGGCCGGACAGTGAACGAGCTGAATGTTCCGGGGGAGATCCACGTGGTTGCTGTCACCCGCGGCAACAGCACCTTTGTCCCGACCCTTGGCACAGAGCTGCAGAGCAAGGACATTATCCACCTGGCAGCTGCGTCCTCCTCCATGGACCGCTTAAAAGCCCTGCTCGGGATGACCTGAAAGGCGGGATTATCGCATGAAACATGTTATTGTCGTGGGCGGGGGGAAAGTAGGCACGTACCTCTCTTCGCTCCTGATTGCCAACGGGTATTCCATCCGGGTGATTGAAGGGAACCGGGAGGACTTTTCCCGCCTCCAGCAGGAGCTTCCCAGGGATGTGCTCGTCAACGGAGATGGGACTGATCCCAGCGTGCTGGAGGCAGCAGGCATACGGAAGGCGGACGTGGTGGCCGCAGTGAGCCGGGCAGACGAGACAAACCTCGTGATCACCAGCCTCGCCCGCTTCGAGTTCAATGTGCCCCGCACCATTGCCCGTGTCAACAACCCGAAGAACGCCTGGTTGTTCACCCCTGAAATGGGGGTCGATGTGGCGCTGAACCAGGCAGACCTGATGGCAAACCTGATCGCAGAGGAGATGACCCTCGGGGACATGATGACCCTGCTCAAATTGAGGAAGGGGCAGTATTCCATCGTGGAGAACCGGGTGGACCCGGAGGCCCTTGCCGCGGGCAAACTCATCCGGGACCTCGATCTCCCCCGTGACTGCGTCCTGACAGCCATTATCAGGGGAGGCGAACTCGTCATCCCCCGCGGCGATACGATGCTGGAACCCGATGACGAGGTACTGGCCCTCGTGCACAGCTCCCAGCTCGAGCAGCTTGCCAGGCTTCTGAGAGGGCCATAAGCCGGGGCAATCCCCACCCCGTGCCCTGTGAGGCCTGGCGCCCTTTCATTCCAGCGATGCGGTCTCCCGGTAGCCTCCCGGTATTCTTTGACCCCTTGCGGATTACCAGGCTGATAAATGTGACCATGAATTGTGTTCGAAAGCCCGGTTACGTATCGCCTGAACTGTCTTCGACACCTCCGGAATTGAGGGTTTCTGCCGGCATGCCCTGACCTGCATGCTGCAGTTCCAGGAAAGGGGTTCATCCATGTGTCCGGATTTCCCGTTGTGCCCTGACGCACATGCCGATGTTCCAGCAGGGAGCATCAATACCGGATCTCCAGCTATCGCGACAACGTTTTCGCAGTCGCAACAGAGTTATGTATCCATATTGTTCGAACCTCCCGGCAATTCTTGACTCTCATGCGGAGTCAGGCAGGAGACGCAGCAATATACACGGATCTCCCGGGGATCCTGGTCCCCAGGCGCAGTCCCGGCGAGGGATGCATTCATAATTTAATTTTTTAAAAATTCCAGGCCTCTTCAATTCCAGGAACCCTCCAGAACAGCGATGGGGAGTTGAGCATCCCGGAAGGAAAGGGGTATCGAAAAATTTCATTATTTTCATCCGGGCCCCGTGGATACGCTTGACCCCCCGTCACCAATTAAAAGCTCGGAAATCGCATTATTCACTTTTTACGACAAGGACCATGCAATCCGCCATCCGGATAATGCTCTCGGCAACGCTTCCCAGGATCAGTCTTTCGAGACCGCTCTTCCCCTGGGAGCCAACCACGATCAGGTCCACCCTGTTTTTTGCAGCAAACCCGGTGACTATATTCGCAGGTCTGCCGGAAAGGACAAGGGCCTCTAGGTTCACCCCTTTTGCCATCTCTTTTATACGTTCGACGGCTTTTTCCCCCTCGGCTTTCAATTTCATGTAGACATCGCCCATCAACACCTCCGGTTGCGCCGATGTTACCGACGTGTTATCGATCACGTAGATGGCATACAGGGTAGACCCGCATTCGCGGGCTATCTCGACACTTTTCCTTACCGCGGGCTGATTTTTCTCCGATCCGTCGGTTGCAATCAGAATTCTTTCAAACATCTTTCTCATCGCTCTTCACCCTCTCCGGTGATTTCTCGTTCGGATGTGCATCTTCATCGGGTATTTTTTCAGGATCATCCATACCTGCCTGGCTTTCCGGGAACTGACTGCCAGATTCGTAAACGTACTTCGGGCCCCGCATCGCTGATAACACCGCAGCACCGAGTGAAATTGCTGCACCAATGTAAAACGAAACCTGCAGTGAGGGCATGAATGCCTGCGCGAGCGTCGTCGGGAACCAGGTTGTGCCCGTCAGGAGATCAATGGTTGCCGGGCTGAGAGCAGCGACAACCGATGGCGGAACGGCAGCGAGGATGATGCGTACCGGGTTATAGCCCAAAAATGCCGCAAACAGTGAACCAGTCGGGGGGATAGCGCTCATCGGGGCGATGAGCTCCGGTGCCCCTGCATGGGTGAGCGAAGCAGCAAGTTCCGGTGGAAAAGCCGTGGTCAGGCTGACGATGACGATGGTGAAGAACAATGCCATGGAAATGACCATCCCGGTATTCTGCAGCATCGACCTCATCCCCGATGCGACACCCCGGTCTTCCGGGGCTACGGCATTCATGATCGCAGCCGTATTCGGTGCGCCAAACATGCCGTTCCCGAGTCCCATGATCAGCGTTGCAACCGCGAAGACCGGGTAATCGAAGTTGTAGGGCAACGCAGCGAGCATCAGGAACGAAATTGCGATAAGGAGCATCCCGGCCGTGGAGAACAACCGGGAACCGTATTTATCCGAGAGCCAGCCGGAGAGCGGCCCCATGATAACGAATCCGGCGGTGAGCGGGAGCATGAACACCCCGGCCCAGAACGGCGTTGATTCATAGCTGTAGCCATGGAGCGGCAGCCAGATCCCCTGGAGCAGCATGATCAGGAGGAACATCACGCCGCCGCGGGCAACTGCACTTAAAAACCCGGCGATATTTGCCATGGAGAAGACACGGCTCCTGAAAATGCCCAGCTTGAACATCGGATCCTCAACCCGACTTTCGATGACAGGAAACAGGACCAGGAGAAGGAAACCCAGCAATATCGCTGCAATGACCCACGGGCTGCCCCATCCCATGGGATTGTCACCGTAGGGAAGCAGTGCATAGGTGATGCCGACCAAAAAGATGGTCAGGCCGGTGACGAAGGTGAGGTTCCCCCATACATCGATCTTCCGGGCCCGCCTGGGCAGGGGACTCTCTTTCAGTTTTATAAATGCCCAGACAGTCCCCAGTATCCCGACCGGGACGCTGACGAGAAATACGTACCGCCAGTTGAAGAACGCGAGAATACCGCCGAGTATGAGACCGATGAACTGGCCCGAAAGAAAAGCGATCATGTTCAGCCCCAGCGCCTTTCCCCGCTCATTGGGAGGGAATGCATCGGTAAGGATCGCGGCACTGTTCGAGAACGTGAACGAGGCGCCGACCGCCTGGACGAGGCGGAAGACGATGAGCTCAATGGCCCCGGCATCGCCGGTCCCTGGCGTGAGGAAAAGCAGGATCGAACCGATGGTGAATATGGCAAAACCGACATTATACAGCTTCACCCTCCCGTACATGTCCGAGAGCCTGCCGAAACTCAGGAGGAGCGTTGCGGTGACCAGCCCATATCCCATCAGCACCCAGAGGAGGTATTGGAACGAGGTGAACGGGTCGATATTGATTCCATTGAAAATTGCAGGCAGCGAGATGAGGGTGATGCTCCCGTTCACCGATACCATGAACATCTCCATGGTCGTAATCGAGAGCACGGTCCATTTATAGCCGGTGTCCTCCTCCTGCCGTATACCAGGCAGTGCCCCGGCACCCTGTTTTCCCCCAGGCGAGAGGATTATGTCCACGCCGCTCGCTCCCGAATCTTCATTTCCTGGCATGGCAGAAAAGCACGGCGGGATACCCGGGGCCTGTGAAAAGCCGAAAAGCTGGCGTCAGCCCTGGCCCCGTTGTCACCGGGATATAGTTCCGTCACTTTCCCGCCGTCACTGCCCTTCGGCCGTTCCTGGGGCCATCGGACACACTATTCTTAGGATCTTCCTCTCTTTCCTCATGAATGAAACGGCCATGATACCCACCGGCCGGATTGTCCTAAAATGAAAATCGCGACTCGATCTCCATATCCGGTTTTCGGGGCAACTCCAGACCATCCGTGAGCCCGCAATCCCAAAAAGTTGACACCTTTTCCCGTAGAAAACCACAATCGAACTGCAATGCAGGTGCCCCGGCCTGGGAATTCTGCCAGTGGTACTGTATAAGCGACCACGAGAGAAGCCTGGGAGAAGCATTGCCATGAAACGGCATTACCAGACATGGCAGAATAATAACCTAATTCCGTATTCCATGGCTCCCGCTCTCTATTGCCTTCACCGTACCATGCTCGCGGCGCGATAAATATTAATAGTAACCTTCGCTATTGGAAGACGCTATGAGCGAATTTTTTGACGTGTACGGTGCCGGGGATTTGCCGGATGGCACAATGAAAAAAATTTTCCTCGATGGCCGCGAGGTACTGCTTGCCAGAGCCGGGGATCGATATTTCGCCGCTGATAACCACTGTCCGCACATGGGAGGCGATCTCTCTTCCGGAACACTCCATGCAACGATTGTGACCTGCCCCCTCCATCACTCCCAGTTTGACCTGGCTGACGGCCATGTAGTCCGGTGGACGGACTGGACCGGGATCAAGCTCTCTTCAGCAAAGCTGCTGAAGGCGCCCCGGCCCCTGAAGATTCACGAAGTGAAGCTTGAGAAAGAACGGATTTATATCAAATTGAGAGAATGATGAAATTCCTGGTTGCCAATACAGGATGAGAAGCATGCGTGAAACATTCTTATCGAAAGCATGAAATCATTGTATCCTGCCGACATCAACGTTCTTGACCCGTTAATTGCAGGAAACGGCATTGACCTCCGTACTTTCGTGCGTATCCTCCGGATTGAAGGGCTCGTTCCCTTTACCGGGTGTGCCATCCTGATAGGATTTGCAGCGGTATTGTGGGAAGTTGGCCTTTCAGGAGCCAATTGGAGCCTGTTTGTGATCGCGGCTGTGGGTTCCCTTCTCGTCCACATCGATGCGCACCTCTGGAATGACATCATGGATCTGGAGGTCGACCGCCACGAGAAGAGCCGGGAAACCGGGCGCGACCGGCCTCTTGTCTATGGGTGGGCTACAGTGGGGGATTACCGGAGGATGTCGGCTGTGATCGTTGTCCTGGTGGTTGTAATTTCCGGATACATGGCATTGCAGCGGATTTTTATTCCCTTGCTGTTTTTTATCGGCTTTTTCTTCGATTACGGATACAATCACCCCCGCATTGCACTGGCGTACCGCCCCTTCACCGAATGGTATATTTTCCCCTGGCTGGTGGTGGGAGTGACGATGACTGTTGTCTATGCAGCGACAGGTACATTTCCCCTGTTCGCCTTTATCCTGTCATCGCTGCACGGTCTGACAGCGACCTGCTTTGTCGTATCCATGATGCGCAGGGATGTAAATTCAGACCGGCTGGGAGGCAAAATCACGTCGTCAGTCCGGCATCCAGGGGTCCCGCATTCGACAGTATTCGGACTTGCTACCCTGCTCGTGTCGGTCCTGATGTTCTGGCCTCTTGCCCGTTTCCTGGGAAACGTGGGTCTTGCCCATATGCTCATTCTTGTTTCTGCCGCCATGGCTGTGATCAACACCGTTTATGGGGCAAGAATTGACCGGTTGTGTACTCGTGCACGATGCTCGTTCTTCCCTGAATTTGAGTCAAAAGCGAATGCCCTTATGTTGAAGCAGGTTTTAGTATCTCTCGTGCATGCCGTGTTAATCGCGATTATCCTGATGACGGCCGGGAGGGTGGCATGAATATCGCGATCGCCGGTGCGGGGGTCTCCGGGGGGTATCTGGCGGCGCTTCTTGCACTGAAGGGGTTATCACCAGACGTCTTTGATGGCATGAATCATGCTACGCGATGCGGGTGCCGTTCCTGCGGTTGGGGAGTACCGACAAATGTCAGGATCCATCTCGCCGGCATAGGACTCGATCTGGACGATTATCTCCTCGAACCGATGCCTTCCATGAACTTTGACGGGCTCGTAGCAAAGACGCCCCTCCTGACCATCGACAAGCCCCGGCTTCTCGGGGATTTAACCACGGATGTCGCATGGAAGCACCAGAATCTGAGCCCGGAAAAGGCAGAGGAGTATGACATCGTGGTGGATGCGACAGGGATCAACCGGGCATACCTGCCGGCGTGCAGGTCAGATCTGATACTTCCAACCCTGCAGCAGAGGATAGCGGTGGAACCGGACGGAGGAGGCCTCGCGGGAACAGGCGTCTACGGGAATCGGATACCCGGTCTCGGGTACCTGTGGATCTTCCCGCTCGGCGGAAACCAGTATCATGTTGGAGTTGGAGGAATCGGCCTCGTGGAGCACGATCTCCTGCTCGAGCAGTTTTACAAGGAGGCATCAGGGCAGTTTTCCTTCACCACGCTATGTGGCTGCCGGAGCTTCATCAGGGTCTCTTCCCCGTATTATGCGACGCCCTTGTTTTTCAGGAATACAGGAAATGACGGGATGTCACGGCTGGTCATCGGCGTGGGCGAATCGATTGGCACGGTTTCCCCGTTTACGGGAGAGGGTATCATATATTCTCTTGAATGTGCAAAAATTCTGGCGGATTCACAGATGAATCCTGAAAGGTATGCTGCGGCAGTTCTCGCCCGGTTCGACTGGATGAGGAAAGAGCGTGAAACCCTTGACTATCTCCTCTCCCGTAAAGGAAAAACCGGTCCAAGGCTCCGGGATCGCTGGAGGTTTTACCGCAATGCCCGTCGGTCAGGGATCGGACTGCCCATGATAGAAGCGTTCAAGCGGATCGGGAGCCTATCACGGTGGGTTGATGACCCGAATGGCAGGACAGGTGGATCCGGGTAATCCAAGGACTTCCAGGGCACGTTTTATCTCATATTCCGGAAGTTAAGATCTCTATCGCGTGGCGGCTCCCTGCGCCGCTACCCGCAGAACGAGGCTGCTCCTCAACTTTTGACTGGGTCCTCTCCCACCGGTGATGAATCTCGTGGTAAGGAGCTTCCCGGTTCCCATTGCCCCTGACCTGGTCTCCCCATTGAGACATACAGGTCAATTCAAGGACCATAGTGAAGACAGGCAAGGTATTGGACACAAGAACAGCATGCCTCAGCCCTGAGGGCCTTTTTAGCAAAAAAGACCGGCAAATTGCCGTCCGTTTGCGTGCCGGTCATGGTGAGCGCACAAACAGGGGCACTTGACAACCAGCGAAGATCGCCAGCGCCGCATTCCGGATCGTCAGCCCCAAAGAATAATCCGTCGCCCTCGACGGACACATTTCCCCTCACCACGGAAAACGAATATAAGGGTAGATTCCCTGGAATACATAATGGAGCCCTACATTCCCCGGTCCCTTCCCCTAGAAACAATCGACTGGGTCCATCATATAAAGCTCATCAGCGAAGCAAACCGGGCACTTGCCCGATACGATGGGCTCCTCACTGGTATCGTCCACCCGGAGATTCTTCTCTCTCCGCTAACCATCCGTGAAGCAGTACTCTCATCGCGAATCGAAGGGACCCAGGCCTCCCTCGAAGAAGTCCTTCAGTTCGAAGCAGATGCAGAGATGCCGTTTGGCATGGAGAAACAGCGCGATATCCAGGAGATCATCAACTACCGGAAGGCGATGATCTCTGCAGTCGAATACCTCCAGGAGCGTCCGCTCTCCATCAACATGGTCCGGGACCTCCACCGCATCCTTCTGACCAGTGTCAGAGGGAGGAACCGCGAACAAGGGGAGATCCGGAGAATACAGAATTACATCGCACCGCCGGGGACACCCATTGAACGGGCGACATTCATTCCACCAGCCCCGCCGCTGATCATGGATGCCATTTCCAACTGGGAGATCTATCTCCACAGAGATGAGAGAGACCCTCTCGTGCAGCTTGCTATCCTCAAGGCACAGTTCGAACTCATCCATCCGTTCCGCGACGGCAACGGACGAATCGGCCGGATGCTGGTCCCCCTCATCTTTTACAGCAAGAAGGTATTCTCCCGACCGATGTTCTACATCAGCGCCTATCTCGAGAATCACAGGGAGGAATATTATGCAAGTCTCCTTGGCATCTCCCAGCAGGGCGATTGGGATGGATGGATCACATTTTTTCTTCAGGCACTGGCAGAGCAGGCAGATGAGAACACCAGAAAGTCCCTTGCCATCCAGAGTCTCTATGGCGAGACTTCGCAGACTGTCGTAGATCTGACCCGGTCCCAGTATGCGTTGAAGGCGGTCGATGCGATGTTCACGAGACCGGTCTTCAAGACTGCAGATTTCATCACGGAATCGCAGATACCGAATAAGACTGCTCACCGGATCCTGCAGGATCTCAAAGAACACGGTGTGCTCGTGCTGATGCGGGAGGGAAGAGGGAAACGGCCGGCCATCTACGCATTTCCCCGGCTGCTTGCCATCACAGAAGGAACTGCTCCCTGAAAGGTACCCGGGTCTTATGTCTCATCTGTGAGCCATATTGTTCCTGGCGTCTCACGGATCATGGTTCCCTGAGACACAACCGACTTGGATGAAAATTACACGGTGACGCCCACACCATGCTCGCTCCGGTTGTCGTTCCGCTCCTCCGTTCGTCCGGCCTCTCCTCCCTCCACTCACATCGTGTGCCGTAGCGACGAGATCCGGAATATGGGGCCCCCTCGTGTTCCTGCAGTGAATCCGTGGAGGTGCAAGGGATGCTTTTAGAGATGTACCATTCCCGTCTGCTGGATTACCTTGATGAAATTCATAAAATGGATAAGAAACAGGAAAATTGATCCCTGATCCCGGGAAAAAAAGGGGAACCCGGATACCCGCTCAGCCGGACCGGATTATGTCCCAGTTGGAGGGGAGCATCTTCTCCCCTGGAACCGGATCGTCGAAGATTGTCGAAAATGCGCTCGTGTCCCCCCACAATTCCTCCATGGTGATGCCCGGGCGGGTCGCGATCTCCATAATGCGGGTCTCGTTGACCTTCCCTATCACCTCGAAGGAACGGTACACGTGCGGGTACCCCTCACCCCCGAGGAACATCGGGGCGCCGGTGACGACCTGGAAGTGGAGGTGCGGGAGATCGGAGTTCCCGCTGTTGCCCATCCGTCCGAGCAGCTGCCCCTCTTTCACGGCATCGCCTGCCCTTACCTGAACGGAGCCTGGCACCATGTGGGCGTAGCAGGCGTACCTGCCGCCCCCGATGTCCTGGATCACGTAGTTGCCTGGAGCGGTCGCGATCGTTACGTTCCGGGGGGAGTAGATAGTTTCCACATCCGGCAGGCCGTCCAGGACATCCACTATGGTCCCGTCGGAAACCGCATAGATCCCCTTGCCGTACCCAAAGTAGTTCTTCGCCAGGCTCGCGTTCCCGGACGCCACCTGCCTGGTCTCCGGGTCGATGTAGACCCAGTCCTGGGCGTACCGCTGGGGGACTCGTGTTACGCCGCCGAGGGTGATCTGGGCATCGAAATGATGGGTATTCGGCGAGGTGGTCTCCATTGCTGTCCATCCTGGGCCCTGCACCGGCAATCCGATCACGACCGGACCTTCGTCCTTGCGAACGGCGACAGCACCTCCCTCAACTGTCAGGGGGTCACGCCCGGCCGCCGACCGGTCAAGGGTAACGCGGTGGACGAGACGGTCCGGCACGGCATCCCGGGGCATCACGAACCAGATGGAGATCCGTGGATTAACGAGCTTCGACGTGCCGTTCCAGAGATCTTCTGCCGTGGGAGGCGGGACGGATGCCGGGTGGTAGAGGGCAGTGAGGGCGTCCCCCTCCATCCGGAACAGGAGTGCCCCGGTCCCTGTGTCGAGGACCTCGACCTTTACAGGCCGGAGGACCTCGCTTCCGGCCGGCACAAGCTCGAGCTCATAGGCGATATTTGCGCCCTCCTGGCTGGAGACCGGGATGGGGGCGAACGGGATGGTCATATTCTCCACCGGGGAGGCCGCCGGGGCAGGCGTTGCAGTCGAAGGGGCTTCCGTTGCCGGCTGGGTTATACATCCGGCGATGAGGATCGATGCGATAACGAGAGCGATAGCAAAAATGGTGCGATGAGCAAACATTATCCAAGAGATTGGTATACGAATATAAAAAGGGCTAATATTTGTTCATGGGAATGGTCCGCGCCAGGTCCGGAAACCATTCCAGAACTCCCTGGATGTGGAAAGCTCGTCCGGTGGGGATGTCCATGTTCCGGTGAACGAGTTTTTACCGGGCGGAAAGCTCGAATTCGAAGTTCCCGCTCGCGGTCTCGTTCCCAGGGGTCTCCAGCCAGGTGCCGGTGAGCCGGCATCCGTCGACCACTCCCCTGGTCCTCCCATTGCCGTCCATGTCCCTGCTGTAACGGAATATCCGTCCCGCTGAAGGAAGACAACCGTGTGGAACATGTTACCTGTAATCGGATCAGTGGTGTTCCAGTTCCCGGTTCGGGAGCGTTAAGAAGAGGGTTTTTTTGTGTATTTTTCAGGACTATGCTTAAGCCCGGCGTCCAGACGAAGCGTAAAGTTCGGTCCGATTTGTAGCCGCGCAAGTGAATGATTACAAGTATATAACTTACAGCGGAATTTCTCATGAATACCCCAGATACCCGCCTGCAATGCGTTACAACAAAAGAATTATGATTTTCCATTAAATTTGTTATAACGGAGGTACTACTTGTGGATCAACCAGTTGAGAAGACAGTTGCAGATGAAATTGAACAGATTAGAGCCACTCGTCCACATCTTGTCTTATTAGGAGCTGGTGCAAGTAGAGCCGCATTTCCAAATGGAGATGTTTCTGGAAGATTACTCCCATTAATGAACGATTTTGTTGAAATAATTCCTATTAGATCGCTTCTCGAAGATAACGGGATTAATTGGCAAGGTAAGAATTTCGAAGAGATCTATAGCAATCTTACATTCGATCCTTCAATGAGTGAAATATGTAAAGAATTACAGATGACGATATACGATTATTTCTCTGCACTTAATTTGCCATCTGGACCGACACTTTATGACCACCTTATATTGTCGTTACGTGACAAAGACGCCATAGCAACATTTAATTGGGATCCTTTTTTAATCCAGGCTTATAGGAGAAATTTCGGTAAAGTTGAGTCTTTTCCCACGCTCTTATTTCTCCATGGAAATGTTCTTAGCGCATATTGTCGGCGCGACAATATTCATGGAACAAGAGGTGGCATTTGTAAAAAATGCGGCCAACCGTATTCCCCATCACAACTTCTCTACCCCATCAGCGATAAGGATTATAGATCAGATCCGGAGATTGCGAATCAATGGCGTTATCTTGAGTATTTGTTAAAACACGCATTTTTAATATCAATTTTTGGATATAGTGCTCCTGCTTCTGATGCGGCTGCCATTGAAATTATGTCACAGACATGGGGCCCTCCTGAAAGTCGACAGTTTGAGGAGATTGAGATCATCGATATTAGGGATAGTAATATTTTGCGTAGTAACTGGGATCGATTTATCCACACACATCACTATCAAATTGTAACTAATTTTTACGACTCCTGGATAGCAAAACATCCACGAAGAAGCGTCGAAGCATACTTTAATCAAAATATTGCAGCTCAATTTATTGAAGACAATCCAATACCTAGTGAGGCATCCTTCCCGGATTTATGGAATTGGTTTGAGCCTCTTAACGTTGCAGAGAGGATGTTTAAAGAAACTAATGCTAATAGGAAAGAAAAATAATCGTAAGGTCCGGCATCCGGACGGAGCGTAAAATTTGGTCCGATTTGTAATCGCACAGATGCCGCTTACAAATATTGTCTTCTCCGTTGCCAAGCGAAGACTAGTCCACGATTCCCTTTCGCTACCTCGGAAATTATTGTGTTAAGCGAGTTATAATCCATTCTATGAGTGCCAATATATCCGGAGCGAATTAGGTTTATCATCCCGTCAGCCCTAAGATAATTCCCGCCAAGAGCTTGGTAACTTATCCGAATACCACCTCGTTTTCCAATTGAACCTGGAGAGGAGGTTAATTGGAGGAAATGATCAAGGGAAATGTAATATGATGATTCGGAATCTCCTCTTCGTTTTATAAATTTAAAGTAGAAGGGAGACTTATTAAGCCGATAGTCATCGGGTTTCGACCCTGTTACTGGGATCATCATTCTTGATATTTCTTCCCTTGTTTGGGAATCCAATCTAAAAATCCAATCTGTTTTTTCATAGTTTTGATCCTCAATTTCTTCTTCCAACATTTTATATTGAATCATCACAATGTTCCCAAGAATTTCATTCAAATAAATTAGATCTACACCGAGCATTTCTTCTAAAGGTAATCTGTTGGCAGTATAAACCACAAGAAGTTCCTTCCCTTTAACGAATACCGATCTTCCTGTGATATCATTTTCTAAAAGAGAAAAACCTGGAATACTGGCTGCATCTTTCGCGATTATGTTATCTTCATAGATAGTATGTCCCAGATCATCAAGTGTAGAAAATGATCCCTTTCGAATAGTTGTTTCAGTCGGGATGGCTGATTTTTCAAGTCCAAATGCCTCAATAGCTAAATGAATGGCACTTAATTGACTCCATTCAGCATTTGAGAAGTTTTTTGTCCCCAACAATTGACTATTTGCCAAATTAAGAGCCGGTTCATTCGCGGCATCTGCTGCAATGATTCGAATGATATCTGAACTTAATTTAGGAGACAATAACGATATTTCATCAGAAACAGGAATTCTCCCTTTCAACAAATTTTTATTATGTACTCCAAGAAGATGATCACAAAATCGCTCAATTGATGGAACAGATAATTCTCGAAGTTTTACAATTGTTGCCAAAGAGTCTAGTTGGGATACTGCTCGCATTCTTTGTAATACTCCCAGATAGCAGTGGTTGTGATCCCAATCGGTAGTTTCAACAATGCTCAATGTTGGAAAATTGATACGGTCGAATTCTTTATGACGGCGTGTAAAAGTTAAATGCTCAAATGCGTTTCTTGAATTATTTAGCGATTCCGAGTCCGTTTCATTAAATTTTGGGTATAGTGACAAACTAGCCACCA
Organism: Methanolinea sp.; assembly: GCA_033813295.1. GTDB lineage: Archaea > Halobacteriota > Methanomicrobia > Methanomicrobiales > Methanospirillaceae > Methanolinea_A. The sequence goes on from JAPXRZ010000021.1 coordinate 28,633, forward strand.
GCCTCCTTTTCTAATAACTCAAGGATGCGCTTCAATTTCATTTTATCGCCATCCTTTCTGTGATTATATCTCCATACATACTCACCTAAATACAGCGGTAATTTTTCACGTCGAATCCCTCCCTTTGATGCAAGTTTTCTTTTTAAATACCCCCAGAATCCTTCTAACCCATTGATGTGGTTTCCTCTACCATCACTATATTGTCGTTCTCC
>JAPXRZ010000022.1:0-15280 GCA_033813295.1 Methanolinea sp.
TCAAGGAGGGGAGCTGAGCCATGGTAAAGAAAGGCGACCTGCTCTATGCATGGACGACCGATGCCGCACTCGCCAAGAAGGCTGAATGCGGCGGGGCTGTGACCCAGCTCCTCAAGTTTGCCCTGGAAAACAAGATGGTGGATGCAGTCCTCGCAGTCAGGAAAGGGTACGACCTCTATGATGCCGTCCCGGTGGTCATCACCAATCCAAAGGACCTGGACCAGACTGCAGGCTCACTGCACTGCGGCAGCATCCTCCTCTCCAAGCTGGTGAAGAACTACCTGGACAAGGCAGAGAAAAAGAAGATTGGTATCACGGTCAAGGGATGCGACCTCATGGGGCTGCTGGAGCTGGCCAGGCGCAAGGAAGTGAACCTGGACAACATCCTCATGATCGGGGTCAACTGCGGGGGGTCGGTTAATCCCACGACTGCCCGGAAAATGATCAAGGACAAGTTCGGGGTGGATCCTGACACCGTGCACAAGGAGGAGATCGACAAGGGGCAGTTCATCATCGAGTACGAGGGGGGCCACAAGGGCATCTCCATGGACGAGCTCGAGGAGGCCGGGTACGGGCGGAGGTCCAACTGCCGCCGGTGCAAGGTGAAGGTGCCACGCCAGGCCGACCTGGCCTGCGGGAACTGGGGGGTTATCGGCGACAAGGCCGGCAAGGCCACCTTTGTCGAGGTCTGCAGCGAGAAGGGAGCGAACCTCCTGGACAAGGCGGTCTCGGCCAAGAAGGTCGCCACCGAGCCCGCGCCCGCAAAAGGCGTGGAGGTAAGGGCAAAGACCGAGAACGCCATGCTGAAGCTCGGAGAGAAGTGGCGGAAGAAGGACTTTGCCACCCTTGCACCCTCCCTCTGGGAGACCATCGAGAAAGAGACCAGCCGGTGCATCAAATGCTATACCTGCATCGACAAGTGCCCGGTATGTTTCACGTCAGCCGAGATGCTCAAGGCTGATTCGACCATGGTGCGCCGTGGAGTCATTCCTGCAGATCCCATGTTCCACATGCGCCGGTTTGCGCATATCTCCGACACCTGCATAAACTGCGGGCAGTGCGAGGAGCTCTGCCCCATGGAGATCCCGCTTGCCCTCTTCTCCCACGCCATCCGTGTCGAGGGAGACAGGGTATTCCAGCCGAAACTGGGGGCGTCCCCCTATACCAATTAAATTTTTGGTATGCGGACCCTTGCAGAAGGAAGCTACTGATAAGGATTTGTTTAGCATTTGAGATTGTTTCAGGAGAACGTTATGAACCAGGAAGATTTCAGGAGAATTATCTCCATGGCAATCGACCGCGAGGTCGAGTCCTATACTTACTACCGGAGTATCTCGGACAAGGTCAAAGACGCTGGCCTCAAGAAGCTCTTCGGTGAGCTTGCCGAAGACGAGAAGAGCCACCGGGCCACCCTCGAGGGGTTTCTTTCGCGTCCCGCCCAGAGCCTGCACTTTTCCGCGTCGAAGGATTACAAGGTAACGGACGCGTTGCCAACACCGCCCCTCACACGGGGGCTCAAGCCAATTGATGGGTTAGTCATCGCCATCAAGAAAGAGCTGGAAGCCATGCAGATGTACACCCAGCTGGCCCAGGTCTCGTCTGATGCCGCACAGAAGAAGCTTTTTACAGAACTTGCCTCAATGGAACGGGGCCACAAGTCCCGGCTCGAGGACATCTACACCAACATGGCATTTCCCGAGGCATGGTAAAGAGAACATTGCATGCGTGCTGGCACTATCAGAAAAACAATCAGTACAAATTTTTTTGCAACGGCTCATAGGTGACAATAATTTTGGCATGAAAATCCCGTTTCGTAATTTTCTTAAGGTTCAATATCATCCGTTTTCGGGACAAACATCGAAGCGTGACGGTTAAGCGGATTGTTCATCGTGTCCGGGAGTGTCCTGAAGGGGAGGATATCATCCTTTCCACCGTTACCAGGGGCCTGACAACCTGACATCCATAATCATTGGCAAAAATTAAATAATAATATTTATCATTCATTAAAAATTAAATAGATATGCATCACTTACCGTGGTGCATGTCACGTCAGTGCTCATTTGGCCAAAGTGTCCCCGGGGGAGCTCTATTCATGCATGTCCATACTCAAATCTCGAACAATTTGAAGGAGCTCTCCCTGTGGCACCCGTTCTTCCGCACGCCGCACCTGTGGCATAATGCGACCGTTTCACCGGGAGGATGAGGGATCCGGCCTGTATTATTACGTCCGGACTTGTACGAGGGCCAATAGTAACGAATTTTCAGTTTCCTCCCCGGCTATATATGCCAGAAAGGTGGCTTAAGGTCAGCAAACAGGAGCCTGAACCCGCTCCTTGAAACTGAGCCGTTCGTGTATGTTAAGTGATTACAATGAATTCTTATAAGAATCAATTACAATACATTAATAAGTGCAGGAATGCGTGTGATTGAAGCAGCGGGCCTGTGCAGGTGGATGGATGGGGAGGCGATCCATTACCGGCTGGACCTGCAGATAGGCCTTCCTCTCGGCAGGCTGGACGGCCCCCTGGAGTGGCAGCTGGGCGACGCGGGGCTCTGCCGGCACCCCGATCATCACCCCTACCTTGTGCTTGCAGAGCTCGATGCCACCGGCTGGGGGGACCAGCAGCGGGTGATGCGGGAAGTGGCAAGAATTACGGTGGAATCTGCACCAATCCAGATCTCGGTCCAGAGTGCGCCCGGCATCCTGCCCTCAGGGATGTCCCCCCGCTACCGGGTTATCCCCTCACCCGGTCTGTGCTCGTTCCTCTACCGCCTTTCCCTGTCATGCCCCCTCATCGCGGACGGAGGATCCCTGGCGTACTGCATTGGTAATGAGCGGTCCGGCATCTGCGTATCGGGCCCCCCGGCAGTCTGGGATGACCAGGGTCGCCCACCCCCGCACAGATGCCACGAAGGGGGCAGCCCCGGGGGCTCCTACAGGGGGACAGCGGAGGCCCGGCGCGCCGTTCCACCAGCCATCCTGGCTGGAAAAGCGGTGGCGGTTGACATCCTCCGGTTCATTCTGCGGAAGGAGGGGGTGCCGGTCGCAGAGTTTGACCTTGCGGGGGGAGAATGGACACCTCTACCGCGATCGTTGCATGGGAAAAATGCCAGGGAGTCGCTCCGGAAATACCGCATAGCGAAGGGATACCAGATGACCAGACCCGCATATTGCAGGGACCCGCAGATACACGTCATAAGCGACCTCCATCTCGGCCATGCCAACGGTATTCTCCGCTACAAGCGGCCGTTCCTTTTTCCGGATACGCGCGAGATGGATAGGGTCCTCATAAGGAACTGGAACTGGACGGTTAAGAAGGATGACATGGTCATCTTTCTTGGGGACCTGTCCTTCATGAGCACGGTCCAGCCCGAATCGTATTTAAAACGCCTGAGCGGGGGGATATTTTACCTCGAAGGCAACCATGACCCATATTACCCCTACATGTCCCGCTGCCTCCTCATGCGTTACTGCGGGGTCCCTTACCTCTTTATTCATGATCCCGAGGAGCTGGCAAGGCCGTTCCCCGGGTGGGTCATTCACGGGCATATACATAATATGGATGTGTCCCGGTACCCCTTCTTCGATCCGCTGGAAAGGAGAGTGAATGTGAGCGCCGAGATGATTGGTTACAGCCCCATCCCGCTCGAGGAAATCCATCGGCTGGTGCTGGGGGGACACGATGTCCTTGAATTCAGGGACCTCCGCGAACTGCAAAGGGGTGGCCCGGCTCCATCAGGAGAGCCGGTGTCCCTTTAGGCCCGCATGTCAAGGTTTAGATTAATCTTGTTCCCGGGATTCCTTCCGTCGCAACCATCTTTGAGGTGAATTGAACAAGGGGGCAGGATCTTTTTTGATAACTGGTTGTTCCCGGTCCTAGACAGCCCTTCATGCTCGCCCCGGGCGGGGTCCGGGATCTTTTAAAAGCCCCCCCTGGAACAGGGGGCAGGAATCCGTAAGTCCGGTCGGCCAGGGTGCCTGACCCCGGTACCGGATGGCGGGCAGGGACACGGTGATACCATCTCCCGCGGACTGGATTGTCGAAGACCTCTACCGCTCCTCACCGGGGAGATCGGAGATCAATTTCCAACTCATGCTCCAATCATAATCGTTATCCCGCGCCGTCTCTATCAAAAAATAAGAGAGCGCTGGCGGTCCGCATCAACTCCTCCCGGGGGATGGAACAGAACCTGGGCCAGCCCCGCAGGTTCGACGGCAACCACGCAGCGGGGGGCCATGGCCCCCGTGAGACCTCTTTTCTTGAATGACGGGATATAGGAGTAGTACTCAAGGTTCTCCCCTGATGAGGTGGCCTCGATGACCGACTGCACGTTGAAGACAGGGTTGTCCTCGTCCGGGGCATGGTGACCGGCAAGGCAATACACGCCGTCCTCGATGAAGACCACCCTGGTCGTGATGCCGCGTTTTGCGCAGGCTAAGGCAAGAGTAATGGCCCCGATGGCCATTTCCGTTCCATACGGGCTGTGCGAGACAAACAGGACGAGTGGCGGGGGGTCCTGGTGTTCCGGTGCTTTTACCTCGGGAAACCTCCGCTGCTTCATGATCCGGATAGAGAAAGATGCATGTGACAGGACCGGATGGCCCTGGCAGAACCGGTCCGCGACATCGCCAATGTCCCGTATCCTGACGCGGGGGATGGTGCAGGAGGAAAGGATACTACCTTCCTCCTGCACAAAGGTGCTGTAACCCCGCGATGTAGCGCTCCGGGAGCAGGCGATGATCCGGGGGGAAAGCCCCATTTTCAGGGCGAGAGTATTCACTTCATTGAGCGATTCGCCAACATTTTCCATTCCAGCGGGCCTCTGGTCGCGGTGGACAGCGTGGACCCCATCAAGGAAACCGTAGAACTCAGGAGATACACCCCGGTGTACTGCAGCCAGAAGAAGACGGGGGCCGAGTGCGGCAGACCGGTGCATGTAGGGGGAGTGCACCTGGAGGAAGCCGATGGATTGCTGGCCGGTGGTTTCGCAGGTTTCCTGCAGCAGGAGGTCCCAGAACGGGTCGCCGGGATTGCCAGTTTCCACTCCCGCGGGTATAATCTGGTCAGGGCTCCGCATCCTGAACGGTTCAATGGCAATCCCTCTTAACCGAAGCTCGCGGAGGTCGAACACGCACCGGAACGGGGGGAGCCGATACAATAACTCCCAGAACTGAAGATTCTGGCGGTCGATAAGGCTGTAACAGGCTTCACCGGAAAAGAAGAACGTGAAAGGGGGGATCGGAGTCCGGGGATGGTGATGGAGGCTCTCGGGGTATATCCATGTACAGTAATACTTCATGATCTCCCCGAGCCAGGAGAGCCGCTCCACTGTCAGGCTGTCCGCGGTGAAGAAGGTATTTTCATCAGCCACCCTGTTCTGTCTCCCTCTCATGTGCGGGCATCCCTTGTAACTATGCATGCATCCCGGCATTCCCTGGAAACGGGCCCGGAGGGATGGTGATGTCCCATGGCCGCTGTTGCCCGCGGCCCGGGAGAAGAGCAGCCCCCTGGTCAGAGTTCACGTTCTCTTCTCCCCACCGCACCCACGTACAGGGGCCACTGGGTCGAGGGGTCAAGGCCGGCCAGATGGGTCATCATCTGGTCATGGAAAAGGTCGATCGGGTGAACCTCGCACCCGATACATGCCGAGGCCATGATAAGGGCCTGAAGGACATGGCCGGCCTCAATGAGGACGCTCCTGTATCCCCGGTTCCCCAGCGCCCAGGTCGACCGCCGGGGTATCCCGACAAGGAGAAAGGTTACCGCTGCGCGAGTAACCATCTTGAAGTTCATGCTGGCGGTGCCCATGGCAAACGGGAGGTCGGAGTCTTCGCGTTCCAGGACAACGCGGTGGGAGAGGGGAAGGTAGCGGTAGAGGCCGGCACTCAGTTCCTCCACCTCTCCGGCCACGAAGTATGTTTCGATGGGATACCGCAAGCCGCTGGAGGGGACATTCCTTATGAAGGCCTGCTGCCCGGGCAATTTTCGGCTCCCCTGCATGCACCAGAGAAGGAACGAGAGCTCTTTTCTTGTGATGGAGGACCGTGAGAAAAACCCCACGGGCTCCCAGGACTCCAGTGCATCCCGGACCGGGACATCAGGGATCCTGATGCGTTTCGGGTTGGGCAGCCCGATGACCCTGGCCCCTTCCGGGACGGCAAGCTCGCGGGCCGGCTCCGGCACTCTTAAAATCATGTCCACGGTCGAAAAATCCGGGTACCTGGTTTTTTCTATGAATTCTGTGCCGGGATCTGTCATAGGGCCACCAGTACGTCTGCGTCACCTGTTTCTCTATCGGAAAAAACAGGTGAGGGAGAAATATCCTGACAGCAGAGACGGTTGGATGAGTTCATGATGCCCGCACGTAGAGATTGCCGTACACCGCTTTCCCTTTGGATTTTGGGTGGCGTTCCCCGAGATCTCCTACGTAGTGGGAAAACGACGCTTTCACCCCATCGACCTCCTTTTCAACCGTCCCTATCTCCTTGAACCCCGGGAGCATGTACATGACGGTCCCAAAGATATAGATGTCCCCCTTGACCATCTGCCCACCGACGCGCCCCTGGACGTCGCCCTTGATGATGACGGTGCCTCCTTCGGCATGGGTTGAAACGTGGATGAATGCATTGCGCTCGATGATGATAGTCCCGCCCAGCATGAAGGTCCCGATATCGTTACCGGCAGTCCCGCGTATGCGGATGATCCCACCCCGCATTCCGCGCCAGTCCCCACGGTATGCGCACCCGACGTAATTTTCGGCGTTGCCGTCAACCAGGATCTCGCCGCCCTCCATGGCTATCCCGCAGAACGAGTGGACGTTGCCCTTGACGTGAATGGTCCCGCCTTTCATCCACCCTCCGACATACATGTCTGCGCCGCCATCAATGGTGATCGAGCCCGCAGTCATCTTATTGCCGATGTATTTCACCCGTGAGCAGTCTCCGGCGATATGGATATCCGTTTCTTTCGGGGTATTTCCTGATTTTCCGGTTACCTCAAAGAAATCCCCGAGCTTCACCCGGGTCTTTCCCTCGCGGGCTTCGAGCTCAGAGATTTCTGCCGGAGTTTTTCCAGCGAAGGTATCCGGTGAGATATTGAAGCACTCGAGATAGAGTTCAGGCTTTTTGAAAGGTGTTAATGTGATTGTTGCCATGAGCATCAGGCCTCCACATCGACATCAATGACCAGGGGGTTCGGCGCAAGATAATCGCGGACAGGATAATTGCCGATCCCCACGGTGTAGTTCTTCAGGAACTTGTCATGGATATCCCGCGTGACCTGGGGATTCTCCTTTACCCTGGCATTTACCCAGACCGTCCTCTTGTTGCCATGGCTGGTGATCTCCCCGTCTCTCACAACGATCTGGCCCGATTTGATAAACAGGGCTGCCCGTTGGAGGGCCCGCTCGATTATTCCTGCATCTTCCGGCATATTGGCGTAGTCAAGGTCAAAGACTGCTACATTTGCGTCCATTCCCGGGGCAAGACCCCCGTACATGTGGGCCAGGCCGAGGGCCTTTGCCGGGCCGGCCCTGGTCATGGTTGTGATCTCGTACAGGGTCCGCTCGGTATCGATCCCGTGGATGTTTGTGGCGTCAATCACCCGGTCGCAGTGCTTAAAGGATGCAAGGGTTGCTTCCCTTGCCTTCTTGCTCATCAGCCAGGCGATGACCCGGGGGTACCGGGTAAAGGGGCCTGCATTCGGGTGATCCGTCGAGATGAAGGTCCGCATCGGGTCCCGGGTGTAGAGCCCCAGCTCGAGGCCGATTGCCCATTGTATCCCGCACACCTTGATGTCCTTGTCATAGACGTAGGGGACCACTCCGGCAGCTGTCTCGAGTTCCACGTCGGTATTTGCCCACTTCAGGTGGTTTAAATTGTTGAGGTGGTGTTCGAACGGGCCGTCTGCTGTCATGGTGGTGGTCTCATCGAGCGTTACGCAGCCGAGGTCGATGGTGATGTTTTTCTGCCGGTTGACATATTCCATGATTTCTTTAGCCTTGGATTCGAAATTTGCCCAGGAGTCTCCTCCATAAGAATGGAACTGGAGATGGGTGGAGTGCATGACCTGAGTTCTACCGAACCGGTTCTTTGCCCTGAACCCTTCGGCGAGCCTGAGCGAGTCCAGGGTGATGGTGTAGTTGCCGGGGTTCCCGAGGTTGTTCTGGTGGATGTGAATCGAATGCGGCAGCCCGAGGTACTCGTTGGTCTTGATGAGGCCGGTGATGATCTCCGCAGGGGTGATATCGTAGTAGGGGACCGGGTCGTTGAGGGTCAGGCAGTTTAAGCCCCATGCCCAGGCAGCAGTTCCCCCCGGGTTGACCAGCTTGACGCCGTATCCTTTCGTTGCCGCCATGAGCCACGCTACGTAAGCAGCGGTGTTCTCAATCTCATTGTTCTTCAGGTACTCCATCACGAACCAGTTGTTCGCAAAGACGGGGAGTGCCCCCTCGTCGATGATCGGTGTGTCATGGATCTCTTCATGCACGTGGGGGGAATGGAGCGGGGGCATGGCCGCTTCCATGACGAAGGCGTATCCCATCCGCGCATAGTCATATCCCGTCTTGAAGGTACTCGGGATGGAAAACCCCATCTCTACCCGGTAATTGGCCTGCGCGTCCGGGCTCTTGAAGAGCTTGTCCTCAGGTCTCATCAGCCGGCCGGCGTTGACCTTCGGCCCTGCGACATGGGCATGGACATCGACTCCGCCGGCCATGACCACCTTGCCCCTGGCATCGATCACCCTTGCCCCCGGCCCGACAGTCTCGACGATCGTGTTGTCCTTTATAGCGATATCCGCTACATCACCATCGATCCCTCGCAGGGGGTCGAGGACATACCCGTTCCTGATAAGGATTTCCGCCATGTCAGTTCTCCGCGAAGGTGGATACCTGGGCATGCGCTTTTACCGGGAGCCAGGTCGGTTCCGTCTGGGTCAGCTCGCACATCCGGGTATAGACATGGTCGAAGAACTCCTCGTCACTCGGGACACCTTCCGGGCCGTCGATGACCTTCTTGAACTGGATAGGCACGTTATCCATGCGATAGACAACCCCCGGCTCCTCCACGCCTACAACGCGGACAGGAACGTGAAGATCGGCGATCTCACTGGCCATGCAGATGTTGGGGTCAACCGTGATGAACGGATGCTTTTTCAGGTGCCTTATCGCTTCGATAGGGAAATGCGCCCCTGCGTCGGTCCCGACGTTGACAAAGCAGTCTACCTCGTCCCTCATAGCCAGGTCAATGGAACTGGTCTCTCCGGGGTTCATGTGAGCATGGGTCCCCTTGCTCAAATCGATGCAGTAGGGGAACCCGAACTGCCACGACCAGACCTGCCCGGGTCCCGCGATGTTGTAGTGCCCCCTCATGGCCATAATCGAGGCCTTCGTATGTGAGTTGAGGTCCCGGGTGAGGCTGATGGCGATATCGACATTGTGGTTCCGCCCGTCGGTGTGCGTGCACCCCATGCCAAAGAAGATCATGACGAACCGTGCGTTCCTCATCTTCTCCGCCGCTTCAAGGATCATCTCCCTCTTGCACCCGGCGACCTCAGCCGGTATATCGTGACCCCTGAGAACGGTGCGGAACGCATCAAAGAGGTCATAGTCATGCCCCTGCTTGAGCATGAAGTGGTAATCCGCCAGCTTTGCGGTGTCGGTCTCCCTGGGGTCGATGGAGATTATGGTCCGGTGCATCTGCCCCTTGTTCGTGAAGAATCCTCTCGGGAATATCGAGTAGCGCGAGGTATGCCTGGGGTGGGCATGCATCGGGTTGCACCCCCAGAACACTATCACGTCTGCACGGTTCTTGACCTCGCCAAGGGTGCAGCTGGGATAACCGTTGTCGAATATGGCCAGAAATGAGGGTCCATGGCAGATCGAAGCACAGTTGTCAAGGACAGCCCCGGCTTTCTCGGCGACACGGGCGACCGCACTCATGCCCTCGCAGTTGGTTGATCCAAAACCGTAAATGAGGGGCTTTTTTGCTTTTATCAGGGTCCTTGCGGTAAAGTCAACTGCTTCATCGTATGATACCTCCTTTGTAGATCCATCCGGCTGTCTCATGCGCGGCTTTTTCGGCCTGTCCGGGCTTGAAACATGGTGAAAGATCTCGTTTCCTATTACGCATGCGTTCCGGGTCTCGAGTATCCTTTTCCCATCTTCAGAGACGAGCACTTCGATATCATCACAGGATGATCCGCAATACGGGCACCCGACCTGGGTGATCAATTTCGGCATTATGAGTTCCCTCCTTTCCAGAGTCCGACAGCACCCTGAACGAGTTCGAGGGCACTCTTGATCTTCTCATTGACTGCAGGCTCGATGGTGACCGGGAATCCGCTGTATTGCGGGACCCCCGTTGACTGAGTCCTTGGTGGGACCACTTGGTTAGCCCATACCCCCTGTCTGATATGTGCAAGGCCGGGTGGGCAGTACTGGGTGGGCTCAATTGCTTTAACAACGACACTCCCGGCCTCACTCGTAACCCGGACATTGGTATTTTTCCAGATACCTAGTTTCTTCATATCTTCCGGGTTCATCTCAACGATGGAACAGGCCTCGAAATATTCAGGGGTTGTCTTCCCCTTTTCCATAGCCTGCCCCTCCTCGATAGCACGCTGGGTGATCATGTTCAAGACGATTTTTTCGGTCATAGTACATCACGCTGAATTTTTTACCGGGCACATCAGGAAGCAGTTTTTCCCGGGAGATCAGATGGCCGAAGGCGCGGGAAATTCTCCGCGCCCACTCAAAGAAATGACCCGGTATGGGCATGCCTCAATGCACACACCGCACCCGGCGCAGAGCTCCGTTTTGAGGTCGAGGCTGATTGATTTTCCATCACGTACGGTGTAGATTTTTTCACTGGTGACAGGGTCAATGGTGTAAATCTCCAGTGCATTCACCGGGCAGGCAACAACACAGTTGCCGCACCCGGTGCAACGCGCCATGTTCACATGCACACTGAAGGCCATGGATCTATTTTTGTTAGATTATAGAGTTAAACATTTTGTTAAAGTAAAATGGAATTAATAGATCCGCGTTGACATGAAAAAAAGTTTATTTAAGTATAGTTGACCTGCATAACCGGAAGTTTTCTCCCCGGACCCCCGCTACTGCTTCCATGGAATTGAGGTTTGACCCCCATATCGAGGTTCATATGCATGGAATTTTGGAAACGAGTTAGGCAAAGGTCCAGGCTGCGAGATCCTCCCCTGCCGGAGGCTGTAAACCCGGTCACCCAGCATGGATGCATCGACCCACCGGTGGGTCACCAGGAGGCAGGGGATGCGCAACCGATACACCGATTCGCGGATATGGAGCTGGACAATCTCGTGGGACGCGGAATCCAGGCCGTTGAAGGGTTCATCGAGCATCAGCATGCGGGGCTCGATGGCAAGCGCCCTGGCCAGGGCCACCCGCTGTTTCTGTCCTCCTGACAGTTTCGAGGCCCTGACCGCCTCCAGGTCCCGTAATTCCAGAATATCCATCCACTCTGCAGCGCGGTCCTGAACCGTATCCCTGGGCAGGCCCCGTATCCGGAGCCCGAAAGCGACATTCTCCTGCACCGTCATGTGGGGAAAGACGGCTGCGTTCTGAAAGACGTACCCCACCTGCCGCTCTTCCGCGGGGACATTCGTCCTTGTCCCGGAATGAAAAAGCATGCGCTCTCCAAGCCGGATGAAGCCCTGGTCAGGTGAAAGGAGCCCGGACAGGCAATGCAACGTCGTCGTCTTGCCTGACCCGTTCTCTCCCATGAGGACGATTATCTCGCCAGCCCGGGCGGAGAGTTCAACGGCAAGTGTATAATCGCGCAGTTCCCGGGTAAAGGCCGCCTCAAGCATGGGGGCCTCCGGTCTTTGCGGTGTACCGCACGAGCGCCATGATGGCAAAAGAGATAATCACCAGGAGTATGGAGAGGGTGATGGCCATCTCGAAATCCCCCTGCATCGCGCTGTAAATGGCCAGGGGCATGGTCTGGGTAACTCCGGGCAGGTTCCCTGCGAACATGAGGGTGGCGCCGAACTCGCCCAGGGCCCGTGCAAAAGCCATGATAGATGCCGAGACCAGGCCGGCCCCGGTCATGGGGACGACGACCCGGAAGAATGTTGTTGAAGGCGAAGCCCCAAGGGTCTGCGCCGTCTGCTCATAGACCGGATCGAGGGACGCAAAAAGTTCCTTGGCCTGACGGATATACAGCGGGGAGGAAACGAACGCCTGGGCGATGACCACCGCCAGCGTGGTAAAAGCGATATCGATGCCTGCCAGGTGAAGGTACCGTCCCAGGATCCCCATCCGTCCCCAGAGCATGAGGAGCGCCACTCCGGCCACGGCAGGGGGGAGGATAAGGGGCAGGTCGATGATGACCTCCACGAGCTGCCGGCCGGGATACCTGGACCGGGAGTGGAGATAGGCGGCCGGAGTCCCCAGCACCACGGCAAACGCGGTTGAGGCGATTGCAGTTTCCAGTGAGAGCACGAGCGCCTGGGTAACCCGGGGGTCATGGAGGGCGGAAAGGAAATCACCAGGGGTGCTCCGGAGGAACAGGGCGATAATAGGGGCAAAGAGGAAGAAGCAGACAGCCCCCACCAGTGTGATTCCCGCCACAGCTGCAAGCCGGATCGCGCCTCTCCTGCGCAGTCCAGCGATGCAACCGGTTGTGCCAGGCATAGGGTCTCTTTAAAAAATGGGATGTGCCGATTTACGGAGCCCGGAAGCCGAATTCGGCAAGTACTGCCTGCCCTTCAGGGGACGCCATGAAGGAGACGAATTTCCGTGCCCCGTCCTGGTTTTTGGCCTGGTTCGGCACCCCGATAGTATAGGTCTGCAGCGTGTTCTGCGGGGCTGGTATTTCCAGGGCATTGAGGCTCCCTGGCTTGGAGGCCTTGTAGGAGGACTCGTACACGAAGCCCGCGTCAACCTCGGCGAGGTTCACCTTGGTCACGATCCCCGGCTCGGTAGTCTCGTAGGTGACCACGTTCTTGAAGACCCCATCCTTCCATGCCGGGCCCAGGGAGGCATTTGCCAGCAGGTCGATGGTCTGCCGGGTATTGATCCCTACCGGGACCTCGGGAGTGCCCATGGCAATACGCAGGCCCGGGCGGGACAGGTCGGCGAGGGTTGTGATATTGGCCGGGTTGACCGCCGGGAGGATGATGATGATGTAGTTTCCGGCAATTTTCTTCACGGTGGCATTGTCCAGGTACCCCTTCGCTTTCAGCTCTTCCGTGTACTTGGAACTGGCGGAGAGGAAGACATCGGCCTCGGCGCCCTGCTGGATTTTCTGGGAAAGCATCTGGGTCCCGTCAAGGTGGAACTGGACGTCGTTCCCGGGATTGGCATCTTCAAATGCCTTTTCCAATACGGGGGATGCGCCGGTGAGGGATGCAGCAGCAAACACTATAAGGGGGGTCGTCGTCTGTGCCGTTATAGGGGTAGTGGCCTGCGTCGCAGGGCCGGATGGAGGTACTGGGGCGGTGCTGCACCCGGCGAGGACCGCGGCAAGGATAGTCAGCATGGTGAGCACGCACGGGATCGCATAGCGGTGAGGAATTGTGCAGGTATTCATGCGTGTATAGTTCTCAAAGTCGCATATAAATAGTTTATTTTCTAAAATATCAATTTTAATTCATTTACTGTAATTAACCTTTATAAAGAGCCCATGATGCAAAAGTACTTAATAATAGTCTTTCAACCGTCAGAGCTGTCAACGGAGACGAAGAGGTCATGCACGTCCCGTGCGAGGATGGAGGAGATCTCACCGCAGGGCGCCCGCACGAGGAAGGAGACCCTGCACCCCGGGGTTGAAAGGATATAGGGCGGGTTGTCACCGGGCCCGGGGAACAACAGCCGCATGTTCCCGGCGCGTGCACCGGTGATGCCGATGAGCGAATCAGTGATGCATGGATCGTTTCCCAGGGCGAGCGTCACTTCCGGCCGGCGCAGATCTCCTCCCAGCAGCCCGGTACTGTATTCGGCCATCCGGACAGCCAGCGCCGCCCCGGGGCACCACTCCCCGTGATAGCTGACTGCTTCACGGGCCAGGGTCTCCCGGTATCGGGCCGGGCCCATCTTCCCTATCTTTTCGGTCCGGTTATGGCCGGATGCGGAGAAGACGCAGTCCCAGCCGGCCTGGTAGGGCTTGATGTCGAGGACGAGCGTTCCATCGATGAGGTCAAGGTTGTCCACCTCCAGGGCATCGTCCCCGGCGAGCCCGGCAAGCCGGACGATGCTGACCGATATGGGGTTCGGGCGGGAGGGGGAGCGTAGGGCGAAGACCCCTCTTTCAGGGAGGTCCGGGGAGATCTTCCTGGGGACAGCCCGCAGGAGGTCGCGGCGGGCGTTATGCATCCAGCCAAGGACAATGAGGTGGGTATTGGTCTCGATGCCCATGAGGGCCTCCCGGAACGGGGGAAAGATCTCTATCCTGGCTGTTACGCCCTGGGGCTGCATAACCCGGCTGGACGAGACGGGGGATCGGACCCTGCCCACGGGAATGAACTTCATGCCAGGCCAGTCCGACGGATCTGGCTTATCTTGTCCGGTCATGGCGCCCCTGTATGTATCAGTCTCATATCTGGCCTAGTAAACAGTATTCTCTTTCACCTATGATACACTTTCAAGCACCCACCACTATTTATCACTTCCTTGGAATTAAATAATTAACTTTAATTACCCGTAAATTATCATAATTTAACTATATTATATCATGCCAATTGTTAACTAATTATCAATTACCGGAGAAAAAGCAATGAGTGAAACGAAATCGTCATTCATGAAGTATGTCCCGACCACCTGCCCTTACTGCGGGGTCGGGTGCGGACTGAACCTTGTGGTAAATGAAGGGAAACTGGTAGGGGTTGAACCATACCGCCGGAGTCCCATCAACGAAGGGAAGCTCTGCCCGAAGGGCATGACGTGCTGGGAGTTCGTGCAGAGCCCGGACCGGCTGACGAAGCCGCTGATCAAGAAGGACGGGAAGTTCGTGGAGGCGTCGTGGGATGAAGCCCTGGACCTCATCGTCAGGAAATTCACGGAGATCTCGGCCAAGCACGGGCCGAAGGCGCTTGGCTTCCAGACATCCTGCCGCACCGTCAACGAAGACTGCTATGCCCTGCAGAAGTGGGCGCGGGTCGCGTTCAGGACGAACAACGTCGACAACTGTGCGCGAATCTGCCACGGCCCCTCGGTTGCGGGGCTCTCGCTCTCCTTCGGGTCCGGTGCAGCGACCAACCCCTTTGAGGACGTCCTGAACTCGGACCTCATCGTCATGTGG
>JAPXRZ010000023.1:0-13491 GCA_033813295.1 Methanolinea sp.
AATGGGCCAGGCTTATCAGGAGGTCGAGCTGCGTGTCGTTATCCAGAACACCCTGCCCCTGCTTGATAATCTCCTTTATCTGCTGGTTGATATCGCTCTCCAGGTTCCGGAGACTGGAGACCAGCTCGTGGAGGAGACCCGCCTCGTGGAAACCTTCTACGGGTACGATAGTGCATCGGTGGAGACCGCCCAGGAGATTGCCCGCCTGGTTGAGCAGCGCATCCGCTCCATGGGCATCCACACACTGAGCGGCCCCCTCATCCGGGAGATCGTGAACATAACCCTCATGGAACATGGAATGGTCCAGTACCGGAACGTCTGCACCAGGGTCGGAACGCCGGTCTATGACGCCCACCAGATCGACGTGGGCCGCGGGTTCGAGGCCAAAGACAACGCCAACCTGCAGGAGAATGCCGAGACATCCCACAAGAAGAAGGCGGACAAGATAAGCAAGGAGCAGTACCTCCTGCAGCTGCCCCCCCACCTTGCCGATCACCACCTCTCCGGGGACATCCATATCCATGACCTGGAATACTTTGGAACGCGTCCTTTTTGCCAGGACTGGGACCTCCGCTACTTCTTCTACTATGGCCTGATGCCCGATGGGAACGGGACCAAGGCCTCGGTGGCAGGTCCGGCCAACCGCGCCGAGGTGGCGGTCCTCCACGCTGTCAAGGCCCTCGGGAGCGCCCAGACCAATTTTGCCGGCGGGCAGGGGTACTACAACTTCCTGACCTTCCTGGCGCCATACTTCGAGGGGATGCCTTACGGGGAGATCAAGCAGCTGATGCAGATGTTCGTCTACGAGATGACCCAGATGATGGTCGCCCGCGGGGGCCAGCTGGTCTTCTCCTCGGTGCAGCTCAGCCCCGGCGTTCCCTCCCTCTGGAAAGATAAGCCCTCCGTGTACCGCGGGAGAGTCTGGGACGGGGCCGACGGGCCCCGGCGCACCTACGGGGAGTTCGAGCGGGAAGTCAGGCTCCTCTTTGCCGCGCTCATGGAAGTGATGCTGGAGGGCGATTACTGGGGCAAGCCATTCAGCTTTCCCAAGCCCGAGATATCCATCGAGCCTGATTTCTTAAAGGAGGACACGGAGTTCAACCAGGCAAACCCGGACCTCCCCACCTACGAGGACCTCTACCTGATGACCTTCGAACTTGCCTCCAAGTTCGGGACACCCTACTACGACAACCAGATCCCGGCGTACCGCGGCGCAGGCAAGGGAATCTCCTGTTACCAGTGCTGCGCATACCAGTTTTCCGCCCTTGCAGACCAGGACACCCGTTTCGAGGACAAGCTCTCCTTCCGCGAGGGCAAACACTTCTCGATGGGGTCCTGGCAGGTCGTGTCCCTCAACTGTCCCCGCGCGGCGTACGACGCTGAGGGGGACGATAACCGGCTCTTTGCCGGGCTCCGGGGGCTCATGGACATCTGTGTCGAAGTCTTCAAGATTAAGCGGCGATGGCTCGACCTCATCCGCGCCCACGGGAGGATGCCATTCGCCATGCAGCGCCCCAGGGACCCCGTGACCGGCGAACGGGGATCGGTTGCCGTGGATCTCGACAACCTGGTATACACCATCGGGGTGGTGGGGGTCAACGAGATGGTGCAGCACCATACCGGCAAACAGCTCCACGAGTCCAGGGAGGCCTTCGTCTTCGCGGTGCGGGCCATGACCGAGATGGAGCTCTATGCCAGGGAACTCTCCAGGAGGCACCACATGACCATCGCCCTGGCCCGTACCCCGGCCGAGACCACCGGGCAGCGTTTCTCCGTGGCCGACCTCCTGAACAAGAAATACCGCGAACAGGCACGGAAGGTGATCAAGGGAGACCTGGAACGGGCCCTGGAGAAGCTCGGGACCACCCGCGACCTTCCCATTTACTATACAAACGGGACCCACGTTGCCCCGGGGGCCGATGTCACCCTCTCCCGGCGTATGGAGATCGAGCACGTCTTCTTCCCCATCGTGGACGGCGGCAACATCTTCCATATCTGGCTTGGAGAGTCCCGCCCTGACCCGAGGGGCCTCATGGATATGGCAATGAACCTCTGCCGGACCACCCAGATCGGGTACTTTGCCTTCACCCGCGACCTCACCGTGTCCCTCCACGAGTTCCGCGAGTACCGCGGCGACAGGAAGAAGCTGTCAGAGTGGCTGGCGCCCGGGACCCGGGTCCAGGCCTGAAAGCCGTTTGGCGGTGATTTTCAGGGAAACCCAATTTTTATCAGCCACCGGCCCGGAATGCCCGGGTCAAATACCGGTCAGGAAAAAAGGTTTAATGGGGGCTCTCCCTGGGAGTCTCGCGGGCGGGCATCTGCTTTTTTTTGAGGATTATATCGATGACCCCGTGCCGCACCTGGTAATAACTGTGGATTATATCGATCGGGGCAGGGAGATCTATTCTGGTCCTCTCCTCGTTCACCACGATGTACACGGTTTCCGGGGAGATATCTGCATATGCTGCCGACCGAATGTCAGCCGGGAGCCGGGCGGTTATGTAAATCCGGTCCCCGGTCTCGATAAGTTCGCAGGTGAGCTCCTCTTTCTGGGGGTTTGAGCCATGCACATGGATCCCGGGGTCATCGGTATTGCCGGTGATGATGGTGCAGCCGATGATCCGGGTGGTCTCCTCGTTTGGCATGGTCCGGAGCATGTCCTCGACCATCTTCGCCAGCTGCTTTAAGAATTCGTCGTAGGGGTTTTCTTTACTGGGCATGGATACCCCGGAGCCGGTATGTATCTCCTTCGCGCTCCACTATATGTTTCTTCCGGAGGTTCTCAAGGCTATCGAACAGGGCATCCCCCGGCGCCTCAACCAGCTCGGCCAGTTCCTGCAGGGTCAGGTCGCAATGGGCCAGGCTTATCAGGAGGTCGAGCTGCGTGTCGTTATCCAGAACACCCTGCCCCTGCTTGATAATCTCCTTTATCTGCTGGTTGATATCGCTCTCCAGGTTCCGGAGACTGGAGACCAGCTCCTCCCTCGCCTCAACAAGCTTGTGCAGGCGTGAAAGCAGGTTTCGAAGCCGGATCGAGTCGTCCATGACCGCAGGGATAACCTGCTCCTGCTTGAGGACACGGACCATGATATCGATATCATTAGCCAGGAAGTAGTATTTCCTCCGCCGGTCATCCAGCCGGAACGAGAGGATCTCTTCGCGCTCCATCAGCTGCAGGTGTTCGATGACCGCCTTGGGGGAGAGCATGAGGCGGTCAGATATCTCGGTGACAAAACAGGGTTTCTGGCGCAGAAGTTCGATGATCCTGCGCCGGTTCCGGTTCCCGAGAATATCGAGGATCCGTGCGACCTCAACCTGGTCCAGCATTGTAATTACTTTTTGTTAGTCTTTTTGTTATATAAATTTATTGAACCCCGGTTCTATTGCATTGTCGGGACTTCGTTGCGTACGTGCAGAGGTGTTGCATAACGGGACTTGGTGATATTTATGCAAGGAACTATTAAAATAAAAGACGAATGGGTTTTGTTTAGAGAACCTTTATTTAATTTATCTAATATATTATGGAATAATTACCCAGAAAGGTGGAAAAACATGAAAAATGTGTATGAAGTATTCGATGAGAATCTGAATATCTTGATAGACACGATTAATGTAATAAATTTGAAGAATTGCTTTAGAATTTCCGTTGATTTAACAATGTATTCGTTAATGTCTGAATTTAAAGAAGGGGTTTTTATTTCGGAGTTGTTAGAGAGTGTTTTTTCCCAAGTAGGACCTTTATTTGATGAATATGATATCAATCCAGATATTGAGTTTGAAATGATAGAGAGAATGAAAAAATTATTAATTAAAATCAGAGATAATTATAAAGAAAGTAACAAAGATGAATTATACTCTTCATTGATCGAATTACGCTATATTGCAACTAAATTTCAAAGTATGTGCTTTAATATTATGAAAAAAAAGCCCGCTGAGATTGAGATGGGTGAATATTAATGGCCTCTATTATCAATAAAGCACGAGAATGGGATCGAAGAGAAAGAGAACGAGACATCCGTGATCAGCAGTTACAGGCGACAACATCAACAAAAAATAAAATCGGAATTATTGAGAGGAGAAGGGATTATCCGACTTGGTCAACTATTATAGATAAACAAGAATTTAATGAGTATAAGGATGAAATAAAAGTTAAAATTGACAATTTGGAAAAATCTATTAGCAACTTAGAAAAGACCGTTGCTATTTTACAGAAGTCTAATTTTAAATTAGAGAGAGAGGTTACATCGTATAGATATTTATTAATGAGTAAAAGTAAGAAAAACGATTTTTGGGCAATTAGCGACAGAAATGTCAATACTTTAGAGATGATTTTTAATTTAAATGAGGTAATCATTGAACATCCTGAAAACGCTTTATCTGAATTGAAAGGGATTTTAAAAGATTTTAAGAAGGATGGCCTTAATTCGGATGAGATTATCCGGTCAATTCGGGAGGAATAATTATCCCCAACATCTACTTTGATACTTCAGTTTGGATTTCATATTTTCTGGAGGATGATTTTTTAGAATATGCTGAGAGCCAATTAGATAGAATTAAATCAAATAATGATATCGCTGTTATTTCTCCATTAATTTTATTGGAGATCATTGATGTTACTCGGAAAAGATTGGTTGACAATGAAACCTATCAAGGGTTAAGCACTTCTATTAAGGAACAAATAAATAACCGAGTAAATGAGCGAATAAGGGAAATCTTAAGGCGAATTACAATCCTTGCCCAAGAAAGAAAAGTAATGATTGTCGATCCAACAACACCAATTGGAGAAAGTCAAAATACGATATATAGGATGGTAAGAATGAATAATGGTGATATTAGGTCAATAGGTCATTGTCCGGGTTGTAACCAACCAATAGATCCACCTAAATACAAATATCGAATACTAGGCCATCTTGATATTCAACATGGACTAATTGCAAGGGAGTTTTCAGCAACTGAAATTATTGCTTTTGATAAAGCATTCCCACAATTAAGCAACTTTCAGGAGTTTAGCTCAATTAAAATTACAGTGCCTAACTTATAGAGAGAACTGAATAAGAGAAAAGTGAATACTATTTCCCAACAGCCAACTCAATCATTGTCTTCCATCTGTTCCCTGTCAAATCTATAGGGATCATAGCCATCTGTGCAGGAGTTAGTCCGCCAATTCCTTGATGGGGCCTGATATAGTTGTAATATGTCTGTAACCCTGCAACAAACTCAAATGCGGTCGGAGAGGAATCAAGGCTACGCATAACCTTCGTGCGTTCCCGGAATGTCCCATTCAACCGCTCCACAATGTTATTGTTCGGCTTCGTCTCGAAGTCTTTCAGCCTGATGTGTGGATTCTGGATCGGTGCGGTCTTATCATAAAATTCCGCCTTGATAGCCTTCTGATAGGCCTGTAACCCATCGGTGACAATCGCATCGGGCCGCCGATTGGCAACCTGTTTTGCTTGCTTCAATGGTTTCTGCGCGTCGTTTACGAATCGGGTTTCTGTGATCTGGCAGGCAAGGAGATATCGGGTCTTTGCGTCCATGATGTTCCAGATCCACTCGTAGTACTTCTTCTCACCCTCTTTTTTGATGAAAATCGTAGTCTCATCGGAGTGCCAGATATTCCCGACTTCAGCTTTATACTTCTCTGCGTATTTGGAGAGCAGCTTCATGTATTTCTGGATCCAGCGCATCGGAGTGGTCTGGCAGACTTTCCGCCCGTGGAACTGCTGGATATGATCCGAAATCTTCCGGAGTGAAACGCCCTTGAAATACAGGTCAAGGGTGAGCATGATAATCTTCGGGTCGTATTTCACCCGACAGAATCCCATATCCACAACAAAACGGTGGTTACAGTTATTGCATCCATAACGCTGGACGGTTCCGTATCCGGTCTTTCTGATCCCGCGCTTTACAACGTTCTGACTCTTACAAATTGTACAAGTGACGACATTTTCCTCCTTTTGGAAATTTTGAGATTTAATGTCTGTCTCAACGTCTACTTTAAGTTTTAGGGAGAATTGAACGGCGTGGATGTGTTTGCAAATCACGTTCCTGGTTGTGTGGTCCGGGCAGGTGCATGACCAATCGTGAATATGTTGAGAGTCCCTTCCTTTCACAAATTTTCGGGATACCTCATACTCACCGTTTCCAAACTGTGATTTCACCATCCAAAGATTTTTTTCACTTCACACACCGTGTTAGGTTGCGAGAGGATCGCAAGGCCGCGTAGTTCTCGGGGATCGTTGAACTGATTCATACTATTTACCTTATTATTTACCTATTAACTGGGAAAGTATTTATAGTTATTGGTAAATAAATTGGTAAAATAAATTATAAATACATTGTAGATCAATAGGTAAAAAATGGCAAAAAATATCAGAGCAGATGAGTCTATTCTTAATCCGGCAACACCCCAAAGCAGATCTTTGCGAACAACGATCCCTGCATTTATCGTCAGTCAATTTGAATTAAAAAAAGGAGATAAACTTAGATGGTTCATTGAAGATGGATTTCTTGTTGTACAGATTCAAAAGGAGGAAGAAACTTTGTAATCTTTTCATTTTCACCTTAGTTGATGATCGAAAAGTTCTTAGTTAATCTCTGAGTATAAGATCTCTTTTTTGAATCAGAGACCAAATTAAGCTTAAAATCTGTTGAGGAGCGGAAGCTTTAAGAATCCACCTACCTATATAAAAGGTAAGCAACAGTCACTGTTGCTGCAAGAATGTGGGGGAGTGTCTCCACTCCCACCCTTACAGAAAGGAAAATTCACCAAGAACATCTTAACCTTTCTGATAATAAGGGTTGCGGTCAGTGATGGCTCTCCTTCCCGCATAGGAGAGTCAATGGAGATCCAAAATTGGATTATACTGC
The DNA here is from genome assembly GCA_033813295.1 of Methanolinea sp. Classification (GTDB taxonomy): domain Archaea; phylum Halobacteriota; class Methanomicrobia; order Methanomicrobiales; family Methanospirillaceae; genus Methanolinea_A. The sequence goes on from JAPXRZ010000023.1 coordinate 6,871, forward strand.
TCGGAATTGCCACCTTGGTTGCTCTTCCGATTGTGGGCTATGGCTCACATACTGTTGGAGGATTTTTCAGCCAGCAGTTTGAGGAAACGCCTTTAGAACAAGTTGGAGATGTCATTACTGATTTTGGTGATATGGCATATTCAGCTTTTTGGATGTTTCTGGCAATGGCGTTAATCGTCACCCTTGGGATCCTCTATGTGAGGACCAGAATTGCATCCTAATTTTTCGGAGGAATCTCAACCATGCCAGAACATCTGCATGCAGACCATCACTTAAACAGTGGTGATATTGTACACGTGACAATTGATCATCAAGCGAATGTAATGCTTCTTGATGATAGCGGATATAGCAATTACAAAGCTGGGCGGCGATTCCGTTATCATGGTGGACATTACGAAGAATCGCCAATAGACCTTGTTGTGCCTTACACAGGACACTGGCACACGGTAATAGATTTGGGTGGGGGTTCGGGAACCATTCGACATTCTATTAGTATAATCAAACGGTAAAGGGAAACTCCTCAATTTTTTCAAAAGTCCCGCGACGCAACACGTCCCGCGTGATTGGTCAAAGTCCCGTGATCGCAACAGTACCTGAACCCCGCTGTCCATCACCCGGAGCGAGGTATTTTTCTGGCATTTCGCAAAGAAATTTAATCAGACAGGCGGTAATTGGGGGCCTCGTCGGTGATCAGGATGTTATGGGCATGGCTCTCGGTATGGCCCGCAGTGGTGATCCGGACAAACCGGGTACGTTCCTGCAGTTCTTTTACGGTGTGCGATCCGGTGTAACCCATGGCCGACTTGAGCCCGCCGATGAGCTGGTAGACCACATCCGCAGACCGTCCGACATAGGGAGTGACACCTTCCACTCCCTCGGGCACGAACTTGGTCTTCCCGATATCCGCCGCCTGGAAGTAGCGGTCGCTGGAGACCCCGCCGCTCATCACCCCGAGGGATCCCATTCCGCGGTATTGCTTGTACCGCCGCCCCTTCATCGTAATGACGCGGCCGGGAGACTCGTCCGTGCCGGCAAAGAGGCTCCCGATCATCACACTGTCGGCCCCGGCGGCGATGGCCTTGGCCACGTCCCCGCTGTACCGGATGCCGCCGTCGGCAATGACCGGGATCCCGGTCCCGCGGACCGTGTCTGCGACGCTGGCGATTGCCGTGATCTGGGGAACGCCCACCCCAGCCACGATGCGGGTGGTGCAGATAGAACCGGGGCCGATCCCGACTTTCAAGCCGTCCACGGTATCCATTAAATCTTCGGCAGCTCTGGCCGTGGCGATGTTCCCGGCTATCACATCGGCCCTTGCACTGCCCTTGACATCGCGGATCGACCTGATCACGTTGAGGTTGTGCCCGTGGGCGCAGTCGACCACCAGAGCATCCGCTCCTGCCTCGTCCAGGCGCATGGCGCGTTCATGGTCAAAGGGGCCCACCGCGGCTGCGACCCGGAGCCGGCTCCGGTCGTCCCGGGTTGCATTGGGATACTGCCGCTTCTCCAGCAGGTCCTGCATGGTGATGATCCCAACAACCCGGTTTTCCTGGTCGACGACGGGAAGCCGCTCCACCTTGTTCGAGTACATTATCTCAAGGGCCTGGTCCATCGTGATCTCCTCGCTGGCCGTGATCGGCTTGCGGGTCATGATAGTGCGGATGCTGTCGGCACCCCGGCGTGCTGCGATCCCGCGCACATCCCTCCGGCTGACAATCCCCACGATCTTCCCGTTTTCGATGACCGGTACACCTCCGATGCCGTGTTCGGTCATCATCCGCTCCACCTCGGCCACACTCGTCTCGGGGGGTACCGAGAGGACCTTCCGCTCGATGAGCTCCTCGGCCTGCTTGACCCTGATGATCTCCTCGATCTCCTGCTCGGCGGACATGTTGCGGTGAAGGACGCCGATCCCCCCATCCCGGGCCATTCCGATGGCCATGGCAGACTCGGTGACCGTGTCCATGGCCGCACTGACCAGGGGGATGTTCAGGGGGATGTTCCGGGAGAAGCGTGTCCGCGTGTCTGCTTCATTGGGCTCGACCTCAGATGCCGCCGGCTCCAGGAGTACATCGTCGAACGTCAGCGCCAGTGGGCAGGACAACTTCTCCTGGAACATATCATTTCACCTGCCGTGCGAGCTGCTCTACCAGGTCCTCCCTGATCCCCTCGTTGCGATCGCCTCCGCACACCATCCCGCGCACACCGATGATATCGGGCCCGATCCGCTTCAGGGAAGGGAGGTCCCCGATTTTGAGGGAACCTGCCAGGGCCGTGCCAAGGCCGGCCTCCCGGTTCATCCGGGTAAACTCTGCCAGGGCCTGTTCGTTCATAAACTCGAACGTGCTTTTTCCATCCTTGATGCCCGTGTCAACCATGGCAAGGTCTGCTCCCGCATCGGATGCGATGGGTGCCATGGCAAACGGGGAGATCGCTCCGAGCCGAACATAATCAGAATACGCAGCGATAACCACCTTTTTTTCGGGAAATTCCTCCTTGACCGCCCGGACCACTGCCCGGACCAGTTCGCGTGCCCGGGAGGCGCCATCAAACATGAGCCCTATCTTGACATAGTCAGCCCCGGCGCAGGCCGCCCCGTATGCCGCCATGGCAGCTCCCCCCGGCCGAAAATCGAAGTCACCGATGGCAGCGCTCAACGGCTTGCGGGAGAAGGTCCGGATCTCCCGGATCACCCAGGGAAAGTTCGCCCCGAGCGACCCCTCGGATGGATTCTTGACATCGATAATATCAGCAGCAAGAGAACGTCTGGCCTCCTCGATATCCCTCGGGCTGACCAATAATTGCATAGGATTTAATGATCCTGATGGCTAATAGTGATTACGCTACAGCATGGATTTGCTTCTGGCAGTGGATTTGCGGTCCGGATTGGTAGTGCACGGCGAGAGGGGGGACCGGTCCCGGTACCGGCCGCTCACCTGGGGCCTCTCGCCTTCGGCGGACCCGGAACGCTATGTACGCCACATTGGCCCGCGGTTCCTGTATATCGCTGACCTCGACCGCATCACCGGGGCCGGGTCCCATGAAAGAGAGGTGGCATCCTGCAGCGCCCTGGTTGAGCGGGCTTACGTGGACCGCGGCTGCCGGGATCCCAGCGATTACCTGCATGACCCTAAAATCATCAATATCGCGGCCACCGAGACATCGATCGCGGACCTGTCGCTGTATCCCGGCGGCTACCTCTCTCTCGACCTGAAGGGGGGCCTGGTGATGCCAGCGGGCCAGCAGCCGGTGGCCCTGCTTGAAAAGGCGGGGGACTGGCATTTTGAGGGGTGCATCGTCCTGAATATCGAGGTGGTCGGGACCGGAGCCGGTGTCCCGGAGGAATTACTTGTCGAGCTAAGGGCTGCTTACGACCTGCCCCTCCTGTACGGCGGAGGGGTAGCCGGGCCCGATGACCTTGACCTGATCTCACGGATCGGCCTGGATGGCGCCATCGTGGCCACGGCAGTGCACAGGGGCAGGATACCGCTCGATGCGGTCCGGAGGGGTACCTGGTGCTGATCACGCTGGAGGGCATCGACGGGAGTGGAAAGAGCACGCTCTTTTCCCGGCTGAAGGAGTCCCTTGCCGACCTCTACCCTGTCTTCACGCGGGAGCCGGGTTCCACCTGGATCGGGGACCAGGTCCGCCGTGCAATTGCCGAGGAGGCTGACCCGGTAGCAGAAGCCCTCCTTTTTGCCGCAGACCATGCGGCGCACCTGGCCGCCGTGGTCCGGCCTGCCCTGGAAAAGGGCTCCCTGGTCATCTCTGACCGTTATATTGACAGCCGGTATGCGTACCAGTCGGTGACACTTGAAGGGGTCGTCCCCGATCCCCTGGGATGGCTGAAGCAGGTCCATGATGGCTGGACGATCATCCCCGACCGGACGTTTCTCCTGGTCCTCCCCGTTGATATAGCTCTGGCGAGGAAGGGGCATCCCGGCGGCAGGGAGCACTTCGAGCAGGAAGGAGTGCTCTCCCGGGTGCAGGAGCGTTACCTGGCCCTGGCAGCAGGAGAGCCCTCCCGTTTCGTGGTGGTGGATGCCGAAAAGCGGTTGGACGAGGTCCACCGGTTTGTCTCGGACGCTGTCAGGGAGCAGTATGCACGGTTACGATCGCGTCGCCGACGGTGATGACGTCAACTCTCTCTCCGGCCTCGAGATACGAATACTGCAGTGAGAGGGAGCCAGGCGGCACCTGGACTTTCCTTCCGCCTATGTCAATGGAATCCGGGGGATGCTCAATATCCTCCGGGGGCAGGGAGCGGACTGCCTTCATGAACGCGGGAGCGTCCCTGCGGAGGGCCGGCCCTATCACCGCCATGTTGAACTGCACCTCACCTGCCGCCTTCTCCAGGCGGGGCGTTCCAGTCTGCCACTGCACCTCCGCGTTGAGCGCCCGGGAGGCATCGCCGTCATCGCCGTGGATGGGGGAGGCAAAGACGCTGACTTTCCCCATGGGAGCGTTCAGGGCCATGCCTTTCTCGTGCTTGTACCGCCGAAGCTCGGCGACCACCTGGACCAGGAGGTCACCCTGGTGCCTGGCCTGGTCATCGTTCCAGCATAATTCTGGCCATGAGCTTGCATGGACGCTCCCTTTTTCCAGGTAGGAATAGCACTCCTCAGCAAAGTACGGGGTGAACGGCGCCAGCATGCGACAGAGTGCATCCATTGCGGTGGAGAGTGCCCTGCAGGCCCCGTCCCGGGATTCGTCGCCGGCATAGAGCCTTCCCTTGACCAGCTCGATGTAGTTGTCGGCCAGCACGTCCCAGGAAAACTCCCGGATTGCCTTGAGTGCCCGGTCAAACTGGTACCCCTCCATAGCCGCCGTCACCTCGGTAATGGTCTCCGAGAGCCGCACCATGAGCCACCGGTCGGCCAGGGCAGTGACAGGGGCCTCAGGGTCGAACGGCCGTTTTCCCAGCTGGAGCAGGACAAAACGGGCGATATTCCAGAGCTTGGTCTGGAACCGGGATGCGGCGATGACGTCGTTCCAGTTGAACATGATGTCCCCGCCCGTCGCCGCACCGGCTGCCGCCCACTGCCTGAGCGCATCGGCTCCGTATTTTTCAACGATCTCCTCGGGGGAGATGATATTGCCCCGGCTCTTGCTCATCTTGAAGCCGTCCTCGCCAAGGACCATCCCGTTGATGAGGATCGCGTCCCAGGGGCGCATCCCGGTCAGGGCCACCGATCGGAGGATGGTGTAGAAAGCCCAGGTGCGGATGATATCATGCCCCTGGGGGCGGAGTTCCGCAGGGAAGGCGGGAGTCGGCCCGTCCCCCTCCCAGCCCGTCACGTTGAGCACAGAGATGGAAGAGTCCATCCAGGTGTCGAGCACGTCCGGCTCGCCGGTGAACTCATCCAAGCCGCAGCGGGGGCATGGATGGGCAGGCTTCTGCTCGGTGGGGTCAACCGGAAGGTCCTCCTCGCCCGGAAGGATCATCTGCCCGCACCGCGTGCAGAACCAGACCGGGATCGGGGTGGCAAAGATCCGCTGCCGGGAGATGCACCAGTCCCACTCCATCTGCTCTACCCAGTTCTCCATCCGCAGAAACATGTGTTCCGGGATCCAGGTAATCTCACGGGCAGCAGCCATGATCTCGGCCGGCCTTATCTTCACGAACCACTGCCGCTCGCTCATGATCTCGATGGGCGTCTTGCACCGCCAGCACGTGCCCACCCGCTGGTCAAGCACCTCCTGCCGGGAGAGTATACCGGCGCCTTTCATGTCCTCCGTGATGGCCTTCCGGCATTCCGATGCACGCATGCCGGCGTACGTGCCGGCAATCGCCGTCATCCGGCCCTGCCGGTCGACAGCTTTGCGGAGTTCCAGGTGGTGCTGCTTCCACCAGTGCACGTCCTGCTTGTCGCCGAAAGTGCAGATCATCACTGCACCGGACCCGAATGCAGGGTCCACGGCCGCGTCCACCACGACCGGGACGCGGTGACCGAAGATAGGCACAGCCAGTTTCCGGTCGCGGAGGCACCGGTAGCGCTCGTCGTCGGGATGCACGGCAACGGCCACGCAGGCTGCCAGCAGCTCGGGCCGGGTGGTCGCAATCTCCACCCCGTCAAAATCGAAGTAATTGAGGGTGGTCTCCCGGGGCTCGTAGGCGACTTCCGCGAAGGCGATGGCCGTCTCGCACCGGGTGCAATAGTTCACCGGGTGCTCGCTCTGGTAGATGTATCCCTTTTCCAGCATTCGAAGGAAGGAGATCTGCGTCTTCCGGTAATAGGCCGGGAGCATGGTGATGTACTCGCGGCTCCAGTCCACCGAGAAGCCCATGCGGCGGAGAGTCTTCCGCATCTTCTCGATGTTTGAAAGGGTCAGCTCCCGGCACATCCTCCGAAACTCCTCCCGCGGCACGTCATTCTTGGTGATGCCGTGGATCTCCTCGACCTTCACCTCGGTGGGCAGGCCATGGCAGTCCCAGCCCTGGGGAAACATCACGTTCAAGCCCTGCATCCTGCGGTAACGGGCGATGAAGTCGATATAGCACCAGTTGAAGGCATTCCCGATATGGAAATTGCCGGTAGGATAGGGTGGCGGCGTATCGATGACAAACTGGGGCCTTGGTGAACAGGGGTCAAAATAGTTGTCCTGGTCACGCCAGGCGCC
>JAPXRZ010000024.1:0-9761 GCA_033813295.1 Methanolinea sp.
TACGATCCAATCACGAGTATCTACATGCGGACGTCCCCATCGCTCTTTCTTTGACATGATAGATTGATGGGACTTCCGTGATCTTCAGCTTTTGGTACTTTTTCCCCCCGATTTATTCAACACAGCAACGCCAGCGCAAAACTAAAATCTGTCTCGATCATATGCAGAGGGATCCTGTCCTGCATTGTCCGATGTTCCCCAGGTGTGCGGCGGGTGAGGTGCAACAGAATAATCATCCTCCCCCGTGATCATATCCTCCTCTGATGTATGACCTAGCCCGCCTGCGGGAGGAGTTCCCGGTCCTCTCCCGTGCCATCTACCTTGACTCGGCATCCACCAGCCAGACGCCCCGGCGCGCCGTGGAGGCCATGTCCGCCTATTTCTACGAGTACTCCGCCAACCACGGCCGTGGCGCTCATTTCCTCGCACGCAGGACCACGGAGGAGTTCGAAGGCGCCCGGGAGGCCCTGGGGAAGTTCCTCGGGGTCCCTGCCGGCCAGCTGGTCTTTACCCGGAACACCACCGAGGCTATCAACCTGGTTGCCCATGGCACCTGCTGGGAGCCCGGCGACGAGGTGGTCACCACCAGCCTGGAGCACCACGCAAACCTCCTTCCCTGGATGGCTCTGAAGGGGAAGGGAGTAATCGTGAAGGTAATCCCGCATACTAACGGCGTGGTGGACCCGGCCGATGTCGCCACCGCCCTCTCCCCCCGGACCAGGCTGCTCGCGGTCACCCATATGACGAACGTGCTGGGGACCGTTCAGCCCATCCCCGAGCTGACGGTGGTTGCCCACGAGGCCGGGGTACCGATCCTGGTCGACGCGGCACAGTCGATAGGGCATTTTCCCTTCGAGGTCGAGTATATCGATTTCCTGGCCCTCCCCGGCCACAAGGGGCTGCTCGGCCCCCAGGGGACCGGGGCCCTCTACGTGGCCGATTACCGCAACCTCTCCATATCCTGCCACGGCGGGGGGATCGTTGAGGAAGTGACCCTGGACGGCTTCACCCTTCTCCCGCCGCCGGCCCGGTTCGAACCGGGAACCCCCAACATCCCGGGGGTAATCGGGCTCGGGGCTGCCATCGGCCTGGTGGAGGAGCTGACCGTGCCTGCCATTCACCGGCACGAGACCATGCTGGCCACCCTCCTGCACCGGGGGCTATCCGGCATCGAGGGGGTCACGGTCTACAGCCCCGAGGGGTCGACGGTCGTATCGTTCAACGTCGGAGGCATGGACCCTAACGAATGCGCCCACGAACTGGACCGGCGGGGAAAGATCTGCGTGCGCTCCGGGATGCACTGCGCCCAGCCCCTCGCGAGCTCGCTCCACCCGGCCGGCACGGTCCGGGCATCGCTTGGCTGCTACAACACGGAAGAGGAGGTCGGGGCCACGGTGGAGGCGGTTGCCGGCATCGCCGGCGAGCGGCGGTAGGGTGGGCATCGATACAACCGGGAGCCCTGAGGTTAAGACACCTGAACTCGCCTATCACGGGCTCCGGAAGCAGGGTCAAGGCTTCTCCCGGAAGGTTATACCCTTGTTCCCTGTTAGCACCGCGGTATCAGCGGGCCCGGAAATCTTCCTGCTTTCTCCTTAGAGATTACCCCCGTTCCTCAATTTCCTGCCCAATGATCATCCCCCGGTTCCTCAAGTCCTCCCGGCAGGTAACCCCCCGATCCTTTATTCCGCAGTAGATTTCCTCCCGGAAACCAGCCCGCCTTTCCCTATCCATATGCATAAATGCGATTACCTTCAGACCTGTTGGAGAGAGACCTTTCGGCTGGTGTCACGTTGGAGCAGGAGCAATCCGCAGGTATACCGGGACCGTGCCGGGCCCCTCCCCCCGTGGTGACAGCCGCCGGAAAGCGGATCGTCCTCCTTATTGCCGTCCTTGCCGGGTTCCTCACGCCTTTTGACGGCTCGGCGGTCAACATCGCCCTCCCGTCCATCGCAGCCGAGTTCCACATGGATGCCATCGCCCTCTCCTGGGTGGCGACGGCGTACCTCCTCGCATCAGCCCTTTTCCTGGTCCCGTTCGGGAAGATCGCCGATATTTACGGCCGGAAGAAGGTATTCCTCTATGGCATATCGCTGTTCGCGGCCGCCTCCCTTGTCATGACCCTGGCCCCCTCCAGCGGGTTCCTCCTGACCGTCCGGATCATCCAGGGTATCGGCAGCTCGATGATCTTCGGCACCACCACCGCCATCCTCACCACGGTCTTTCATCCGGGCGAGCGGGGGAGAGCGCTCGGGATCTATATCACGGCGGTGTACTTTGGTCTTTCAGCCGGGCCGTTCCTGGGCGGGATCCTGACTGCGGTCCTCGGGTGGCGGAGCATATTCTACATCAACGTCCCCATCGGCATCGTTGCCGTTATCCTGGTCCTCTGGAAGCTCCAGGGAGACTGGGCCGACTGCGCAGGGGAGCGGTTCGACCTGGCCGGGTCGGTCATCTACGGTCTGGCGATCGTGTCCGTCATGGCCGGCTTCTCCCTCCTCCCCGGCCCGGCAGGCTTCGGCCTGGTCCTGGCTGGCCTGGTCCTGGCGGTCGCCTTCACCCGGTACGAACGGAAAGCGCCGTTCCCGGTCCTCAACCTCCGGCTCTTCTCAGAGAACAGGGTCTTTGCCCTCTCCTGCCTCGCGGCCCTCATCAACTATGCCGCAACCTATGCTGTTGCGTTCCTGATGAGCCTCTACCTCCAGTACGCCAAGGGTTTCACCCCGGAATATGCAGGGTTCATCCTTATTGCCGCACCCGCGGTCCAGGCCGTCGTTTCCCCCTTTTCAGGCCGTCTCTCCGACCATGTCGACCCCCGCATCATCGCTTCGGCTGGCATGGTATTTTCCGCGATCGGCCTTGCCTTTTTCATTTTCATGACGGACACGACCCCGCTCTGGTACATCATCGCCGCCCTCGCCCTCCTCGGCTTCGGGTTCGGCCTCTTCTCCTCCCCCAACACCAACGCCATCATGAGCGCGGTGGAAAAGCGTTTTTACGGCGTTGCGTCGGGGATCGTGGGGACCATGCGCCTCCTCGGGCAGATGCTCTCGATGGGCATCGCCACGATGCTCTTTGCCCTCTTCATCGGCCGCGTGGAGATCACCCCGGAATACTACCCCCGGTTCATGGAGAGCGTCCACTGGGCCTTCATCCTCTTCACCGTCCTTTGCGTGGCCGGCATTTACGCATCCCTTGCACGGGGCAGGTCCGCGCAGGCGGAGGACAGGGGTGGATGAACCCCGGGCACCGTTGCCCGAATCAAGGCTCGCACCCTGGATTCAGCCTTCACAATACCCGTTTCGCCCCGGGCAGCTCCCGCAACCCGTGAGCAACGGAAAAACAGAGGGGGATCCCGAGCAGCAGGGCCGCACAGAACTTCAGCAGGGGAGGGAGCAGCACTCCCATGAGTGCTGCAGAGAGCGGGATTATCACCAGCGGGTGGATGATGTACACAGTATAGGTATCGGCAGCGGCCGCCCTTGCAAGGAGTCCCTGCCGATCGAGCCGCGTCGCAAAGAGGTGCATGAGCCCGACAAGGATGAAGGTACCGGCCAGCTGCTCCCAGACGGCATATAGCAGTGCCTGCCAGTGAAGCCCTCCGAGGATGGGACCGATATCCCCGGAAGCAGCCCCCAGGGCAACGAAGAGCAGGGGGAGGGCAAGGGCAAGAGCAACTGCCGCCAGGCCGCAGGTCCTCCCGGTACGGGCGGGAACCCGGGAAAACCAATCGTTCCGCGCGGCGTACAGGCCGATGGCAAAGAAAGCGATATACTGCGGAAAGAACGGGACCTGCAGGTTGAAGAGCTCCCAGGTGTACCCGACCGGGAACACGACCCGGACGAGGAATGTCACGAGCCCGAGGAAGAGGGCAAACCCGGCAATCGCCAGGACCGAGGGGAACGGCGCTTTCCCACCCGGTGGCAGGTCGAAGGCGGCATGGCACGGAACATCTTCCCCGGCCCGTGCAGAGTCCTCGAAGGATGCAAGGATGGCAGCGGATTCATCGGGGGGATTGTACCTGATGGAGGGGTCGACCGGTTTATACCGGACCACGTTTTTCCCAAACGATTTGCCTGGGGTCCGCGTATTCGTGCAAACCACTCCCTCAGTACCCGGTACCCGATATAGGCAAACGTGAACACCAGGAGTGCGAACACGAACCAGAGCGGCCCGATAGGGAACCCCTGGAAGCTCGCGATCCCATCCCGGTAAAACCCTGCCAGAGAACCTGCGTATCCAGAGAAAGTGACTCCCACCCAGTAATCGAGGACCGGGCCGATGACCAGGGCCCAGAGGACAAGCGGAATGCCCAGCCGGACCAGGCGGTCCCGCGCAAACCTCGCGGACCCTTTCCGCTCCAGCGACCCCGGCACAAAATATGCCGAGATCATGAAGAAGAAGCCCATCATGAAGCACTGGTCCAGGGCGGCCACGAGGGTGAGAACAGCTGCGCTCATCGAGTCAGCAGAGGGGTCCCGTATGTACCAGTCCCCTACGGCTCCATACGTGATAGCCAGGTGAGTGACAATGACCAGGCAGATGAGGAGGATGCGCAGGTTATCGATAAAAGCGAGACGGGGCCGGGGTATCCCGCCGGGCAGCGGGCTATCCTCCGGTGTCTGCGAACGGGCCGCCATGCTTTCCCTTCCAATACTCTACGAATCCGGGGATTAATCTACGTATTTGATAACTATTAATGCAAAAGAAAGCACTAGGTTCTACTCAGGCGAGGGTAGCCAAGCGGTCAACGGCGGATGACTCAAGATCATCTCTCGCAGGAGTTCGCGGGTTCGAATCCCTCCCCTCGCACTTGAACAAAAAGTTCTATTCTCCTCCCTTTCCCTTTAAATACCCAGTGATTCCAGCTCTTTTTGTATGCCTTCCGAAGCCAATACACAGAGCCATTTTTCGAGCAAAAACGTCTATGGATTTCTTGTCATCGATCGCGCTGCGTCCCTGGAACGGATAACCCGGGAAGATGCCGAACTCCTCACGGAATTTCTTGCCGAGCGTCGTTCATGTGTGGGAATCAGCGTCGGCTGGGCGAACAAACTAAGCTTCACCCTGCTTGGATGGCGGCGCTTTATCGACGAGTTCTCTGAAAATACCATCACCGATCTCTACGCCGGAGTGCCGGCCCTGAAGAGCGGTTTGAATCTCCGGGGGCGGCCGTTCAAGCAAAATACGATCAGCGATTACGTGGCGATTCTGAAATAGTTTTACCTCTGGCTCATCGAGAACGAGTATTCCATCATCTCCGAAAAGAAACTGCGAAAGCTCCAGACTCCCCGGAAGGACGCCATGACAAAAACGGCCTCCGCTCTCCTCACTCCCGACGAGGTCCGGGCCATGATCAAGGCCTGCAGCCGCAGCATGGACCGGGCTATCATCACTATGCTGTACGAGGGAGATTCCGTGTCGGCGAAATTGGGACCATGCGGTGGGGAGAACATCAAATTCGACCATTATGGCGTAATCATCAATGTCAATTTCAAGACGGGAATACCGAGGTATGTCCGGATCATCATGGGAAAAGAATACCTGGCACAATGGAGACACGATTATCCGGGGAGTGCCGAGGGGTTTCCCTGGTATTCCTAAACCATCCCGGAGCGGCGCGTGTGGTGGGTATCAAAGATAGAGGGCTCGGGCGATGACCAGGTCCTGAACCGGATGCTCACCTGCTGGATCGACGACTCCCGGGAACAGGACGAACGGGTGCTTCAACGAATCCTGGGGAAGGACGAATCGGCGCCGGCCGCAGTCTCCAGGGAACGGCGGGAGGTCCTAATCTGCTAGCTTTATGGGACATCCTCCGGTCCCAGCGGTGGTTTGTAGTGATTTCCTTTGCCCGCTGTATCCGGTTCAGCTATGCCGAGAACCGGAGGAACCCGAAGATGCTCCTCGACCTGATCAAATCCCACTCCCTGCTGCGATGTTTCCAGCGCGAGCAGGCCAGGGCCGAGGACGGCTCCCCCTGCATCATCGCCACCCGTGAAGACTTTACCGGGGCGGTCCGGCTCTATGACCAGTTGAATGGGACCGCGGGCGGCCAGGAGACGAAGCTCACAAAAGTGGAGGCTGCGGTCCTCAACGTGATCTGTAAAGCAGCATGGCAGGAGTTTACTGTCCAACAGCTGCAGCAGGTGACCGGCCGGTCCAGCTCCAGTATCCGGAAGATCCTGCATGGATACATCAGCCGGGGTTACACCTACAGCGGTCTCCTGGAAAAGTGCCCGGCCATCTCCTACACGGATCGAACAGTGGTCTCGGAGAGTGACGAAGGACTCTCGGTCCGTCGGAGGACAATGGCGTACCAGTTCAACCCGGACCTCTACCGCCAGTGGGCGAGAGGCGGATCCTGCTGGCTGGATGAGGATGATGATAGAGATAGAGGAAATCAACAAGGAGATGACGGTCATGAGGATAAAGATAGAGAAGATGGAGTAGAAGAGCGGAAGCGAGCGGAACGATCCCAGAAAAATTCCACCCAAACCGGTGAGTCTGGGTCCGAACATCCGGGAGGAAAAATGGAACAATCTGACTCAGTATATTTTGATGAGCGGAAGATTTCGGATTCAGAGCAGCAGGAGTGCGAGACCATTTTTCCGGATTATTCTTCATGTGATTCCGTTGATTCCGCACCCCAGGTTAAAAAATCGGGCGATGGGAAGGTTTGTGGAATTTCACCGTCTCAACGTGGAGATATCTCGGGCGGAGCCTTCCGTACATCTTCCACCACGATTTCTTATTCTCCTGAGATGCCAGGTCTTCCCAACAGCCGGCCGAATCCTTTAGATTTCAAGAAACTGGATATCATCATGAGGGGGACCTGCGATGTCTGCAGGGCGAAGAAGTATCTTTTCTATATCGAGAAGCTCACCGAACGCCGGAAAAAGCTTCCTCCCACCGACAAGCCGTACTATCTCTGCAAGGAGTGTTACCAGGAAGCGGTGCAGAGAGAGAGGGCTTCTGCTCCCTCCCTCCCGAGACTGATTGATGTGAATACACTGGAACAGGTAACAGTTGATATCGGGCGATGCTCACTCTGCGGCTTGGAGAAAGCGGAGTGGATTGATCGAGGGAGTGGGGTGGCGGTATGCGAGGGATGTTGGGGGAGGGAAAATTTAAGTAAAGCGAATATTGGAAATTAGCGAGTTAAATTTGGTACACTTGTCTCCTCTTTTTCCAATATTCATAGAAAAACAAAAATATTGAAAATAATAAAATGAGCGCAGCACCTTGTCTGATTGATAAAATTAGGCTAAAAAAGACATTGATTGCGATATTACTTGATGGAATCATAGGAGTAAAAAAATACTCTAATGTATAAAATATGCACAATAAGGACAATGCATAAATGAAAATTATTTTATTAGAATTACCAAATCTTTTCGTAATTTTCACTATTCCTAAAAAAACAACGAGTATGCCAATAATAAACGCATAAATAATTAATATCTATGTAAGTTCGGTTGAAAATGATTTATACAAATAATAGGTTAACCCTAGATTTAAAATAATGAAGGGGATGGAAAATGAAAGTCTCCATATTGCACCAGGACCAATTATAAAAAATAATGGAATTTTTTCCTTTTTTGGGTAGGAAAATGCTTTAATAACAATCATAGTGGCTATTAAAAGCAATAATAGTAGAGATGAAGAAACTCCAAGTTTTAATGCATTGAACTCCAAAATCCCAATTTCGAAAGTTATTGGATTGTTAGTTAAGAAGGTTGTTAAGTAGAGTGAAATTGCACCAAAAACTCCAAAGATAATAAATAAGTCCTTATTCTTTTTAAAAAAAATGCATCAATTCTAAAAATAGAATCTACATCTAATGGTTTCCCACACGAAGTACAATATTTTGATCCGACCAAATTCCAACAATTACAATGAGGGCAATACATCTTATCAAGGAGAATCAATTTTTTATTTTATAAATTTTCCTGGAATTAAGCCATTTAAAATTTTGATTTGTGAATTCTCAATTTTTTTTAATCCCTAATCCAACATCTTACTTTTCTTTTTCCATTGGGAGAGAAAGTTTCTGCATTCTTCTTTCGGGGGATTTCTCCCATGCTGCTGCATCATCTGATAGGCTGAAATAGCATCTTTGTAGGAAATGATAGATTGGTTGGCAAGATAGTCGAGCAACCAGCAGGTGCCATAGCAGACGATTCCTTTCTGGACTGCAACGTGCCGGAGATTCTCATCACCCGAAATTAATATCGTGTTTCGGGATTTTGCGAGGATTAAGACAGACACATCTTCATAGGACGGTTTGTCGTACTCGTCGAGGATTTCGGATATCTCGGCAACTTCTCCCGATGTTAGCGGTTCGACAAGAAGTCCCATCTGGGATAATTCATGAAAAGGGGGGAACCTGATTTCTTGGCGAAGAAAATCAGTGATGATGAATGAACAGGGCAGATTGAATATATTTGATAAAAGATTGCAGAAGTGGAGGTCGATGATAGTATTTGTATCAACTACATAGGAGGGCTGAGTGTTCGAAATCAGAATCCCCGTCCAGCGAACAAAATGTTTGGATACTTTGATTTAATAACTCAGCAGCCTTTGATGTTGAAATAATCCCCTCTGCATGAGCCTTCAATACAACAACATTCATAAAAATTGGTTTTTCGCCTTTTACTTCGTCTCCAGGCTCTTTTTTATTCCATCCATGTTTTGAAAGGAACTTACGGATCGCAACAAACTCTTCTTCGTTGATTATCTGGAGGTCTTTTATCCGATAGATCCAAGCTCCCATAGAAAGCCCGTATTTTTCTTTGAAAAGCAGGAGTTCCTTCGCTGATAATCTATGCCTTTTTCTGTCCAATTCGAAAAATACTCGCCTCGCAGGAACGAGGAATGCCCCCGCAAAGCGATTCATGACTTTCTCCTCGTCAAGGCCATCATCGACCTCAAGCAGGCAGTGACCCACTTCGTGCATTAGAGAGAAACGCTGCCGAGCCCTTGGGAGGTCGTCTTTTACCACAATAATGGGATTTCCCTGGTATTCTGTTGAAAGGGCATCAAATTGTGTGATTCCCTTGATAATTCCTATTTTTATTCCCTTGTCCTCCAGGAGTGTTGTAAGGTTCTCAATAGGATCCATCCCCAGGTCCCAGGCAGTCCTTAACTCTTCAGCAGCTTCTTCTATTTCTTCAAATGAGGAGATTCTCTTTGGAAATCCTTCAGGCATCTCGAATGAACGCTGGATTCCTGTCATCTTTTCTATCTGTAAGTACCGTTCAAGCCATTCCTTTGTTTCCTCGTTGATCTGCTTTTCTTCCCGTTTTTTCAATCTCCTGGTTCGGAAAGCAAAATGGTCAAGTTGGATACGCTGACTCCGAGGTCGTAACAGGGCAGCAATCGGGACCTGGAGCACTTCGCTTAACCGGATGAGATGTTGAGAATCCGGCATGAGATCACCATTTTCAAATTTGTTGATCGTTGTATGCGATACTTGGACTTGCTCACCAAGCGCCCGAAGAGAAAGGCCCAGAATTTCTCTCCGTTGCTTTATGCGTTCACCCAGGCTCATTGCTGCACCAAAAGTGTTGGTTTACAAACCAACTGTAGATATCAATATTTGTAAACTACTATATATAATTATATCATTTGGTGCTAGATGGTAGTGTACACAAAGTGATGTAAAATTGGAAAAGGCCCTGTATCCTACATAGATTGAGCAACAGGAGAATACAGGGCATGGATTTAAAGGAAGTCGTACGTAATTATCTTACCGATAACGA
>JAPXRZ010000025.1:0-4028 GCA_033813295.1 Methanolinea sp.
GCGGACCGGGGGCTGCCGCCCCTCGACCCCGGCGCGACCTCCCGGTCGCGTAAACAGTATTAATATCCTGAAATATCTGAAAACCAGTGAAAAAATCAATAGAATGGACTTGGCGGGATTCGAACCCGCGGCCTTCTCTTTTGCGGACCGGGGGCTGCCGCCCCTCGACCCCGGCGCGACCTCCCGGTCGCGTAAACAGTATTAATATCCTGAAATATCTGAAAACCAGTGAAAAAATCAACAGGATGGACTTGGCGGGATTCGAACCCGCGGCCTTTACGTTGCGAACGTAACGATCTACCCCTGATCTACAAGCCCGAAAGAGAAGAGAGATCAGAGAATGATCTCGATATCTAATTTTTCTGCCAGTTCCTTATATCTGTTCCTGATTGTCACTTCCGTGACCCCGGCCACCTCTGCGACCTCGCGCTGGGTGCGCCGCTCCCCGCCCAGGATCGAGGAGATATAAATGGCGGCTGCAGCCACGCCGGTGGGCCCGCGCCCGCTGGTGAGCTCCCGCTCCCCTGCCTGGCGCAGGATCTCCACGGCCCGGCTCTGCACCTCGCCCTTCAGGTTCAGCCCCGAGCAGAAGCGGGGGACATAGTCGATGGGCGAGGTGGGGAGCAGCTTCAGGCCCAGCTCGCGGGAGATGAACCGGTACGTCCTGCCGATCTCCTTCCGCGATACCCGGGAGACCTCGGCGATCTCGTCCAGGGTCCTCGGGACGCTGCACTGGCGGCATGCCGCGTAGAGCGCTGCTGCAGCCACGCCCTCGATGCTCCGGCCCCGGATGAGGTTCTTGTCGACCGCGTCGCGGTATACCACCGCAGCAGTCTCCCGCACGTTCCGGGGGAGGCCGAGGGCCGAGGCCATCCTGTCCAGCTCGGAGAGGGCGAAGGCCAGGTTCCGCTCCGTGGCGTTGCTCACCCTGATGCGCCGCTGCCACTTGCGCAGGCGGTAGAGCTGCGCCCGGTTCTTGCTGGAGATTGCCCTCCCGTAGGAGTCCCGGTTTCTCCAGTCGATCATCGTAGAGAGGCCCTTGTCATGGATGGTGAAGGTCATCGGGGCGCCCACGCGGGAACGCTTCATGCGCTGGTCATGGTCAAAGGCACGCCACTCCGGGCCCCGGTCGATGAAATCCTCGTCGATGACCAGGCCGCAGTTCTGGCAAACCAGCTCGGCCCGCTCGTAATCGTGGACCAGCTGCCGGCTGCCGCACTCGGGGCATACCGTTTCGGTATGGTCCTCCGCCTTCTTCTCGTGCTCTTTGACCCGCTCTTTCAGCCGGTTCTTCAGCGCCTCCCTCTCTGTCTGAAGGATCTTGAGTTTCTCAACTTCCTGCAATCTCGTCACTTCCACTATTTGATAAACAGTCGTTCACCAGCGGAAATCTCACATGGCCTGCCACAGAACACTGCTGCAAGGGGTTTGGCAATGTTGCCGAAGATATCGACGACCCTGCCGACAGGCTTCATCCGCCTGTCCACCACCTCGCCGTACAGCCGGGGGAGCTGCGCCGCATCACACTGGACCACCAGGAGGCGGCTGCCCACCCTGAATACCGTACGACCGATGGCTTTCACACGAAATACCTCTGATTCCTCTGCCAGATCGATGGCTGGTAACGAAGTTTAGATATCTATATATATTCCTGCTTCCACTATATAAACATTTCGTGAAAATATAAATATCAACGCGCTCGGGAAAGCCATTCCTGGATATTTAAAGATAGCACGCGGGCGCATTCCTTCTCTGGAAGCCCTGCTCCGAGAGCGACCATTCTTTTTGCATGCTCGTCAAGGAGGTCACCGGGAGCGTGCGCGTCAGAGTCCACCACCAGCTGGCACCCGGCATCGATCCCCACCCTCGCAACGTGGCCGTTTGCACGGTTATGCCCACCCCGGGACGTGATTTCCAGGGCTACGCCATGCTCGCGGGCCAGGCGGGCATTGTCCGGGGTGATGAGGCCGGGATGCGCCAGCACGTCCACGTCGGGGCAGCCGCAGGCGGCATGGTTGGTCCCGGGGGCTACCGGTTCAAGCGGGGTCTCCCCGTGAACCAGCACCACCTCGGCACCCAGGGAACGGGCTTCCCTGGCGACCACAGGGATCCGTCGCGGAGGCACATGGGTAAGTTCGACTCCCCGGAGGACCTGGATGCCGTAGTCCTCTGCATCCTCCCCCACCCTCGCCAGTGATGAGAGGATAAAGCCAAGGTTGCTCGAATCGGCGTGATCGGTGATGGCTATGACACGGTACCCGAGCACGGACATCCTCCGGACCAGCTCGATGGGGATCATCTCACCATCGGTCATGGTAGTGTGGGTATGCAGGTCGTACATCAGATCACTTCCCGGGCTGCAGCCGGGCAGCGACCTGTTTCAGGAGTTGCTCCTTGCTCTGCCCCCACTGCACCACCAGTCTCCCTTCCCGCCGCCACCAGTGAGCCGGATGGGGCTTCTGCTCCACCCGGTAGGGAACACCCGACCTTTTCAGGGCCCGTTCCAGGTCGGCCAGGGTGGGGTCCTTCACGGCGCGGGATTTTGCCACTCTCCTCCCCTCGCTCCTCCGGAGGGAACTGTTGAAGTAGCATGGATAGAGGATGCGCTGGCCTTTCATCGCCTCTTTCATTGCCTCTTCTATGGGAAATGTGAACCTATAAACTCTGGTAATGCTCTATTGATATGATATGCACCATATCGACGTCAGGATCGAGAAGGATGTCTACGACGTCAACCGCCGCATCGCCGAGGCGAACGCCCGGCACCTGAAGGCGCATGGGGTGCGGGCCTTCGACCTCCTGGGGGCTATCGGTTCCGGCAAGACCGCCCTCATCGAGCGGATGGTCCCTCTGCTGCAGAAGCGTGGCCTTCGGCCAGGGGCCATCGCCGGGGACGTGTATGGGGATGATGACTACAAGCGGATAATTGCCCTGGGTATCCCGGCAGTGAACGCCAATACCGGGAAGGAATGCCACCTGGATGCCCATCTCGTCGAGCATTCCATAGAATCCCTGCCCCTGGACCGGATCGACCTCCTCTTCATCGAGAACGTGGGCAACATGGTCTGCCCGACCGACTTCTCCCTCGGGGCAGAGAAACGGGTGGTCATCGTTAGCGCAACGGAGGGCGACGACGTGGTCAACAAGCATCCCATGATGTTCCGGGAATGCACCATCGGCATCATCAACAAGGTGGACCTCGCTCCCCTGGTAGGGGCGGACCTTGACCGCATGGAGCGGGATATGCACCGTTATAACCCGGAAATGCCGGTCTTCCGTACCAATTTAAAGACCGGTGAAGGGATCGACCGGTTCCTGGAAACCCTGCTGCGGTAAACCAGAGCCGTTAAATACCTAAGGAATTAATTATTAGAGCACTCCGGCAGGTTGGAGCCTGCCGCAATCCTGCCCGGTTCCCGGGCACCATACGTGGAGAACGATACCATGCTCTGGCAAGGAAGATCCGTGCGGATGCCAACCGGTGGCCGCTACCGGCTGGTCCTGGTGAAGCGGCGTACAGAAATCGGGTCGGCCCCCACCGACACCCTCATCGGGGCGGACCGGAGGAACATCGTCCGGACCACCGGGGGGAACCACAAGGTGCGGGCCATGCGTGCCGAATATGCAAACGTGGCAGATCGCAGGAGCGGCACGACGAAAAGAGTCCGCATCGAGGCCGTGGAGCAGAACACGGCCGACCCGAACTACGTGAGGAGGGGCATCCTCACCCGGGGTGCCGTAGTCCGGACGGAACTGGGAAAAGCCCGGTTAATCAGCCGCCCCGGCCAGAGCGGCGTGGTCAACGCGGTACTTCTGGAATAATCCACTTTTTTGGTGGAATCATTTTTTGGTTTAAAATTACTGCCTTTAAAATCTGGTTTAAAATCATTTTTTTGGTTTAAATGGCCTTGTTGAAATCCTAACCCTCCAAAAAAATTCTTTGAGATTTCAGAAATCTATCAATCGAATAAACGAGGCATTTTAATTTCAATTCCCTTACCTGATTCACATATTTGAATGCCCTCACC